>NZ_CP103950.1:0-681571 GCF_030517065.1 Riemerella columbina
ATAAACAAAAAAAGCCGTGTACTGGTATGTACACGGCTTTTAACAAAAATAAAAACTGGCGGCGACCTACTCTCCCACTTTCGTAGTACCATCGGCGCTGGTGGGCTTAACTTCTGTGTTCGGAATGGGAACAGGTGAGCCCCACCGCTAAAACCACCCTAAAGTTGGTTCCTATTTGCTCCTATGAAGCAAATGGTAGTTTTATATTTTTATGCTATCTTGATTCAAGTAGCATAAATTATCGGTAATTAACATCACAAAGGCAAAACCTTGATTGCACTTATAAGGCTTGGTTTTATTAACCTATTAGGCTATAAATCTACGGGTAATTAGTACTACTCGGCTATGCTGTTACCAGCTTTACACCTATAGCCTATCAACGTGGTCATCTCCCACGACCCTTAAAAGATGTCTCATCTTGAGGCAGGTTTCGCACTTATATGCCTTCAGTGCTTATCCTTACCAAACATAGCTACTCTGCGGTGCGCCTGGCGGCACAACAGATACACCAGAGGTTTGTTCAATTCGGTCCTCTCGTACTAGAATCAAGCCCTCTCAAACATCTAACGCCCGCAATAGATAGAGACCGAACTGTCTCACGACGTTCTGAACCCAGCTCGCGTGCCACTTTAATGGGCGAACAGCCCAACCCTTGGGACCTTCTCCAGCCCCAGGATGTGACGAGCCGACATCGAGGTGCCGAACCTCCCCGTCGATGTGAGCTCTTGGGGGAGACTAGCCTGTTATCCCCGGAGTACCTTTTATCCTATGAGCGATGGCCCTTCCATACGGAACCACCGGATCACTATGTCCTGCTTTCGCACCTGATCGACTTGTAGGTCTCACAGTCAAGCACCCTTATGCCATTACACTCTACGCACGGTTACCAAGCGTGCTGAGGGTACCTTTGAAAGCCTCCGTTACTCTTTTGGAGGCGACCACCCCAGTCAAACTACCCACCACGCAATGTCCTCGTTTCCGAGTTAGGCTCTAAGTAAACAAAGGGTGGTATTTCAACAACGGCTCCACCAACACTAGCGTGCCAGATTCATAGCCTCCCACCTATCCTACACATTGTTTACTCAAAGTCAATACGAAGTTATAGTAAAGGTTCACAGGGTCTTTTCGTCCCATTGCGGGTAATCGGCATCTTCACCGATACTACAATTTCACCGAGCTCGTGGCTGAGACAGTGCCCAGATCGTTACACCATTCGTGCAGGTCGGAACTTACCCGACAAGGAATTTCGCTACCTTAGGACCGTTATAGTTACGGCCGCCGTTTACTGGGGCTTCAGTTAATGCCTTCGCTTACGCTAAGCACCTTCCTTAACCTTCCAGCACCGGGCAGGTGTCAGACCCTATACAGCATCTTTCGATTTAGCAGAGTCCTGTGTTTTTGATAAACAGTCGCCTGGGCCTCTTCACTGCGGCCTCCCCGGAGGGAGGCGTCTCTTCTTCCGAAGTTACGAGACTATTTTGCCTAGTTCCTTAGCCACGACTCACTCGAGCACCTTAGGATTCTCTCCTCGACTACCTGTGTCGGTTTTGGTACGGGTTGCTTCACTTCGGCTTTTCTTGGAAGCGCTTTCCCTACAACAACTTCGCCCGTAGGCTAGGTCTCAACTATTCCGTCAGTCTTCAGTAAGTACGGCGCTCCGTCCCCTTTTTTAGTGTGAGCAAGTATGGGAATATTAACCCATTGTCCATCCACTTCCCCTTTCGGGTGCGCGTTAGGTCCCGACTAACCCTCAGCTGATTAGCATGGCTGAGGAAACCTTAGTCTTTCGGTGAGGGGGGTTTCTCGCCCCCTTTATCGTTACTTATGCCTACATTTTCTTTTCTATAAGCTCCACAATACCTCGCGATACTGCTTCTGCGCCGATAGAATGCTCTCCTACCGATGTATTAATACATCCCATAGCTTCGGTACTATACTTATGCCCGATTATTATCCATGCCGAACCGCTCGACTAGTGAGCTGTTACGCACTCTTTAAATGAATGGCTGCTTCCAAGCCAACATCCTAGCTGTCAATGCAGTTCAACCGCGTTCTTTCAACTTAGTATAGATTTAGGGACCTTAGCTGGTGGTCCGGGTTCTTTCCCTCTCGGACATGGACCTTAGCACCCATGCCCTCACTGCCGACGAACATTTATTAGCATTCGGAGTTTGTCAGGAATTGGTAGGCGGTGAAACCCCCGCATCCAATCAGTAGCTCTACCTCTAATAAACTTAACATCGACGCTGCACCTAAATGCATTTCGGAGAGTACGAGCTATCTCCCAGTTTGATTGGCCTTTCACCCCTACCCACAGGTCATCCGAAGACTTTTCAACGTCAACCGGTTCGGTCCTCCACTTTGTGTTACCAAAGCTTCAACCTGCCCATGGGTAGATCACAAGGTTTCGCGTCTAATCCTACTAACTATTCGCCCTATTCAGACTCGCTTTCGCTCCGGCTCCGGACCTGAAGTCCTTAACCTCGCTAGTAAAATTAACTCGTAGGCTCATTATGCAAAAGGCACGCCGTCACAACTATAACGCTGCTCCGACCGCTTGTAGGCGTACGGTTTCAGGTTCTCTTTCACCCTTCTATTCGAAGTGCTTTTCACCTTTCCTTCACAGTACTTGTTCACTATCGGTCTTTCAGGAGTATTTAGCCTTGGAGGATGGTCCCCCATATTCAGACAGGATTTCACGTGTCCCGCCCTACTCTTGTATCATCTAAATATGCCTTTCATATACAGGGCTTTCACCTTCTATGGCTGTTCTTTCCAAAACATTCTATTAAACATATATAAACTTTTGGGCTAATCCGCTTTCGCTCGCCACTACTTACGGAATCTCTTCGATTTCTTTTCCTCCGGGTACTTAGATGTTTCAGTTCTCCGGGTTTGCTCCTCTTGCGAGGTGACAGGCCTTCAACCTGCCGGGTTGCCCCATTCGGATATCTACGGATCAATTCGTGTGTGCCAATCCCCGTAGCTTTTCGCAGCTTACCACGTCCTTCGTCGCCTCTGAAAGCCTAGGCATCCGCCATACGCCCTTAACGATTTCTTTCCTAATTTATTGGTTACTCAAGCACTTATAAGTGCTCGGTTTTCTCTTTGTGATGTCTTTTTACCGTTAATGTCAATGTTCTTTAGTCTTGATTAGTCTCTATTGCTTTCCTTTAAACGAAATGGCTCTCATTTCTTTACTATAAAGTCTTCCAATAGTCTAATCTATTGTGGAGAATAAGGGAGTCGAACCCTTGACCTCCTGCGTGCAAGGCAGGCGCTCTAGCCAGCTGAGCTAATTCCCCCTCTCTTTCAATTAGTAGTCTCGGGCAGGCTCGAACTGCCGACCTCTACATTATCAGTGTAGCGCTCTAACCAGCTGAGCTACGAGACTCTGTAATCTCTTCCCTTTATACTAATCTTTAGGGGTTATATTTTTAATATTACAACCAACCAGTAAAAAACCAAAGCTTACTTTAAGTAAGTACTCTTGTTTTTGTTTATACTCCAAATGAGTCTCTAAAATGAGATGTTCCAGCCGCACCTTCCGGTACGGCTACCTTGTTACGACTTAGCCCTAGTTACTAGTTTTACCCTAGGCAGCTCCTTTTACGGTCACCGACTTCAGGTACCCCCAGCTTCCATGGCTTGACGGGCGGTGTGTACAAGGCCCGGGAACGTATTCACCGCGCCATGGCTGATGCGCGATTACTAGCGATTCCAGCTTCATAGAGTCGAGTTGCAGACTCCAATCCGAACTGAGACCGGCTTTCGAGATTCGCATCACTTCGCAGTGTAGCTGCCCTCTGTACCGGCCATTGTATCACGTGTGTGGCCCAAGGCGTAAGGGCCGTGATGATTTGACGTCATCCCCACCTTCCTCTCTACTTGCGTAGGCAGTCTCACTAGAGTCCCCAACTGAATGATGGCAACTAGTGACAGGGGTTGCGCTCGTTGCAGGACTTAACCTAACACCTCACGGCACGAGCTGACGACAACCATGCAGCACCTTGAAAATTGTCCGAAGAAGGATCTATTTCTAAATCTGTCAATTCCCATTTAAGCCTTGGTAAGGTTCCTCGCGTATCATCGAATTAAACCACATGATCCACCGCTTGTGCGGGCCCCCGTCAATTCCTTTGAGTTTCAACCTTGCGGTCGTACTCCCCAGGCGGCTAACTTATCACTTTCGCTTGGTCTCTGAACTATAATAGCCCAAAAACGAGTTAGCATCGTTTACGGCGTGGACTACCAGGGTATCTAATCCTGTTCGCTCCCCACGCTTTCGTCCCTCAGCGTCAGTTATAACTTGGTAACCTGCCTTCGCAATTGGTGTTCTGAGTAATATCTATGCATTTCACCGCTACACTACTCATTCCAGCTACCTCAACTATACTCAAGACTCGCAGTATCAATGGCAGTTCTACAGTTAAGCTGCAGGCTTTCACCACTGACTTACGAGCCCGCCTACGGACCCTTTAAACCCAATAAATCCGGATAACGCTTGCACCCTCCGTATTACCGCGGCTGCTGGCACGGAGTTAGCCGGTGCTTATTCGTATAGTACCTTCAGCTACCCTCACGAGGGTAGGTTTATCCCTATACAAAAGAAGTTTACAAACCATAGGTCCGTCGTCCTTCACGCGGGATGGCTGGATCAGGCTCTCACCCATTGTCCAATATTCCTCACTGCTGCCTCCCGTAGGAGTCTGGTCCGTGTCTCAGTACCAGTGTGGGGGATCACCCTCTCAGGCCCCCTAAAGATCATTGACTTGGTGAGCCGTTACCTCACCAACTATCTAATCTTGCGCGTGCCCATCTTTATCCACCGGAGTTTTCAATATTAAATGATGCCATTCAATATATTATGGAGTATTAATCTTCCTTTCGGAAGGCTATCCTCCAGATAAAGGCAGGTTGCACACGTGTTACGCACCCGTACGCCGCTCTCAAGAGTAGCAAGCTACTCTCTACCGCTCGGCTTGCATGTGTTAGGCCTCCCGCTAGCGTTCATCCTGAGCCAGGATCAAACTCTCCATTGTATGTTTTTCCCGTCTCACTCAAAGTTTTTGTTACGCTTTGGTTTTTATCCTTACTTGGTTGTTATATCTTAATTCAATGTTCTCTATTCTTCTCTCGCTCACCTTCCTAAGCCCCTCTCAGAAACTTCGTCCGATTTGCGAGTGCAAAAGTAAAACTTATTTTTGAAATGACAAAATATTTTTTAATATTTTTTCAGTAATCTTTTAAGCTTCTCTTGCGCTCCGTTTTTGAATTCGGACTGCAAAGATACAACTTATTTTTTAACTACCAAATTTTTTGTAAAAAATTTTTATCTTACCTTTCGTTCTCTTTCGCCGCTCACCATCTCTGATTTGCGAGTGCAAAAGTAAAACTTATTTCTGATATGACAAAATATTTTTTAATCTTTTTTTAAAAAATATTTCCTTAAATTCAATACCGCTCTACTCTCTCGTAATGAGGGTGCAAAAATACCCCTTACTCCTCAATCCTCCAAATCTTTTTACACCTTTTTTTACCCTATTATTACTAACACCCTGTTAATCAATGCTAAAAATTTTATACTCCCCCTGAAATATAAAATACGGGATTGTCTGATGTACTATATATACTATAAGTATACACATATAAAAGTATATGAGTGGTTTTTTATATCTTTGTATTTATGTCGTTAGATGCTTTATCTTCTTTTATGCCTGTGGGCGCACTGAATTATCTTTCTGTTTGGGGGAGCGCATTTCCTATTCATATTAAAGTAACCCGCCCAAGACATTCTAAACTGGGAGATTATCGGAAACTTAAAAATGGGAAACATCAAATCACGATTAACGGTAATTTGTCACCTTTTCTTTTCTTTTTTGTGCTGACTCACGAGATGGCACATTTAATCGCTTTTGAAAAATATCAAAGGATTAGCCCACATGGTAAGGAATGGAAACAGACTTTCGGGCAGTTACTTTTGGAAAGTTTGGAGGTTTACCCTCAGGATTTGCAGGAAATTTTAAAATCATTCGCTAAAAATCCGAAAGCCAGTTTTAATGCTGATGTCTCTTTGGCGAGGTATTTTAAAGCCCCTCCTTCTCATCAATCCCTAATCGAAGATTTGGAACTCGGTGATGTGTTTTATTATAGATCGCAAGAATATCAAATCCACGAAAAAAGAAAAAAGCGTTACCTTTGTATCCACCTCGGTACAGGGCGACAGTATTTATTTAGCCCTACGGCAGAGGTTCAACCATTAAAATTACTGAATAATGAACATGAAAAATAATTATAGCGTTATTATGGCAGGAGGCATCGGCAGTCGCTTTTGGCCGCTGAGCACCCAAGATTTCCCTAAGCAATTTCAAGATATTTTAGGCGTAGGCAGAACGATGATTCAGCAAACTTTTGACCGAATCTCTAAAGCGGTACCCATCGAGAATATTTTTGTAATTACTAATAAGGAATATGTGCAGCTGACTGCGGAGCAATTGCCCGAGCTGCCGCCACAAAATATCATAGGAGAACCGATGATGAAAAATACTGCCGCGTGTAATATTTATATGGCGAACATCATCTCTGAGCTTAATCCTAATGCCAATATCATTGTAACCCCTGCCGACCACATGATTTTAAAGGAGGGTTTGTTTTTGGAGAAAATCAACCTTGCTTTTTCTATCGTCGCACAGCACGATTACCTTATTACTTTGGGCATCACGCCCACTCGCCCAGATACGGGTTACGGCTATATCCAAGTCATTGAACATCCTAACGATAGTCTTCTAAAAGTAAAAACTTTTACCGAAAAACCTAATTTAGAGTTAGCCAAAGCTTTTTTAGAAACAGGAGATTTCCTTTGGAATGCAGGTATTTTCATCTGGTCTGCTCAAAGTATTTTAAAAGCCTTCAGCACCCACCTCCCCGAAATGAAGCAATTGTTTGATGAATGCGACTACCAAGCCAATGATACCGAACCCAACTGCATCGAAAAAATTTACTCTAAAGCCGAAAAAATCTCAATAGACCACGGTATTTTGGAAAAAGCCGAAAATGTTTATGTGATCCCTGCGGATTTAGGTTGGAGCGATTTAGGAACTTGGAATTCCGTTTATGATAACGCCGAGAAAGATGTCCACCATAATGCTATCAAATCTAAAAATATCCTGACCTATGATACCCAAGGTTGTATTGTTCGGTTAAAAAATGAACATAAAATCGCGATTATTGATGGATTAGAAGACTACATCATCGTGGATACTGAGAAAGCACTGCTCATCTGCCCAAGAGCTCACGATCAAAAAATAAAAGAATATGTTTTAGACCTGAAAGACAAAAAAAATGGCAATCAATTCATCTAAATCATAAAAAATGTTTATCTTTACTACCAAATCATATCGAAATGTTAGTAAAGGTTTACGGCAGTGCCATCTATGGCGTTTCGGCACAGACCATCACGATAGAGGTTAATGTAGATAAAGGCATTGGCTACCATTTGGTGGGGCTTCCTGACAGCGCTATTAAGGAAAGTAGCCACAGAATCTCGGCAGCGTTAAAAAATGTAGGTTATAAATTACCTGGCAAAAAAATCATCATCAATATGGCACCAGCCGACCTTCGGAAAGAAGGCTCGGCGTATGATTTGAGCATTGCCATTGGGATTTTGGCGGCATCGGAGCAGATTGTTGCTGAAGATCTACACCGCTATATTATTATGGGCGAGCTTTCCTTAGACGGCGGACTGCAACCGATAAAAGGCGTTCTACCCATCGCCATCAAGGCGAGAGAAGAAGGCTTTAAAGGCATTATCCTCCCACAGCAAAATACGCGCGAAGCCGCCATTGTTAATGATTTAGAGGTCTACGGCGTAGAAAACATTAAAGAAGTAATTGATTTCTTTAATGAAGGAAAACCTCTTGTACCCACCACCATCAATACTCGAGAAGATTTTCAAAGCAAAATCAACCAATTCCCTTTTGATTTTTCCGAAGTTAAAGGGCAAGAAACCGCCAAACGCGCTATGGAAGTAGCAGCAGCAGGTGGGCATAACATCATTTTGATTGGTCCCCCAGGTAGCGGCAAGACCATGCTCGCCAAGAGAATTCCGAGTATTTTGCCTCCGCTCAGCTTGAAGGAAGCCTTGGAAACAACAAAAATTCATTCTGTGGCAGGGAAAATGGGCGCCGAAACCTCGCTAATGACCATCAGACCTTTCCGAGCGCCGCACCACACCATCTCTGATGTAGCACTAGTGGGCGGTGGTGGCTACCCTCAACCTGGAGAAATCTCCTTGGCTCATAACGGTGTTTTATTTTTAGATGAGATGCCCGAATTTAAACGAACGGTGTTAGAAGTGATGCGCCAACCGTTAGAAGATCGGGAGGTGACCATTTCTCGAGCCAAATTTACGGTCAACTACCCTGCCAGCTTTATGTTGGTTGCCTCTATGAACCCCAGCCCCAGCGGATTTTTCCCTGATGATCCCAACAACACCTCTTCGGCTTTTGAAATGCAACGCTATCTCAACAAACTCTCGGGACCACTATTAGACCGCATTGACATTCATATTGAGGTTCAAAAAGTGGATTTTGACCAACTGACAGACCAGCGCCAAGGCGAACCCAGCCATAAAATAAGAGCGCGCGTGCTGAAAGCAAGGGAACAACAAAGTTTGCGCTTCAAAAATCTTCCCATAAGCTATAATGCCCAAATGGGACCTAAAGAACTGAAATTGTTTTGCCAATTAGACGATGTCTCGCTCAAGTTGATTAAAACGGCGATGGAAAAACTCAACCTTTCAGCAAGGGCTTATGATAGGATTTTGAAAGTCGCCAGAACGATTGCCGATTTAGAAAATTCGGAGGATATTCTATCTCACCATATTGCGGAAGCCATACAATACCGAAGCCTTGACCGAGATTTTTGGAAAGTATAGCAAAAAAAACAATTAAAAAGTTGTATCATTAAAAAATAATCGCATATTTGTTTCATGAATAAAATTTATTATTTTAATTAATTTAAAAGTTTTAACATTATGAAAAGAAAAACATTTTTATTAAGTTTAGCATTAACATACATTTCTTCGTTTGTATTTGGATCGGAAAACTCAGTTAGTAATAACAGATGGCTCGATTAAGGAAGAGGGTTTTAATTACTTTATGATTAGTAACTGTGGCACATCTTCCGGACAATGGTGTGGTAGCGTGGAATCATTTGAAAAATTTGTAAAGAGTTTCCTTGCACAAGATTGTGGTAACAATAACACAAATTAATCAAACAACTTTATTAGCCTTTAAGCTTATCCTTAAAGGCTAATTTAATGATTTATTGTTTATGAAAAATTTAGTATTATTTATAACTGTATTATTATGCCATCTTTATATGGGACAATATAGAGTGGATTATCGTGTTTGGCACAGGGTAGATTCTGCGGTAAGTATGAAAGATGTAAAGCCTTATGATATGAGCCTTTATCTAAAAGATGCCAAACGCTCGGTTTATATATCACCCTTAAAAATTTATAATGATTCTTTAAGCCAAAGCAGAAAATCAAAGACCCTAGCGGATGTTAATTATATACTTTCTGCTATAAAAAGAGGGGGTAACCAAAAAGAATATATCACTGTAGATTTACAAACAGCATCTATTGACCAATATATAGATGTAACAACAGATTGGTTTAAATACTCTTCCAAAGGTCCACAATGGAAATTATTAGACAGTACCAAAAACATAGGACCATTTCTTTGCCGTCAAGCGACTACGGAGCTCTCAGGAAGAACCTATACCGCTTGGTACACTGAAGAAATCCCTATTTCTGCAGGACCTTTTAAGTTGATTGGACTACCAGGCTTAGTATTATCAGCAGAAGATCAAGCAGGAGATATTAAAATAGAATTGGTAGAAATTAAAAAGTCTAATAAAGGAATAGAAGATTTAAACTTAAGTGAAGAAAATGTCAGCGATGTCAAGAATTATAATCAATTTCTAGAATTGATAAAAGCCTCATTCTATAATCGAGTGCATCCAAAACTGTATGAAAGCTTTGATCAAAATAGTAAAAAGCAAGCCGATGAACGCTACCAAGCAAGAGTTCGAAGATACAACAACTTTATAGAACGCTAAAATTTCTTATGCACAGATAAAAAAAGACTGCCTCAAAATTGAAGCAGTCTTTTTTTATTGTAAAAGATGACGCTATTATTCTGCAGATTCAGCAGCTGGCGCTTCTCCTTCTGTTTCTTCTTCGTCTTCATCATCATCAGCGATAGCACCGCCTTTCATTGCAGTTCTTGACATCTTAACTGCCACAACCACTGCATTATCTGGATGCATAAAAGTGTAAGCTTCGTTTTTGATATCGCCAACATAGATTTTGTTACCAATTCTTAATTTGGTCACATCAATCACGATTTCGTCTGGCAAATTAGCTGGTAGCGCTTTTAGTTTTAGTTTTCTGAAAGACTGTCTAAGCACACCACCGGCAACTACCCCTCTTGCTCTACCTGTAATTCTTACTGGTACTTCCATCACCACAGGCTTATCTTCGCTAAGTTGATAGAAATCTGCATGGAGAATTCTGTCTGTAATCGGGTGGAACTGAATGTCTTGTAATACCGCTGGAATAGTCTCTCCATTTACTTCAATAGATACCGTGTGTGCATCTGGAGTATAAACCAAGTTTTTGAAAGATTTTTCTTCTGTAGAAAAATGTACTGGGTCATTACCTCCATAAACAACACAAGGGACTAATTCAGCATCGCGTAACGCTTTTGTTGCTTTTTTGCCTACGCTTTCTCTTTTCTGTCCTTGAATTGTAATAGATTTCATTTATAAAAATTTTAAATTGTTTTTAACTTTATTGTTTATTACTTACTGAAAATCAATTAGATAATAAACTTATCACTGATGGATTTATGCTCGTGTACCATTTTCATCACCTCAGCAAATAATGGGGCGCAAGATAGCACTTTTATTTTAGATGGGCAATTATTTTTGATAGGAATTGTGTCTGTTACAATAACTTCCGTTATTTTTGAGTTTTCAATATTCTCATAAGCCTTGCCAGAAAGCACAGGATGCGTTGCCATAGCTCTTACACTTTTGGCACCTTTTTCTATCAAAATATCCGCCGCCTTGCAGAGGGTTCCTGCGGTGTCTATCATATCATCAATTAAAATCACATTTCTGCCCTCTACATCTCCAATGAGGAACATCTCCTCTACCACATTGGCTTTCTTGCGTTCTTTGTAGGCGATAACCACCTCTGCACCCAAGTGCCCTGCATAATTTTTGGCACGCTTGGCACCTCCCATATCTGGCGATGCAATGGTGAGGTTGTCTAAATTTAAAGATTTAATGTAATCCACAAAAATGGTGGAAGCATAAAGATGATCCACAGGAATTTCAAAAAAGCCTTGGATTTGGTCGGCGTGGAGGTCCATCGTCATAATCCGTGTAGCACCAGCTGCCGTTAATAAATTAGCAACCAACTTGGCACCAATAGGCGCTCTTGGCTTATCTTTTCTATCTTGTCTGGCTAATCCATAATAAGGTAAAACCACGGTAATACTCTTTGCTGATGCGCGTTTGGCGGCATCTATCATCAGTAATAATTCTAAAAGATTATCCGCTGGTGGAAAGGTAGAACCGATTAAAAAAACGCGACCGCCCCTCACCGATTGGTCTAATACGGGCTCAAATTCGCCATCGCTAAACGCTTGAAAATTGATTTTCCCTAATTCTTGTCCGTATTCTTTAGCAATTTTCTCCGCTAAATCTTTACTTGTTCTGGTACTAAATAGATAGCTTGCTTGGTGTGACATTTTTACTTTTTTACGCTGTGCAAAATTAAAAAATAAAACCTAACTTCCTACATATTCCATAAAAAATTAACCTTAAACTCAATGATGAAGATGCTTATAAAGGTGGAAACCGCCTCTCATAGTTAATAAGTTGGCAAGATTTTGTAATAAATCTACCTCAATATTCCCCAAAATACAGAGTCGTAAAGCTATTTTTAAATATTATCAACATTTCTCCCCTACCGCTTTTCCTTAAAAAAATTTTTGATGATTAGGCTACATTCTTGTTCTAAAATCCCCGTGACAATCTCTGTTTTGGGGTGGAGACTCAGTCCTTTATTGATAAAGCCTCGGTGGGTATCTCTGGCACCAATCACCACTTTTGAAATTTGGCTCCACGCTAAGGCTCCTGCGCACATCACGCAAGGTTCTAAAGTAACATAAAGCGTGCAATCGATCAGGTATTTGCCACCAAGAAAATGGGCTGTAGCAGTAATAGCTTGCATCTCGGCGTGAGCCGTCACATCGTTTAGGGTTTCCGTTAAGTTATGCCCCCTTGCAATGATGCGCCCTTGGCTTACCATCACGCAACCTACGGGAACTTCGCCACGCTCCAAGGCGGTCTCTGCCTCCATTAAGGCTTGCTTCATAAAGTATTGATCAGTCATCGTCATCATTTTAAAAGATGAGAGGCAAGAAAACCTGTCCTTACCTCTCTATTAACTATATGAAAAAACAATTGATGATTTTTCGGTTAAGAAAAAATTACTTTTTAATCTCCACACAGCCTACTCTACCGCCTGCATTTCCTGTAGGTTGCGAGGTGAAATCATCTACGCCAGCGTGGATAATGATGGCTTTACCAAAAAGATTTTTAGTGGCATCATCACATCCCAAACACCATTGGTCTGTGCTGAATACCAAATGGGCTTTGCCATCTTCGCCAGCCACTAAATTACCAATATCACCTTTATGAAACTGTTGGGTATCCCACTTGCCGTGATCGTGTCCTGTAGGGTTCCAGTGTCCACCCGCTGATTTCCCATCGGCAGAGGAGCAATCACCTTTTTCGTGGATGTGGATGGCGTGTTCCCCTGGTGTAAGATTGGCTACCTTTACATCTAAAGTCACCTGATTGCCTCTTTGAGAAAGTGTGGCGGTACCCTCTGTAGGCGTTCCGCTCTTAGGCGCTATGGTGTAAGTTTTTTTAACAGTGCTACAAGAAGCCACAGAAAGGGCAATCACAACGGCACCTAATGCTACTTTTAATGTTTTCATAATGTTTTTATTTTAAGGTTAATGATGCTCGGCATCTAAAAATATGGGCTAAAATAGTGAAAAAAAAGCAAACCGCCAGATTTTTAACCTTAAAAATCTGGCGGCAAGCGTTAGTTATTGGTTAAAATCAATATCATCTGAGGAATTGATTTTCTCATTGATGTTTTCATCTTTTTTAGGTTGCGGCTTTGTGGTCTCCACAGGCTTAGGGTTTCGCAGTTCTTCTATGGTTTGCAGTGCACCTTCATCACCATAACCGCCCATTCCTCGGAGGTCATCACAACCGTTTGTCCAGTCGGAAGGTTTTACAAATTTCTCATCAGGGGAAATATTGAGCTCTTTATTCGCCCAAACTTTCTTCATAAAAATAGCCCAAATAGGGAGTGCCATTTTCGCCCCTTGCCCTTCGCCAGTGCTCCAGAAGTGAGTGGCACGGTCTTCCCAACCTACCCAAACACCAGTGGTCAATTTCGGTACCATACCAATGAACCAACCGTCTGAGTTGTTATTGGTTGTCCCTGTTTTGGCGGCAATCTCTACTCCCTCGCTGATGCCTCTTCTGCGAAGTTCTCCAGATGCAGTACCATAACGGGCAACGCCTCTCATAATGTCTATCATAGAATAGGCGTATTTCTCGTTCATCACTTCTTTCAGTTCAGTTTTAACCTCTGTGATCACCCTGCCGTTCGCATCTTCTATCCGCCAAATCATCTCTGGTTTTACATAATTACCAAAGTTGGCAAAGGTGCTATACGCGCCCAACATTTCATAAATGGTAATATCCGACGAACCTAATGCAATGGTGTTATTTCTCGGAATATCACTCTCCACACCCAAATCTCGGGCTAAACGGATCACATTATCCACACCTGCGGCTTCTATCAATCTGGCTGCGACAGGGTTTTTGGAGTGTGCCAAGGCATCTCTAATGGTCAGCATACCGCCAGAACCTGCCACGCGCCAATTGCCTTTGGTGTAGGTGGCATTAGAAATAGGCGTACACGGCGTCATCCCTAAATTCATAATGGCTGTAGCGTAAACAAACGGCTTGAAGGTAGACCCCACCTGGCGTTTTCCTTGTTTAATATGGTCGTACTGGAAGTGTTGCCAATCTATACCGCCCACCCACGCTTTAATATCGCCAGTGGAAGGATCCATAGACATCAATCCAGCTTGTGCAATCTGCTTGTGGTAGCGGATGGAATCCCAAGGGGTCATTTCTACCTCTTCCTCGCCTTGCCAAGTGAAGCGGGTCATCTTGGTTGGCTTATGGAAATCCATCATAATGGAATCTTCAGGAACGCCTGCGGCTTTAAGTTGCTGATAGCGCCCTGTTCTTCGCACGGCTTGCATCATAATATTGTCCGCACTTTTCTTGCTGATTTTATAGAACGGACGGTTAGGGTTTCTTCTCTGCTCGGCATCAAAAGATTTTTGAAGTTGGGTTAAATGCTCCTTAATGGCTTCCTCTGCGTATTTCTGCATTCTGGAATCTAAGGTAACATAAATTTTAAGCCCATCTCGAAAGAGATTAACAGACTTTCCTGTCTTTTTTTCGTATTCTTGTAAATAATTATTGATTTCTTTTCTTAAATAATATTTATAATAAGCGGAATTCCCTTCTTCAATGTTTTTAATTGGAGTATAGTGAACAGCGACAGGTTGCGCAATCGCCTTCTCATAAGTGGCTTGGTCGATGTAACCTGTTTCTAACATCTGTTTGATTACCACATCTCGCCTCTTGGTGGCGCGCTCAATATTTCGCAAAGGGTTATTGGCGATGGGCGCTTCCAACATCGCTACGAACATTGCTGCCTCTGGGAGGGTCAGGTCTTTGGTGTGTTTGTTAAAGTAAATTTTAGAAGCCATCTCGATGCCGTGGGCATTATAGGTGAAATCAAACTTGTTGAAATACATCGTGATGATTTCTTCCTTAGTATATCGTTTTTCTAAACTCACGGCAACCACCCATTCTTTCAGTTTTTGACTGATTCTCAACAGTTTATTAGTGGAGGCTTTTTTGGTAAATAACAACTTTGCCAACTGTTGGGTAATGGTAGAACCGCCACCACGATCGCCACCGTAACGGATGGCTCTAAGGATTGACTTTAAGTCAATCCCTGAGTGTTCTTTAAAACGCTCATCTTCCTTGGCTTGTAGGGCATAGATAAGGTATGGCGGCATATCTTTATAGGTAATAGGATCGGTTTTTTCCACCTCAAATTTACCCAAAGTTACCCCATCAGAAGAGATGATTTCCGAAGCCACATAGATGTCTGGATTTTCTAAGTCTTTCACATCTGGCATCTCTCCAAGTAAGCCTTGCGAAGTGGCAAAAAATAACCCTGTAATGCCCAGCACAAAGGCGATAAGCCCTATCCAAATCAAACCAATCCACTTTCTGTAACCCGTTGATTTTTTCTTCTTGGGCGGCAGTGGGAAGGTTGCTTTTTTAGTATTTTGTTTAGAATCCATTGTTTTAGTCTTCTATTTTGATGTTAATGTTTGTATTTTTATGCCAATATCTTCTATCCCTCTCAGAGTATCTTGGCGCATTCCCTGCTTTATACTTAGTGTATAGATTCCATTTTTAGGAAATTGATAATATTCTTTATATTGAAACCAGCCTTCTTTGGTATCTCCAAAACCACTACCAATCCAGCTGCCATCAGGGTTGGCTAATCTATAATTAAGCGTGTCCGTTTTAATCGGTTTGCCGTTCTGTGCCAGCGTAGCGATGAGGAACAGATTGCTATACGGATAGTTTTGGTTATTTCTGATGATAAAAATGAGGTTTTTAGGCACATCGGCATCTTTAATATCCAACTGAAACTCCTGGGCTTGGTTTTTCGCCCACAGATTATTGACATCACGCATCTGCACCTCGCCAGCATCTTGCTGACAGGAAATCCCCAATACCACGATGATCCATAGCCACCACTTATGCATTGCCTGTATTGTTTTTAGGTTTGCCACCACCGCGCTTAAAGTTCTTAGACTTTAGGCGTGGTTTTTTATCTCTGTTTGAGGGATTATTCCGTCTTGAATGGCCTTGCTGCTGCGGTTTCTCTCCCTGCGGCGTGTTAGGCGTTTCTCTTTTTTTAGAAGGATCCGAAGATTTTCTATTTCTACTTTTTTTCTTCTGTGGCTTGCGCTTTTCAAAACGGTCTACGCTATTCTCTTGGATTAAATCTACCGTTTCTAAAACATTGGTGTTGAGCGCTTTTACCTCTTCTAACGATGGTGTTTTCTCTCCTTTTTTATTGGTTCTGATGAGTTCTTTAACCTCATCGGTGTCCAAATCATACCAAACCATCGGGTTTTCCGCATAAGCGAACCACATCTTCTTCTTGAAAACATCTATTTTGATGCAGAACGCCTTGCCTTTTTCGGTGTTCAGCGTGGTATTGGTAGACGGAAAATCATCTAAGGCATCTAAATAACTCTCCAACTCAAAGTTGAGACAGCATTTGAGTTTCCCGCACTGCCCTGCCAATTTTTGAGGGTTGATACTCAACTGTTGGTAGCGTGCCGCATTGGTATTAACCGACCTAAAATCCGTCAACCAAGTGGAACAGCAAAGCTCTCTTCCGCAGGAGCCAATCCCACCAACTTTAGCCGCTTCTTGCCGATACCCGATTTGTTTCATATCAATTTTAGTCCGAAACATCGTGGCAAATTCCTTGATCAACTGGCGGAAATCCACGCGCCCATCGGCGGTATAGTAAAAAGTCGCCTTAGTGCCATCACCCTGAAACTCTACATCTGAAATTTTCATTTGAAGGTTAAGGTTTCTGGCTATTTTTCGAGCTTGTAACTTCACGCCATCTTCCTTTGCTCTGGCGGCTTGCCAAGTGTCAATATCCTTTTGGTTGGCTAATCTATAAACTTTTGGGCATTCCTCTGCTCTGGCTTTTTTCTTTCGCATTTGGATTTTCACCAACTCGCCAGCCAAGCTCACTATGCCTATATCGTGCCCCGGATTTACCTCTACTGTAACTATGCTGCCTACGCTTAATGGCAGGTTACTTGCGTTTTTAAAAAAAGCTTTTCTCTCGTTTTTAAACCTGACCTCTACAAACTCATTGGCTGTTTTGGTGGGTGGCTTAATGTTAGAAAGCCAATCAAAAACGCTTAATTTATAACTATTGCCACAGGTGTCTACGCTGGCGCAGCCTGTAGCGGATTTAGTTCCACAACTATGGTTAGAGGTTCCGGATGCTCCACATCCACAACTCATATGTATTCTATTTTAACTATTATATAAATGCAAAAATAGCATAAATTTATTTTATAGCCTTATTTTTTTACAAAGGATTGATTTCTATGGCGTTCTCTCGATTGGAGTAATGCTATTTCTGCCAAAGTAATAAAGTTTAAAGCAAATAAGCCAACAATCAGGCACAAGCGCTAAACTGTTTAATATTAAACAGAAATTTTATCAGAGTTAATTTTAGCCTTTATTACCTTGTAATATAGCTATTTATTTATTCTATGCATATTATTTATCATCAAACACCATCAATTAAATGGCAGTTGTTTAAAAAAAATGTTTATATTTGGACACTCTTATATAATTCAAAACTTATGAAAAAAATATTGATTACCGCAAGCGTTTTATGTGGACTTACGGCTTATGCAGGGGGCTTTAGAGTATCTTTACAAGGGGTTAAGCAACTGGCAATGGCGCACACCAGTGCCCACGCAGAAGATGCCAGCATCGCCTTTTTTAACCCTGCAGGAATTTCTTTTATCCCTACGAAATTGAGCATCGTGGCAGGTGGTTTTGGTGTAAAAACCGATATAGATTATCAGAATCTAAATACTTTAGAATCTTATTCTACAGAAAATCCGATAGGAACGCCTATCTATGCCGCTATTGCGTATAAAGTAACCGATCAGTTTTCGGTAGGGTTTAGTTTTACCACGCCTTTTGGAAGTACCATCCAATGGCCTTCGGACTGGAGTGGCAAAGAAATGGTACAGAAAATGGAGCTGAAGAGTTTCTATTTCCAACCTATGGTGTCTTTTAAATTGGCAGACTGGGTTTCTGTGGGTGGTAGCTACATCTACGCCAAAGGAAGCGTGAACTGGGACAAAGCCGTTACCAGCGCCAATGGTACGATGAACATTAAAGACGACCAAGCCTCTGGTCATGGGTTTGGGTTAGGCTTTTATTTCCAACCGAATGACAAGTTAGATGTGAGCATTGCCTACCGTTCGCCAGTAGATATAAAAGCGGACAACGGCACCGTCACTTTTAATATGCCGAAATCACTCTTCGCCCTTAGAGGATTGGACAGCAATGGTCAAGACCGATTTAAAGCCACTTTACCTTTGGCAGAAGAATACACCATTGGTGCTACTTATAAAATCACACCGAAATGGTTAGTTTCCGCAGATTTCAACTATACTGGTTGGTCAAGATACGGTCAATTGACTTTAGATTTTGACAAAGCCACCTTAGGCAACCAACCTGATGACAATACCGTTTTGATCACGCCTAAAAACTTCAAAAATACCCAAACTTGGCGTGTAGGTACACAATATATGGTAACGGATAAAATAGCGGCGCGCTTAGGTTATTATTACGATGAATCGCCCTACGCAGATGAAGATTTTATCCCAGAAACACCATCGTTCAATGCGCAAGTGCTCACCGCTGGGTTAGGCTTTAAGCTCAATCGTTTTGGTGTAGATTTGGGCGTGGGTATTCCATTCTACAAATCCAGAGCCGTTAATAACGATTACTACAACTTCTATGGACAAGCTAAGGCTAAAGCCGTTTACTTCGGTTTAGGACTTTCTTATAATGCATTTTAATCTCAACTATTATGAAAAAAATAATCATATCTTCATTCGCAATAGCTGCCCTATTTTCGGTAGCCAGCTGTAATAATGATTTTGACAACGATGTTACTTCTACCGTAATTTCTAATGGCGAAGCCGACTTTTCTAACTATGTAGCCTTAGGGAACTCCCTTACTTCGGGGTACAGAGACGGAACTCTATACGCCAGCGGACAGGAGGAATCTTACCCTGTGATGGTGGCAGCACAAATGCAAAAAGCTGGTGGTGGCACCTTCACTCAACCTATGATGCCTAACGACATTGGTGGCTTTACCAATATCCCAGGTTTTGCAGGGAAACTTACTTTAAAAGTAGTAGACAACTCTTTAGCGCCTGTGGCTTCAGCGCCAGCTGCGGCATTAGACCATATTTCTGGCAAGTTCAATAATATGGGCGTGCCAGGTGCTAAATCATTCCATCTCTTAGCAGAAGGCTATGGTAACCCTGCCGCTTTAGCGGTAGGAAAAGCCAACCCTTTCTTTGTGAGGTTTGCCTCAGCGCCAACCACGTCCGTGCTAAAAGATGCGATGGCACAAAAACCGACTTTCTTCTCATTATGGATCGGGAATAATGACGTCCTTTCTTATGCCTCTTCAGGCGGCGTGGGCGTGGACCAAAAAGGAAATTTAGACCCACGCACCTACGGAAGTAACGATATTAGCGACCCCGATGTAGTGGCTGGTTCTATTAAAGCTATCCTTGAAGGAATGAAAGCCGTGGGCGCCACCAAAGGTGTTATCGCGAATATTCCTAATGTGACTTCTATTCCGTTTTTCACAACAATACCTTATAATCCTGTGCCGTTAGACCAAGCGACCGCAGATTTATTCAACCAAAAAGTGGCAGGCATTAAGCAAATTTTAACTGCCTATGGCGAGGGGAATAGAATTGCGACCTTAAAAGCGGGCGCCAACCCTTTACTCATCAAAGATGAGGCATTGAAAGATTTATCCAAAGAAATTACAACGGCTTTAGTGCAGGCAGGCGTTCCTTTAGCTCAAGCGGCAGTAGCTGGAAAAATCTTTGGGCAGGCAAGGCATACCACTTCGGAGGATTTAATCCCTCTAACGACCAAAAGTGCTATCAACACCCAGCCTAATTACCCTTATGCTGTAGAGCCTTTTAACCGTTATGGCATTACTTTCCCACTGGAAGACCAGCATGTGCTCACCGTTACAGAAAAACAAGAGGTACTGACTGCAACAGCAGCTTATAACCAAAGAATTAAAGCTTTAGCCGATGCTTATGGTTTAGCTTTTGTAGATGCCAGTAGCAAGCTAAACGAGCTTTCAAAATCATCAGGTATTCGGTTTGATGGGGTTAAATATACCGCTACTTATATTGCTGGTGGTGCATTCTCCTTAGATGGCGTTCACTTAACAGGTAGAGGATACGCTGTGATAGCGAATGAGTTCATCAAAGCGATTAACGCCCAATACAAATCGACTTTACCACAAGTCAACCCTAATGCTTACTCAGGGGTTCAGTTCCCTTAAAATCAATAACAAAAAAGCCGGTTAGAATTTTTAACCGGCTTTTTTTATGGTAAAAAACCACTTAGCGGAAGTTTCATTTACAACAATTTTATTCATCAAAAAAAGGCAATGGCTCAAAAATAAATCCAAGTTTTTTTAATCTACCTCACTTCCTAAATCTTTCATACCAGTTTGCAATACTTCCTACCCCCTTCAAAGGGGAATTGAGCAAATCCAATCATTCAACCTTCTATTCACTCCACCAACTACCGTTCAGCAGCGTAAAACAACGGTTCGGGAAGTTATTTTTGTGTGCCTTTGGGGCGAGGATTATCTTTGCTTCATCATCTTAAAAGCATATCAAAATGAAAACAAAATTTCAAATTTCAAAATGGGCATTGGCACTCGGTTTTACCGTGATTTCTTACCTTGGTTACGCCCAAACCAATGACGAAAAAACGATGGCAGAACAAATTCATCTGCTGCAACAAGCCCAAACCCCAGAAGATTTTGATGCAGTGGCTCAACAGTTTAGCCACATAGCCGAACAAACGCCAGAAGATTGGTTACCAGCTTATTACACAGCATTGGCATTACTCCAAGAAGGGCGGCGGATGCTGAAAGACTCCACTCAAATACCGCAATTGGATCCCCTCACTGATAAGGCTTGGGAGTACATCAAAAAAGCCGAAGCCGTGTCGCCTCCAAATGCAGAAATTTATATTTTGAAGAAAATATATCATAATTTAAAATTAGTTGTAAATCCTCAAAAACGCTACCTTACGGAGATCCCCGAAGGCAAAAAAGCCCTTAAAATGGCTCAACTTTTGGATCCTGAAAACCCAAGAATTACCCTACTCCAAGCGGAAGAAGCCTACTTTATCCCACCCAATTTTGGAGGCAACCGCACGCAAGCGATGGCTTTGTTTAAGAAGGCTTTAACTCAATTTGAAACCTATCGCCCCAAAACAGCTTTGTCTCCCAATTGGGGAAAAGAAGAAGCAATGTATTTCATCAATTCGCAATCATTTTAAGTATTTTTGTTTCATTTAATAATAATTCTATGCGAAAATTCCTTTGGGAGCTCTTCATTTTTATGATGATCAGCATCGCCATATTCTTACCTCAAGAACACAAAACTTGGTACAAATTCTTTCTATCATTCAGTATATCAGCGGTTTATTTTTTAGGATTTGGTTTGTCCAACGGGCTTCTTCACCAAGTGCTTAATCAAAAAATGTCTTGGAAAACGCCAATTCATACGCGTTTCTTTTGGACGATTTTGACCACGATAGGTCTCAATTTAACGATGACTTTTTTAGTGAGTTTCGTGAGTATTCAACTGATACAAAGGCAGTCTGTGGATATGTTTAGCGAGAAAATGATGTTTGCCAATGGGCTGATTTTCTCCCTTGCTCTGTTTATTTCGGTGGGTTTTTATTACTATTATTCGATGGTGGAGGTCAAACGAAATTACGAAGCTAAATTGGAGGCGGAACAACGCTTGGCACAGGCAAAAATCTCCCAATTTGAAGGGTTAAAAAGCCAGTTGGACCCTCATTTTTTGTTCAATTCGCTGAATATTCTCACGGCGCTCATTGCGGAAAATCCCGAAAAAGCCCAACGCTTTACCGAAGAATTATCCCATATTTACCGCTATATTTTGGAGCAAAAAGAACGCCCTTGGGTGAACATCTCCGAAGAAATGGCTTTTGCGAAATCTTACCTTCATCTGTTGAAAACCCGCTTTGAGGAGAGCATTCAATTTGAAATTTTAGGTGAAATTCCTGAGGAAAAATGGCTGATTCCGTTATCTTTGCAATTGTTGCTGGAAAATGCCATCAAGCACAATATCGCCACGCTCCAGCAACCCTTAAAAATCCGAATTTATGCCGAAAATAACCATTTAATCGTGGAAAATAATTTGCAAAAACGCCCTAAAAACACCGCTCGGAAAGGCTTCGGTTTGACGAATATCCAAAAACGCTATGCCTTGCAAACGCAACAGACCGTGGGCATAGAGGAAACCGCTACGAAATTCAGCGTTAAACTGCCCATTATCAACCTTTTAAACTCATAAAAAACAATGATTAAAACGGTTATTATAGAAGATGAAGCCTTGGCAATGAGGCGGTTACAAAAGATGCTCAGCCATTTTCCAGAAGTGGAAATCGTGGGTGTTATCCGCTCGGTGGCAGAGGGTGTGGCATACTTTAAAAATCACCCGCACCCCGACCTTATTTTGTCGGATATTGCCCTTGGGGATGGGCTTTCTTTTGATATTTTTGAGGAAATTCCTACACAGAGTTTCATCATCTACACCACCGCTTTTGACCAATATACGCTGCGTGCCTTCCAACTCAACTCCATTGATTATCTCCTGAAACCCTTTACCCAAGAGGCTTTACAGCAAGCGATAGAAAAATACAAAACTTTTAGACCGCCACAACAGAGCTACCAGCAACTCAATTTTAGAGAGCTGATACAAAAAGAGCCGCCCAAGCTCGCTCGGCTATTGGTGAAAATCGGTTACAACCTGAAAATCATTGCGATAGAGGAGGTTTTATGCTTTTACACCGAACACAAAATCGTGTATGCTCAAACGGCGGAGCGTGCCTATCCCATTGATTTTTCGTTGGAAGAATTGGAAAAAGTGTTGGAACCCACCTTGTTTTTTCGGGTCAATCGGCAGACCATTCTTGGGCTCTCGCACATCAAAAACATCCACACATCGCCCACTTACACCGTGGAACTCTACCACCACAGCACGCCCATCAGCATCAGCCGCGAGCGTGTAAAAAACTTTAAAGACTGGCTGGAAGGGAAAAATTAAATTTTTTAAGTCTGATATAAACTTGTGATAGCTTTCCTTGTCTCCTCAAAAGGGGCTTCCGCAAGCAATAATACCCATTCAGGCGGGGGTGGCAGGTAGCAGCCTCAGGCGATTTTGACACGAACTTGCGAACTCGGCGGAGCCAATTTTAATCTTTGAATAATTTTAAATTATGAAATTTGGCATATGAAATACCTTTGGACAAACACTTCACTCGACGGACACCTCTCTTTAAAAAAGAGGGGAATTATTCACAACTTCACGCACAATTTTCTCCTTTCGGAGGGTTGAACGGGTAGTACCCAAAAGCGATTTTTTTTGTAAAAATGAATAATTGCTTGCAGGTGCCACCTGCCTCTCCGTTTGCGTGAGGGCGGAGGGCATTGTTGGAGCTCTTTTTTGATTTTTTTTGAGAAAAATCAAAAAAAGCGACTGCCCGTAGACCGACGCACTGCCTTTTTCCCTTGAAAAAAAGGCAGTGCAGCACGCCCAAAATAAAATATTCAAAAATTTAATAATTTAAAGATTGAAGAATTGGCTACGCTTTGATAATCGCCTGCGGAGGCTCTCCGCTCCCCCTTCGGAGGAAGCAGGGGTAGGTAGGCAAGCTCGTGTCAAACCTACGAACTGGGGGAAGTTAATTTTGAATCTACTTCCTCCGTATGGCGTTTCCCAAAGGCGATCCACAGCAAGGCACTGATGAGCAACAACAACGGATAAAATGAATAGCTGAGCAAAGTTAAATATTGGATTTTCTCTTCGCTGAGGGCAATCAAGATGAGTACCTGCGCGCCATATGGCAACACGCCCTGCACCACGCACGAAAAAATATCTAATACCGATGCCATATTTTTGGGTTGGATACGAAAAGTTTCGCTGATGGTTTTTGCCACTTTGCCCGAAATAATGATGGAAATCGTGTTGTTTGCCGTCGCCATATCCACCACTGCCACCAAGCTCCCCACGCCCAACAATGCCGTGCGATAGCCTGAAATCCGCTGTTTGATGGCACTCAAAATATAGGTAATGCCACCCGCTTTTTCCACCATCGCTGCCAGTCCGCCTGTGAGGAGCGAGAGGAGGAAAATTTCTTGCATACTCGTAAAGCCTTCGTAGATTTTTTTGCTGAGCCCCATCACATCTAAACCGCTCAAAATCAAGCCTAAACCTCCGCTAAACGCCACACCGATCAGCAATACCAAAAAGACATTAACGCCCAATAACGAAAGGACAATCACGAGCAAATACGGCAATGCCAAGAGCCAATTTCCGCCATCGTTTTGAGGAAGATTGGGCACGGTGGAGAGCACCGCTTCTTGGGTGAAAACAATGTAAAGCACGATGGACAACACCGCTGCTGGCAAGGCAATGGCGATATTGGTTTTGAATTTATCCTTCATAGAACAGCCCAAAGATTGCGTTGCGGCGATGGTGGTATCGGAAATCATCGAGAGGTTGTCGCCGAGCATCGCACCGCCCAAAAGCGCTGCCCCAATATAATTGGCATCTACGCCACCTTCGGCAAAGCCCATCGCCACAGAACCGAGCGCCACAATCGTGCCCACAGAAGTCCCCGAAGCTATGGAAATAAACGCGGCAATCACGAAAATCCCCACAGGAATATACGCCAGCGGCACCCATTGCAAACCGTAATTAACGATGACCTCCACGCTTCCCACCGATTTTGAAACCGTAGCAAACGCTCCTGCCAGTAGGTAAATAATGCACATACTCAGGATTTTATGGTCGCCGCAGCCCGAGAGAAATTGTTCCACTTTGTCGTTGAAACTGCCTTTAAACAGGATAAAAGCGGCGATAATTCCCACCAAAACCGCCACAGGGGAAGGCAAGGCGTAAAAATCACCAAAATAAATGCCGCAGCCTAAAAAGACCAGCACAAAAATCAACAAGGGCAAAATGCTTGTAAAAGATACCGTTTTCATTTTCAATTTGTTATGTATTAAATTCAACTGAGTTGTAGCGAAGTTTTTCCTCGCCATAACGCGATCAAAGACCTCTTAGGCAAGCCTTGTTTGATAGAAAAAACGGTACATATTGGGGTAAGTATCAACATTTTTTCCAGAACTGGCTTATCATTTTTAGCACCTTGCTTGTTGTTGCAGGTTGCTACCTCCCTCCGAGGTTCTTGATAATAGACCGCAAATATAGGGAATTTTGTTTGTATGATTCCAAATTTTGGATTGAAAGTTTGAAAAATTTGTGAGATAATAAACTTGCAGATAATTCCCCTCTTTAAAAAAGAGGGGTGGCACACAGTGACGGGGGGTTGCCGAAAGGTATTTAGCTTCGTTCAGTCGCAAGCTCTTGTCAGATTTAATATTCATCATTTAAAATTGGGCAACAAGCCTGTGTACTGGGCGAAGGCAATTTTTAAATCTTTCGCTTTCCAACAATGATTTCCCTTTATTTTTTATAATTTAGCCGAATGAAATTTTTGTGTAGAAGTGGACTTTTTTATGGAGTTCCGCTTGATGAAAACAAAAATTCAACGCTATATTTATAATCAATATCTACCTGAGAATGAGCCTATTTACTAAATTTTTAATCGGAATTATTGCGGCAGAGCACCTTTATATTATGTATTTTGAAATGCTGGCGTGGGAACGCATTGGCAAAAGGGTTTTTAAGTTTTTGCCTGAAAATTTATTTACACCCACCAAAGGTTTGGCAGCGAACCAAGGGCTTTATAATGGTTTTTTGGCAGCAGGATTACTCTGGACTTTTTTTATCACCGATGCCATTTGGGCGAAAAATATCGCTCTTTTTTTCTTGGTCTGCGTTGCTGTGGCTGGCATTTATGGGGCTATTAGTGGCACGAGAAAAATTTTCTTCTTACAAGCCTTACCCGTCCTCATCGCTATTATAAGTTTGATGATTTAATGGACGGATTTCATCTTTCATCGTGTTATCTTTCTCTTTTTTGACCTAAAAAAGGCATTCCAACATACGCTGAAATGCCCTTTTATTTATGATAAAATCATCAAAAAGTTGGTGCTTTTTTGAAAATCCGACTCTACAAAAGCTCGCCCAAATGCCCAATATTGGCACTGATGGCACTTTCTACATCGCCAAATTTACCTTCGGCTAATTTTTTAAACATAGAAGTGGTGAAGCCTTTCATCTGTTGGAGCGTGATGTGCGGCGGCATCGCTAAGGAATTCGGATTGGTGTAAACATTGAGCAAGGCAGGTCCCTCGTGTGCGAAAATTTCCTTTAAGGCACTCTCCACCTCTTCGGCTTTGTGCACCGCCATACTCTTCATCCCCATCAGCGTACCGATTTTGTCAAATTCGGGATTGACCATATTGGTTTGCCAATCCACATAGCCGTTCACCTGCATTTCCAGCTTTACCATTCCCAAACTGCGGTTGTTAAACACGATGATTTTAATCGGAAATTGATACTGCATAATGGTCGCCAAATCACCCAAAAGCATAGAAATTCCACCATCTCCACACATCGCAATCACTTGTCTGTCTTTTTGGGAAGCCGCCGCCCCAATCGCCATCGGCATTGCATTCGCCATAGAGCCGTGGTTGAAGGAGCCCGTGAGGTAACGCTGGCGTTTGCCCTTGATAAAACGCGCCGCCCACACGGAGGTCATCCCTGTATCTACGGTAAAAATGGCATCATCATCCGCCAGTTGGTTGATCATATGTGCCACATATTCAGGGTGAATTTCATCGATTTTGCCATCAGTATTGACGAATTTATCCAATGCTTCCTCACTTTTGCGGTGTTCTTTTTGCATTTCGGTAAGGAAATCGGTGTCAATATTGCCCTTCAATAGCGGTAACAATGCGGTAAGGGTGTCCTTAATATCGCCTGCCAAGCCCATACTGACTTTGGCTCTTCGCCCTATGCGAGCGGGTTGGTGGTCTATTTGCACGATTTTCGTTTTCTGCGGTAAAAATTCGGCATAAGGGAAATCGGTGCCGAGCATCAGCAAAACATCGGCTTCGTTGCAAGTGAGATAGCCCGAACGATGCCCCAAAAGCCCATTGAGCCCCGTAGCAAAGGCATTATCATCGGTATCAAAAAATATTTTCCCTCGGAATGAAAACGCCATCGGTGCATTGAGTTTCGCTGCCAATGCCTTGACTTCTACCACTGCGTGCCGACAGCCGTGTCCGCAATAGAGTGCGATTTTTTTGTTTTCGTTGAGAAGGTCTGCCAAAGCCTGCAACTCCGCATCAGAAGGGCGAAAGATGCTTTGGGTATTGTAATTTCGCTGCGAGGTGATGATGTCCACCGCTGGTGCCGCCGCTACATCGCCTGGTAAACCGACCACCGCCACGCCTTTTTGCTCCGTAGCCACCTGTATGGCGTGCTGCAACATATGCGGAAACTGGGTGGGCGTATTGGCAACATACACATATTTACTGCAATCTTGGAAGAGATAAAACGGATTGGTCTCTTGGAAATAATCTTGCCCAAATTTGTTGGAAGGGCAGGTGCTGGCAATCGCAATTACGGGGTTTCCGGATCTGTTGGCATCATAAAGACCGTTGATCAGATGCACATGCCCTGGCCCAGAACTGCCCATACAACAGCCAATGCCGTTGAGTTCCGCATCCATAGAGGCGGCATAAGCTCCCGCTTCTTCGTGGCGGACATGGATCCATTCTATTCGCCCATCTCTGCGGATGGCATCATTCACAGGATTGAGGCTATCGCCAGTAATGCCATAGACGCGCTTCACGCCTGCATTAACCAGCATTTCTACTAATTGATCAGCTACTGTTTTGGACATTTTATAAGGGTTTTAAAGTTCAAAGTTAGTAAAGATTTTTGAGATGGAGGCTTTTATCATTTTTGAAAATAAAAAAACTCACACCTTTTTATTTGGTATGAGTTGTATATTTTTTAATCTATCCTTGAATTAGTTTTCTTGGATAATTCTTTTAGCAAATCTGTAGCGTGGTCCCCAGTAACCATCATTCAACGAAGAAATCATAACGCCTCTTGATGTCGCTGCGTGGATGAATTTTACCTCGCCATCTTCTGTCACTTCTTGTACAATCCCTACATGAGAAATGCGTCTGCCGTGTGAGAAGAATACCAAATCGCCTCTTTTGAGTTCTGATTTAGCCACTCTTTCGCCTTCTTGAGCTTGTGCTGCCGCTACTCTTGGCAAACTAATTCCTGTTGCTTCATTAAATACTGAAAGTACGAATGCTGAGCAATCAATCCCTCTTCTACTCGTTCCTCCGAAGCGGTAAGGGGTTCCAATATAAGTGCTGGCTTGGTTGAGAATATCGTCTATAGTTTTCTCGTGTTGTATGGCTTTTTCTATTTCAGCTCTGGCTTCTAATTTGTTGAGTTCCGTTAGTGTGGCTTTTGCTGCTTCAAAATTATCATCAGCATAGAGTGATTTTTTCGCTGATACTAAACTTGCCTTGCTGATTTTGGGTACATTGGCATTGGTTTTGTTATAAAAGTCTTGCTGAGATGGTGTAGCGCTAACCACATAATTGCTCACACAAGATTGTAAAGATAATATAGAAATAGCCGCAACGATATAGGTTAAAAATTGATTTCTCATTTTTTTATTTTGGAATAACAACGAAGCAAAAATACATATTGCATATTAAGTCAAGGCTTTATTCTCCCTTGAAAATTATTTTTTTAACACTTTTTAACATTTTTCAACCGATTTCTTAAAGAAAAAACTGCCACAAATGCCCTATTTAGGCTCTGCAGCAGTTCTTTTTTTTTAATATTTTTTAACATCTTCCTATCTCGTGAAGAGTAATTCCCTGTATTTGGTGAGTGGCCAAAGCTCATCATCTACCATCATTTCTAAAGCATCGGAGGCTTCTCTAATGGCATCAAACTTAGGTTTTACCTCTTGGCAATACGCCTCGGCTTGCTTCTGATGATTGCTGATGGCTTGCGCCTTGGCTTTGGCTTTTAACAACTCATCTACACCAACTTTAATTTTAGATACATTTTCAGAAATATCCTTAATGAGCTCCATTTGTTCTTTACCCAAACTCTTAAACTCCTGAGCACCAAAGATTTCCTTTAAACCTTTAACATTGTCTATCAGACGGTTTTGGTATTTTAACGCCGCTGGGATAATGTGATTTCTTGCAATATCCGACAGTACTTTGGCTTCTATATCAATATTAGCGGAATATTTTTCTAATTTGATTTCGTTCCTTGCCTCAAACTCTCGGTGGTTGTAAATTTCTAGGTCTTGAAATAAATCTACAAACTTTTTATCTAACTCATTCTTAAGGGCTTCTGGTGTAGTTTTAAGATTGTTGAGTCCTCGTTTTTTGGCTTCTTTTGCCCAATCTTCGGAGTAGCCATCGCCCTCAAAAATAATCCTTTTACAATCCCGAACATATTCTCTAAGGACATTGAATATCGCCTCATCTTTTTTGAGATTTTTGCGGTCTATCACTGCATCTACTTCGGCTTTAAACAATCTTAACTGTTTAGCAACCATCGCATTAAGCGCGGTCATCGGTTCGCCACAATTGGCAGAAGAACCTACGGCTCTCAGTTCGAATTTGTTCCCTGTAAAGGCGAATGGCGAAGTTCGGTTTCTATCCGTGTTATCTAAAAGAATTTCAGGGATTTTGCCGACTACATTTAGTTTTAAATCAGTTTTTTCCTCTGGGGATAATTTACCATCGGTTACCTTTTCCAACTCTTCTAAAACGGCAGAAAGTTGTGAACCAATAAACGCCGAAATAATGGCTGGTGGAGCTTCGTTGGCGCCCAAACGGTGGTCGTTACTCGCAGAAGCGATGCTGGCTCTGAGCAAATCGGCATAATCGTGAACGGCTTTTAAGGTATTGATAAAAAAAGTTAAGAATTGTAAGTTTTTCTTCGGATTTTTGCCTGGACTTAGGAGATTTTCGCCCGTGTCTGTCGCCAACGACCAGTTGTTATGCTTGCCGCTGCCATTAACGCCTGCAAACGGCTTTTCGTGGAACAAAATATGAAAATGATGTTTGTGTGCCACCCTCGCCATAATATCCATCAATAGGGAGTTATGGTCTACTGCCACATTGGTTTCTTCAAACATCGGTGCGAGCTCAAACTGGTTAGGCGCTACCTCGTTATGCCTTGTGGTAACGGGAATGCCGAGTTTCATACACTCAATTTCCAATTCCTTCATAAAATTCATCACCCGTGTAGGAATGGAGCCAAAATAATGGTCATCCAACTGTTGTCCCTTCGCTGGAGAATGCCCCAAAAGCGTACGACCCGTAAAAATTAAATCTGGTCTGGACTGATACAGCGCGCTATCCACCAAAAAATACTCTTGCTCCCAACCCAAAGTAGCGGTTACCTTGGTTACATTTTTGTCAAAATAAGCTTTGCAAATGCTGGTCGCTGCCTCATCTACCGCGTGGAGGGCTTTGAGAAGAGGTGTTTTATAATCCAAGGTTTCGCCTGTATAAGAAATAAAAATCGATGGAATACAGAGTGTTGTACCCACGATAAACGCTGGCGATGTAGGATCCCAAGCGGTATAACCACGGGCTTCAAAGGTATTTCTAATGCCACCATTCGGGAAGGAAGAGGCATCGGGTTCTTGCTGAATGAGCATTCCGCCATCAAAGCGTTCTATAGCCCTGTCGCTCTCTATGGGCGTGAAAAAAGAGTCGTGTTTTTCTGCCGTAGATCCCGTAAGTGGCTGGAACCAGTGGGTATAATGCGTAGCCCCCTTAGAGAGCGCCCAGTCCTTCATCGCTACTGCCACTTGGTCTGCAATATCTCGCTGAATTTTGGCACCTTTTTTCACGGCATCCATAATGGAGCTAAACGCCTCTTTGGTGAGGTACGCCCTCATGGTTTGCTCTGAGAATACATTTTCGCAAAATAACTCGGAGAGTTTTTTAGGGACATTCACGGCGTTGTCTTTTCTGAAATCCATAAAAGGCAACTTAGCTAACGCTTTAAATCTTAGTGATGACATAATGAGTGTATTTTTTATGGGGCTAAATTACAAAAAATACTTAAATAAAAACCATTACCCCTAAAATAATTAGGGGTGATGGTTTAATTTATATAAAATCTACTTCCGAACTCGCTTTGCCCAATTGTCCATTTTTTGCTCTAAAACCTGCAGTGGGAGGCAACCTTGGTTCAATAACTCATCGTGAAATTGAGCCAAATTGAATTGATTACCCAATTCTGTGGCATATTTTTGCCTCAATGATTGTATTTTCATTGCACCAGTTTTATAACTAAGTGCTTGCCCAGGATAAGCCATATAGCGCTCTATTTCTGCCGTTGCTGCGGCTTCATCATAGGCGACATTGCTCAGAAAATACTGAATGGCTTGCTCACGGTTCATTTTTCCAGTATGGATCCCCGTGTCTACCACTAAGCGCACAGCACGCATCATTTCATCGCTTAGAGCGCCCATTTTTTGATAAGGATCTGTATAAAGCCCCAATTCCGGGCCCAAGGATTCACAATAGAGCGCCCAACCCTCGCCATAAGCACCAATCCAACCGAAACGCAAAAATTTAGGCAGCGCCGTATTCTCTTGCTGTAACGCGATTTGATAGTGGTGCCCAGGTATAGCCTCGTGGAGAAATAGGGACTCCATTCCAGAAGTTACATTAAATTCTTTAGGGTCAGGAATGGGAATATAAAAAATACCATTGCGCTTGCCATCGGGCGTTCCAGGCAGATATTCTGCACTGGCTGAAGCTTCTCTAAATTTTTCGGTTTGCCTAATTTCAAAGCCTGTTTTTGGGACTACATTAAACATCGTTTTTAGCTTAGGCTCTATTTTAGCAAGCACTGCATTGAAGGCGTTCAATATTTCTTGAGAGGTATGGTAAGGCTTGGCTTTAGGGTCTTTTTTCACAAAGGATAAAAATTCCTCTAAACTCCCTTGAAAATTGAGTTGGTTTTTTACTTTCTCCATTTCGGCTCTCAGGCGCGCCACTTCTTCTAAGCCTTTTTGATGAATTTCTTCAGGCGTTTCATTCGTGGTCGTCCAATGCTTCACTTGGTATTGATAGATTTCTTTTCCCTTAGGCAGGGCGTTGTAGCCATCAGTATCCCGAGCATTAGGCAAATATTCTTCTTCTAAAAATTTTGCCATTTTTTGATAAGCGGGTATAATTTGATCGAGGATCACCGCTCTATATCGTTTTGTAAAATCTTGCCGTTCCACCGAAGATAGCGCCTTTGGAAAGTGATGAATAGGGTTAAAAAAGATATTTTTAGACTCTTTGGTAGAAGTCAACTCCTCGGCATTCATCTGCGGTATCATCTTTAAAACTAAACTTTTCGGCAGCGCCATATGGTCTTTAATTCCTAATCTAAAATTGGTGATCGCCATATCCATCCAATTGGGAAAAGCCTCCATTCTTTTGAGCCAATTTTCATAATCTTCCTTCGTTTCAAAAGGTTGGCTCCCCTGCCCACTACCCAACAACGGAAACTCCAATGGCAAGCCAGAAAACTGGGTAAATGGAAAATATTCTGGGTGATAGCTATAGCTTTCTATTTGGTCTTTTAGCTGATAATCCAATACATTATACACCACCTTTTGGGCATCGGTTAGTTGGTTGTAATTGATGCCTTCCAACCTCTTAATCATCTGATGATAAAACGCTGTTTCCTCCGATATTTGGGCTTTATCTAAATTTTGCGGTAAGATATCATTAAAGCGTCTATCGCCCTGCGCTGTAGCCTCCAGCGGATGGTATTTAAGGTAGCCATCGTAATAAGTTGCTGCAAGGCTGTCAAGGCTCGTGTGCTCTGGAACAACAGCTATAGGCGTATCACTTTTTTTGCAAGCTCCTAAACAAAATAGAGCGATGAAACTTATATAATTTAAAATTGATTTCATTATTGATAATATTGAATTTTATTTTTTAAACATTTGAGAAAAGAAATTCCACATCACAATACCGCCGCAAACACTCACATTTAAAGAATGTTTGGTACCATATTGAGGGATTTCAATAAAGGCATCATATTGTGCCAAAGCGGACTCGCTAAGCCCTTCTACCTCGTTGCCAAGAACCAGTGCATATTTTACTGAAGGTTCTATTTTAAAGTCATCCAACATCACGCTATCTGTGGTTTGCTCTATGCCTATAATTTGATAACCTACTGTTTTTAAATGAGATAAAGCCGTGTTTATGTCTTTTTCATAATGCCAATCCACGCTTTCTGTAGCGCCCAAAGCGGCTTTATGAATCTCCCGATGAGGCGGATGAGGCGTAATCCCGCAAAGCACCAATTTTTCAACCGTAAAGGCATCTGCGGTACGGAATATAGCGCCTACATTATGCATACTTCTAATTTGGTCTAAAACCACTACCAATGGCATCTTTTCCTGCGCTTTAAAGGTTTCTATATCCACCCTGTTCAGCTCTTCTAATTTCAGTTTTTTCGTCATTTTAGTATTAAAGTCAGAAATTTTTAATCTGCGATAGGGTACAAAGATAAGGTTTTAATTGATTTACATTATTTCTTCTTCTCAAAAAACCTTATCTTTGCCTTTATGATTGAGCGTTTACCTCGTGTTGTGATTATTGGTGGTGGAGCGGCAGGTTTTTTCTGTGCGGCTAATTTAGACCATTCTCGGTACCATATCCAGATTTTGGAACAAAATGCCGAGGTGCTCCAGAAAGTCAAAATCTCTGGTGGTGGGCGCTGTAACCTTACCCACGCTTGTTTTGACCCACGCGAGTTGGTACGGTTTTACCCTCGTGGGCATAAAGAATTGTTGAGCGTTTTCAGTAAATTTCAGCCTGCCGATACTATGGCGTGGTTTCATGCCGAAGGTGTTCCTTTAAAAATAGAAGCCGACCAGCGCGTGTTTCCAGAGTCTAACAGCTCGCAGACCATTATCGATACACTGTGCCGAAAAGTGGAAAATCAAGTGGAAGTCCTAACCAAAATCACAGTGAAAGACATCACCCCGCGCGAAAACGGCGGTTACCTCATCACAACAAACCAAAACGATATAGAGGCAGACCTCATCATTTTTACCACAGGGAGTTCGCCTAAGGCTTTTCGGTTGTTGGAGCGGTTGGGGCATCGCCTAATTCCGCCTGTGCCTTCTTTGTTTACTTTCAATATTAAAGATGCCCTTTTAGAAGGACTTTCAGGCACCAGTTTTCCTTATGCTGAGGTCAAAATCACCTTATCTAAAGCCGAGGAAAGCGGCGCACTACTGATCACCCACTGGGGTTTGAGCGGTCCTGCCATCTTAAAATTATCCGCTTGGCAAGCCCGCCATTTAGCCGATTTGAATTATCAATTCGACTTGGAAGTCAATTTTTTAGGCACCACCGTGGAAGACGCTTTTCAAAATTTAAAAGATTTTAAAACAGAACACGCTCATAAAAAATTATACCAAATCAAACCGTTTGAAATCACTTCTCGCTTTTGGGTTCGGATATTAGAAACGGTATCCATCAACCCTGAGGAACGATGGGCGCAGCTTTCTAAGGCGCAATTATTGCTCATCGCTGAGACTTTATGTAAAAAGCGTTTTAAAGTCAATGGCAAGTCTACCTTTAAAGAGGAATTTGTAACGGCAGGTGGGGTGAGCCTTAAAGAAATAGATTTTAAAACCATGGCATCTAAACGACTCCCGAATTTCTACATTGCGGGAGAAGTGCTGGATATAGACGCCGTTACAGGTGGATTTAACTTCCAAGCTTGCTGGAGTGAGGCGTGGCTGATTGCCCAACACCTGAACCAAACAACACATCATCAACCATAAAAAATACTTTAAAACTATGGCAAATAAAGCACAATTTATAGAAGATCTCAACAGCAGATACCAATCTAAAGGCGAGAGTATTGCCCTCGGAAAAGGAATGTTAGACGGTGAAGTTATCAAAGAAGTAGATGTTAAACTTCCGCTAAAAACCATTAACCGCCACGGGCTGATTGCTGGTGCCACGGGAACAGGAAAAACCAAAACGGTGCAAGTTTTTGTGGAACAACTTTCTCACGCAGGCATTCCTACATTAGTTATGGACATTAAAGGGGATTTTTCTGGCATCGCTGAAAAAGGGGCAGAGAACGACATCATAAAAGAGCGCTACGCCAAAACTGAACTTCCGTACACGCCGCAAGCCTTTCCAGTGGAATTGATGAGCATTTCTGGCGCTAAGGGCGTGCAACTGAGAGCTACCGTGACCGAGTTTGGTCCTGTTTTGCTAAGTAAAATTTTGGGGCTTAACGATACGCAGAGTAGCATTATGTCCATTGTTTTCAAATATTGTGATGATAAAAATTTACCCCTCATCGACTTAGAAGACCTGAAAAAAGTGCTACAATATGTTACCACAGATACCGAGGGCAAAAAGGAACTTTCGGAAAATTATGGTTCCATTGCGCCTGCCTCCCTTGGGGCTATTCTGCGTTCCATTGTGGCATTAGAGCAAGAGGGCGCCACCACCTTTTTTGGAGAACCGAGCTTTGAGGTGCAAGATCTCCTCCAAACCAGAGATGGCAAGGGCGTCGTTAATATTATGAGAGTAGATGATATTCAAAATAAGCCCAATCTGTTCTCTACTTTTATGCTGTCTTTGTTTGCGGAGATTTACCTCACTTTTCCAGAAGAAGGCGATAGCGGCAAACCGAAATTAGTTCTCTTTATTGATGAAGCCCACTTGATTTTTAAAGAAGCCTCTAAAACACTCTTAGCGCAGATAGAAACAATGGTGAAGCTCATCCGTTCCAAAGGTGTCGGCATTTATTTCATCACGCAAATCCCTGGAGATGTGCCAGAAAATGTATTGAGCCAACTGGGGCTGAAAATCCAGCACGCCCTGAGAGGCTTTACCGCCAAAGACAGAAAAGAAATAGACAAAGCCATAGAAAATTACCCTATCACGCCTTATTATAAAGCCACAGAACTCATCCAAAATTTAGGTATTGGCGAGGCGTTTGTAACGGCATTAGATGAAAAAGGCATCCCTACACCATTGGTTCAGACCTATTTAATTTCGCCAGAAAGTAGAATGGGTACGCTCACAGCTTCAGAAATAGACAGCCTGACTCAAAATTCAACATTGGTGAGAAAATACCAAAACAGCATTGATAAAGAAAGTGCCTACGAAATTTTAACCCAACGGATGACGCCTGCCAATGCGCCTGCAACCGAGCAAAAAAGTGCCCCTGCCGAGCGCAAAAAAACAGCGGAAGAGCCCAGCGTTTTTGATAGTGTACTCAAAAGCCCAATGGCAAAAACTTTCGGTACCACGCTGATGAGAGAAGGCGCCAAAGCCATCTTAGGAATGTTAGGGCTAAAAGCGACCACCAGACGCAGAAGATAATTCAAAAATTTGAGCAGCGGGGTCTTGGTGGCAAGGGCTTTTTTATGAAAATCTACTTGGCGCCAAGACTTCAGCCTTTGTAAAAAGCAAGAAAATAGATGTATTCCATTATAGATATAGAGAGTAATGGTGGTGCGTTTCGGGAGGAGTGCATTATAGAAATTGCGATCTACCAATTTGACGGGCATCAGATTACCGACCAGTTTAGCTCCATCATCAACCCTGAGGCTAAAATTTCTTTTTTTGTACAGAAATTAACGGGTATTACGCCTAAAATGGTAAAAACAGCGCCTAAATTCCACGAAGTGGCTAAGCGCGTGATAGAGATCACACAAAACACCACTTTGGTGGGACACAATGTGGAATTTGATTATCGGATGCTCAAGCAATCCTTCAAGCGGTTAGGCTATGATTTTGAGATAGAGACCATAGACACCCTCCCTTTGGCAAAAAAACTAATTCCTGATGAAGCCAGTTATTCGCTGGGGAAGCTCTCCAAATCCTTAGGGTTTCCTATTGCGGAGCACCATAGAGCCGCCGGCGATGCCAGAGCAACTTTGGATTTATTTAAGCTCCTACTGACCAAAGATAGAGCCCACGAAATTATAGAAGCCCACCACCAAGAGCGGCAAGCCAAAACTTACCTCAACCATACCAAAGTGATTACGGAACATCTGCCCGCTCGCAAGGGAATTATTTATTTTCAAAATGCGGATGGCAAGGTGCTTTTCTTCCGTTATGTGGAGGATATTTATCGGTTTGCGAAGACCGTTTTCAACGCCCATTCTCCGCGTTGGCACAAGCTACAAAAGGCGACTACGCAGGTTTCTTTTGAGTTGGCACCTTCGGATTTATTAGCGCATCTTATGGCTTCCACACAAGGTTTGAGTATTAAAAGTGCTTTCAATTATGGGCTTTATTTCCAAGATGAAATATGGACGGTTGCCAAGAGTACGCGCAATGCTTTGGTCAAATTTCGCACCCTTTCTCAGGCGAAAAAAGCTTTGGAATACATCAATCAAAAGCAATTTAACGAGGGTGAGTTGAAAGCGCTCATTTCGGTTAAAAATCAAAATTTACTCCTGACAGGACAAGGCAGAACCCGTGGCGAAAAGTCCTTTATATTGCTGGAAAATGGGAAAATCACAGGCTACGGCTTTTACGATTGGTTTTCGCAAATCAGTACCTATGATAAAATTTCTAAACTTAAAATCTCTGTAGAGCATACCACGCCTGCGGTCTATAACGAGCTCAAGTTGGCTTTTTTAAGAAATGAGTTTAAAAAACAAGAAATTCCCGCTTAGTTTTCTTTGCGTTTTTTGGTTTTAGCGCCTTTAAATTCATCACGGATAAATGGGTATTTCTGTTGCATATCTTGCACCAAACTTGGATCCATCGTGAGAGCGATTGCCAAATATTCTCGGGCTTCTAAACTTTTACCAATGTTAAAATAAGCATTGCTCAACTGATAAAAAAGTTCGGCTCTATGGTGGATCTTTAAGGCTTTGTGCAGGGCTTCCACCGCCTCTTGATAACGCTCCACAAGCATCAACACTTCGGAATAAGCGTACCAATTATAGAAACGATTGGGCTCTGCCTCCACCAACCGATGCAAGCATTCTAAACTTTCTTCAAATTTTTCCGAATCAATGTACAGAAAAGCCAATCTTTTCTGATATTCTATATTGTTCTCATTAAGCAAAGTGGCTTCTTTTGCGAAATAAAGTGCCTCTTGCATATTGCCCATATCCTCGTAGAGGAAAGATTGTTCCATCATCGCTAAATAAAACTGTGGGTCTTCTCTTAGCGCTTGCTGGAAGGCTTGCATCGCTTTTAGAGGTTGGGCTGCCGCCTTATAGCAGAGTCCTATTTTATAATAAGTATAGGCTTTGGTGTACTCTATTTCTAACATTTCTTGGTACACAGCAATAGCTTTGTCCCAATCTTTTAGCGCTTCGTAACAGGCAGCTTTATTGGCATAAACGCCTATAGCATCAGAGTTGATTGCCAGAAGATAGTCAAAACCACGGATGGCTTCTTCATAATTTTTCTTGTTGAAATACAACTGTCCGTACTCAAACCACGCCGTTTCTGAAAATGGAAACTCGTTGATATAGTGATTGATAAACTCTTGCGCTTCCTCGTTTCGGTTGAGTTTACCGAAGCACATCATCACATTTTCTAAGGCATAATCATCTTGTGGGTCGTATTTTAATGCCGTTTGATAATGTTTTAATGCGTTAAAAGGGTCGTCTAAATTGACATACTCATCTGCGATGAAGTTGTGCAAAAAATTCTCTTCTTCTTTGAGTTCCAGGGCTTCTTCGCAATAGTCTATGGCGCGTTTGGAATTGCCTAAAATAGAATAATATTTAGCACAGCACACCAAAAAATCAGTGGTTTCTATCGCCACATTTTTAAGTTCTTGGATGAGTTGCTTGGCATGCGAATATTGCTGCAATTCTAAAAGCACTTCTAACTTTTTAGTTTTGAGAGCGATAGACTGCGGATGCAACTTTAATCCAAAATTAACTGCCATTTCGGCAAAGGTAATATCTCCTAATTCTAAATAGTGGATGACTATTTCCTCTAAATCATCAGCATCAAAATAGCGTTCTTCATTGTTTTCTATCATTTCTTCGAACTGTCTTGCCAGCTCGTTTTCAAAAAATTCTTCCATATAAAATGTAGCATCTGTGCTTGTGTTCTAAAGGCTAAATGCCCCAACCTTAAGCAATGCTTTGTTTAATTTCTTCTATAATTTGATCTGCCAAGGCATCTGCCTCTTGCTGAGAAGCAGCCTCGGTGTAGATGCGTATAATAGGCTCTGTATTGGATTTTCTTAAATGAACCCAATTGTTTGGAAAGTCTATTTTTACGCCATCTACAGTTGATATTTCTTCGTTTTTGTAGCGCTCTGCCATTTTTTCTAAAAGAGCATCTACATCAATATCAGGGGTGAGTTCTATTTTCTTTTTACCCATAAAATAGGCTGGGTATGTTTTTCTCAGTTCTGATACGGTTTTATTCTCCTTAGCCAAATGGGTCAAAAATAAAGCCACACCCACCAAAGAATCTCTGCCATAGTGCAAATCTGGATAAATAATACCGCCATTGCCCTCGCCGCCTATCACGGCATTTTCGGCTTTCATCAATGTGACAACATTCACTTCGCCCACGGCACTGGCTTTATAATCTGAACCCAAGTTTCTCGCCACATCTCTAAGTGCTCGGCTGGAAGAAAGGTTGGACACTGCCACGCCTTTTTGATGTCTTAATAAATAATCTGCCACGGCAACCAGCGTGTATTCCTCACCAAACATCTCGCCATTTTCATCTATCAAGGCTAATCTGTCCACATCTGGATCTACCACGATGCCTAAATCGGCGTGTTCTTTTTTCACCAACTCGCAAATGTCGGTCAGATGTTCTTTTAATGGCTCTGGATTGTGCGGAAAATGACCATTAGGCTCGCAGTAGAGTTGGACCACCTCGCAGCCCAATTGCTCCAATAGTGGCGGCAGCGCAATGCCTCCCGTAGAATTAACGGCATCTAAAACGACTTTAAATTTCTTCGCTTTAATGGCTTCTGCATCTACCATCGGTAGGTCTAAAATCTTTTGGATATGAATATCAAAACCATCATTTCGAGTTTTATAAGTTCCTAATGCGTCTACCTCTGCATATTGGAAATCTTCGCTTTCGGCTAATGCCAAAACTTGAGCGCCATCTTCGCCGCTGATAAACTCGCCTTTGTCGTTCAACAACTTCAAGGCATTCCATTGTTTCGGGTTGTGAGATGCTGTGAGGATAATCCCGCCATCAGCCTTCAACTCTGGCACTATCACTTCTACCGTTGGTGTGGTAGAAAGCCCTAAATCTATCACATGAATACCCAAACCTTGCAGCGTAGCCACCACAAGAGAAGAGACCATAGCGCCAGAAATACGGGCATCGCGCCCAATTACCAAAGTGAGGTCTTTTTTATTTTTCTCCTGCTGTAGCCAAGTTCCAAAAGCGGAGGTAAATTTAACCACATCCAGCGGCGTTAGGTTATCATTAACCGCACCACCAATAGTTCCACGAATTCCTGAGATAGATTTAATCAGTGCCATTTTGTTTAGTTTAATGTCCAATTGATATGCAAAGATAAGGTTTTATCTCAACTTAATCCACATAATTTCTCAACAAAATAAGGCCTCAATAAAATCAAGATTCACCCCCTCCAACTTAAACCCCAAATACAGGGAAAGCGCAAGCACCGCTCATCAAACAAAAATCATCTTGGGGCTTCAAATAAAAAATGCTACTTTTGTATGGTTTTAAAATCAACTCTTATGAAAAAAGAAAATATCATCAAAAAAATTATTGAAGAACAACAGAAAGTCATCAGCAACTTCCAAAACTCTGTGGAGCGCTTCCGCAATGCATCAGACTTAGATGAAGAAGCCACGCACGACAGAGAGGACTTCTCCCACCAGACCGAGGCTAAGGATATGCAACTCCGCTTTGAGCAATTGGTAAAAAGCGCCGAAGCCAACCTCCTCTTTTTAGAAAAAGCCATAGATGAACCCCGCACGGGCATAGAATCTGGCGCCTTAATAGAAACGGATAAAAACTATATTTTCATCGGGATTTCCGTATCGCCGTTTAAAATCCAAGATAAGGAGGTCATCTGCATCTCCGAAGAAGCCCCTATTTTCGCCAAAATAAAAGATGCCAAAATAGGCGACACCATTGATTTTGGTAGCCATCAAATTCAAATCATCAGCATTTCTTAAATCCTAACCTTATGAACACACGCAACATCAAACCCTTCGCCATAGGCTTAGCCCTACTGAGCGTGGTCTATTGCAAGAAAACAGAGGCTACACCAGCCACCACAGCAGAAAGCGCCACCACGGTAGAGGAAGATTTGGTACAGCCTGAAATCATCTTAACCAATGCCGAGGGCACGCCGCTTAAAGTCGTTTACTTCGCCGAAGGCAATGCCGTAGCGGTTAAGCTGACCAAGGCGGAAGAACCGCAGAAAACCCTACACGCCAAAGGCACTTCCGAGAAGGGCAACCCCCTCTTTACCGACGGCGAGTGGACTTGGGAGATGTCCGAAGATGGCACAGGCGGCACCCTTACCGATGTCCAAGGCAAAACCAGCGTTTTTAAAAAATAAACTATGGAAGTCTTAGGCTATGGTTGTGCAGTCATCATAGGGCTCATCCTTGGGCTCATCGGGGGCGGAGGCAGTATCCTGAGCGTTCCCGTGCTGGCGTACCTCTACCATTTAGATGCCGTTACAGCGACCGCCTATTCCTTATTTGTGGTGGGCTGTACCAGTGCTGTGGGCTCCGTGGGGTATTTTAAAGCGCGCCAAGTCCGCCTAAGCACAGCGCTATGGTTTGGGTTACCCTCGCTACTGGGGGTTATTTTCTCCAGACGCTTGGTGGTGCCGCACCTCCCCCACTACATTATCCACCGCTGGGGCATTACTCTGACCAAAGATATGTTCCTGCTCCTCGTTTTTGCAGTGCTGATGCTCTTAGCCGCCTATAAAATGATTGCCGCTGCCAGCATCTCCCCCACCAGCGCCAAACCCTCGGCAGCACGCACCACGCTACTGATTTCGCAGGGATTGTTGGTCGGCATTGTTACAGGGCTCATCGGCGCTGGCGGGGGCTTCCTCATCGTGCCTGCCTTAGTGATGCTCTTAGGGCTTAAGATGAAAGAAGCCGTGGGAACTTCCCTATTCATCATCGCCATCAATTCGTTGATTGGCTTTGCCAGTTCGTTGGATAGCCTCAGTATCCGCTGGACTTTCCTCCTTACCTTTACCGCTTTATCCATTTTAGGGATTTCAATCGGGCTGATGCTCGCTAAAAGGATAGACGGCAAGAGACTAAAACCGCTCTTTGGGTGGTTGGTACTCGTCATGGGCATTTACATTATCATTAAAGAATTATTATTAACCTCAAGATAAAACCATAAAAAAAGATCTCACAATGAATATAGAACAAATATACACAGGCTGTTTAGCACAAGGCGCTTACTACATTACCGATGGGAAAGAAGCCGCCATTATAGACCCTCTTCGCGAGGTACAGCCCTATATAGACCGCTTGGAGAAAGATGGCGCTACGCTTAAATATATTTTTGAAACCCACTTCCACGCCGATTTCGTTTCTGGGCATTTAGACCTTAGCCGAAAGACTGGCGCACCCATTATCTACGGCCCTACAGCCAACCCAGATTTTGAAGCCACCATTGCCGAAGATGGCGCTATTTTTCCGTTAGGGAATATCAAAATCAAAGTCCTCCACACCCCAGGGCATACTATGGAGAGCAGCTGTTTCCTCCTGATTGATGAGCAAGGCAAGGAAATCGCTCTTTTTAGCGGCGACACCCTATTCTTAGGCGATGTGGGGCGCCCCGACTTAGCACAGAAAGCCACCAACCTCACACAAGAGGCTTTAGCGGGACTCCTCTACGATAGCCTTTATCAAAAAATACGCCCTCTGCCAGATGAGGTGACCGTATACCCTGCACACGGGGCGGGCTCGGCGTGTGGCAAGAATATGATGAAGGAAACCGTGGACACCTTAGGACACCAGAAAGAAATCAATTACGCCCTCAACCAGCCCAATAAAGAAGCCTTTATCAATGCCGTTTTAGATGGGCTAACCGCACCACCGCAATATTTCGGAATGAATGTCGCAATGAACAAAAGCGGCTACAAAAGCTTTGATGAAGTGATGAGCCACGGGCACCGCCCCCTTTCTGTGGAAGACTTTGAAGCCATTGCCGAGGAAAGCCACGCCTTAATTTTAGACACCAGAAACGCCGCCGACTTCCACAAAGGCTTTATCCCGAATGCCATCAACATTGGTTTAAAGGGAAGCTTTGCCCCTTGGGTAGGCGCTATGATTGTAGATGTACAGCAACCGCTCCTCTTGGTTTGTGATAAAGGCACCGAGGAAGAAGTGATCACCCGACTTTCGCGCGTGGGCTTTGACCATGTTTTAGGCTTTTTAGATGGCGGTTTTGAAGCTTGGAAAAACGCAGGCAAAGAAATAGACACCATTACCCGAATTTCTGCGGAAGACTTTGCAAAGCGCTATACGCCAGATGCCCAAGTGGTAGATGTAAGGAACCTCGGAGAGTATAGTGCCGAACATCTTGTAGATGCCCTGCATTATCCATTAGGAGAGCTCAACCAATGGGCGATCAAGTTGGGCGACCAGCCCTTCTACCTCCACTGTGCTGGGGGCTACCGCAGTATGATTGCCGCCAGCATCCTCAACTCTCGGGGGATTAGAAATTTCATCGAGATTGACGGCGGATACAATAAAATCAAGGATACAGACCTCCCCAAAACGGATTTTGTCTGTCCTTCGCAACTTAAATCTTAACCGATGATGAAGACGAAATACTGGCTTTTCAGTTGTATTTTAGCCTTAGGCATAGGCTTCGGCAGGGCGCAGAAAGTGGCACTTGCCGACCTCATCAACCAAAAACAAACGGTACTCATTGATGTGCGCACACCAGAGGAGTTCGCCGAAGGCAGCGCCGCAGGAGCGCTCAACCTCCCGCTGAGCCAATTGGCTCAGCATTTAGACCGTGTGCCCAAACATCAGCCCATTATCGTGTTTTGCAGAAGTGGCAAAAGAGCCGCCGAAGCAAAGAAATTATTGGAGCAAAAACAATATCATCAAGTGTATAACGGAGGCTCTTGGCAGTCTATAAAATCTTTACAAAAAATGAATATCTTAGACCAAATTCAGTTCAGTGCAGAAAAACCCAGTGTGGTGATCATCAAAAAAGATGAAACCGTAAAATACTTTGCCGTAGGTTTGGCAAAAAATACCGTGTTAAAAAAACACACCACCCCCGTACCCACCACCTTGGTTGTGATTAAAGGCAGCGTGGACTTCCTCATTCAAGGGGAGCGCCTTCGCCTTAACAGCTATGACACCTACGATATTCCTGTGAATATAGAACACGAGGTGGTGGGCGTAGAGGAGGAAAATATATTTTTAATCACCCAAGAAATCGGTTCTAAAGATGCTTAGTTGGTTCAAAAGTTTATTCGGAAAGTCGGCACCCAATTTCAAAAAAATGGTGCAGGAGGGCGCTCAGATTGTAGATGTTCGCACTGGCGCCGAGTTTTCTAATGGGCATATCCCCAATGCGCAGAACCTACCGCTCCAAGATTTGAAACAACAATGGCATCATTTAGATAAAAACAAACCCGTGATTACCTGTTGTGCCAGCGGTGTTAGGAGCGCTTCGGCAGCGGCATTGCTCAAGAATAATGGCTTTATCGCCTATAATGGCGGCAGCTGGAAATCGCTACAAAGACAAATTTCAAACTAACTAAAAAAAGAAAAACGATGTCCCAAAAGTTTAATGAATTGATACAGTCCGAACAGCCTGTGCTCGTGGATTTTTTTGCCACTTGGTGCCAGCCGTGCAAAGTGCAATCTTCGGTTTTAGAGCCTGTGAAAGCCAACATCGGTGAGGCTGCGAGAATTGTAAAAGTGGATATTGACCGCTATCCAGACATAGCCGCCACTTACCAAGTGCGCAGCGTGCCTACTTTAATTTTATTCCAAAAAGGCGAGGTACTTTGGCGCGGCAGCGGCGTCCACGATGTGAACACCCTCACTCAAATCATTCAGCAACATTTATAATTTTAATCCTTATCCATAAAAAATCCATAGACCTATAACGCTCTATGGATTTTTGGTTGAATTTGATTTTGCTGTTAGCAATTGAGGATGTTCCCCAAAGACTCAATATGCTCGTGGGCGGTCAGGTCAAATTTAACTGGCACTATGGTGATGTAGCCCTCGGCAAGGGCGTTTTCATCAGCCTCTGGCGAGGTATCCATATTATTAAAATAGCCTGTGAGCCAGTAGTATTTTTTGCCGTGAGGATTGGTGCGCTCGTCAAAATTTTCTTCCCATTTGGCATCGGCTTGTTTGCAAACCTTCACGCCTTTAATCTCTTCTTTTTTCAGTTTTGGGATATTGACATTCAGCACAATGCCTTTGGGTAAAGGGTGGGCTAAGGTTTTCTTCACAATCTCTTGGATGTAAGTTTTGGCTTGAGAGAAATCGGCATCCCAGCTGAAGTCTAATAATGAAAAGCCTATCGCCTGCAAGCCCTCCACACCTGCTTCCACCGCGGCAGACATCGTCCCTGAGTAGATCACATTGATAGAAGAATTGGCACCGTGGTTGATGCCAGACACCACTATATCGGGCTTTCGGGTTAATATTTTGTCCAGCGCGAATTTAACGCAATCCACTGGCGTGCCGCTTAGCGCATAGTCTTTCTGCGGTCCTTCCATAGAGATTTCCTCATAAGTAAGCGTGGAATTGATGGTAATGGCGTGCCCCTTCCCTGACTGTGGGGAGTTAGGTGCCACCACCACGACATCGCCAATTTCGTTCATAAAATCAACTAAATTCCGAATCCCAGGTGCGGTAATGCCATCATCATTGGTGACCAATATCAGTGGTTTTTTCATAAAAAATAATTTTTCACAAAATTAACTAAAAAATCTGTAGTAATGAGAAAATAGCCCTAAATTTGTCAGTTAAAAAATTATCATTACTTTTGAGTTTAAATATCCACTTTATATTATGTTTAAAAATTTAAAAATATCCAAGCTTTTACTCTTCATCCCGTTTACTACGCTTATTTTTTGTTTTAATTCGCCGAAGAATGATGATGAGAAAATGCAAACCATTATGGTGAGCGTTAAGAACACTTTGTCTTACCTCCACTATAGCCCTAAACCGATTAACGATGCCTATTCCAAAGAGGTTTATAAAGAATATTTAGGAAAAATAGACCCTGTAAAACGCTATTTCTTAAAATCTGATATTCAGGAGTTTGAAAAACACAAAACCCTATTAGATGATTACCTTAACCAAGGCGATTTAACTTTCTATAAATTAACGGTAGACCGCCTGTACCAGCGTGTGGAGGATATTGACAAGATTACGCAGGATATCTTTAGCCACCCTATTGATTTAAATGAAAATGAGGAGCTTATTTTAGAACCTAAACTCAAAACCTATCCTGCCGACCAAAAAGCCCTCTATGCCGAGTGGAAAAAATACATTAAGTATAACATTCTCCAAGAGATAGAAACCATCAACAGTCGAGAAGAGAGAAGAAAAAAAATGAAAGACTCTCTGATTGCCAATAAATTACCTGATACCATTAACCTTAAAATCCTCTCTCCTGAAGAGAAAAAAGTCAAAGCCACGAAGGAGATTAAAGACCTGATGAACAATATGTTCCGTAGATTTCAGAAAAGAAAAAGAATGGACTGGTTTACGGTTTATATGAACGCCTACACTGAGGTTTTTGACCCACACACCAACTATTATTCACCGAAGAATAAAGAGGATTTTGATGCCCAGTTCAAGGGTAAATTCATCGGAATTGGTGCCATTATCCAAGAGAAAAAAGGTAGCATTTATTTGGGCGAGCTGACTGTGGGTGCCCCTGCGTGGAAGTCTAAACAGCTGAATGCAGGAGATAAAATCCTCAAAGTAAAACCATCTCCAAAGGAAGAACCCATCAACGCCAGCGGAATGTTGGTTGATGAGATTGTAAGATACATCCGTGGTAAAAAAGGCGTGCCCGTAGTGCTCACCGTAATGAAACGCGATGGTACCATAAAAGATGTCACCCTCATCCGAGATGAGGTGCAGATAGAAGACACCTTTGCCCGAAGCCTGATGGTCAATAATGACAAAGGCGAAAAAATTGGCTACATCTACCTCCCAGGGTTTAATGTAGACTTTAAAGACCCCAATGGCAAAAACGCCTCTGATGATGTAAAAGCCGAAATCTTGAAGTTGAAAAAAGAAGGCGCCACACGCTTAATTTTAGACATCAGAAACAACGGCGGCGGCTCCCTCTCCGAGGTGGTGGATATGATGGGGCTCTTTATGAAAAACGGTCCCGTGGTACAAGTGAAAGATGGCAATGGCAAAATAGAAGTTTATAAAAATAAGACCAACACACCTGTTTGGGATGGTCCGCTATTGATTATGCAGAATGAACTCTCCGCCTCTGCCTCAGAAATTTTAGCCGCCGCGATGAAAGCCTATGGCAGAGCCGTAATCTTCGGTTCTCCGCAGTCTTTTGGCAAGGGAACCGTGCAAGTGATGGTAGACCTCAACCGCTTCCTCAACACTTCTGATGATTTTGGCGCGGTTAAGCTGACCATACAGAAATTTTACGGCATAGACGGCTCTTCTAACCAACTGAAAGGCGTGCCTTCGGATATTGTGCTTAAGGACTTTTTCTCTTATGCCGAAATTGGAGAACGCTATGAAGACTATGCCTTACCTTGGGATAAAATCGGTGCGGCGGAGTTCAAGGCTTTAGATGCTTTAGACCTGCCTACCCTCAACAAAAAAAGCCAAGAGAGAGTGGCTCAAAACAAAACCTACCAAATGCTCCAAGAATCTGCCATCTGGAAAGAAAAATTGGATAAAGAGGAAACAATCACCTTAAACCAAGCCCAATTTGATGCCTTAATGACGAAAAGAAAAAAACAATTGGAAGCCTTTAAACCTTTGGAAAAATACAACAATGGCTTGCAGTTTATTCTGCACCAAGATGAGCAACAACGGATGAAAACCGACACTACTTTCGCCAGAAAAAGCAAGCAATGGATCAAAAACCTTAAACGCGATCTATACCTACAAGAAAGTGTGAATGTTGTTTCTGATATTAAATAATTCTCAAAAATTAACCCTATACCCAACCAAAATAACACAACAGAATGAAAGAAAATGTAGACAAAATAACCGATGATGTTAGTCTTACATTTAAACAAATTTTAGAATACGAAATCTTTTCATTAGGCAAATACAGTCTTAGCGTTTATGAAATTGCCGCCGCTGCCATTATTGCGCTCATAGGCTTTTTCATCGCGAAGATGGTTAAAAAACTCATCTACAAAACCGATAGACTGGACCTTGGTAAGAAATTCGCTTTTTCACAAATCATCCAATACATTGTCTTTATCATCACTTTTTTTGTGGTGATGAAATCTTTGGGCATCAATATTTCACCGCTTTTGGTAGGTTCTGGTGCCATTTTGGTGGGGGTTGGTTTAGGACTTCAAAATTTATTTTTAGACTTCATCTCTGGCGTTATCATCCTCATTGACAGAACAATAAAGGTCGGCGATGTGATAGATATTGGCGGCGTGGTGGGGCGCGTGGAGCAAATCCATATGAGAACCACCTCCGTGATGACACGCGACCATAAAAGTATGATTTTCCCCAACTCTGTGCTCACTAAGGAAAAACTGATCAATTTTTCCCACGCTGATGATATGGTGCGCTTTGAGATAGAAGTGGGCGTACACTATGATACCGATATAGACCTCGCCACACAACTCCTCATTGAAGCCGCTTTGGAAAATGATTTCGTGGTTAAAGAAGAAACCTATCAACCCTTGGTCAGATTAGAAAACTTTGGTGATAGCGCCTTAGAGCTCAAACTTTTTTACTTCTCGGTACACCTGTTCCGTGCGCCACAAACCCGAAATGAAATCCGCAGGAGCATTCTCAAAAAATTCAGAGAAAAAGGCATCAACATTCCTTATCCTATCCGAACTTTGGAGTTAGGGCAAGACCTCGCCGAGCGCCTTCCATTCGGGAAAACAGAAGCAAAATAGTCGTTTTTTGTCACAATTACCACTTTTTTCTATTGGCGTAGTTTTGGTAGAAAATCCAAGGTCTATTCAAACCCATTACAATGAACCTCAATCTGATTACACAGCCTTTTTTAGAGAAATTCCCTGGTGATACTTCCGACAATCCTATGCAGCGGCAAACACCAAAAATGCTCTTTGCCACAGCGCTGCCTGTCCATTTTCCTCAACATCAATTGTTGGCTTTTAACCAAAACCTAAGCGAGGCGATTGGGCTGGGCGACATCACTTCTGCTCAAGATGAAGATTTTTTAGCCGCACAGAATTTGCCGCCTCACATTAAAACCTATGCTACGGCTTACGCGGGACATCAGTTTGGCAATTGGGCTGGGCAGTTAGGCGACGGCAGAGCTTTATTCGCGGGAGAAATTAAAAATACCAAAGGGCAACCTACCGAACTGCAATGGAAAGGCGCTGGCGCCACGCCTTATTCCAGATTTGCTGATGGGCGCGCTGTGCTCAGATCTTCCGTACGAGAATTTCTGATGAGCGAAGCGATGCACCATTTGGGCGTGCCAACCACCAGAGCCTTATCTCTCAGCGAAACGGGCGAACCCGTGGTTAGAGATATCTTATATGATGGGCATCCCAAAGCCGAAAAAGGCGCCATTGTGATGCGCACCGCTCCAACTTTTTTAAGGTTTGGACACTTTCAGTTGTTGAGCGCTCAAGAGGAAATAGAGACCCTAAAATACCTCGCAGATGATACTATTCTCCGCTATTTCCCTGAAATTGAGACACAAGAGGAACAAAAATACCATCATTTCTTTAGAGCTATTGTGCAAAAAACCGCACATCTGATGGTGGAATGGCAGCGCGTGGGCTTTACCCACGGCGTGATGAACACGGATAATATGAGCATTTTAGGGCTAACGATTGACTATGGTCCATTTTCAATGTTAGATGCCTACGACCTTAACTTTACCCCCAACACCACCGACCTGCCTGGGCGCCGCTATGCCTTTGGCAGACAAGCCGAAATGGCTCAATGGAATTTATGGCAACTCGGGAACGCTTTATTTCCGTTGATTAAAGAAGCCGCGTGGATTGAGGCGTGTTTAGAAGAATTTGCCACGCTATTTTGGAAAGGCTTTGATGAAATGTTAGCACAAAAATTCGGATTGGAAACCTTGATGCCAGAGGACACTTCATTTTTTACCCAATGGCAACAAATGATAATGGATTTAGAGTTGGATTATACCTTATTTTTTAATGCTATTGAAGATTCATCCCAAGCACCTAACTGGAATGAAATAAGCTATAAACCACTGGATACCAAAGAACAACAAACTTTGGAACAATGGTGGGAACGCTACCAAGAGCGCCTTTCAAAAAATCAAAATCCCCCTGAACAGCGCCGCCAAATGATGCAAAAGGTGAATCCTAAATTTATTTTGAGAAATTACCTCCTCTACGAGTGTATAGAAGCCCTCAACAACGGCGATACAACGATGCTCCACCAACTTATAGACGCACTAAAACACCCTTATGAAATGAAATATCCGCACTGGGCAGCCAAAAGACCTGAAAAATACAATAGTGTGGCGGGCTGTTCCACCCTTTCTTGCAGTTCTTAGCGGTTTTTAAGGTCATAAATCCAAGGGGAATTTAAAATCTAAACCTTATATTTAGGATAATTAGATTATTTTTGCAGAAATTTATATTTTGTGAAAACGCGGCGCTTTCATTGGCTTCAAATCATCTTTCCTTGCTCTTGGGTAGAGTGGGCGTTGTGGGCATTTTTCCTATTAGCCTATGGCAGTTTGAGCGTAGATATTGCGCAGAATTTCAGAATTATTTTTGATGATAGAATCCCGTGGGATGCCTATTTCAGCTTTGATAACAGAGCCATTGTGATGACTGGCGGCGGCTACGAGCGGCACCCATTGTCCAATTATTTTTTTGAAGCCATTAGGACTTTTTCGCTTTGGGTTTCCTCAGGGCAGAAGGGTGCCACTTTTAGAACTGCTTTAGCGTTGCTGAGTACCTTTACGGTCAGCCTTAGTATGGTGCAGGTTTACAAATACCTCCGAAACATCATTGCACTTTCCATCACTCCGAGTTTGCTTTTGGTGGGCTTTTTTAGCCTTTTCAGCACCAATATTTTGCTGTCTTTTACGCCAGAAACTTACACTTATACCCTATTCTTTTTAACCACTTTTAACTATTATGCCGCGCTAAAACTTAAGCACCACCAGAAGCTTTCTTTTGGAGCGCTCACCATTGCTAGCATCACGATTGGAGGGCTCACCATTACCAATATCGTGAAGGTTTATATCCCTGTTTTATTTGAAAAAGGGGCATTCCGTACGCCCAAAGAATGGCTCAAAACCTCCGCCAAAGTTCTGGGTTCTTTTGGTATTTTTATGCTGCTCTTTATGTCACGTGTAGGGTTTCAGTTTTCTGCATTTTTGGATAAATCGGGGCAACAGTACGAAAAATTTTCGCAGCCAAAGGTAGTACCCGTTTGGGATATGGTGGTTTCTTGGTTTTGGGGTGGCAATATGCTGTTTTCCAGTTTTTTGATCAGGGATTATCATTACCTCAACCAATTTCACTACAAAGCCTTATTTATGGAGGCTTACAGTGCGCCAATGTCTTATATTTTTGTGGGGGTTATTTTTCTTCTCATCGTGTGGGGTTATCTCAAAAATTTTAAAAAGCCTTTGGTTCAAATTCTGATGCTCTCTTTCCTCGTGGATGTTGTGATTCATGCGGTGCTTAAATTTGGTTTGCACACGGCGTATATCTATGGTGGTCATTTTATTTTTATTGTACCGCTGATGTTGGGCTGGCTCTATGCCTCGCTAAAAAGTAAATATCAAAACTATGCCTTGATGGTGCTCATCATTTTGACCTTATTTTTAGCGCTCAATAACGGCTACCGAATGCAAGAGTTTTTTGAATTTTTACACCTTTATTATCAATAATTTATTTTAATGCTATGAAAATCCTCTATATAGAAACCTCATCTAAAAATTGCTCCGTTGCCATTTCTGATCACGCACAATTGCTTTGCCTCTGCGAAGAAGCCTCGGAGAATTATAAACAAAGTGAAAGCCTACACACCTTTATCCAGTGGGCATTAGAAGGGGCGGAACTTCAGTTGCAAGATTTAGATGCCGTTGCCTTAGGAATGGGACCTGGCTCTTATACAGGATTGAGAATTGGTGCCGCTTCTGCCAAGGGTTTTTGTTATGGATTGGGCATTCCCCTCATCGCGATCAATTCTTTGGAAACACTGGTGGCGCCTTATATAGGACAAGATTTTGATTACATTATCCCAATGGTGGACGCCCGTAGAATGGAAGTTTATACCGCCATCTATCACGGACAAACAGGCGAAGCTGTTACGCCCACAGAAGCGAAAATTTTAGACGAAAAAGCCTACCAAGAATGGGCTGATAAAAAATTGCTTTTCGTAGGTGATGGTGCCAAGAAAACCCAAGAGCTCATCAATCTGCCCTATGCCACTTTTCTGCCTCAGAATTACCCTTCGGCACAGTATTTAATCAAAAAAGCGGTAGAAAAATACCGCTCTCAAGATTTTGAAAATATCGCTTATTTTGAGCCTTTTTATCTTAAAGACTTCCATGGTGTGAAGCGCCAACGCTGATTATAACTCTTTGACTTTCGGTTTTTTACGCTGACTTGGCGGTAATCTTTTCTTTTCAATGATATTATCATCTGGGCTGGGTACCTCTGGCTCAGGTTCTGCCGTTTTTATATTATTTTGCGGTATCTTATTTGGCGTAGCCTGTGCAGGCGCTTGGGGCTGTTCCAAATCGCTTTTGAGGTAATTGAGTAATTGTTGTGCCTTCTCCCCTTCTGGAAGTTTTTCATAATTGAGGGCAATTTGCTGAAGTTGCAAAATCATCACCTCTTTGCCTACGGTTTTTCCAGTATTATAAGCATTGAGTAAGGTTAATTTCGGCACCAATGCATCATTAGGATATTGCTCTAAAGTTTTATCTATCAATACTTTACTATTCTCATATGCGCCATCATTGTAAAGTTGAAATGCATTTTCATAAGCTTGAACCACCTCTGGCGCGCCTGCCATCAGCTGTTTTCTTTTCGGATTTCTTACAAATTCCGCATAAGGTGTATAAGGGAAGTCTTTCAAAATCAATTCTTTGGCTTCCTCTGCGGCGGCTGGATTTTTATCATAATTCATTGAAAATACCTGATAGAGGGCTTGTAATTTCACTTGATCTTCTGGCTGTGCCTTCACCAGATCCATTAAAGTTTTGGTGGCGAGTGGCGTGTTGTCAAAATAATCCTCATACATCTGCCCAAGTGCCAAAGTTGCCGTATCTCGCTCTTGTTTTAGGTGAGCAATTTCATCGGCATTGGTAGGAATTTGCTCCATATAAAACGCTGCCTCAAACCGCCGTGGATTTTTGGTTTCCGTTTTTCCCAGTGCTTGATTTTTCAAATCTTCAATGGTATTGGTCTCCGCAGAATAGCGCCAATTGTCCGCCAAAGCCCTATCCCCCCAGATTTGTTTAAAGTTAGCCTCGCCCTTAGAAACGGCAGTGGTATTCGCAAAATAAAAACCTTTGGAGGTATTTTGTCCAAAATCAACAAAGCCCCTCTGTTGGTCTTGCCCCAGAGAAGAGGCAAATTCTACCGTGCTAAAATCTTGATTTTTTTCGGCTTTCAGGCGAGCTTCCTCTTGGGCTTCTTGCTGTTTTAGGCGTTCTATATGAGTATTGAAAAAAGCTTGTTTCTGAGCATCATCCATTTTTGTTAATGCCAAAATGCTATCGTTTTTCTTAATCAAATAATAATTTTTTGACAGTTTTTTAATATTAGATGACAACTTCTCAAGTTCCTCTTTCTGAGGGCGATAAGTCATTGCTGCAACAGCACTATCATAATAACTGCCTGCCGCAATATAATCATCTTTACTGAGGTATTTCTTCCCGATTTCATAATAGGTGAGCCCTCTAATCTGTCCATCTGAAGCCTTTTCTTTTAGGGCTTTTTCAAAAAATTGTTGTGCCTCCTCATCCTTGCCTGCACGGAGCGCCATCAGCCCCAAGGCGTAATAAAATTCGTTCTTACGAGAGGCATATGTTCCTTTTTTAGAAAGGCTTTCCAAATAGCGCTTAGCCCCTTCATAATCATCAGTAGAAGCGTTAAAAGTCTTAGCGATTTCAATCTGAGATTTCACTTCAAATTCAAAATTATTGGATTTTTGGTAAGCCGTTGCAAAACTCTCCCTCGCCTCTTCATTCTTGCCCAAACTCGCGAGAATTTGCCCTCGGAGAAAGGCTATTCTACTTCTCAGATTTCTATTTTTGGTATCGGCATAGGCTTGGGAAAGAGCTTCTACGGCTTCCTCTTTTTGCCCCTGCGCCAATAGATTTTCGGCATAAAAAGCATTGAGCAAGCCTCGGTATTTTTTCTTGATATCGGCTTGTTGGAGTGTTTTAAAAATTTCATCGGCGCGGTGCTCATCTTTCATTTTAGAATAAAGACGAGCTTCGTAAATCTGTGCCAAAGGCAGGCGCTTATCCTGTTTCATATGCGACAGAATAAAGTTAATCGCATCTAAGGCTTCCAAATATTTGCCTTGGTACATTCTGGCTTGGGCTAAAATAAGATAAGCCTCAAACATCATCTTGTTGCGCTCCTCGCCATCTTTCATCACGCTATGGTTTTCAATGGCTTTTAGAGCTTTCGCTTCGGCAATTTCCAGCGTTTTAGCTCCTTTGGGATTGTTGTCCTCTTCGGGTGCATTGAACCCTGCAGCAAAGCGTGGCGTAGGATTTTCTTCTTCCGTTGCCTCCGCCTCATTTTCAAATGTAAATAACTGAATATAAGGCTTATAAAAGTTATCTTGATAATTTTTATTTCTCGTATTGAGTTCCGTTTCTAAGGCTTCTTTCCCATTAAACAAAGTGTTATAATAGGCTAAAAAATTATGGGTAACACGGTTGGTTGGGGCTTTCTTCCGAGAGGAACACGCTATCGCCACCGCCATTATGGTTAAAATTAGAATATATTTTTTCATCGTTATTTAGTATAACTTTTTAATGTTGAATTTATTATGAAGCACAACGATTATTTTTCATCGCTTATTGTACTCAGAATTTCGTACACCAAATGGGTGGGAAGTCCCATAATCGTATAAAAACTGCCTTCTATTTTTTGAATTTTTGCCATCCCTAACCATTCCTGAATGCCGTAAGCCCCAGCTTTATCCCAAGGTTTAAACTTTTGAATATAAAAATCCATCTCCGCCTCTGTCATTGGGAAAAAAGTGACTTTGGCAACATCGGTTTTCGTGATGATTCGTTCCGCCGTGCGCAGGCTAATCCCTGTATAAACCTGATGCGTTCTCCCTGACAATTGCCTTAGCATCGTTTTGGCGTGGGCTTCATCTTTGGGCTTTCCTAAAACTTCGTTTTCTACGGCAATAATGGTGTCCGCAGTTAGTAGCACCTCGTGAGGTTCTAATGCCCGAAAGGCTTCTGCTTTAAGTTGCGAAAGGTAACCTGCCACCTCCGAAACGGGCATTTCCTTGGGATAAATCTCCTCGCAATTGATGCTCACCACCTGAAATGGATAGCCCAACTGTTCTAATAATTCCTTCCGCCGCGGCGACTGCGACGCCAAATAGAGTTGCTTCCTCATCTCAAACTATTAACGCCACAATAGTACTCATTTATGATGAAAAATGCAATTTATCTGTTGCTTTTTTTATGGTAAAAAAGCCCTTAAACCGAGCGGGTATCATCTTCTGACCATTGGTTTTGGGCTTTTAGCACTTGCTCTATCACATCTCTAACGGCACCACTACCCCCCAAAGTGGGTGAAATATAATCCGAAATGGCTTTGACTTCTGGTCGTGCATTGGGCGGACAAGTAGCTATGGCAGAGGCTTTCATCATCGGGAGGTCGGGTAAATCATCTCCCATGGTAAGGATATCCTCATCTTTGAGCTGATGTTGATTTTTAAACGCCTCATAATCCAATAATTTATCCGAAGATTTGGGGTAATAATCTGTGATGCCTAAATATTGCAGCCGATTTTTCACCATCGGGTCGTTGCCGCCTGTAATCACGCCGATTTTATAAGATTTCCTCAAAGCCTTGACCACCGCATAGCCATCTAACACATTCATTACCCGAGACATACTCCCATCTGGCATCAAAAAAATACTACCGTCGGTAAATACGCCATCTACATCAAAAACGAAAGCTTTAATCTGTTTTAACCGCTGTTTATAACTCATACATTTGTTTTATCGATTGGTTCATTATTTCGTAAATTTTAAGCTGCATCGGGTCTTTAATGATGGCTTTATGAAGCTCCAGAACGCGTTGGTCTTGCCTTACCGCTGGTCCTGTTTGGGCTTCTTTGGGCGGAATATGGTAAATTTTGTCCGTGGTTTCCTCTATCAATGGTAAAAAATAATAAAACGGAATTCCCTGAGCATCTGCAATTTCCTTCGCTCTGGCATAGAGGTGATTTACAAAATTACACACAAAAACGGCTGTGAGATGGATGTACTTTCGCTTTTCATAGTCTGCCTCCATCACCCGTGGGGATATTTTTAAGGCTATCGTTTTAAGCGTTGCCGCATCTTCCGTCGTTTCGGCTTCCACAAAAAACGGAATTTCCGAATAGTCTAAAAATTTAGTTTTAGAGAAAGTTTGCAAAGGATAAAAAGAGGCTTTCCGATAATTGCCCTCCAAAATTTCCTTTGGCAGAGAGCCCGAAGTATGCGCCACTAAAGCATCTACATTGGTAATGTGTTGAGAAACCTCTGCCACGGCATCATCTTTTACACAGAGAATGTAGAGGTCTGCCTCCGCCAAATCTGTGGTGCTATAGGGTAGTTGATTTTCCTCTGCAATGGCTTTTAGCGCCTCCTCATTGCGCCCAAAAACTTGCACCACATTAAGTTCAGCCTCTTTAAACGCTTTGCTGAGGTGGTACGCTACATTCCCAGAGCCTATCATCACGATTCTCATTTCATTCATTTTAATAAACAAAGATAAAAAATTTTAAGGAGTTGGGCTTTATCTCATTTTTAAACATTAAATTTAACTTTTTAAAATTGCGAACATCTAACCCAAGAACAGACGCAGATGGATATTGTGGAAAATGAAATCATCAGCCTAATGAACACGCCTGAGCACCAAGAAAAAGGGCTTAGGAAGATGATGGATGCCTTCCAAGAACGGCTCTATTGGCATATCCGTCGGCTGGTGGTAAGCCATGATACGGCGCAAGATGTATTGCAGGAAACTTTCATTAAAGCTTATCAAAATTTTAGTCAATTTAAAAAGGAAAGTAAGCTCTATACTTGGCTTTATCGCATTGCTACTAATGAAGCACTGCAAGAATTGAGAAAAATGCAAAGAAAACTCCAGAACGAAAGTACCTTGGTGGATGAAATGCATCACCTCGTTTCTAACCACACACCCCACGATGCCGATGAGGTTCAGCGTCTGTTGCAGCAAGCCATCCACACCTTGCCAGAGAAGCAAAAAATTGTTTTTACGCTGAGGTATTACGATGATTTGCCTTATGAAGAATTGAGTAAAATGCTCAATATGAGCGTGGGGACTTTGAAAACCAATTACCACTACGCCAAACAGAAAATAGAGGATTATATTACCGCTCAACACGACTCCATTTAAAAACCGATGCTATGAAAAAATTAGATATAGACCATTTAGATAAAAAGATGCCGTACGACATTCCAGAAGGCTTTTTTGATGATTTTCAGGAGCAAGTCATCAGCAAAATACAACCTCGGAAGCAAGAAAAAACGCCCATTTTCAGATTGAAATCGTGGTATTGGGCAGCCGCCGTGGTGTGCTTAATCGGTAGTTTGATTTTATTTTTACAAAACACTGATTTTCAAAATAATGAACCTCAAATAGCGGTAACAAATTCCTCTATTACAGCGCCTAACACTGGCTTAGAAGAAACGATAACGGCGCCCATAGCCGCCATAACAGCACCTGAAAAAGAAAATTTTAATCCTGATTTAACTTTAACGGAAAAGGTGCATCAAAGAGATGAAACGAAACCAAAGCCAATACCTCAAACGCCACCAGCGAAAGCCCATTTAGGAAAAGAAAATGCTGATTTTATCTTGGCAAGTTTTACCCCTAAAGAGGTGAATGAGGTGACGCAAAATATAGAACAAGACATTTATTTAGACTTATATTATTAAAAGATGAAAACTGTAATCCTTTCATTATTATTAGTTTTAGGGCTCAATTTTTCTTTTGCTCAAAACCAAAAACCGTGGCAAGAGGCTAAAAATGAAACCTCACAAACTGCCTCTACACCCCCTTCTCACGAGGAGCATATGGCGCGCATTCTTCAGTATAAACAAGAACAGGTGCTCAAAGCGCTGAATTTACCCGAGGAAAAGAGAAAGGCATTTGTGCCACTATACCAAGCGTATCAGAACAAAATGATGGAGATTAAACACAGCTTTAAGCCTATTAAAAATCCTGATGCCGTTTCTGACCAAGAGGCTCGGGAAGATTTGGAGAAAAGTTTTAAAGTAGGGCAAGCGCTATTAGACCAGCGAAAAGTCTATGCCGCCAAGTTTTTGCAAATCCTAACACCTCAACAGGTGATTAAAATATTCCAAACCGAAGGATTGTTGCGCGACAAAATGATCAAACACAAAGCCGAACACTGCAAATAGTTTTTTTTCATATATTATTATTTTTCCCCGAAGTGGCCAATGGTTGCTTTGGAGTTTTTGTTAGAAATCAACACTCTCAAAGGCGTTTTTTATATGCGTGAGTTCCAAGGTTTGTTGTGGCGTTTTCAGGATAGAAATAATATCAAAACGGACTTCTACATCATCCGGATAAGCGTTCAGAAAATCATCGGTGGCTAAGATGATCCGTTGGATTTTCTTCCTATCTACGGCGGATTGTGGCGCTACCATTGTATCATGCTGCCGTGCTTTTACTTCTACAACCACCAACAAGTCCCCTAACCGTGTAATGAGATCTAACTCCGCTTTTTGATAGCGGTAATTGCGAGCCACAATGGCATAACCCAATTTCTGAAGGTAATTTGCGGCAAAATTTTCCGCCTCTTTGCCAAAATCGTTATGCTCTGCCACGATGAATTATTGGTATGTTAAACTCACGGCTTTTGGCGAAACTTTCATCCGAACTTCTGCGCCAATCACCAGTGGAAGATTTTCGTAAATATGCCCATTCGGGAAGCCGTAAATAATAGGAAAATCGTAATCTTTAAGCCGATGGGCGATGATTTGATAAGCTTTGTCATCAAAACTCGCTTCGTATGCTGGATTGTCTTTCTCGCTGCCCATATTGGTCATTCCGCCCACCACCAAGCCTTTAATTTTTCTAAAAACACCCGCTAAATCTAAAGCCATCAGCATTCTATCCAATGCGTAAAATTGCTCGCCAATATCTTCTATAAACAGAATTTTATCTTTAAAATTAAAGCTATAAGGCGTTCCTAATAAGGCATAAATCAGTGCGAGATTGCCACCGACCAAAATACCTTGTGCTTCGCCCTTTTGGTTTAAATGATGATGCTGGAACTGATAATGAGGCATTTGACCTTCCAATAGAGAGAAAATCATCGGATAAGCCTCTGCTGTCACTCCAAAAGATGAAGTTTTGAGTGTTTGCCCATGAATACTGGCGATGTTATTTTTAAGCAATAGACTCTGTATCACGGTGTTATCGGAATATCCAATGTACCATTTCGGCATTTTTTTGAGGGGAGGCATTTTCAAATGACGGAGTAGATGTTGGCAGCCGTAGCCGCCTCTTGTAGCCCAAATGGCAGAAAAAGAAGGGTTGGAAAAAGCCCAATTTAAGTCAGAAATGCGCTCTTCCTCCGTGCCAGAGTAAGCATAACCCTCTTCATATCGTCCCAAAGCGTGCGGCGAAAGTACGGGCTGATAGCCATATTCTTTTATTAAATCCAAAGTGGATTGAATTTGAGCGTGCTCCACGGCGCCTGCTGGCGATACCACCGCGATTAAATCGCCTTTTTTTACTGTTTTTGGTTTTTGTATCATATTTATTTAGAATGCCTTAGCGTATCTTTCACATAGCCGCTTCTTTCTAATTCTTGGTCAAATTTATTAAACTTTTTAAAGCTTTGCATAAAAATAAAAACACTGATAATCAGAAGGATTACGCCTACACCTTTTCTGATGCTATTGGCTATTTTCTGCGTTAATTTATAGTGAAACTGTTTTGCCAGCACAATTTTAATCAAATCAATACCGATATAAGTGCTGATCATTAGCCCGATGTAGAGGATAAATTCGTAGGGGTTAGGGTATTGGTTTCTCACGGAAATCACGGTTACCAGCCAAAATAAGACCACCCCAATATTGATTATATTGAGAAAAAAGCCGTTTAAAAAAGTTTTAAAATAATTTTGGTTGATGATTTGCTTTTCGCCTTCTATGTGCATTTTGGTCTTAGACACCATCATAAAAATGCCATAAACAAAGATAATCAGCGCAGTGATTCTATAAAAACTGGGGTGCTTATCAATGAGTTCTACCAAATCATCACTGGCAAAATAAGCCGCTAAAATGCAGAGTAAATCTGCAGAAATCACGCCTAAATCTAATGCCAAAGCATGCTTAGGACCTCTGGAAAAACTGGTTTCTATCAGCAAAAAAAAGATAGGCCCTATAAACACTAAACTAAGCATTAGCCCTAACATAATCGCCGAAATGATGAGTTCTAACATACTGTCAATTTTAGCCTCCATCTATAGAAAGCTTAATTCAAGAAAGTAAAAATACTAAAAAAACAGCAAACTAAAGTTATATTTGGAGTTTTTTAGCATTTTTACTATCCAATAGTGCCTATTTTCCGTTTTAAATTACCTCAACAAGGCTTTAAAAGTATCGCCTTGGGAGATGTCGCCAGTTTCGTAGCCTTTAATGAACCACGCTTTGCGTTGCTCCGAACTGCCGTGGGTAAAGGCTTCTTGGTTGACATAGCCTTGACCTCGCTTTTGGATGTTATCATCACCCACCGCTTCGGCGGCACTGATGGCACTTTCTATATCGCCAGGCTCTAAAATATGGGCTCTGTTGTCAGTTTTTCTCGCCCAAAGCCCTGCAAAGAAATCCGCTTGAAGCTCCGTAGCCACAGACACACGATTGAGCTGAGCCTCCGAATAACGCCCACTTCTTCGTAAATCATTCACTTGTTGCGTGGTGCCCAATAAGGTTTGGATATGATGCCCTTGCTCGTGCGCAAAGACATACGCTACGGAAAACTCCGTAACCTTAGCTCCGAAACGCTTTTCTAACTCGTTGAAGAAGCTCATATCCATATAAATGGTCTCATCAGCTGGGCAATAGAATGGCCCCATTTCTGCCTGTGCCACACCGCAACCCGACTGGGTAACATTCTCAAACAACACCACACGAGGCGCCCGATACTTCATTCCGTTCTCTTGGAATACCTTCTCCCAAGTGAGGTCGTTCTCGGCGTGCAGCATCTCTACAAACTCTCTAACTTTCAGTTCTTGAGGGCTCAAATCACGCTGTTCAGTTGCGGTAGGTGCATTCATCCCAGAGCCGATGACCGCGGAAGGATCACCACCTAAGAAAAACACAATAGCGGCAATAATCAGCGTGCCAATACCGCCGCCAATAAGCCCGCCACCTACGCCACTGCCACGGCGATCATCTATTTCGCTTCTATTATTTGTCCATTTCATATATAAAGTTAGTTTTATGGATTATTTAATTTTACCTATCGGTTGAGTATTTTATGTTTTAGCCAAAACGAAACCATTTCGTAAGTAGCTATATTTTCTTGTACTAAATGATTCTCAGTCTGTACCACTGGTATCTCATCATAATAGAGTTTATAGGCTTCTGGTAGTTCAGAATACTGATGCTTAAGCTGATACTGCTTCACTTTTCTTATAGGCGATATAATGGTTAGCTTATTTTCTTTTATCAATCCTAAATCTTGATAAGTAGCAATATAAGCTCTGGGCTGATAATTCTCAGTAAAGACATCTTGCCCTAAAAATTTCGTTCGATAATTAAAATTGAGTAGACCTAATACCGTAGGCATTAAATCAATTTGAGACATTAATCCTGTAAATTTCTGTGGTTTAATAAAACCTTCTGAAAAAACTATTGCTGGGATACGATATTTATCCATTGGGAGTTCTGTTTTTCCTGCACTAGAAGCACAATGGTCTGCTACAATTACAAAAATAGTATTTTTATACCATGTTTGTTTTTTTGCCATAGCAAAAAATTGCTTTAAGGCATAGTCGGTGTACTTTACTCCCCCTTCTCGGGATTTAGCGTTACCTGGAATATCAATTTTACCTTCAGGATAAGTAAATGGACGGTGGTTACTAACCGTCATCCAATGGTTAAAAAAGGGTTTTCCTGCTTGGGCTTCTTTATTCATTACTTGGATAGCTTTTCTAGCCATATCTTCATCACAAACACCCCAAACATTGGCAAATGTAATTTCCTCTGGAGAAAAGTGGTCTCTATCTACAATATCATAACCATTTCCTCCAAAAAAGTCTTTCATATTATCAAAATAACTATACCCCCCGTAGAGGTATTTAACCTGATAGCCTTTTTGCTTGAATATACTACCCGTGGTAAATTTATCCTTATTATTTTTCCTTTTAATTACACTTTCTCCAGCGGTTGGCGGTATGCAGAGTGTTAATGCTTCTAACCCTCGTACAGTACGGTTTCCTGCGGCATAGAGCTGGGTAAACATAAGAGAATGATTGGCTAAACTATCCAAGAACGGCGTAATATTTTGTTCATTACCATAATGCTTCATAAAATCAGCCGAGAGGCTCTCTATAGAAATTAACACTACATTTTTATGTAGTTCCTCTCCTCTGCCTTTTACTATTCTCTCTAATTGACTTGGCTGAAACTGATTTAAATACAGTTTAGCAGCTTGCTGCCGAGGCATAGTTGGATAAAACTGAAAAAAATCTAATTCGTTATGGGTAAATGCATAGTAGAATTTATAAACACCATTGGCTTGAATTTCAGTAGCAAAATGGTTTTCCTTAGGTAGCCAACGCTCAGATTTTGGTATCGCCCATATACTCAAAACTGAAAGTAATAAAAAGCAAAACAGAAGTATTAATTTTTGTGATAAATTAGGTAAAGTTAATAAGGTATCTTTGGTTTTTTGGTAAATATAGAAAGTTAGCACTAATGCCGTAACTAATATCACCGAAAATAATGGAATAATAGGATAGCTCTCTAAAATATTACCAATAACTTCATTCGTATAAATTAAATAATCTACTGCGATAAAATTATACCGTACACCAAATTCATTCCAAAAAAAATACTCGCTCACTGCATTAAATATAATCAATAACACATACAAAAACAGTGTAAAACTATATAGCCCTCTACGGATACTTTGTCTCTGTTTTGGAAGGAAAAGCATTATAGCAAAAATAAGTGTTTTCATACCAACGAAACTCAAGGCAATCTCCACCAATGAACCTCCATACTGTCTGAAAATATTATTCGGTATTAACCAAATATATAAAAATAAGAGTATCATTCCTGCTAAAATTAGTACCCCCCAAGGGCGATTATATTTAGCATTAGATAAAAACAAAAAATAAATAGCTAAAAAACTACTTATCAAAATAAAAATAGGAATATCTACTACAATTCCCCTAATAAGTATCCCTAAAATTTCCGTTATTCCAAAATGTGAAGTGGTAATCGGATGGGCAAAAAAAACGAGTCTTAATCCTATAGAAATCAATAGGTACAGTCCACCTAAATATAAAAATGGTTTAATTTTATTGAGAATCATAGACTAAATATTGTTCTTAAATTCTATCATTTTGAGCGCTGTAACGGCAGCTTCCACGCCTTTGTTCCCTAAACTTCCGCCACTTCTGGCGATGGACTGTTCTCGGGTATCATCGGTCAGCACGCAGAAAATGGTTGGGGTTTGGGTTTGGGTATTGCAAGCGGTGATGCCTTGGGTAACGCCTTGGCACACATAATCAAAGTGGGAAGTTTCGCCCCGAATCACACAGCCGATAGCGATAATGGCATCAAAATATTGGTCTTTAGCACAAAGGCGCATAGCGGCATAGCTGAGCTCAAAAGCACCAGGAACATAGTAGATTTTGATTTTTTCTTTTTTCACACCTTCTTTGAGTAGGGTTTCCACCGCGCCATCTCGGAGGTTGAAAGTTACGAAATCGTTCCACTCAGAGACAACAATGCCGATGTTGAACGCATCGGCATTTTTTATGTTGAGTGGCGTATAGTCAGAAAGGTTAACCGTTGCCATAATTTCTTGTTTTAGGTTGATATTTTAGTAATACTTTACCATTTCAATGTAAGCCGCAGAAGCGCCGCCGTCATAGTCTTGGTATTTTTCATCAATGGTTTCAAAGTATTTTTTAGCATCTGTATTTTTCTTTAAAGCCAATGCCATAATGCCTGCTTTTCTTGTAAAATAGTACGATGTAAAAGGGTCTTCCGAGGTAGAAGAGGCTTTATCATACTGTGCCATCGCATCTTCCGCTTTGTTGAGGTTAGCGAGACAATCTCCCATAGCGCCGTATTTAATTGCCATTAGGATTTTATTATCCGACTTGAAGGCGTCTATTAAATCATAGGCTTCTTGGTATTTGCCTTCCTTGTACTTGATGAGCCCAGCGTTGTAAGCCGAAAGCTTGCCTGCCTTAGTGGCGCCAAATTCTTCATAAGTTCCTAAAAACCCTGGATTGGCAGAAGATTTACCGCCTAACGCTTTGGCATCATCACCGAGAGATTGGGCTTTTTGTGCCGATAGATACGCCATCGTGGCTTCTTGGTTTTTAGGGGCGATCACAAATTGTTGGTATGCAAAATAGCCTAAAATAGCGAGCAAAACTACACCAAAGCCTATCATCAGCTGCTTGGCATAGCGTTCTATAAATTTTTCTGATTTTAATGCAGACTGGTCTAATTCTTCAAAAATCTCTACCGTCTCTTTTCCTTCTTTAATCTGCTCTTTGCTTAGTTGATTATATTTCTTAGACATTTCAAATTTGATTTAATGGGCAAATTTAATCTTTTCTTTTTGATATACAAAATTTTATATCGCTGGAGTTCTAATACTCTAAAATTTGGTACACCTCGGCGTTAAACTGTTTTAGTTTCTCTTCGCCGTGGAGGTCTTTTAATCCGATTAGAAAGCTGAACTGCTTTACCTCGGCACCTTGTTTTTTGATGAGCATAGCGGCGGCTTCCGTGGTACCTCCTGTGGCGAGTAAATCATCGTGAATGAGTACCCTGTCGCCTTTTTTGATCTGCCCTTCTTTCATTTCAATCTCCGAAGAGCCGTATTCTAAATCGTATTTTTGGGAGATGAATGGCGGTGGCAATTTTCCTTTTTTTCTGATGAGCACAAAAGGAACGCCCAACTTAACCGCAATGGCAATTCCGAATAAAAAACCACGGCTCTCTATCCCGCAAACCACATCTACTTTGCCTTTGCTGAACGCCACCAAATCTTCTATCACTTCCTCATAAAGCTGTGGATAGAGGAATATTGGGGTAATATCTTTAAACTGAATGCCTGCTTTGGGGAAATCAGGAATGTTCTCTATGGTTTGTTCTAATTTCTGAATTAAATCTTGGTTTGCCATTTTGTTATTTTTAACTTGATTTTTTTGAATTATTGTTTTTGAGATGAATTGATTTTGTAGCCCGTAATCTTCCAACCATTCTCAGAAGCTTTGAGCGTATAGGTCACTTGCAAATCGCTTTGGTTACCGTTCTTATCGGTTACGCTGTAAGTGGCGTTAACCTGCGCTGATGGAGCTTTAACCGAGGTGGTTGTAATGTCCTTCACCACGATGTTTTTAACCGCTCCAAATCCCGAAGTAGGGTTTGTAAACTGCTCATAAGAACCCCATTGCGGATTGGCAGAAGCATCATAAGCACTCTTTAAATTTTGGTTGCCTAAATGATTTAAAAAGCGGCGCACCGTAGCTTTCGGGTCTTCTTTTGGATGCTCTCCGCCTTGCTCTGGTGCCATAGGTTCATTGATGATTGCTCCCTCTGGTTGCTCTGGCACTAAGGTTTCTATGGGCTCTGGCGCTTGAACTTTTAGGGCGATTTCATTAACTTTAACGCCTTTTCTTATCATTTTCAATAGCTTTTTGGTGGTTTTTACTGTCACTTGAATGTCCACCACGCCATCGGTTATTTTTTCGGAAGGCAGTGATGAAAATTTCAAATTGAAGCCTTTGAAATGGTTATCTTGCATTAGGTTTTTATAAGTCAGTAGCGTTACATCATTGCTTAAAACCTCCATTTTGGTTTCTAATGCAGCGTTAGAGAACTCTATCGGCTGGTTAAATTCATCAACCAATTGTGGAATGACCTGCAAAGCTTTAGGCCCCGTAAGGCTATCAACAGCGGTAGGTTTAATCAATAATGAAATAGAAGCCGCCTTCACATCATTAGGGTCGGATTCTTCGGGTTCTTGACTTTGAAAAATGTTCATATCGCCCAAAGATGGCGGCCCTGTGCTGGTCCAATCTAAGCCATTGTTCTGCGCTACGGTATTCGCCATTGATAGAATATCAGCGACTTTTTTGCCGTTTAGCAACTTGGAAAGAGCATTGAGCTCGGTCACATCATCTTCGCCTTCTACGCCAAAAGTTTTGAGGATGTAGAGGGCTTCGTTGAGTTTAATTTGCTCTATGGTGCTCAGCCCAGAGGACATCTCGTTAATGCTCTGTTGGAAGGTTTTTATATTGGTGCCATCTACTTGATCTTTTTTACACGAGACCAAAAAAAACAGCAAAAGTACGATGAGTGGCTTTATGTATTTCATCTCTATCATTTTAAAGTCTTACAAAAATAAGAAAATCCCGACAAATATATCGGGATTTTTTATGAGTTTAGTATCCTTCTATTAGAATGGATATTCGTAAATTTCTGACTCGTGTAGGTATGGGTTACCTGTAGGGATGAGTTTTGTTTTGGATAACTGTGACATCACTACGAAGATAAACAGCCCAACGATGAATAATACAGAACCTAATATCAATAATAACTCGGTGAAGTTATTCCAGTAAGGTCCCACGGTGCCTGGCATCACCATATTGAAGTAGTCCACAATGTGTCCTATAATCACGATAACTGCCATGGTTGTTACCACTTTATAATTTCTCTTAATGCTGCTACTTACCATAACCAATAATGGGATTAGGAAGTTCAGAATGAGCATTGGCAAGAAAGTCGGTGCGTAATATTCAAATCTACCGAAGAAATAATTGACCTCTTCTGGAATATCAGCATACCAATAAAGCATAAACTGAGCGAACCAAGTATAGGTCCAAAGCATACTTGTTGCGAATAGGTATTTCCCTAAATCGTGCAAGTGGTTATCATTAAATTGTGGTAAAAAGCCATTCTTTTTAAGGTAAACGCTGATGAGGATAATTACCGCAATGGCACTCGCTAAACAGCTTACCATAGAATACCAAATGTACATGGTAGAGTACCAGTGTGGGTCAATAGACATCAACCAATCCCAAGCCCAAGAGGCAGAGGCGAAACCAAAGAACGCGATATAACCCACATTCCATCTGTAAAGCATCTGATAATCTCTTAAAGATTTGGTTTCATCTACTTTTTTAGACATCTGTCTCAGCTTCCACGCGAAGAAAGAGGCACCAGCAACATAGATAAAGTTCCGAACCACATAGAAAGGGATGTTAAGGAATTTTTTCTTTTCGTAAAGAATGACATCAAAGTGTGGATCGTTAGGGTCGGTCAGTGCTGGGTCCATCCAATGGAATAAATGCCCGTTGTGGGTAACATTTAAAGCCATAATGATCAGGAGAATAATCCCTCCAAAAGGAATGTAAGCGCCTATAGCCTCCATCACTCTGGTAATAATGATAGACCAACCTGCGTGTGCCGCGTGCTGTATAGAGTAGAAGAACATCACACAGCAACTAAGCCCAAAGAAAAATACGGCTACCAAATGAAGCGTAGCCAATGGCTGATTATGCACCTGCATTTTGGCGTGTTCTAAGTGAGCACCGTGGTCCTGAGGTCCTACCAATTCGCTGGAGTGCGTTGGGTTATGATGCCCTGAAGCATGAACCGCCTCCATCATATGTTCTACTTTCGCATCATCTATTCCGTGATTTATAAAGTAGCCGGCACCAAAAAGCACCAATCCCAAAATGATAAATACGATAGAATATAATCTTAATTTTGGTGAAAAACTATACATTTTCTTTAGTTTTTATTATTTAGTATTGTTTTGTGTTTCATCTGTAGGCGTAGTCGCATTAGCCTCTGCAACAGGTGCGGCAGGCGCATTAGCAGTACCTCCTTTAAAGGCTTCCATCACATAGAGTGCTACTCTCCAGCGGTCGCCAGGTTTTAGCTGTCCTGCATAAGAGCCCATCGCATTTCTACCGTTGGTTAATACATAGTGTACAGAGCCTATGGTAATTTCTCTATCAGCATATTTAGGTACGCCCGCATAAGCGCCAGATTGTACGATAGAACCTTGTCCATCTCCTGCAGTACCATGGCAAGCGGCACATGTAATTTCATATAAATGCTTACCTCTTTCTATATCTTTAGCTTTGTTAGCTGGGTCTAATGGTGAAGTAACCACCAACTTAGAGGCATCATAGCCTGCGTTGTATTGGTCTGGTGTCATCACTGCACCTGGCGTACTTTCTACAATGCCTTCTGGATTCTGAGATACCGTACCTGGCACCAATGTAAGCCCTGTAGCACCATTGTTTTTAACGAAAGCAGGAATTTCATTCTCGTGTTTAGAGTATGGATCTTCGGCTTTCATCAATGGGTCATAAGCCACTGGAAAGTACATATCTGGGAAATAGACTAAAGGGGCATTTTCTTTTGGCCCGCAAGAATTTAAAACTATTGCTAATAAACCAAAGATACCTGATATTTTAAAAATATTTTTCTTCATGTTAAGCATCTTTTATCGTTATTTCTTCTACGCCTGTATCGATGAGGAGTTGTTTAATCGTATCTACATCTGAGGAGACGAATTCCATCATAAACTTATCATCCGTAGTTCTTGGGTCTGGGTTCTGCGGCTTGGCACCTGGGTACATCTTATTTCTGAACAAGAAAGTAAGCGACATAAGGTGTGCGGAACAGAATACCATCAACTCAAACATTGGCACTACGAAAGCAGGCATATTGTGTGCCCAATCAAAAGCTGGCTTACCACCGATGTTCTGCGGCCAGTCGTGGTTCATCATATACCAAGTGGTTAGTGCACCAATGGTGACTCCATATACTGCATAGATGAAAGCAGCATCGGAAATTCTGGTTTTCTTTAAGCCTAAGGCTTTATCTAAACCGTGTACTGGGAATGGGGTGTAGACCTCTGCAATCTCAATACCTTTTTCTCTAAACGCTTGTACGCCATGCATCAAATCATCGTCATCGCCGTAAAGCCCGTATATTCTTTTAGTGGTGCTCATCTCCTTCTTTTGCTTTATAAGTTTCACCTGAAATTTTCAAAATACTCTTCAATTCCGCTTGGGCAATTACTGGGAATGTTCTGGCGTATAATAAGAACAATACAGAGAAGAATCCTATGGTTCCTAAGTACACCCCTACATCAATAATGGTAGGTTTAAACATGGTCCAAGACCCTGGTAAATAATCTCTGGATAGGTTGATTACGATGATGTCAAAACGCTCAAACCACATCCCTATGTTAATCACTAAAGCGATAATGAATGTCGCGATAATGTTGGTTCTAATTTTCTTAAACCAGAACAATGCTGGAATTACTAAGTTACAGATAATTAGTGCCCAGAATGCCCACCAGTAAGGTCCTGTAGCGGCACCTGGCGTTAGGTAAGCAAAGTCTTCAAAACGGCTACCTGAATACCACGCGATAAAATACTCACAAGCGTAGGCTACAGTTACCATCCCCCCTGTTACGATAATTACGATGTTCATAATTTCGATGTGGTACATGGTGATGTATTCTTCTAAGTGGCAAACTTTTCTGGCAACCAATAGTAGCGTTTGTACCATTGCGAAGCCTGAGAAAATCGCTCCTGCCACGAAGTATGGTGGATAAATGGTAGAGTGCCAACCTTTAATCACCGAAGTGGCGAAGTCAAAGGATACGGTGGTGTGTACGGAGAATACCAGTGGCGTAGCTAAACCAGCCAATACCAATGATAATTCTTCAAATCTTTGCCAATGTTTGGCTTTACCACCCCAACCGAAGGCTAATATGGTATAGATTTTCTTTGTAAATGGTGTTTTGGCTCTATCTCTAATCATCGCAAAGTCAGGAATCAATCCCATAAACCAGAACACTACGGATACTGAGAAATAGGTAGAAATCGCGAATACATCCCAAAGCAATGGTGAGTTAAAGTTAGTCCAAAGTGAACCAAATTGGTTAGGAATAGGGAATACCCAATAGCCTACCCATACTCTACCCATGTGGATTACAGGGAAGATAGCCGCCTGTACCACGGCAAAAATGGTCATGGCTTCCGCAGAACGGTTAACGGACATTCTCCATCTTTGTCTAAACAATAAGAGTACCGCCGAGATGAGCGTACCAGCGTGACCAATACCTACCCACCATACGAAGTTGGTAATATCCCAACCCCAGTTGATGGTTCTATTAAGCCCCCACGCACCAATCCCAGTACCGATGGTATAGGCAATACACCCAAATCCGTAAATGAATAATACTAAGGCAGCGTAGAGAGACGCCCACCATAATTTACCTGCTCTTTCTTCTATAGGCTTTACGATATCTACTGTAATATCGTGATAAGTCTTATGCCCTATAATTAAAGGTTCCCTAATTGGAGCTTCGTAATGTCCTGACATTTTTTACCTATTTATAATTAAATTTTATTTTCTTCTTCTTTTCTATTTCTCACCTTGGTATGATAGAATACATTCGGCTTGGTGCCTATTTCTTCTAACAAGAAGTATCTTCTATCATCATTGAATAATGCTCTTACCTCAGAGTTTTTGTCGTTCATATCTCCGAACTTCATTGCTCCTGTAGAACAAGCTTTAGAACAAGCGGTTTGGAACTCGCCATCTGCCACTACTCTACCTTCTTTCTTCGCTTCCAAAATCACGCTCTGCGTCATCTGGATACACATAGAACATTTCTCCATAACCCCTCTGGTTCTTACCACCACATCTGGGTTAAGGACCATTCTACCTAAGTCGTTATTCATATTGAAGTCAAACTTATCATTGAGGTTATAAGTAAACCAGTTGAATCTTCTTACTTTATAAGGACAGTTGTTAGCACAGTATCTGGTACCGATACATCTGTTGTAAGCCATTTGGTTTTGTCCTTGTTTACCGTGAGAAGTTGCCGCTACTGGACACACCGTTTCACAAGGGGCGTGGTTACAGTGCTGGCACATCACTGGTTGGAAAATCACATCTGGACTTTCGTTTGGTTCTATTAAAATATCGTAAAGTTTTGGTACATCAAGACCTCTATCAATACCTTCTTTTACTTCTATTTTCTCTTTCGCAGAGTAGTAACGGTCTATTCTCAACCAATACATATCTCTGGACATCCGCACCTCGTCTTTTCCTACGACTGGTACATTGTTCTCGGCTTGACAAGCAATGATACACGCGCCACAACCTGTACAAGAGTTTAGGTCAATAGAAAGGTTAAAGTGAGGACCGTCGGTATCATCATAGGCATCCCAAAGGTCGATTTTCCCTGCTGGGAGTGAGCCGCTTAGCGTGTGGTATTCCAATGGTTTGTTCCAGCCGTGGTGCTCATCATCAAACTTCACATTAAGGAAAGTATCTAAAGACACCTCTTTTGCAATTTCATAACGACCCATTAGAGTATTTTGCAACTGCATACCTGCAAACTCGTGTTCCCCTGATGTTTTTTCTATTTTGATATTAGAAACAGAGAACTGATTGCCATCAAATAATGGATAAGCATTCACCCCAGTTTCTGCTACTTTTCCAGCATCTTTTTTACCATAACCTAAAGCTAACCCCACAGAACCATCGGCTTGCCCTGGTTGGATAAACACAGGGACATCTTTAATGGTAACGCCGTTCACGGTAACATTAACCTTAGAACCATCTAACTGCATCCTTCCGTTCAGTTCGTTCTCAAGACCTAAATCTTGTGCATCTTTTGGAGAAATAGTTAAATAGTTGTCCCAAGACAATCTGGAAATAGGGTCTGGTAATTCTTGTAACCATGGGTTGTTGGCCTGCGTACCATCACCCATAGAAGTTTTAGTGTAAAGTTGTAATTCAAACTGGCTTGGCTTCAGTTGGTTTAAATCTGCCACTGCCGCACCAGCATTACCATCTACATAAGATAAACCTGCACCGCCAGACACTGCGTTGTAACCGTTATATAAGGCTTTGTTGAAAGAAATATCGCCTAAAATATTGGCTGCACTGGCTTTTAAATAAGTATAATAATCGTTATTGGGTTGATCTTTACCATTGGTCCAAACCAATAGAGATTCTTCAATCTGTCTTGATTTGTAAATTTTTTGGATGGTAGGCTGCATTAAGGAATAAACGCCAGTTTCAGGCATTAAATCTCCCCAAGACTCTAACCAATTGGCTACAGGAATGGCTGCCTTAGCGGTTTGGTATAATTCATCTTTTTTCTGTGCTACCGCAATATGGTAAGGTACTTTTTTGAACGCTTCTTTGAGCTCTGCCCCTTTGTGGTAAGAGTAAATTGGGTTCACATCATTAGAGATGAGCACGCCCACTTGCCCTGCTTTAAGCCAAGATAAGAACTCGTTGAATTTCTGTCCGTTAAATTCTTTCAGATAGTTGGCTTTCCCTGTGAAGGCAACAGAACCTAACTTTTGGTTGATTAAATGTGCCAATACATAAGCCCCTTTAGAGCCCTCAGCGAAGACCACAGCCTTGCTGCCTTTGGCTTTAAGTTCATTAGCGATTTTGTTAGCCACCGCATTAGAAGAACCGCCATTCAGCGCATTGTAAACCTCAACTAAAGTTTTATTCACTTCGGTTGGCTTCATTCTTAAACGCGTATCTGCATTAGCCCCCGTGAGTGACATATTAGACTCCACCTGAATATGGCGAAGCATATTAGCACCTGGTTTTTTGGCTGCTGCATAAGAAGTTTCAAGGCTTCCTGCGTTATAATTGCCTAAGAAATCCGCTTGGAAAGAAACTACCAATTCGGTTTGAGAAAGGTCGTAAACCGGCAATGCTCTCTGCCCAAACACCTCTTCTGCCGCATCTAAAGCCGCCGTGTAAGGAATGGCATCATAAGTTACCAATTCTGCATTAGGATATTTGGCTTTAAATTCGCCAAAAAGTTTCTTAAATGTAGGGCTGGCAAAAGAATGTGATAATAAAACAATCTTCTTATTAGAAGCTTGCGCCTCGGCTAAACCTTTAAGAACGAAATCATCAACTTGATCAAAAGTTGCATCTTTATCGTCTAATTTAGGCTGTTTTAGTTTATCATTATCATATAATGCCAACAATCCCGCCTGCACCCTTGCATTGGTTGTTCCTAAGGAACCTGCAACTGGATTCGGTTCTATTTTAATTGGTCTACCCTCTCTGGTTTTTACCAAAACACTTGCGAAATCATACCCATCAAAAAAGGTAGATGCAAAGTAGTTAGGCACCCCAGGGATAATGTTGTGAGGTTTAACCACATAAGGAATGGTTTTAATCACCGGAGCCTCGCAAGCCGCCAAAGTAACGGCTGCAGTAGAGAACCCTAAAAGTTTGAGGAAATCTCTTCTGCTAGTTCCGGAGTTATTCATTTTATCCTCATTACCCAAGAACTCATCTACAGGAATTTCGTTTTGAAATTCTTTCTGAGCCAGTTTCGCGTTTAGCGACGGGTCTTTTTAACTCGTGAATACTTCTGAATTGTATTTTATTTGAAGCCATTTGATACTTCTTAGTTTTCTATTATTAATAATGACATTTACCACACTCTAATCCACCAATAGCATCTACTGTAATCTTAGTGCCACTGCCGTATTGTTTTTTCAACTTATCGTGTAAGTTTTTGAAATACTCTTTATTGTACTCGTTGTTCATATCCACTTCTGTGGTTCTGTGACAGTCTATACACCATCCCATTGTGAAATCGTTAGCCATTTTAGCCACATTCATGGTATCTATAGCTCCGTGACACGCTTTACAAACGACGTCTACATTTTTAGCTTTCTTAATGACAGCCTCTCCTGCCACCACGTGCTGAGAGTGGTTAAAGTACACGAAATCTGGCATATTGTGGATTCTTGTCCACTCCACAGGTTGTGTTTTCCCCTGTGTAAGATTGTGTAGCCTCATCCCAACCTACAGCGGCATAGATTTTCTTAATCTCACCCGTGTAGAATTCTTTAGACTTGCCTTCTTCCACATATTTTCCTTTGTATTCAGAAATATTTTTGTGGCAGTTCATACACACATTCATAGAAGGGATTTCGGAAACTTTTCCATATTTAGCCCCAGAGTGACAAAACTGACAGTCTATTTTGTTTTCCCCAGCGTGGATTTTGTGAGAGAAATAAATCGGCTGTTCTGGTTGGTAACCTTTGTAAACCCCTACCCACATTAGCCAGTTCCAAACGCCATACACGGCAAGAACGGTAAGTACAGCCAGTAAGCCTTTGCCTACATAGTGGTATTTTTCATACAACTCGCCGAAAGATTTTATTCTGGTTTCGTCTAACTCAGAAAGCTCTTCCGTTTGGTTGAGTTTTACCAATTGTCTTAGTTTTACCAATAACCAAACCAATAGCGCTGCAATAAATAACAGAGAAATCAGAACAATTGTAGAATCATTTTTCTGTTTCTGCTCTGCTTTAATCGCATCTAAGCTATTGACCTCCGTAGCGGCATCAGCTGCTGCAGGCTCTTCTGCTGGAGGGTTGGTGGTGTACGCCAAAATATCATCAATATCTTGGTCAGACAAGCTCGTAAACTGCGTCATCTCCGTTTTATTGAACTTCTCATACACCTCGTTAGCGTATTTATCGCCAGAGGCTCTTAAGGCTTTATTGTCCTTAATCCATTTATGAAGCCAATCTGTACCTAAGTTTTGGTCGGATTTTAACCGATCTACCACACCGCCAAGTGCTGGCCCCACCATCTGCTTATCTAAGGCGTGACAGGCAGCACAATTGGTTTTAAATAGCGTCTCACCATTCTTTGGGTCACCGCTTGCGGCATCCTGCGCATAGACAGAAGCACCTGTTGATAGCAATAATCCTATGGCTATCAATCCCTTTTTGTAATGCTTTCTCCAACTAATCATTTATATAATCTTGGGTTATTAAATCGTTTTGAATTCTACATTCAGTTGGGCAAAAATAAGACTTTAACAGAAAATTAACAGACAGAAAGCGATGCAAATTATCATATTCCTTTAATTTGTAACCATTCTAAATTAAATAGCGTAATATTTTCATTTTTCAACTTGGTAGTTTTGGCAGTTTTAGTATTTTTGCGGAATATAAATTTAAACACAAGATGAAATCATTATCAGTCTTTATTTTCAGTTGTCTATTTTCCGTTGTGAGCGTCCAAAAAGCAACCGCACAGCTCGTTGTAAAAAAGGATACGATAAAAAATACGGAACTTACCATTACCACGGATCAAAATGTAAGTCAAGTTTTAGACAATTTGGAGAATAAATGTAAAAAAAGTAGCGCCAACAATAGTTCTAGCAATTCTTATGAAAGCAGAAACCCCGTCACTGCACCAAAAGTAAATACGCCCAACAAAGCGCTAACCAATGCCGAAATTTGCAGAAAGAATCCTCGGATTTTAGGGGTTAAAATACAACTTGCCGTAGTAAAAAGCAAAGCCGAAGCGGATGAAGTGGCGCTTTATTTCAGACGGAAGTTTCCTTATATTAAAGTACAGCAAGATGCCTCGCTAAGACCTAATTATAAGGTGCTCGCAGGGAGTTACTTCACCAAAGAAGATGCCTCCAGCGATTTAAGAAAAATCAAAGCTTTCTTTAAAAATGCTATCCCTGTAAAGTATATGATTTTCTGTACTGATGCTTTATAGGAAGCATTTAAGATATTATCAAAATAAAAAAATCGTTATAGTAGACACTATAGCGATTTTTTATGTTTTAGAAGTGTATCTCGTATGTCATTGCATCAAAAAAAAATCAAGGTAAGCAATTGACCTACCTTGACTTTCCTTTCATTTTTACTTTTTGGTTTTCAATTTATTTCTTGATAAATTTAAGCACCGTAGATTCTCCATCTCCTGTATCTACCTTAGCTGTATAAACACCTTTTGGTAATCTCGAGATATTGATTTGTCCTTTTCCTTCTATACCTGTTGTAATTACTTTTTTACCAGATAAATCATAGATATGTACCGTTGTATTCGCTACTAATTTTTCTGGCACTTTAATGTTAATTACATCTGTTGCTGGATTAGGATAAACGCTATAACCGCCATCACTATTAGCTTCTTCCGCAACCACTCCGGCATTACCTGCTATAGTATAGCCTGGCTCTATTCTAAGTGTGTAGCAAGCATTTGGGTTAGATCCAGAATAAGGATAAACTTTAATGTAGTAAGTTCCTGCTGATGCTCTATAATATAGTTTTTCGTCTGCAGTTCCTGATTTTTGAGAACTCACCACTCGGTAGCCTGAACTATTGTAAAGCGCTAAATCCACATCATGAGTTAATCCTGTCAATTTCACGGTTAATGTTCCTCCTGAAGAGAAAGAGACTTTGTAATAGTCTACATCATAAGAAGTTTCTATTGATGCATTGTAATCGGCATTTAAAGCTGTAATCTCTGTTGCTGTTCCTGTAGAGTTATTAGGCTCAAAAGCACCATTACATCCTGAAGATGATGAAGTTGTTGTGAACTGAGCACTCGCATAGTTACTTGTAGAAGAGTTACATTTGGTTTTAACCCTCCAATTATAAGTCGTTCCTGAATCAAGCCCTGATAAAATAGCGCCTGCAGATTGTACATCACTTGCTGAATATGAATAATCCGTAGCAGCTTTGTATTCCACGGTATATCCTGTGGCTCCAGAAACGGCATCCCAAAGTAATTTAGCCCCTGAAGAAGTAATATTGGTAGACACTAAGCCTGTTGGTGTATTACAAGCCGTTGGTGGCGTGGTTGGTGTATCTCCCGCTGCAGAACCAATACCTACAGCATGAAATGCATTTTTAACCTGCTTTACCTCATTACTGTTAGCACCATACAAATCTTCAGCCGATTTAATAGAATAAGTTCTTGCATCTGCATAATTAGATGAAGAAGTAAGGTAATATACATTAGTTCTGTAAGCAATAGCCGTTGCTTTAGTGATTCCTATGCCTGAAACATTGAAAGTATTGCCTAAATCATTAGTACCTCTTCCGCCATTCACAAGTAAATAGAACCAATAGTTAAGCACCCCTGAGTTAGTATGCACCCCACACTGGTCGTTAGACCTGCTTGGCACACACCCTTCAGTAGACACCCACTTAGTTCCTTTATAAGTATCTGGTTGAGAGTATTGATTAGGGTTAATCATACTTCTGAACGCCGCTCCAATTTCTTCCCCCATAGTCCAATTGGCTTGATTAGGACGAGCCCAGAAATCTACAGCTACTCCGAGAATATCGCTATACGCTTCATTCAACGCTCCCGACTCCCCTCTATAAGCTAACCCCGAAGACCGCTCTGTAACCCCATGGGTCATTTCGTGACCTACAATATCTAGAGATACCAACGGCTTGTAGCTATAGTTCCCATCACCATAAGTCATTCTACTACCATCCCAAAATGCATTAACATAATTGGTACCATAATGAACATAGCTCAGCATTTTCATCCCTCTATTGTCTATCCCATTTCTGTTCAGTGTATTTTTATAAAAATCATACACCATTTCAGAGCCCCAGTGTGCATCTGTTGCATATTGGTCCAAATAAGTATTTCTATTGTTCCAATTATTATCAGAATCTGTAAAATCTACAGCATTATAATAATTGGTTCCTCTTTTTAAATTGTAAGTTTCTATACCATTTCCGCGGGTATTATCTCTTAGTCTATAGGTACTTCCTGTATAATCTGTAACAATAGCCCTTGTGCCACTATACGCTGTGAACGCTGTTCCATTAGCCGTAGAATTAGGCATATAAGACTCTGGCAACGCTGCTACATTAGCCTCTCCTTCCGCTCCGTGAAGGTGCAATGGATTGTTACAAAAATGCTTTATCTTATCTTCAGTCCCTAAAACGGATCCATTTTCGGCATCAATATATACAATTTTTCTATCTAAAGGTTTTGCGGCATAAATATCAAATTTATACGCAAGTCTTAAATTTTCTGGTTTAAACTCCGCACCTGGCGCATAGTATACCAAAGTTCCTTCTGGTTTAAATGTAGCCTCTGGATTTCCTGTTTCCGCTTTTAGAAATTCTTCCTCTTTAGGGTCTTCCCACTTATAAGCCTCAGCACCCATAAAAGCAATTGCTAAATCCAGCGCTTTTGTTTCTGAAATTTTAGGCTGTTTTGTGGATAACAGTTGATTAGAAAAAGTTTTTACGATCTCTCCATTCTGAGAAATCACTTTATCATCTTTTACATGCTGCACCACAGAAGCCCCTTCCACAGGGTAGCCATTCAGCATTTGTTGATAGCGATAATGCGTAATCCCTACATTATCTTTTTCTGATTGGAGCAATTTTAGCTTAGGCAAATCTCTCAAAGATTTTGAGGATTCATCTAATACCAATTGTCCTAAAACAAAATCAGGAGCATTAGTGGTTTCAAAACTTAATGTTTTACTAAACATTCCTAACTGTTCATTAGTTTGATGAGCTTCTTGCCCAAAAAACAACACTGCTGTAAACAAAACAGTAGGCGGTAGAAGTAACTTTCTTTTCATTTGTAATTTTTTTTACTAAACAAAATTATTTTTTTACTAATCAAACGAACAAATATATAAAATAATATAAATAGTTTCACTTTTAACATATCAAGTATTTTTATCAATTTATTGAATTCACAAAAACAAACTTTATTTCAGGCTCATTTTTGAGTCATCTGTAAAATATTTCAATATTTTTAATAAATATTCATTTTTTAAGCCTCATTAAAATATTAATTTATAATAATTCTAAATTAAAAACACCCCAAAACAGATTAAATTTTGTTTAAATAGCACTTCATTTTTTACAAAATAAAGTCTATATAAGTTATTTACATTACCTTTGTATCAATTGACCTTAAAATTCACTAAGAAATGGCAAAAAAAAGAAAATATATATCCCAAAAAAACGACGGTAAACTCAAAGAAATTGGAAGACTCATCTTAAAATTTATGAAACAACAATCTTCCAAAATTTATAATTATAAACAAATCTCGGACGGCATTGATTACAAAAACCCACGCCAACGGGAATTAGTCATTCAAGCCCTCCACAAGCTCATCGCAGAGGAGAAAATAAAAGAAGTAGAGAAAGGCAAATATATCATCAACCTTAAAATTAAAGACACCCTAACCGGCATTATAGACTTCAACCAAACGGGCAACGCCTATGTGCGCGTGGAAGGTTTAGAGGAAGACATTTTCATCCACTCTAAAAATGTAAAAGATGCCTTGCAGGGCGATAAAGTCCTCATTGTGACCTATCATTTCAAATCTAAAAAATTAGAAGGCTCCGTTTTAGAAGTACTGGAACGAAACAGAGAGGAATTTGTAGGCACTTTTGAGTTCATCAAGCATAAAGATTTCGGTTTTGTGGTTTGTGATAAAAAGCAAATCAACACCGATATTTTCGTGCCTAAATCCAAAATCAATGGTGCTAAAAATGGCGACAAAGTCATCGTGAAAATGCTCGACTGGAAACCCAATGAAAAAAATCCTGATGGAGAAATCATCCAAGTTTTAGGGCTCCTTGGTGAGCACGAAACCGAAATACACTCTATTTTAGCCGAGTACGGATTGCCATATCAATTCCCTGAAGCAGTGGAGCAAGAAGCCAATGCCATAGACCAAAATATAGACCCTGAAGAGGTCAAAAAACGCTGGGATATGCGCTCCATCCTCACTTTTACCATTGACCCCAAAGACGCCAAAGATTTTGATGATGCCCTATCCATCAGAAAACTCAAAAATGGAAATTGGGAAATTGGCGTTCACATCGCTGATGTATCCCATTATGTAAAGCCTGGCACATTGCTGGATGAAGAAGCCTACCAACGCGCCACCTCCGTCTATTTGGTGGATAGAGTGGTGCCCATGCTCCCAGAAGTGCTGAGCAACGGCGTGTGCTCCCTTCGCCCTAATGAAGACAAATACACCTTCTCCGCCGTTTTTGAAATGAACGACAAAGCCGAAGTGGTTAAAGAATGGTTTGGGCGTACCGTAACCCACTCTGACCGCAGGTTCACTTATGAAGAAGCCCAAGAGCGCATAGAAACCCAAACTGGCGATTTGGCGGAAGAAATCCTGACCCTGAACCGCTTGGCAAAAATTATGCGAAAAGAAAGAATTCAAAACGGTGCCATTACCTTCGACCGCAGCGAAGTTCGTTTCAACCTTGATGAAAACCACGAGCCCATCGGCGTTTACTTTAAAGTGAGCAAAGATGCCAACCACCTCATCGAGGAGTTTATGCTATTAGCCAACAGAAAAGTATCGGAATTTATCTCCCTCAACCATCGCAAAGAGCCTTCTGGCAACACCTTTATTTACCGTGTTCACGATGATCCCGACCCAGAAAAATTAGCCGCTCTACGAGATTTTGTGGCGACTTTTGGTTACAAAATGGACCTCGCCAACACCAAAAAAGTGGCAGAAAGTATGAACGCTCTCCTAAAAGCCGTGAAAGGCAAAGGCGAAGAAAATATGATAGAAACCTTAGCCATGCGCTCGATGAGCAAGGCAGTGTATTCCACAGAGCCACTGGGGCATTACGGTTTAGGCTTTGAGTATTATACGCATTTTACCTCGCCAATCCGCCGTTATCCAGATGTGATTGCCCACCGTTTATTGCAACATTATTTAGATAAAGGCAAATCGCCTAACCGCGCTGAGTACGAAGAAAAATGCAAACATTGCTCTATGATGGAGCGCTTAGCCGCCGATGCCGAACGCGATTCTATTAAATTTATGCAAGTTAAATTTATGGAAAAACATTTGGGAGAAACCTTTGAAGGCGTGATCTCTGGTGTGGCAGAGTTTGGCTTTTGGGTACAAATTCCTGAAAATGGCGCCGAAGGTCTGATAAAACTCCGTGATTTAATGGACGATTCCTACCAATACGATGCTAAAACACACGCCGTATATGGAGCTCGCACAGGGCGCCGCTACCAATTGGGCGACCCTATCAAAATCAAAGTGACCAAAGCCAACCTTATCGCCAAGCAATTGGATTTCAAGGTGATTGAGTAAAAAAATTAAATAAAAATCCTCATCAGTAGGTTGGCTGATGAGGATTTTTTATCCAGTTAAAGTATTGTGCTTATTCACAAGCACTTACATCATATTTTTTCTATAATGATTAAATTGGGAGAAATTACATTCCCAAATGTTCTCTCACCCGTTTTAGCGTTTCTTGTGCTATCGGTCGGGTTTTTTCTGCCCCTTCTTTTAACTTCGCTTCAAGCTCATCGAGGTGGCTCATATAATAGCTGAACAGCACTCTTTCTTTTTCAAACTTTTCTAAAATCAGATTAAGAAGTTCCGTTTTAGCGTGACCATAGCCAAAATTGCCCGCAAGATATTTCTCGCGCAAAGCTTCGGTTTGCTCTGGCGTAGCGATGAGTTGATAAATGGCAAAAACCTTATCTGTTTCTGGATCTTTAGGTTCTTCCAAAGTTTTAGAATCCGTTTCTATGGACATCACTTGCTTTTTGAGTTGCTTTTCAGGTAGGAAAATATTGATGATGTTCCCTCTGGATTTAGACATTTTATTGCCATCTGTACCTGGTACATACTTGGTATTTTCCTGCAATTCTGCTTGTGGAAGCACAAAAGTTTCGCCCATCTGGTGGTTAAAGCGTGCGCCCATATCTCTCGCCATTTCTAAATGCTGCAACTGGTCTTTGCCCACAGGCACCACCTCTGCATCATAGAGGAGAATATCTGCCGCCATTAAAACAGGGTAGGTGAACAAGCCTGCATTAACATCTTCCAAACGGTCAGCTTTATCTTTAAAAGAATGTGCCAAGGTTAGCCTTTGGTAAGGAAAAAAGCACGATAAATACCACGATAATTCACAAACTTCTGGAATATCACTCTGGCGATAGAAAAATGTTTTTTCTGTATCTAAACCACACGCCAACCACGCCGCAGCAATTTCATAAGTGTTCTGTTTCAGTTCTTCAGCGTTTTTAATCTGCGTGAGGGAGTGCATATTCGCAATGAATAGAAAAGACTCATTATCAGAGGCTTTAGAGAGTTCTATCGCTGGAATAATGGCGCCCAACAAATTGCCTAAATGCGGGGTTCCCGTGGCTTGTATTCCTGTAAGTATTCTTGACATTTGTTCTGTTTTTATCGTTGCAAAAATAATGATTTTTTAAAAGTATTGTGGGATTTCCGCCAAGCGCTCCACTTTGATAATGCCATCATCTGAAAAACCTTCGTTTAAAGCATCAAAAAAGATCACAGGCAACCCAAAGTTTTTTGCTCCTTGGGCATCGGCAATCCAATCATCACCGATAAAAAATGACTCTGATTTTTCGGCTTTGGCTTTATCTAATGCATATTGAAACAAATCTGGGTGCGGTTTTCTCAAGCCGACCTCATCAGCGCTGGTTACGGTTTCAAAATAGGTTGCAATGCCGCTTCCTTCCAGTTTTCTACTCGTAACCTCTTGAAAACCATTTGATAGAATATGAAGGATGTAACCTTTTGCTTTTAAATCTTCTAAAAGCTGAACGGTGCCTTCCACCAGCTCATTATAGCTGATGATTTCATCTAAAAACTGATGTTCAAAAATTTGAGAAAGCTCAAAATCATCTAAGCTAAAGTGCAAGAAAACATCATAAAAACGGTGTTTTCTCAGCGTTTCTTTATCAATGATGCCATCTCGGATTTTTGCCCAAAGGTCTTCATTAATGGTATGGTAAACCTGATGAAAGGTCTCAAAATCCACATGAATACGGTCTTGGATATGGTATTTTTTAAATAACTGTTCTAAGGTGAGCCTCGCATTTTTACGATGGTCCCAAAGGGTGTTGTCTAAATCAAAAAAAATATGCCTTATTTTCATAAGGCGCAAAGGTAGTTAATTTTTTGAGAGTATAAAGACTCCTGACTTAGAATGAACCACTACTATTGATTTTGAAAAATCCGTTAAAAACTTGACCGTAGCGGGTTTAGGAAGGAGCACTTTGAGTGCACTTTTGTAAACATTATTCATAGGCTGTTCTTTTTATTTTGTTAAACGAAAAGCCTACGGTATTTATTACTTATCGGGTTAAAATTATTTGGTGTTCTTTCATCAACTTTCTGAGGTTCAGCACGGCATAGCGCACGCGCCCCAGCGTAGTATTGATGCTCGCCCCTGTTTGTTCAGCGATTTCTTTAAAACTCAAACCATCAAAAAACCTCAGCTTAATCACTTCTTGCTGACTTTCGGGCAGCCATTGGAGCATCATCAGCAAATCATCGTTGATCTGTGTCGTAATCATTTGCTCTTCTATATTCTCCGAGGGTTCACAGATTTTATCAAAAATAGAAAACTCTTCATCTTGATGACGGAGCGTGGTATCAGAGACTTTTTTGCGTTTGGAAGTCACGCGGTAGAAGTCTATAATCAAATTATGAGCAATGCGCTTAGCCCAAAGGATAAACTTGCCTTCATCTTTGTAGGCGCCAGATTTGAGCTTGATAATAATCTTAACGAAGGTATCTTGGAAAATATCATTCGCTAAATCTTCATCTAAAATTTTATAATATATAAAGGTAAAAAGTTCTTTCTGATGTTTTTCTATTAAACGCGCCAGCGCTGGCTCCTCGCCTGACTGATATTGGCGGATTAGTAAACTGTCTTCTTGAAATTTCATAACTTTACTTTTTTATCATCACGCAAAAAACCTCATAGCCCAAATCAAAGGCTAAAGCGGTTAAAGATCTGATGTTTTTTGATTAAATAGTAAAGTTTTTCCTATAAGCCATTTTTCTTACGAAGCAAATATAATATTTTTTTGTAAATATTAAGAGATTTTAACAGTTTTTTTTCATTGCTTAATTAAAACTGCGCCGTATTACGCGTGGTGCTGGGCAATGACCGTATTATAAAGTTGGAGGATTTTAGGCGCTTCGTTTTCCCAACAGAGGTCGTGGGCAGCGGTTTCCAAAGCCTCTTGATAAGCGCTTTGTCCTTGGTTTAACACTTTCTGAATGGCTTCCGCAATGGCTTCTGGCGTATGGGAATGGAGCACCTCGCCTACACGATAGCGCTGATTAATTTTCTGCATTTCTGGGAACTTAGACATCACAAGAGGCGTTCTGGCTTGGATGTAGTCTGCCACTTTATTCGGTAAAGAGTAAAAATAACTCAGCCCACCGTTTTCTTCTATGCTTAGCCCCACATCTGCAGTGGGCGTTAATTCTCTCAATTGCTGAGGCGACAATCTCCCTAAAAAACGCACCCGATGCTCTAAGCCGAGCCGTTGGGTTAAAGCTTCGTATTCCTTTTTTTTAGGTCCCTCCCCAGCGATAAGGAATTCTACATTTTGAAGATATGCCATAGCCTCAATGGCTTTGTCTATCCCTCTAAAAGGATTGATGACGCCTTGATAAAGCACGATTTTAGGTTGGTATTCTTCTTTAGTTTTTGTTATTCTTTGGCGATAAGGGAAATTCTGAACCACCACAGGCGATTGACCATAATGCTGCCTAAACCACGCCGCATAACTATGGCTGGCAGTCATCATATGCGCTACCTTTGGCAACACCGAGCGTTCCAAAAGTTGCCATACACGCTTGGTCCACCGCCCTTGGAGCGAAGGCATTTCGGTAAATATTTCGTGGCTATCATAAACCAATGGAATGCCCAATTTTTGACTCACCCAATAGTTGGGTAATAATGCGTCTAAATCATTCGCGTGGAGAATAGTATTTTTATCGGCTATAGCAAGCAACTTTTGGTAAAGCTGATAGTTAAACTCTACATACGCCCTACGGAGTATCTTAGATTTTAAAGCAATTTTACTCACTTCATACGGACGAGATACCGATGATGCATCGCCCCAGTCATTACCAATTAAATGTAAATCAGGATAATGCTGATGGAGCGTTTGGCAGACTTTCTCTATCCTTTGGTCGGTAGATAATGGACTAAACGCAGAAACGATAACCCGCATCTACGAGGCTTTTGATCCACTTTTCAGAAGATGATAAGCTTGGATAAAGCACAGAATAGCGTTCGGAATGATAATCGGCCAGAGCATACCGCTAAACACGCCATAAATCACAAAACAAATGCACCCTATTAAATTAACCAATCTGATTCTGGTAATATCTTTAAGCACAAAACTAAGCACTACAAAAAACGAGGCGGCATAGCCAATATAATTTACCAATTCTGAGTTCATATGATTTTTATTTTTTGGCAAAGTTATGAAAAAATATGCCATAAAGTCATTTTTTTAGTTTGGTAAAGATTTTGTAAATTTGGGGAGACAGATAATAGAGTATTAAAAACTCTATCCATCTTTTTTAACTTTAGAAAAGAGAGATTACCAATGAACAACAAATTTTCAGAGGGCTTAGATAGAGTCCTAAAAATCAGTGCCAGCGAGGCCAGACGCTTAGAAAGCGAGTTCTTAAATACAGAACACCTCCTCCTCGGCATCTTAAAAACTGACAATTCTGCAAGAGAAATATTACAAACCCTCAATGCTGATTTAACTCAAATCAGAAGAAAAATAGAGGCGCTCAATAGTATTGGGAATAATGCCCTCCTCAACAAAGAAACCGAGGTGATTCCATTTACTAAAATGGCTGATTATGCCCTTAAAAGAGCTGATTTAGAAAGCAGAAGCTACAAAGCAGGCCATATCAACACCGTGCACCTTCTCTTGGGCATCCTCTACAAAATGGAAGACCCAACCACGCAGATTTTAGAAGGCTATGATGTAGATTATGAAGCCGTAGCAAAAGCCTACCGACATATGCTACAACAAAACGGAATGCTCCCCAAAATGAACAATACCTATGGCGAAAGCGAGGAGCAAGAAAGTTATGGACAGAGCAGACGCCCCTCCAGCAGCGTGGTAAGCGGCAAGAGCAAAACGCCAACATTAGACAGCTTTGGGCGCGACCTAACCCACCTCGCTAAAGAAGGGAAATTAGATCCTGTGATTGGGCGCGAGAAGGAGATAGAGCGCGTTTCTCAAATTTTATCGAGAAGAAAGAAAAACAACCCGCTCCTCATCGGGGAACCTGGCGTGGGTAAATCCGCCATTGCCGAAGGTTTAGCGCTTAGAATTTATCAGAAAAAAGTTTCTCGAGTGCTTTATAATAAAAGGGTAATCACCTTAGATTTAGCCAGTTTAGTGGCAGGCACCAAGTACCGCGGTCAGTTTGAGGAGCGGATGAAAGCCATTATGACAGAATTGGAGAAAAATAGAGATGTTATCCTCTTTATTGATGAAATCCATACCATTGTAGGCGCAGGCGGTTCCACAGGGAGTTTAGACGCGTCCAATATATTTAAACCTGCCCTTGCCAGAGGCGAAATCCAATGCATTGGTGCTACAACATTAGATGAATATCGACAGAATATAGAAAAAGACGGTGCTTTAGAAAGACGCTTCCAAAAAGTAATGGTGGAGCCTACTTCCATAGAGGAAACCATACAAATTCTCTATCAGATTAAAGACAAATACGAGGAGCATCATAATGTCACTTATACCGATGATGCCATTAACGCGTGTGTGAACCTCACCGCCAGATACATTACCGACCGTTTTCTTCCTGATAAAGCGATAGATGCGATGGATGAAGCGGGTTCAAGGGTTTACATTAAAAATATGAAAGTGCCTACCGAAATTATTGATTTTGAGGCTAAAATAGAAGAAGCCAAAGATCTCAAGCAAAAAGCGGTAAAAGCACAAGATTATTTGGAAGCCCGCCGACTTAAAGATGAGGAAGAGCGCTTACAAATAGAGCTCAACTTAGCACAAGAGGCTTGGGATAAGGAAGTTAAGGAAATGAAAGAAGTGGTCACCGAAGAAAATGTTGCCGAAGTGGTTTCAATGATGAGCGGCGTTCCTGTGACCAAAGTGGGCAAAAATGAGTTAGACAAATTGGCGGAAATGGACCAAAACCTTAATGGCAAGGTTATTGGGCAAGAAAATGCCGTAAAAAAAGTAGTGAAAGCCATACAACGTAACAGAGCTGGGCTCAAAGACCCGAACCGCCCAATCGGTACTTTCATTTTCCTTGGAACCACAGGCGTCGGAAAAACCGAATTGGCAAAAGTGATGGCACGAGAACTCTTCAACTCCGATGAAGCCCTCATCAGAATTGATATGAGTGAATATATGGAGAAATTTGCCGTTTCTCGCTTGGTGGGTGCGCCTCCAGGGTATGTAGGCTATGAGGAAGGCGGACAGCTCACCGAAGCCGTGCGCAGAAAACCCTATGCCGTGGTGCTTTTAGATGAGATAGAAAAAGCCCACCCAGATGTGTTTAACCTCCTATTGCAGATTTTAGATGAAGGCTTTGTGACCGATAGTTTAGGCAGAAAGATTGATTTTAGAAATACCATTATCATCCTAACTTCTAACATTGGTACGCGCCACCTCAAAGACTTTGGCGATGGTGTGGGCTTCGGCACTACTGCGAAGAAATCTAATGTAGATGCCAATGCCAGAAATACCATAGAAAGCGCCTTGAAGAAAGCCTTTGCACCAGAGTTTTTAAATAGAATTGATGATATTATCATTTTCAATTCGCTGGAAAAAGAAGACATCAAAAAAATCATTGATTTAGAGCTGAATAAACTCTACGAAAGACTCAACAAACTCGGTTATACGGTGAGTTTAACAGAAGATGCCAAAGACTTCATTGCGGAGAAAGGTTGGGATAAAGACTTCGGTGCCAGACCTCTAAAAAGAGCGGTACAGAAGTATATAGAAGACCTGCTGGCAGAGCTTTTAGTGACCAAACAGCTCCAAGAGGGCGAGGCCATTGTCCTCCAACTCAACGAAACCAAAGATGCCTTAGAAAAGCAAAACGCTTAATTAACATCTCTTTTATTACAATCATCTTAGTTTTAGATGAAAGCCCTAAAAATATTTTTAGGGCTTTTTTTGATATAAAAATCACGACTATGTTTCCTTATCTAACCAAACGATTTTATATAGAAATTATCATTTTCATATCACCAGAAAAAACCGTAATTTTGTCCTCTTAAATCCTATGCAAAACAAAAATAATCCATACCAGACTGCCAACTTTACTGTGCTGAGCATTAGTTTTGAAAAAGCCGATACCAAAACTCGGGGAAGGTTTGCTTTTTTTGATGAGCATATTAAAGAATTTGTCCAGAATATCCATAATAAAAATATGGGCGATGCCTTTGTGGTTTCCACTTGCAACCGAACGGAAATCTACACCACCACGCATAATTATATGTTTGTGGCACAGCTTTTTTGTAACACGGTGGGCGTGAGTTTGGTGGATTTCATCAAATATTGTGAGGTTAAAAAAAGCGAAGATGCCCTCAACCACCTCTTCCGCGTGGCTGCAGGTTTGGAGAGCCAGATTTTAGGCGATTTTGAAATTATTTCGCAGATTAAAAAGGCGTTTACAAGGTTTAAAACCTATAAAAGAAAACCCAACTCTTACTTAGAAAGAGCCATCAACTCCGCGATACAAATTTCTAAAAAAATCAAAACTGAAACTGGCATTAGCAATGGCGCAGCCTCCGTTTCCTATGCGGCTGTGCACTATATTCTGAACCATCAGCGGCAGCTTCAAAATAAGAAAATCCTGCTTTTGGGCGTGGGAGAGATTGGACAAAACACGGTGGAAAATCTTATGAAACACCTCTACCAGCCTAATATTAAAATCATCAATAGGACTTTAGAAAACGCTCAAAAAGTAGCGGATAAATTCCAAATCCCGTACGCTGATTTCTCTGATTATCAAGAGGAAATCGCACAGGCTGATATTCTCATCGTGGCGACAGGTGCCCCACAACCGATTATTCACAAAGAAAATTTACCTCAAAATAAAGACTTGCTCATCATTGATCTATCCATCCCTCACAATGTGGACAAAGCCGTGGCAGAGCTACCACAAGTGCAGTTAATTGATGTAGATGAGCTCTCCCAACAAATACAAGAAACCATAGAAGAGCGCCGCAAGGAAATTCCAAAAGCGGAAGCCATCATCAAAGAAATGGGCAAAGAGTTCTTAGAATGGGAGAAAAAAAGGAAATACGCCCCAAAAATCCATCAGTTTAAATCTTCACTACAACGGATTGAGGAGTATGAGATGCGCCATTTCTACCGCAAGCACCGCTACATCGGCATAGAGGATATGGAGCTCAGCAATAAGTTGATCCAAAAAATCACCAATAGATTTGCAAAATACATCATAGACAACCCTATGAAAGCCGAAGAAATTGCCAAGTTGATGGATGAAATTTTCGTGAAACAACCCATAGAAGAATTCAATGAAAAACACAATTAGAATAGGGACCAGAAACTCGCCGTTGGCATTATGGCAAGCGCAAGAAGTCGCACAGGCATTAGAACAACACCAGTACCGAACAGAAATCTGCCCTATTGTATCCTCTGGAGATAAAAACCTCAACCAACCGCTATACGCTATGGGCATTACTGGCGTGTTTACCAAAGATTTGGATTGGGCACTGCTGAACTCGGAGATTGATATTGCCGTGCATTCACTAAAAGATGTCCCTACACAATTGCCGCAGAACATCAGCCTTTGGGCTTATTTGGAAAGAGATTTCCCTCAAGATGTTTTGGTACGTGCTGAGAAAGCCCAACATCTGCCCCTCCACGAACTGAAAATTGCCACCAGTAGCCTTCGGCGACGGGCTTTTTGGCTTCGTGAGTTTAAAGATACCGCTTTTGTGGACATCCGTGGCAATGTACAAACGCGCCTCAAAAAGTTATCCGAAGAAGGCATTGCTGATGCCACATTATTTTCTTTAGCAGGCATCAAGCGCCTTAATTTAGACCTCCACTATGAACCGCTTCATTTTATGTTGCCAGCACCAGCCCAAGGGGTGGTAACAATAGCAGGACGCACTGATGATGCCGATATTGCGGAGGCTTTACAACGCATCAACCACCAACCTACCCAAAAGTGCGTGGAGATAGAACGCCTTTTTTTACAAACCTTAGAAGGTGGCTGTACGGCTCCCATTGGCGCTTTTGCGGAATTTATTGATGATGATACCGTGCGCTTCCGTGGGCAGCTGACCTCCCTAAACGGTAAAGATTCTTTAGAAATAGAAGAGGTTTTTAAATATGAACCTCATCAAGATTTTGGTTATCATTTGGCACAAGACCTCCTCAACCGTGGGGGCAAAGACATTATGCAATCCATCAAGCAAAATCTACCGTAGGCTTTTTATAATGAAACGCATTCTTTTCACTAAAATCGGCATTGAGGCAGAAGTAAAACACCACTTATCAGAGGTGGCGGATTGCGATTTCCAAGAGGTCATCAAAACCCAAATCATAAAGCCCCAAACCACCGATTTACCTCAGCACGCCCACTTTTTATTAACGAGTGTAAGTAGCGTTAAAGGCTTCCAAGAGAATGGTTTTCAATGGCAACAAGAGCCTGTGTTTTGCGTTGGTTCTAAAACAGCGGCAGCATTGGAGCGCCTAAATATTCCAGTCTTGCATACGGCTAAAAATGCCGAACAATTGCTTCAATTTCTCCTTGAAAACCCTTGCGAGGAAACAGCTCAATTTGTACATTTTTGCGGAAATAGAAGCCTCAACACTTTAAAAAATGGACTCACCGCCAAAGGTTACCCATTTCATCCCATAGCGGTTTATGAAACGCAACTTCTTTACCCCAAAATAACCTCGCTATATGATGGTATTGCGTTTTTTAGCCCAAGTGGCGTAGAGAGTTTTTTAGCGAAGAATACTTTGGGCAATGCCACCCTTTTCGCCTTAGGCACTTCTACAGAAAAAGCGTTAAAACAACAGAGCCAAAACCCCGTGATCACCAGTCAACAACAGACTTTGGAGGATTTACTCCACACCATAAAACACCATATAAAACAACCCGATTAAAAACAAGATTTATGAAAATAAAAAACGATTTATACCTTAAAGCCCTCCGTGGGGAATCCGTAGAGCGTCCACCCGTTTGGATGATGCGCCAAGCAGGGCGTTTTTTACCAGAATTTAGAGCCCTCAGAGACCAATACGATTTCTTCACGCGCTGCCAAACCCCAGAGTTAGCCGCAGAAATTACCCTAATGCCGATTCGGCGTTTTCCGCTGGATGCTGCTATTTTATTTTCGGATATTTTAGTGGTGCCTCAGGCTATGGGCATTCATTTTGAGATGAAAGAAGGCGTAGGACCTTGGCTGGAAAATCCTATCCGCACCAAAGAACAGATAGAGGCGATAGAAATTCCTGATGTGGATGACACCCTCGGTTATGTTTTTGATGCGATAGAACTCACGCTACAGAAATTGGATTATGAAATTCCGCTTATTGGCTTTGCAGGTAGCCCTTGGACGATTTTTTGCTATTGTATAGAGGGCAAAGGCAGCAAAACTTTTGACACCGCTAAGGCATTTTGCTTCCAGCACCCCGAAGCCGCTCATCAACTTTTACAAAAAATAACCGATACCACCATTGCCTACCTTAAAAGAAAAGTAGAAAAAGGCGTTTCTGCCGTTCAAATTTTTGATTCTTGGGGCGGTATGCTTTCGCCAGAAGACTACGAGGTGTTCTCTTGGCGATACATCAAGCAAATTGTAGAGGCGCTAAGTCCCCTCACGCATGTGGTGGTCTTTGGTAAAGGCTGTTGGTTCGCGCTGGAAGAGATGGTGCTCAGTCCTGTGTCTGCCCTCGGCGTTGATTGGACTATTACGCCAGAACTCGCCAGAATGTACACCAACCACACGATGACCCTCCAAGGGAATTTTGACCCTGCCCGCCTCCACTCCACTCCAGAAACCATTAAAAAAATGGTAGACACGATGATTAGAAGGTTCGGAAAAGACCGCTACATCGTTAATTTAGGACACGGCATCCTCCCTAATATCCCATTAGAAAACGCTGAGGCTTTCATTAAAGCCGTAGTAGATTGGAAGGAATAATTTTGATTATTTTTGGATAATAAAAAAACGCCTGATAGTATTGTTTGTTGGGCGTTTTTCTGTTTTTAACCCTAAACATAGTTAAATTTCAACGACTTTTTAACTATAATCAACAAAAGAAATTATAAAATAGGTTTTACTATTATGACATTTCTTTAATATCAGCTCAAAAACCAAGCCCTACCACAGCGATTAAAGTTTTCCGCTCCAAGCACAAAAAATCCCTTAAAATTCATATCTTTGCAAAATATTTGAGCGGAAAAAGATGCAATATTGAGTATCCCAAAACCACCTGATTTTTAGCAAACAAGAAGCCATCATAGAGATGGTAGAAAGTATGCTCGCTTCGGGGATGGCGGACGAAAATATTATATCCATCGCGAAAATATCAAAAGAAAAATTAGAACAGATTAAAAACAATATATACTAATATGCTAAAAATAAAAGACTTACACGCAAGTGTTGAAGATAAAGAAATTTTAAAGGGGATTCAGTTAGAAATCAACCCTGGGGAAGTGCACGCCATTATGGGACCCAACGGCGCTGGAAAATCCACGCTATCTTCCGTAATTGCTGGCAACGAAAATTTTGAAGTGACCCAAGGCAACATTCTTTTGGATGGCGAAAGTCTGTTGGAAGATGCCCCAGAAGAGCGCGCCCACAAGGGGATTTTCCTTTCGTTTCAGTATCCTGTGGAAATCCCTGGCGTTACGGTGACCAACTTCATCAAAACGGCGATTAACGAAACCCGCAAAGCCAATGGATTGGAGGATATGCCTGCCAAAGAAATGCTGGCACTCATTCGTGAAAAGTCTGATTTACTGGGGATTAGAAAAGATTTCCTTTCACGCTCGCTCAACGAAGGTTTTTCTGGCGGCGAGAAAAAACGAAACGAAATTTTCCAAATGCTAATGCTCAACCCTAAATTGGCCATTTTAGATGAAACCGATTCTGGACTGGATATAGACGCCCTCAGAATTGTAGCCGAAGGCGTAAATCACTTCAAAAATGAAGGCAATGCCGTGCTTCTGATCACTCACTACCAAAGGCTTTTAAACTACATTCAGCCCGATTTTGTGCATGTCTTAGCCGACGGAAAAATCATCAAAACAGGCGATAAATCCTTAGCTTTAGAACTGGAAGAAAAAGGCTACGATTGGTTAGTGAAATAGTCGCGCAAGTTTAAAATAACTTTTAACTCAACGCTTTCTAAACCTCCATTTTAGAAAGGTAAAAGATTAAAAAATGGCATTATTAGAGCAATTAAAATCATTACAACCTCAGCTTTCAGGAGCTAAACAAACCGCTTTAGATCAATTTTTAGCCCAAGGTTTCCCAACAAAAAAAGATGAGGAATACAAATACACTTTACTCAAAGAAATTACGGAGAAAGACTATCAAACCGAGCCTTCAGAAGCCAACACCATAAGTAAAACGCAGTGGGAGGCGCTCCATTTAGGCGAGGAACATTTTGATTTTCTAACCTTTGTCAATGGGAAACTTCATCCAGAATTATCCCACATTTCTATTGACAATGCGGAATTTCTTACTTTAAAGTACGCCCTCTCCAACCCTAAATACGAGGCTCTTTTAGCGGAGAAATACAACAGCATTGCCGCATCAGATTTGGCATTTTGTACCCTCAACCAAGCCTTGAACCAAGATGGATTTTTCCTTCATCTTCCTAAAAATATTGTAGTAGAGAAGCCTATCCATATTTTCTATATCTCTCAGAATCAAGAGGAAAATACTTTTTACAATCCTCGCAATTTGCTGATTGTAGAAGAAGGCGCCAAGGTAGAAATCATTGAAAGTCATCACAATTTAGATGAAAATTTTGTGTTTACCAATGCGGTAACTGAAATTTTCGTGGCGAAAAATGCAAAGGTCGATTGGCATAAACTTCAAAACGATTCGAATACCGCATATTTGGTAGACCACACTTTTGTAAGACAGGAGCAAGACAGCCAAGCCACGGTGAACACCTTCTCTTTCGGGGGCAAGTTGGTGCGTAATAATTTAGATTTCATCCAAGAGGGCGAAAATATCCACTCGTTTATGAATGGGATTACCATTATTGGCGACACACAGTTGGTAGACCACCACACCGCAGTGCACCACAACCAACCGAATTGCGAAAGTTACCAAAATTATAAAGGCATCTACAAAGACCAATCTCACGGCGTGTTTAATGGAAAAGTTTTCGTAGACAAAATAGCACAGAAAACCAATGCCTACCAGCAAAATAACAATGTTTTGCTCAACGAAGGCGCCACCATAGACTCCAAGCCGCAGTTAGAAATCTTTGCTGATGATGTTAAATGCTCCCACGGCTGCACGGTGGGGCAACTGAATGAAGACGCCCTATTCTACCTGCGTGCCAGAGGAATTTCTAAGGAAAAAGCGCAAGCCCTATTGCTCTACGCTTTTGCGAATGATGCGATGGAGAACATAGACATCATCCCTTTAAAAGAAAAAATAGCCCAGCTATTGACCGAAAAATTAGGCGTTAACAACCTATTCTAACCCCCAAGCCTTGTCATCACGATAAGGCTTTTTTATGTTTTCCGATGAATTTTAGCACCGTTCAATTTCACATCAATGCCTACCGCCAGCACCATCAGACTTTGGAGGCGGCACGGTTTCTCATCCGAAGTTTTAATTTGGAACACCCCAATTTTGCAAGTTTTCAAATCCGTGAGGGCGAGGGCGAACCCAACAACATCCTCCTGACCGCCGAAGGACAATTGGGAGGGCCTACCATTGTGAAAATCCCTAAAAACCTGTTTGATTTTGACCTCAGCCTCGTCCTCAACCTCATAGCCCACGAGATGCTCCATGTTCGGCAAAAAGCCAAAGACACGCTGGTGGAAGACAAAAACGAACGCGAATTTCAGGCGTATTACGAGATGCTCTTCCACCCCAATTTTCCACAAATCCCTGATGCTCCAGACTTTAACCGAAAGCAATTTGCTCAAAAAGCCCTCACCTACTACCAGCGGATGGCACAAACACCAGCACTGCAACAAGCCTACACGGCGCAGAAAAATCAGGTGGAAGCCTTGCTTCATTCTTTCAGTTAAAATAATCAGGGCGTGCCCCTCGCCAATGCGATGCCAACCCCTCGGGTCGGGCTTTCGGCTTTATCTTTTTTTCGGCGTGCCGCCTCAAAAAAGGATACCGCCTCTATCCCTCACGCACCGCATCCCTCAAAAAAAATAATTCCTCAATCTATAAAATAGCCTTAACTTTGCCACTTTCTAATCATTGACATTTTGGTATGAAACAATACACCTCCAAACGCAGCATCCAAATTTTAGCCCACTTGCTCCAGCAATACGGCATTCATCATATCATCATTTCCCCAGGGTCCAGAAATGCCCCTCTTGCGATCCACTTTACGGAAATAGAAAACATCAATGCGTATAGCATTATTGATGAGCGGAGCGCAGCATTTGTAGCGATGGGGATGGCACAAAGCCTCAGAAAGCCCGTTGCTGTGTCTTGTACCAGTGGCTCTGCGGCTGCCAACTATTACCCTGCCGTAGTGGAAGCGTTTTATCAAAACATTCCGCTCCTCCTCCTCACTGCCGACCGACCTTCGGACTTTACCGACCGATTTGATGGGCAGACCATTCGACAAAACCAACTTTACCAACAGCACGCCTATGGCAGTTTTCAACTCTTAGAAGACAGCCAACCAGATGCTGATGATTATAACTTCAGTACCATTAAAAAAGCGATAGAAACTTGTTTTGAAAAACAAGGTCCCGTGCATATTAACATTCCTTTGGAAGAGCCACTCTATCAGTTGGTGCCAGAATTGCCAATTTTGCCTCCTGTGGAGAGAACACAACCCGAGGAACACTTTACCCCAGAGGCTTCCCTTATTGCAGAGTGGAATACTTCTAAAAAAATTATGATCCTCACGGGAACGCTACATCACAACGAGGTTTTAGAAACTTACCTTGACCAATTGGCGAAAAACCATTCTGTGGTGGTCCTTACAGAAGCGAATTCTAACCTGCATAACCCTAAGTTTTTTGGGCATATAGACCGCTATATTTTCAGCATTACCCCTGAGGAAATTCCTTATTATGCGCCAGATTTGCTCATTACCATTGGGCAAAATGTGGTTTCTAAGAAGATTAAGCAATTTTTGCGGATGGCGCCCATCAAAAACCATTGGCATATAGACCCTTATTGGCAACCCGATACTTATTTTGCCCTCAACCGAAAATTAGCCACCACGCCAGAAGCTTTTTTCTCCGCTATTATCAATCAAATCAAAATAGAGCCTACGCCTTATTTTCAACTTTGGGATACCCTCCGAGAGAAAAAAGACCGTCTGCACGCCGCTTATGCCCAACAGGCTGATTTTTCAGATTTCAAGGTTTTTGATACCCTCTGCGAGGCAGTTCCTGCACATTATCAAGTCCATATTTCTAACAGTTCTGCCATTAGATACGCCCAGTTGTTTGATTTCGTGCATCAAAATCCGATCTACTGCAACCGTGGCACCAGCGGCATTGATGGCTCCACCTCTACAGCTATGGGCTTCGCAATGGTCAGCGAGCAACCCACGCTGCTTATCACTGGAGATATTAGCTTTTTCTACGATATTAACGGGCTTTGGAATCCTTACATTCCGCCATATACGCGGATTATTATCCTCAACAACGGCGAGGGCAATATTTTCCGCATCATCCCTGGACCAGATACCACCAATGCTTTGGAGGAGTTTATTGCGACCACACATCAAAAAAATGCAGAACTATTGGCGAAACATTTTGGGTTTTCTTATTTCAGATTAGATGATTTATCCACCTTAGAGCGGAGTTTGCCGCTGTTCTTTGAAGCTGGAGAGCAACCCAAAATTTTAGAAATTTCCACCAAAAATGCCCCTAATGCAGACACGCTGAAAGCGTATTTTAAATTCTTAAATCCACCTTCTACAGTATAATTTGGCTGATAGGATAGCTGGGACTTTGGGACAGTTCATTCATCGCATTGATGATTTTAAAGTGCGAAAAAGAGGGTAGATTCCCAGTGTTGATTGCCATTGATTGGATCTGCTGCCTATTGAGAAGATGCTGGCGCTGCACCCCATTAAGGAGGAAAGTCTCTGGCGTATACCATTTATCATCTTTAAGGAAAACCAAATTGCTGAAAGAAGTGTCCGTAATGGCGCCATTCTGCGTAATTATGACCTCTTCCGATGGTTGAGAAGATTTAAGTTGAAGCAAAGCCTCACGGTTGGCATATTTTAAATCGTATTGGATATGTGGTGCTTCCACCAACCGAAATTGAGTAATGACCGGACGCTGATAAACTTGAAATTCTGTGCTAAAAACGCCCTCGGTATCATAAAGAATTCGTAATTTATAAATGCCTTTTGGCGGAATGTCCAACGCTGAAATAATAGCCTCCAAGTGAATAGATGCTGCGGTTTTATAACGCTCTAAACTCTGATCTACACGCTGTTGATGGAGCGGAAGATTCAAAATTTTGCCCGCTCTACACTGGATGCTCTCAATAAATTGGCACATAGATTTTGTTTTTCATTTCTTGATACTCTTCTTCCAATTGGCTTTGGTGAGTAATGCCGCCACCACTTTTGAAATAAAGCCCATCTTCGGTCTGTTCTATCCATCTGATCAGCACGCAGGAATCTAAATTCTCACCATCAAACCAGCCTGCCACACCCGTGTAAAAGCCTCTATCATAGCCTTCTGCCTCCAAAATGAGTTCCAGCGTTTTAGGCTTAGGCGCCCCCAAAATAGAGCCTGCTGGCAAGAGCTTTTTCATCATCTGCCCTATTTTATTCTGAAATTCTGGCTTGAGTTGCCCTACAATCTCCGAACTCATGGCATAAAGGTTTTTCTGTTGCGTTTGCAAAAAATCAATATGCTGAAATTTTTTCACCTCTACCGCATCCGCCACCGTACTGAGGTCATTTCGCAATAAATCTACCACGGTATAATGCTCGGCTTTCTCTTTGGTGCTTTGCTTTAAACGCTCTTCGGCATTAGGGAGAGAAGCCTCTATAGTACCCTTCATAGGATAGGTGGCAATGGTGTTTTTCTTAATTTCCACAAAGGTTTCAGGAGAGAAACACACCCATTTTTCGGGATAGAGGAGTTTATATTTGGCTTTGGTATGGGCAAAAATTTGGGGCAAACTGAGATTGGTGCTCACCTTGGTTTTTCGGGTGTAGTTCGCTAAATAGGAATTGCCTTTTTTGAGATGCCACTGCACCTGATGAAATCCCGAGGCATACGCCGCCAAAGATTCTGGAAAAGCCTCCCACAATAAAGGCTCGGGCAAAGATTCGGGAGATATTAAATTCTGTTTAAAACCTCTAAAATCAATGCTGATATTCGCCTCTTCCAGCGCCTGTGGAGTATAAATTTCTATGTTATTCATCAAAAAATCTATGATAAAGAAAAAAGGCGCCCCTTGGAGGGAAAGGCGGTCCATTAAATTAAATTGAGATTCTTTGTCAGAAAACATTTAGCAAAAATAAAGAATGCTTATTTTTGTGCAAAATTATTTTTAATGAATGTTAAAATAAAACTTAATCGAAAGTTGAATATCAGCCCTATTTTAGAAGCCGCTATAGGTTATTGGAAGAAAACGATAGGCTTCCAAATTCTGTTTTCCGTCTTATATTTTGGCTTGCTGATGGTGTTTGCTACGGGGCTCTTACAATATTTGAATTTAGAGCCAGAAATTGCTAAATTTCAAAAAATCATTGCCGATGGGCAACTCAAAAACCTCAACAAAGCCGCCGAAGAACTCTCTAAAAATGAGGCAATGTCTTATTTTATTTTGGGCCTCAGCATCATCAAAGCATTGCTCTTCCCTCTAAACATTGGGTTTTATCAGATTTATCAAAAAATAGACTTGCAGGAGCCTTATAAAACTTCAGATTTATTGGCAGGTTATCGTGGCGGTACTTTTTTTAAATTCTTTGGATATGCCTTATTTTGGGGGATTATTTTGTCTTATTTGCAAATAATACCGCTGTTTTTGCCCCTTCTTTGGATGATGCTCACACTATTGGTTACACCCATTATGTACTTCCTCAACCTTAATATTTTTGAAAGTATTCGCCTCAATTGGGTGGCGCTAAGGTTACATTTTGTCTCGTTATTGATGGCTTGTTTCGCTTGTGTTTTGTTCAGTTATTCTGGTTTATTGCTGTTTGGCATCGGCTATTTAGTCACTTTTCCGTTTTGGAATGCTATGCTCTACACGCTTTATAAACGCCTCTTTATCATCACCAAAAATTAAAATTATCCAACTCTAAAATTCAACCCTATGGACACTGAACGCAACGGCATTATCAGTAATGTTAAAATTAAACAGATCGCCCTTTTAATCATCATTTTGGTGTTATTTTTACTCATCGCCTATAATTTATCGATGTTTATTCCCTCTCTTTTGGGCGCCATTACCCTGTATGTGATTTCCAGAAAATACAACCTCTACCTCATCGAGCAAAAACAATGGAAACCGTGGCTTTCGGCATTAACCATTATGCTTTCTACGGTGCTTATCTTGATTCTGCCGCTGTATTTCCTTATTGATGTGGTCATCAGAAAATTAGGCAATGCGCAAGCTTATATGGGGCGGTTCAATCTTTTTTTGGATAAAATACACGCTTATATTTTGTCTAAAACAGGATTTGATATCCTCAGCCAAGACAACCTCAGCAAGCTTAAAGAATTGGCAGGCACCGTGTCTACCAGTGCACTAAGTAGCACGCTCAACACCGTTACAGTGGTGGGTTCTGCATATTTTATCTTATATTTTATGCTGGTTAACCCGAGGGTTTTTGAGCGTATCCTAACCAAAGCGGCACCGCTCAAAAGGGCGAACATCAGCCTAATTGCCGACAAAATCCGAAAGATGATTATCGCCAATGCCATTGGTATTCCTGTGGTGGCTTTGGGACAAGGTTTGGTGGCACTTGTTGGCTATTTTATTTTTGATGCGCCCAGCCCTATTTTGCTATTTGCACTCACGGCGGTCGCATCTATGATTCCTATTGTGGGGGCTTCTATCGTTTATATTCCTGTGTGTATTTTTATGGCTGCCGAGGGCGAGGTGGTTTCTGCCGTGGCACTATTTGCATACTGCATTGTTTTAGTGGGACTTACGGATAATGTACTCAGATTTACTTTGCTCAAAAAGCTGGAAGACATCCACCCGCTCAATACGGTATTTGGAATTATTTTGGGTATGAATTTGTTTGGTTTTATGGGCTTGGTCTTCGGGCCTATCTTGGTTTCGGTAACTTTGCTTCTTATCCAAATCTACCGAGATGAGTTTTCCGATGACGATACGCCAGAACTCATCATTCCTGAGTCTATGGATACGCCACTGGAGGCTGAGAAAGAATCCGTTATTATCCCACCAACCGATGCTAACGCTTAAAATCTATTCCTTTTGAATCCAGAAATTTTAAAAGAAATCTGCACCGTGATGATGCCTTTCGGGAAATATCAAGGGACAGTCTTAGCCGATTTACCCATTTCTTATCTGGAATGGTTTCAGCGAAGTAGCGGCTTCCCCAAGGGGAAATTGGGGATGCAGCTCGCTACGGTTTATGAAATTAAACTGAACGGCTTAGAAGATCTACTGCGCACCATACGCCGCGAGGTTTTATAAAAAACAGCAACGATTTCAAACTAAAAAATCGTTGCTGTTATCTATTGAGGGTTGATGATAGAGCTTAGTCGTTCAGTTTGAGAACCGCCATAAATGCGGACTGTGGCACCTCAACCCTACCAATTTGTTTCATCTTCTTTTTCCCTTCTTTCTGTTTTTCTAAGAGCTTTCTCTTTCTAGAGATATCGCCGCCGTAACACTTAGCGGTCACATCTTTCCGAAGAGCTTTTATGGTCTCTCTGGCAATCACTTTGGTCCCTAATGCCGCCTGCACCGCAATATCAAACTGCTGTCTTGGTATCAGTTCTCGGAGTTTTTCGCACATTTTCTTACCGATGCTGTACGCATTATCTTGATGGATCAGTGATGATAAAGCATCTACCATATCGCCATTGATGAGGATATCCATTTTTACCAATTTAGAAGCACGGAAGCCTATCGGATGATAATCAAAAGAGGCATAACCTTTGGAAATGGATTTCAGTCGGTCATAAAAATCAAAAACCACTTCTGCCAACGGCATATTAAAAATGAGCTCTACCCGATCTGCCGTAGGATAATTTTGGCTCACAATTTCGCCTCTCTTCTCGATACAGAGGGTCATCACGGCACCCACAAAATCAGATTTGGTAATGATAGAAGCTTTGATGTAAGGCTCCTCCACACGGTCCATGATTGTTGGATCCATCATCTCCGATGGGTTGTTGATTAAAATAGGTACATCTGGCGCTTTTTTGCTGTAACCGTGGTAAGATACATTGGGCACGGTGGTGATTACATTCATCCCAAACTCCCTATCCAAGCGCTCTTGCACGATTTCCATATGGAGCATTCCCAAGAAACCACATCTAAAACCAAAGCCTAACGCTGCCGAACTTTCTGGCTCAAATACCAAAGAGGCATCGTTCAACCTTAACTTTTCCAAAGAGGCTCTAAGCTCCTCAAAATCTTCACTTTCCACAGGATAAATACCTGCAAAAACCATCGGCTTAACTTCCTCAAAGCCTTCTATAGGCGCAGTGGCAGGGTGGTCTACGCTGGTAATGGTATCGCCCACCTTAACCTCTCGGGCATCTTTAATCCCAGAGATAATGTAGCCCACATCTCCACACTTGATTTCTTGCTTAGGCTGTTGCTTGAGCTTTAAAGTTCCCACTTCATCGGCTTCATAGGTTTTATCCGTTGCCATAAATTTGACTTTCTCGCCTTTTTTAATTTTCCCATTCACCACCTTAAAATAAGCCTCTATCCCTCTAAATGGATTATAAACGGAGTCAAAAATTAAGGCTTGTAGCGGGGCTTCAGGATCGCCTTGCGGTGCTGGAATACGCTCCACAATTTGCTCTAACAACTGATGCACACCCTCGCCAGTTTTTCCAGAAACACGGAGAACATCTTCATAATCACAACCGATAAGGTTCATAATTTCATCGGTTACCTCCTCTGGATTGGCGGAAGGCAGGTCTATTTTATTGAGAACAGGGATGATTTCCAAATCGTTTTCTAACGCGAGGTAGAGGTTAGAAATGGTCTGTGCCTGAATGCTTTGTGCCGCATCTACAATGAGCAAAGCGCCCTCGCAAGCGGCAATAGAGCGAGAAACCTCATAAGAAAAATCCACATGCCCAGGGGTGTCTATCAGATTGAGCACATATTTTTCCCCTTTGTGCTCATAATCCATCTGTATGGCGTGAGATTTTATGGTGATGCCTCGTTCTTTTTCCAAGTCCATATCGTCCAAAGTCTGCGCTTGGAGTTCTCTCTGCGTTACAGTATTGGTGTATTCCAATAAACGGTCTGCCAGCGTGGATTTACCATGGTCTATATGGGCAATAATGCAAAAATTTCTTATATTCTTCATAGATGTTTTCTCGGTAGTCTGCAAAGATACTATTTTTTCTTACCTCATCATAACCCCGTTTTCATTTTTTAATCTTATTTTTGTGGGATAAGTAAAAATCTTTTTTAAAGTTATGAAAAAATTAGCCCTCGCCTGCGACCACGCTGGCTACGAGTACAAAGAGTACCTAAAACAACAACTCAGCGCCCAGTACGACATTACCGACTATGGCACCCACAGCACCGCCTCGGTGGATTATCCAGATTTTGTACATCCTGCCGCCGCTTCTGTAGAAAGTGGAGAAAATGAATTGGGTATTTTGGTCTGTGGCAGTGGGCAAGGCGTGCAGCTGACCGCAAACAAACACCAAGGTATCCGCTGTGCCCTATGCTGGATGCCAGAATTAGGCGCCTTAGCACGGCAGCACAACAATTGCAATATGGTGGCCATTCCAGCGCGTTTTATCGCAAAAGAATTGGCGTTAGAAATTGTGCAAACTTTTCTCAACACAGATTTTGAAGGCGGTAGACACCTCAAAAGAGTAGAGAAAATTGCCGCTTGTTAATACTTATTTTTTCTTTGATTTAAGCTTATGGTTTTAAGTAGAATTTGGAGTGCGTTTATCATCATCGCTATTTTAGTCGCTGGGGTAAAGTATGGATTTTCTGACCATTACAAAACGGTTTTTAACGATATGGTGGTGGGCAAAGGTGGTGATACCATCCAGATTGCCACCAAACCGATTTCGGATTTCCACCCCAATGCCGTGGAGAATTTTCAAGAAAATCCGCTGTATATTCAGAATCGTATTCATTACCAATACCAGCCAGAGGCTAATAATGTGAAGGTCTACAGAATACAAACCACCGATGGCGTGATCGGCACCAGCCAAACCGCAGTGGAAATTTGTTTGGGCTTAGTTGGGATTATGGCTTTATTTATGGGCTTTATGAGCATTGCGGAGAAAGCGGGCGGCATTAGCCTCCTCAGCCGATGGATACAGCCTTTTTTCTCAAAGCTCTTCCCCGAAGTTCCTAAAAATCACCCCGCTTTTGGGCATATGATGCTCAATTTTTCCGCCAATCTCTTAGGCTTAGACAATGCCGCTACCCCCTTCGGGCTTAAAGCTATGGAGAGCCTCCAATCTCTCAACCCTGATAAAGACCGCGCCAGCAATGCTCAAATTATGTTCCTGTGCTTGCACGCCAGTGGCTTGACTTTAATTCCTGTGTCCATTATTGCCATTAGGGCTTCTATGGGCTCGGCAACGCCTACGGATATTTTCTTACCTTGTATGATTGCTACCTTTTGCGCCACTATGGCAGCGATGATGATGGTCTCCATCAAGCAACGCATCAACCTTTTTCAGCCTGTGATCCTTTTGTATATTGGTGGTATTTCTGCCGTTATCGCTGGCTTGGTGTGGTTTTTAGTCCGCCTGAGCAAAGAGGAATTGGACACTTTTAGCAAGGTGCTGAGCAATGGTATTATCCTATTGATTTTCCTCGCTATTGTGCTGGGAGGCTTGTATAAAAAACTCAATATTTTTGATGCTTTTATTGATGGAGCGAAAGAAGGCTTTAAAGTCTGTGTGAAGATTATCCCTTATTTGGTGGGAATGCTCATCGCGATTTCTTTATTAAGGACTTCTGGCGTTTTTGATTTAGCCATAGATGGGATGAAATGGCTTGCCGATGTGCTGAATTTAGACACGCGTTTTGTTGATGGCTTACCTACTGCACTCATTAAACCACTCTCGGGGTCTGGGGCGCGTGGGATGATGGTGGACACGATGGCAACTTTCGGTGCAGACTCCTTCCCATCGCGGTTGGCAGGGATTTTACAAGGCAGCTCAGATACCACATTTTATGTGATTGCCGTTTATTTTGGTGCCGTGGGCGTCCGCAATACCCGCTATACGGTGGGCGTGATGCTCTTAGCCGATTTGGTGGGCATCATCACTTCTATTATTTTGGCTTACCTATTTTTTGGATAAACACAACTCGCTATGATTCAACAAATTCCTATTGAGAGAGTTCTTTTTTTAGATATAGAAACGGTGCCTGCCGTACAAGATTGGAGCGAACTGTCTGAAACCGAACAACGGCTTTGGGAGAAGAAAACGGCTTTCCAAAGAAAGGAGGAGGTTTCCGCCGAAGATTTTTATCCACAAAGGGCAGGCGTAATGGCTGAGTTTGGAAAAATCATCTGTATTTCCGTGGGGATGATGAGCAAAAGTGGCAAACTGAAAATCAAGAGTTTTGCCAGTGATGATGAGGCGGCACTGCTCAGAGATTTCGGTGATTTATTCAATACGCCGCGCCTAAGGCAAGTGATTTTATGCGCCCACAATGGTAAAGAATTTGACTTTCCGTGGATTGCGCGCCGTTTCTTAGTTAATGGGATGATGCCTCCTAGCCCATTCCAAATGTTTGGCAAAAAACCTTGGGAAATCCCTCATCTGGATACGATGGAGCTTTGGAAATTTGGAGATTATAAAAGCTTTATTCCCTTGGAACTGATGGCACATCTCTTCGGCATTCCTACGCCAAAAGATGATATAGATGGTGCTATGGTAGCAGAGATTTATTACCAAGAGAAAGATTTATCAAGAATTATTAAATATTGTGAAAAAGATGTTTTAACTTTGTGCAACATTTTTAGAAAGCTAAGGCAAGAGGATTTATTGGAGCGAGAAGACTAACCGCTTTATCGGTAAAGTATCCTTTAAATACTCCAGCCTACTCAAGATTTTACTTTTTTGAACACAATAGGATGAAATATACAGACGAACAAATTAACCGCATAGGCGAAGAGATCATCAAAACTCTAAAAACCGTGTACGACCCAGAAATCCCTGTGGATATTTATGAACTGGGCTTGGTTTATGATGTTCAAATTTCTGATGAAGGCGCCGTAAAAGTGGTGATGACACTAACCACCCCCAATTGCCCCGTTGCCGAATCTCTCCCCCAAGAGGTCAAAGAAAAAGTGGCAGAAGTAGAGGGCGTAACCGCCGTAGACTTAGAGCTGACCTTTGAGCCCACTTGGACCAAAGATATGATGAGCGAGGAAGCCCGCTTTGAGTTAGGAATGTTTTAAGCCACTCTTATCCCTGATTAAAAATGAAAAATAGACTTGGCTTTATTCCAAGCGCTTTCAAAGTGGAGCATATTCTGCTGGATAGGGATTTTTTCTAAATTCATAAAGTTAAACACTTGCTCCGTGGGCATATTGCCGACCAAATCATCTTTTGCCATAGGGCAACCGCCAATGCCTTTTATCGCAGCATCAAATCTGCGGCAGCCTTGGTCATACGCGGCTTTTAGCTTAGGATAAGCCTCATCATAACGGTTGTGAAAGTGGGCGCCAAAGCTGATGTCTAAATATTGAGGTGGGATTTTGCTGAACAACAGCTGGATGGTTTCTGGCGTAGCCACACCTGTGGTATCAGAGAGGAGAATGTTCTTAACGCCAATTTCCGCAAAACGTTGCGTCCAATAATCCACATCTTGCCATTTCCAACCTTCGCCATAAGGGTTGCCAAACGCCATAGAGAAATAAACATTCAATATTTTCCCTTCGGCAGATGCCATCTCTAAAATCTGTTGAATCTGTGCAAACGCTTCCTCCTGATTTTTATTGGTATTGCGGTATTGAAAAGTTTCCGAAATGGAAAACGGAAAACCTAAAATATCCACATTTTGATGTTTCAAAGCTTTCTCTGCCCCCTTGATATTCGCTACAATAACAGACAGTTGAGTATCAGACAACGTTTTATCTATAGCATCTATAACCTCGCCAGAATCTGCCATCTGCGGAATGGCTTTAGGCGAAACAAAGCTGCCGCAATCCAACACATCAAAACCGACCGACATCAGGCTATTGAGATAATCGATTTTGGTGTCTGTGGGAATCCATTCATTCCAACCTTGCATAGCATCTCGGGGACATTCTGTTAAAAACATTTTTACATTTTTAGATTTGGTCTCAAATATAATAAAAAGTTTTAAATTTCACATCAAACCTGTTTATATTTCATTATCAATGTTTTACAACAAACACACCCCAATAACACCGCATAAAAAATAGGAATAATGCCGATACCTCGGCTCAAAATGCTAACTTTGTAAAAATTTAATTTAAAAATGATAAACACGATAGAATTCAGCCCAGAATGGCAAAAAAAGCTCCTTGAGCGTTTTATTTCTTATGTTAAAATCTACTCCACAAGCGATCCAGAAAGCCCCAGCACGCCCTCCACACCTCAACAATGGGATATGGCGAATTTACTTTTTGAAGAGTTAAAAAGTTTAGGTTTAGAAGAGGTGACCATAGATGAACACGGCTATGTTTTCGGCGTTATTCCTGCCACCATTGAGGAAAAAGTGCCTCAAATTGGGTTTATTGCCCACTACGATAGCACACCCGATTTCAATGGCAAAGGTGTTAATCCCCAAGTTTGGGAAAATTATGATGGGCAAGATTTATTGCTGAATCCAGAAACTGGCTTTACACTATCGCCGAAGAAATTTGAAACTTTAAAAGACTATATTGGGCAAACGCTCATCACTACAGATGGCACCACGCTACTCTCCGCCGATGACAAAGCGGGAATTGCCGAAATTGTCACCGCAGCGGAATACCTCATCGCTCATCCAGAAATTAAACACGGTAGGATTTCGGTAGGCTTTAACCCAGATGAAGAAATTGGGCGTGGCGCTCACCTTTTCAATGTAGAAAAATTCGGTGCCGAGTGGGCTTATACAATGGACGGCGGCGAAGTGGGCGAGTTAGAATACGAAAATTTTAATGCTGCTGGTGCGGTGGTAAAAATCCATGGGCTAAGCGTGCACCCAGGTTATGCCTACGGAAAAATGGTGAATGCAGGGCTCTTGGCTGCCGATTTCATCAAGATGTTACCTGAAAACGAAACCCCAGCTACCACACGAGGTTTTGAGGGTTTTTATCATCTTTTAGAAGTGAATGCTGATGTTTCTGAAGCCAAACTTCAATATATCATCCGTGACCACGATGCCGAAAAATTTGAAGAAAGAAAACGCGTGATGGAAGACACGGTGCGCCGTTTTAATGAAAAATATGGCGATGTGGCAGAGCTGGAAATCAAGGAGCAATACCGCAATATGAAGCAACAATTTGAAGGCAAAATGCACATTGTAGATTTAGCCGAAGAAGCGATGAAAGCGGCGAACATCACGCCAAAAATCAAGGCGATCCGCGGGGGGACAGATGGTGCGCAACTTTCTTATATGGGCTTGCCTTGTCCCAATATTTTTGCGGGTGGGCTGAACTTCCACGGTCCTTATGAATATGTGCCTTTGGAAAGTATGGAAAAAGCCGTTAAAGTGATTTTAAACATTGCTCAACTGGTAGCAAAACCATAGTTTGCAAAAAATAACCGCTAAAAAAAGCCGTTTCAAGAAGATTTGAAACGGCTTTAATTTTTTTAGAATGGTAGGTCATCCTCATCATCACTGAAGGGATTATCATCCACTGCAGGGCTCCCTTGTGTTGGCGTAGCCGAAGGTGCCGCTTGTGTAGGTTCATTAAATTGCTGAGAACCATCAATTTTCTCAATACGCCACCCCGTAATGGAGTTGAAATATTTCACCTCCCCCTGAGGGCTGGTCCACTCTCTCCCACGGATGTTGATACCCACTTTTACGGCATCGCCCTCTGAGAAAGGATCTAAAGCAAAAACTTTTTCGGATAAAAATTCAATGTTAATGGGCTGAGGATATTGCTCTTGGGTTAGGAGTACCATTTCTTTCTTCTGAAATCCACTCGGAAAGGTCTGCAGTTCTCCAATTTTTTTAATTGTGCCTTGTAATTCCATAGTCTTCTATTTTAAGCTGTAAAGATATAAAAAAATAAAAAAATCCATCTGAAAAAATGGGATAAAAAATCAAAATTCTCCCCATCTCTCCAAAAATCAGAGACTTTATTTAGTGATTTTGACCTTCTAATTTTAATAAAAAAGCGTACTCTAAAGCGTCTTCTTTTAGAGATTCAAACCTACCACTGGCGCCGCCGTGTCCTGATGAAAAATCGGTTTTAAAGATTAAAAGGTTTTGGTCTTGTTTTAAATCTCGGAGTTTAGCCACCCATTTGGCTGGCTCCCAATATTGCACTTGGCTATCGTGATAACCCGTGGTCACCAAAAGATGCGGATAGGCTTTCGGCGCTATATTATCATACGGCGAATAGGATTTCATATAGTCATAATCGGCTTTATTTTTAGGGTTGCCCCATTCATCAAACTCGCCTGTGGTCAGCGGAATTTCTTCATCTAACATCGTGGTAACCACATCTACAAACGGCACTTGCGCAATAACGCCGTGGAATAATTGAGGTGCTTCGTTCATCACTGCACCAACCAATAATCCACCCGCGCTGCCGCCCATAGCATAGAGGTGAGCCGAAGAGGTATATTGTTGAGAAATGAGAAACTCGGCGGCATCAATAAAGTCATAAAATGTATTTTTTTTATGCTGCAGCTTGCCTTCTTCATACCAATGTCTTCCCAAATACTCACCACCCCGAATGTGGGCAATGGCAAAGACAAAACCTCGGTCTAAAAGCGAAAGCCTTAGTCTGGAAAAAGCAGCATCTACCGTATGACCATAGCTTCCGTAACCGTAGAGCAATAGCGGTGTTTCGGCAGAAAGCGGCGTTCCTTTTTTGTAAACCAATGAGATTGGAATTCTCGTTTTACCGTCTCTGGAAGGCGCCCAAAGCCTCTCAGAAGTATAATTTTCCTTTTGAAACTGACCGCCTAAAACCTCTTGTTCTTTCAGGAGGGTTTGCGTTTTGTCCTTCATATCAAACTCAAAAGTGGCGGCAGGTTGCACTAACGATGAATAACCATAGCGCAGCACTTGGGCATTAAAATCTAAATTAACGCCGATATACGCCGTGTAGGTATCTTCCTGAAATGGCAGGTGGTAAGCCTCTCCCGTAGCCCAATTTTGAATGTGGATTTGCAACAATCCCTCTTGGCGTTCCTCCAACACTAAGAAGTCTTTAAAAATCTCAAAACCTTCTAATAATACCGCTTCTCGGTGGGGTACAATGGTCTCCCAATAGGATTTTTGAGGCGTAGCCACTGGCGTTTTCACTAATTTGAAATTGGTAGCGCCACCTTCATTAGTAATGATGTAAAAATGGTCTTCGTAATGCTCCACCGCGTACTCTAAGCCGTTGGCTCTGGGCTCTACCACGGTCCATTTTGCAAAAACATCATCGGCAGGGATAAACCGATGCTCATCCGAAACCGTGCTGGAGCTGGAGATAAAAATATAGTCTAAAGATTTCGTTTTGAATAAATTGACATCAAAGCTGGGATCTTCCTCGTGATACACCAAAACATCTTCCTCTGGCGCTGTGCCCAACCGATGGCGGAATACCTGAAACGCCCGCAAAGATTTATCTTTTCTGATGTAGAAAAAATGCTGGTTATCATTCGCCCAAACGGCTTTCCCAGTGGTGTTTTCTATCACTTCCGTAGCGGTCTCTCCCGTGGTTAAATCTTTGATAAAAATACGGTAAATGCGCCGCCCTGTATCATCTACGGAATAGGTTGACAGCTGGTTGTTAGGGCTTACATTCATACTCCCTACATCTAAAAAATCTCGATTTTGAGCCAGCAAATTGGCATCTAATAAAAGTTCTTCTTCCGCTTCTAAGGTTTTATATTTTCTGAAAAAAAGTGGGTAATCTTTGCCTTTTTCAAAACGAACCATATACCAATAACCATTAAAAAAATACGGCAGAGATTCATCATCTTCTTTATAGCGGGCTTTCATCTCTTCAAACAGCTGATTTTGTAGGGCTTCCGTGTCTGCCATTGCCCATTGTGCATAGCGATTTTCTTCTTCTAAATATTGGATGACCTCAGGGCTGTCTCTTTGGTTAAGCCAGAAATAAGGGTCTATGCGTTCATCTTGATGAGTCACCAAAACGGTTGTTTTTTTAGGCGCTATAGGAGGTTTCATATAGGATATTTTAATCAATTAAAAAACGCCACCATACTTTATAAAAGATGATAGCGCTATATTTTTAATAATAAAACTGCGTTTATTTTTCGTTTTTAATAAAATTCTCAATCGCCATCGTCATTGATGGATTTTCTTTGGTCGGTGCCATTACATCTACGCTAAGCCCCGCTTTCTCTGCCTCAGCTTTGGTAGAAGCACCAAAAGTAGCCACTTTAAATTGGGCTTTTTTGTAATCTTTAAAATTCTCTACCATAGATTTAATGCCTTGTGGGCTAAAGAACACCAGCATATCATAATCCGCCAAGTTGATGTCTGACAAGTCACTATTCACCGTGCGGTACATAATGGCTCTGGTCCAATCTACCCCTGCGGCATCTAAAACTTTGGTAATGCTATCGTTCAGCACATCTGAAGACGGCAAGAGGTATTTTTCTGATGGGTACTTTTTGAGCAATGGCTGCATATCAGAAGGCAACTTTTCTCCAAAACTGATTTTTCGCTTTCTATAAACAATGTGCTTCTGGAGGTAGTTGGCAATGGCTTCTGACTGGCAAATGTATCTCATAGAATCTGGCACCACAAAGCGCATTTCTTCTGCCAATCGGAAGTAATGGTCTACCGCATTTCGGCTGGTAAAAATAATGCCCGTGTATTGAGAGAGGTCTATTTTCTGCGTTCTCAAATCTTTAGCATCTGCACCTTGAACATAGATAAATGGACGAAAATCAATGTTGATTTTTTCTTTTTTTGCCATTTCTATATAAGGAGAAGACTCTGCAGGTTGTGGCTGAGACACCAATATGGATTTAATTTTCATCTGTTGTATTGACTTATTTTTAGGTTAAACTTACCGCCCATTTTCCAATGGCTGATCGGTAAGATGCGCGCTAAAAGTTTTATAAAAATAAAAATTTCCAAACCACCAAAAAGGGTAATATTTGGAGCGTGCAAATATACAAAATTTTATAATACCATTCTTCTGGCAAAATTTCATCTTTGTGAAAATAATAAACTAAATTTTTGAAAATGAAACTTATACTAAAAAACGCCATATAAGCATAGAGCATCCATTCTGTGTCTATACTAAGATAATATTGTGCCAAAATCAACGCTATAAGCGCTAAAGTGCTTCCCATAAAAAATTTGGTTGCCACGAAGTAAAATGAAGCCCAACGGTCTAAATCTCCTATGCTGGCGAATAAAAAATAAGTGAAAAAATTACGAAAGGCAAACAGCACCAATAAACTCAACAGCACCGAGCCTATTTTATTAGGTTGGTAGCCCCAAACCGAAATTTCTGTAGCAAACCAATGCGGCACCATCGGCAATAGCGAGCTTAAAGCCAGACCTACGGCAATGGCAAAACCTAAACTCACCAACAGCCACGCCTGAAAAGTGTTATTTGCTACCTCTTTTTTCAAAGTGAAGAACTCCACCAAGTTGATGTCCCGCAGCAAGACTCTCAAAACGAAAACATACAAAAAACCGATCCCTAAGAGACTGAAAATCACCCAATCTTTATGTTCTAAAATCCTTATCAACGCGCAATGATTTTTTTGCAAAAATAGACTTTTTCAAAAACAAAACGGCTACTATTTTATAGAAAAATATGAGACAGGGCATAAATGATCAACCCGACCAAACCACCCACCAGAGTTCCGTTAACCCTGATGAATTGCAGGTCTTTACCCACTTCTAACTCCAATTTTTGACTGAGTTCTTTGCCCTCCCAATTGCCTACCGTTTGGCTAATCAGTTCGGCAAAACGGTGCGTATTTTTCAACAAATACCCATAAAGCGTACGCCTTACCCAGCGGTCTATTTTGAGTTTTAAATTTTCATCATTTTTAAATTGAGAAGAAAACTGCATCAGATTTTTCGCCATATAATTCCGCAGCGTGGAGTCTGGCGTGGTGAGTTCTTTCATCAGGTTAGCTTTGGTGGTCGCCCAGATGGCAGCCACATATTCCGCAATGCGCGCTTCATTCAACCATTCGTTTTTAAGAGCGTTCAACTTTTCTTCCCACGCTGGCGTGTTTAATTCCTCCGAAAACTGCGCCAATTTCTGCGTTACCTCCTGCCGAATAGGATGTTCATTTTGTTGAGCAATTTCATCAAAATATTGAGCAATGCCGTGGGTTATTTTATCCGCAATAGCATCATCTACAAACTTCGGTATCAGCGCATAACTCTCTTTTTTAACCCGTTCCCGAACCAAATTTTGGTTTTGCTCTATGTAAATTTTCATTTGATGAGACAGATAAGTCAGCAACTTTTGATGCTCATTCGCTCCCATCATATAATGAATCCCACCACTCAACAACTGGTTGATTTTCAGATCAGAAGACAACTCTTTAGCTTTTCCACTGAGGAGTGTTACCACTTGTTTATCGTCCAAAGGTTGGAGGATTTTGGTCAAAATTGTAGAAATTTCATCTACTAATAAGGCTTGGTTGGTGGGCTTTTCCAACCATTGCCCCAAAATAGGCGATACACTCAATTTCTGAATATAAGGTCTGATGTTCTGCGGCGATAAAAAATTCTCCACCACGAAATTTCCTAAATTATCCCCAATTTTATTTTTACTCTTTTCGATGAGGTTGGTGTGCGGAATTTTAAGCCCCAAAGGATGATGAAAGAGCGCTGTTACCGCAAACCAATCCGCCAAAGCTCCGACCATAGCGGCTTCTGAGAACGCTCTGATATAGCCGACCCAATGGGCTTCTTGGTGATTTTTTTGATAAATTGTGGTAATGATAAAAACGAGTGCCATCAGAATAAAAAGCCCCGTTGCGATATTTTTATAAAACCTAAGTTGCTGAGATTTAGTCTTCATAAACTTTTGAAAAACAAAAAATTTGCCAGAATACGCCGTGTTATTATCGTGCGATGAGAATGTTTAAGTTTTCCCCAAAACGCATCATTCCTCAAGCGTATAAAAACAAAAATCGCTGAAAATCATAACGATTAACAGCGATTAAAGTACCCCAGGCGGGACTTGAACCCGCACGCCAAAAGAGGCACAGGATTTTAAGTCCTGCGTGTCTACCAGTTCCACCACCAGGGCAAGCAATGAGCGAAAAACGGGGTTCGAACCCGCGACCTCAACCTTGGCAAGGTTGCGCTCTACCAACTGAGCTATTTTCGCAATTTATTGTGCGGATGAAGGGACTCGAACCCCCACGCCTCTCGGCACCAGATCCTAAGTCTGGCGTGGCTACCAATTACACCACATCCGCAGTGGCTATGTTATTTGTTTAAGTCCGCTATTCTTTTTTGTGGTTGCAAATGTATAAACTTTTTATAATACACTCCAAATATTTTTTAATATTTTTTTCATCTTAAAGTTTTTTACGCTCAATCCGTGGTGGTTATCAAGACCAATCAAGAGGGCAAAAGAAGAGTTTTTTAATCTCAACCTATATTTTCATCAGAGAAAAACTGCAGGTATTCTAATTTTCTTGCATATCTTATTTTAAAATTCAACCCCATTGCAAATCAAATCATAAAGCCATCTGAATCTTATCCCAAGAAAAAAATCTTCATTTTTTAACATTTTTTTAAAAAAGGATATACCTTAGAATAAGTCTAAATTCCTATCTTTGTCAATTGAAAATAATTATAGAGAAATACAATGGGTTTATTTGATTTATTTACGCAGGAGATTGCGATAGACTTGGGTACAGCCAATACCCTCATTATACACGATAATAAAATTGTTGTGGACCAGCCGTCCATCGTTGCTATAGAAAGGAATACGGGGAAACCCATAGCCGTAGGTGAACAGGCGAAGCATATGCAGGGCAAAACCCATGAAGACATAAAAACCATTCGCCCTCTAAAAGATGGGGTTATCGCTGATTTTCAAGCTTCTGAGCATATGATCAAGGAGTTTATCAAGAAAATACCAGGGATTAAAGGGAAGTTATTTCAGCCCGCTTTAAAAATTGTGATTTGTATTCCTTCGGGCATTACAGAGGTGGAAAAAAGAGCCGTTAGAGACTCTGCACAGAAGGTGAACGCCAAAGAAGTACGCCTGATTTATGAACCTATGGCTGCCGCTATTGGGGTGGGCATTGATGTTCAAAAACCTGAAGGAAATATGATTATTGACATCGGTGGGGGGACTACCGAAATTGCCGTGGTGGCTTTGGGCGGTATTGTCTGCGACCAATCGGTGAAGATTGCTGGTGATGTTTTCAATAATGATATTGCGTTCTACCTCCGCACCCACCACAACTTATATGTAGGCGAAAGAACCGCAGAGCGTATTAAAATAGAAGTAGGCTCAGCCATAGAAGATCTTGATGTAGACATTGACGACATTCCTGTGCAAGGGCGAGACCTCATCACTGGAAAACCTAAAGAAATCATTGTTAATTATAAAGAAATCGCAAGAGCTCTGGATAAATCTATCACGCGTATAGAAGATGCGGTGATGGAAACCTTATCCAGAACACCACCAGAATTGGCTGCCGATATTTACAAAACAGGAATTTATTTAGCTGGTGGCGGTGCATTACTCAGAGGACTTGCGGATAGAATTAGCAAAAAAACCGAACTCCCAGTTTTCGTGGGCGAAGATCCATTAAGAGCCGTGGTAAGAGGAACGGGTATTGCGCTGAAAAATATGGATAAGTTTAATTTCTTGATTAAATAATTATTTAGACTTCACCTTATGGGATATTTGCTAAGGTTCTTTTCTAAGAATGCCTTATTTGTATTTTTTTTGACTTTACAAACATTGGCATTGTACCTTATCTTTACCCGAAATGCCGTGCAACAAACCTTCCTTGCAGGACAGGCTGCCACCTTTAATGCTTGGGTTTCTGGCTATATAGACGAAGGCGCTAATTACCTCAAACTCAAAGAAATGAACGAGCAATTGGTGGCACAGAACAAAGCCTTAATGCAAGAAATCTACGGTCAAGAATATGCCACTGTACCACAGCGAATTCAGGTTTCTGACTCTGTCAATGCGCAGCAAAAATATGTAATGATAGATGCCGAAGTGATGAACAACAGCATCATCAGGCGGGATAATTACTTCACCATTAACCGAGGGCGCAGGGAGGGAGTTACGGGCAAAATGGGCGTTATAGCGCCTAATGGCATTGCTGGCATCGTTATCAATAGTATGGAAAACTACGCCTTGGTACAATCCGTGCTAAGCGTGAACAAAATGCGTGTGAATGCTGCTTTAAAGAAGTCTGGCTATTTTGGAACCCTCACTTGGCGCGGTGATGATGCCCGAATTATGCACCTTTCCGACATTCCGAAATATGTGCCGATAAAAGTGGGCGATACCATCGTGACTGATGGCAAATCCGACCTCTTCCCCGCAGGGATTATGGTGGGCACTATTGCGGGCTACCAAGTGGATACCAAAACAGGTTTTTGGGACATCAGCGTAGAGTTAGGACAAAAAATGGGCAATGTAAAAAATGTATTCGTGGTGCAGAATCTGCATAAAGCCGAGCTTCAACAAGTGCAGGACAGCCTTAATACAACCATAAAAAGAGATGATAAGTAGAAATATATTCACTGACCTATTATTTTCGGTGATTTTAATTGCCGCACAGATTTTCCTATTCAACCGCATTACCATAGCGGGAGAATACACGCCTGTAGTCTATCCTGTGCTGGTGCTCTTCTACCCTTTTTATAGAAACCAATATGTATTTTTAGCCATCAGCTTTTTATTAGGCTTGGGCATAGATGCTCTATTGGGCACTTGGGGTATCAACGCCTTTGCCACTACGATGATTGCTTATTTCCGCACCCTGATTTTCCGCACCTCTATAGACCACGAGGCCACGGACAGCTTCTCATTCCAATCCATACAGTGGAGTCAGTTTTTATTTTTTATCCTCTTCAGCCTTTTGATCCACCAGTTTTTGGTTCAATTTATTGAGTTTTTTAAACCCAGTAGAATATTAGAAATCAGCCTTCATATTTTAATCACCACAGGGCTTTCTTTTATATTCGTACTATTATATGTGTTAATTTTTAAAATCAAACAAAAAGTTTGAAACCGTTTTATAGAATTATCGCGTTTCTTGTACTCCTTGCCGTTATTTTTGTGGCGAGGCTTTCTTATTTGCAACTTTTTACCGACCGCTATGCGCTCAATGCCGCCAATACTTCTATAAAAGCCGACTACATCATCCCGCAGCGGGGCGTGATCTTTGATAGAAATGGCAAAATTCTGGTGGGCAATAGACCAGCCTACGAAATTTCTTTTACCCAAGCTCTACTCAAACCCGATTTTGATACCTTGGCATTTTGTAATTTGGTCAGAATTTCCAAAGCTGATTTTATCCAACGCATTAAAACCATCAAAGCTGACCAATATTACTCCAAAATGCAGCCTATGACTTTTATGAAAAACCTCTCTCGGGAGGATATGGCGCGCATTCAGGAGATTATTTTTAAATACCCCGCTTTCAGCATTGTTAAAAGGCCGCAGCGCGAGTACGAAGTGGGTACCTCTGGAAACCTCCTCGGCTTTACCAACGAGGTTAACCAATACGACATAAAAAAAGACTCTACCTACTACCTTCCTGGCGACATCATTGGGAAATCTGGCATTGAAAAAGCCTACGAGAAAGACCTCCGTGGCGAGAAAGGCGTTCAGTATATTCAGAAAGACATCAAACTCAGAAATGTAGGGCCTTATAAAAACGGAGAGCTGGATAAAGAGGTAGTCACGGGCAAAGACCTCACCCTTACCATCGATTATGATTTGCAGAAAATCGCAGAGGAAATGCTCGTGAACAAGCGCGGCGCCATTGTTGCTTTAGACCCTAAAACTGGGGAAATTTTAGTCTTGGCATCAGGTCCAGATGTAGACCCCTCCGAGGCGTTTACAGGCAGCGAGAAAAGCAAAAAAATCTACGCCCTACAAACCGATCAGTTCAATATGCCGATGTTTGACCGCTCCATCCAAGCCGCTTATCCACCAGGTTCCACCTTCAAGTTGGTTACCGCCTTAGCCGCGATGCAAATGGGCGTGATGACACCAGATACCGTATTTCCGTGCGGTGGTGGCTTCAACTACCGAGGTTTGAGAATTAAAGGTCACGGCGGTGCAGATCCGTTGGTTCCAGCCATACAGGTGTCCAGCAATTGCTATTTTTCCTATGCCTACTTGGCGATGGTCAACAAATACCCTAACGACCCATCCAAAGGGGTAGATGAATGGCAAAAAATTATGAATAGCTTTGGGTTGGGGGTATTCCTCAATAATGATTTGGCAGTGGGTGCCAAGGGTAAAATCCCGAGTGGGAAATATTACGAAAACCGAATGGCAGCCATCTACAAAGCCAACGGCAGCAAAGCCGACCCTAAAAAATGGGACCCGCTGGCTACAGGTGCCGTGTTCAATGGTATGGGACAAGGCGATGTGATGGTAACGCCGCTTCAGTTAGCTAATTTCACTGCGGCTATTGCCAACAAAGGTTGGTTCTACACGCCTCATATCGTTAAATCTGTGGATGGCAAGCCCAATCCAGATCCGCGTTTCAAAAAGAAACATTATACTTTGGTTCAAAACAAAAGCTACTATGACGCCGTGCTTAAAGGTATGGAAGCCGTAGTACTCAGAGGAACAGGACGTTCCCTAAAAACCAATGATTTTACCCAATTGGCAAAAACAGGAACCGCCCAAGTACCCCAAGGGAAGGACAACTCTATCTACACGATGATAGCCCCTGCGGAAGACCCAAAAATTGTGGTGGCTGCCGTAATGGAACACGCTGGATTTGGTGCCACATGGGCAGGACCTGCCTGCACCATCATTGCAGAGAAATACCTAACAGGCGAAATCAAACGCGAGCATCTTTATAAAAAAATGGTCAATGCCAGCTTTATGCCTGAATACCGCAGACAGTGGATTGCTGACTTAAAACGAAAAGGGCTCTATAAAGAACCGAGCAAAGATTCTATGGCGCTTGTAAAAATCCAAGATAGCCTTAGAATGAACCATCTGGATAAAAATACGCTGAATAGGCTTAAAGTAAAAAGTGATTCTCTAAAACTAAAACTTCAAAACCATGAATAAAGCCAGTGGCATTGATAAAATAGGCGTGGGGCTTTATTTGCTCATTTGTATTTTCGCTATCCTTAACATCAGTAGCGTAGATGAAGCTTTGGGCAAAAAACAACTGATTTTCTTCATCATCTCTTTGGTGGTGGGGGTGATCATCTTCGCGATGCGTTCTAAATTTTTTGAAAACTTAGCAGGCATCATTTATATTTTGGGAGTGCTCCTTCTCATTGGGCTTTTTCCTTTCGGGACAGAGATTTTAGGGCAAAAAAACTGGTATAAATTCGGGGGAATCACGATGCAACCCGTGGAATTTGCCAAAATCGGAACCGCACTGATGCTCGCCAACTATGCCTCTCATCCAGATTTTAATTTAAAAGATCGGCGGTCTTTCATCACCGCTTTTGCCATTATCGGCATTCCTGGTGTGGTGGTGCTGATGATTCCTGATGTGGGCTCGTTATTGGTATTTATGGCGTTTGTGATGGCACTCTACCGCGAGGGGCTCTCGGGTTGGTTCTTTGGCGCTATTGGCATTTTGGCGTTTGTATTCCTCACCTCGTTGTATTTAGAAATCAATTTGCAATGGTCACCGCTATCTACGGCAGCCTGCGTTTTGGGCGTTTTAGCGCTATGTTTTCTTTTCTATTGGCGAAGAATTTCGTGGACGCCTATGGCTATAATTACAGTGGCTTTGGGTTTTGTACTCTTAGGCGCGATGTCTTTTTTCTCAAAATCTATTTTAGAAAAATTCCCTAAACATCAGAAAGAACGGATAGAAGTGCTCTACAAAGGCGAACGCGCGTTTAGGGATACCTCGGGGTATAATTTGCTCTACTCTAAAACCGCCATTGGCTCGGGTGGGCTTTGGGGCAAAGGCTACAAGCAAGGGTCTGTTACGCAAGGGAAATTTGTGCCCGAGCAAGAAACCGACTACATCTTCTGCACTGTGGGCGAAGAATGGGGCTTTGTGGGGAGCGCTCTTTTGGTTATTTTCTATGCTATCTATATCAGCCGTATTTATTACCTCTCCGAGCAACAGAAAAACAGTTTCAACCGTATTTTTGGCTATTGCTTTGCCTCTATCTTGCTGATTCACTTCGGTATCAATATCGGAATGGTCATGGGCTTGTTCCCAACGGTGGGCATTCCGCTGCCTTATTTCAGTTATGGTGGAAGCTCTCTCCTCGCCTTCTCCATTATGACGGCTATTTTCTTCAAACTCAACTACGCCGATAAGAACAGCTTGATATAGAAAACACTACTTGTTTTCTTTTGTTCGTGATAAATAAGGTAATAGAAACAAAATACCACAGCCCAGCGTATAGCACAATAAATCTGCCCAAGAGAAAGAATTTCCTAAAACGATAGCGCCTAAACTGCCTGGAGAAAAGCCCAGGATCTCTGCAATATGGAAGTATTGCAAGCCTTCTATTAAAAATGAAAATAGCAAAATGCCGATTACCAATGCGGTGTTATCTTTGACTTCAAAAAAAGCCTTAACACTGGCGTAGAGCAATATCACCACTAAAACATCGCCGCCATAGGCCCTTAGAATGAACCAATGCTTAAACACGGTCGCTATTAAAACCTCCGCAATGAAAACACTCAGCGCTATGAGGGCATATTTAAAATTAAACTTGAATTTCATCTTCTAAAAAGTGGCGTTATTGCCCTATCATCGCTTTAATCGCGTTGAGTTTCATCATCGCTTCTATGGGCGTTAGAGTGTTGATGTCTATCTTGGTCAACTCATCTCTAATGCTCTCCAGCACAGGATCATCTAACTGGAAGAACGACAGTTGAAGGCTCTCTTCAGTAACGCGTTTGATGGCTTCAGTCCCTTCATTTTGGCTTCGGCTATTTTCTAAAGTTTTTAAAATTTCGTTGGCTCTATTGACCACCTTAGCCGGCATCCCTGCGAGTTTTGCCACATGGATCCCAAAGCTGTGCTCACTGCCACCAGGCACCAATTTCCGAAGGAAAATGATGTTATTTTTATGCTCTTTAATGGAGATATGGAAGTTTTTAATACGCTCAAAAGTGACCGCCATCTCGTTGAGCTCGTGGTAGTGGGTCGCAAACAAAGTTTTGGGCTGTGTAGGGTGCTGGTGCAGGTATTCCGCAATAGCCCAAGCGATGGAAACACCATCATAAGTAGAAGTGCCTCGCCCAATTTCATCTAACAAAATAAAGCTTCGCTCCGAAATATTATTCAGAATATTGGCGGCTTCGTTCATCTCCACCATAAAAGTAGACTCTCCTGCGGAAAGGTTATCAGTAGCGCCCACACGGGTAAAAATTTTGTCTAAAACGCCTATTTCTGCGTGCTTGGCTGGGACAAAACTCCCAATCTGCGCCAATAAACAAACCACCGCTGTTTGTCTTAATATCGCTGATTTACCCGCCATATTGGGACCCGTTACCATAATGATTTGCTGGCTCTCTCGGTCTAAAAAAATATCATTGGGAATATATTTTTCTCCCAATGGTAGGGCATTTTCTATGATCGGATGGCGGGCTTCTTTCAAATCTATGCCAAAACCTTCATTAAGCAAAGGCTTGGTGTAACTTTGAGCAATCGCCAATTCTGACAGGCCTGCCGCCACATCTAACTGGGCAATCAGCTGGGCATTTTCCTGAATTTGGTCAATATATACCAAGGTGCGCTGGCAAGTTTCTCGGTAGAGGGTTTGCTCCAAAATAGCAATCCGCTCTTCGGCGCCTAAAATCTGCTCTTCGTAAGTTTTAAGCTCCTCCGTGATGTAGCGCTCGGCATTGACCAAAGTTTGTTTTCTTATCCACTCTGCAGGCACCTTGTCTTTATGCGTGTTTCGCACCTCTATATAATAGCCAAAAACATTATTAAAATTGATTTTAAGGCTGCCAATCCCCGTGCGTTCTATTTCGCGCTGGCACATTTCATCTAAATAATCCTTGCCCGAACTTTGGAGGTTGCGCAGGCGGTCTAACTCTTCAGAAATGCCTTGTTTGATGACATTACCTTTGGCTAAACTCACAGGCAGTTCTTCATTGAGGCTCTGTTGAAGGTCTTGGATGAGTTCGGTTAAATCATTCAGTGGATTGAGCCACGCCAAAGCTTCGGGGTGCTGGTGGAGTAGTGCTTTAATCTCCGAAATGTAAATTAAACTCTGCCTTAGATAACCTAATTCTTTCGGTGTTATTTTTTCTGCTGCCAACTTGCCCATCAATCGGTCTAAATCTGAGACGCCTTTTAGGCGCGAAATAATGTCGTAGCGGAGGTTTTCTTGCTGATTGAGAAACTCTACCAAAGAGAGCCGACGGTTAATTTCGTTCACGGATTTCAGTGGTAATATCAACCGCCGCCTTAACAACCTGCCGCCCATAGGCGTTGCCGTTTGGTCGATGATGTCTAATAGGCTTTTGCCCTCAGGGTGAGAGGGAAATACCACTTCTAAATTCCTCAAAGTGAACTGATCCATCATCAGATAATCCTCCTGAGGAATCGCTTGTATTTTGGTAATATGATTGAGTAAATTGTGGTGGGTATCTTCCACCAAATAGGCGAAAATAGCACCTGCCGCCGTGATAGCCAATGGCAGTTGCTCTACGCCAAAGCCTTTTAGAGAGTTGGTTTTAAAGTGCTGCGTTAGTTTCTCATAGGCAAAATGGTATTGGAATGCCCAATCCTCCATCTTAAAGGCATTTTTGGTTTTGAGTTTTGATGGCAATTCCTGCATTCTTTGGTAGATGATTTCACTCGGCTCAAAGGTGTTAATGATGTGATACAACTTCTCCAAATTGCCCTCTGCCACCAGAAACTCGCCTGTGGAAATGTCTACCAACGCAATACCATATTTTTCTTTTTTCTTATGTAGCGACAAGAGGAAATTGTTTTTCTTGGAGTTCAGAACTTGGTCGTTAAAGGTCACCCCAGGGGTAACGAGCTCTGTAACGCCTCTCTTCACGATGCCCTTCACCATTTTGGGATCTTCCAACTGGTCGCAAATGGCAACGCGAAGCCCTGCCCTAACTAATTTAGGGAGGTAAGAATCTAATGAATGGTGCGGAAATCCCGCCAACTCTATGGTTTGCCCATCGCCGCCGTTGTTTCGTTTGGTGAGGACGATGCCGAGAATTTGTGCGGTTTTAATGGCATCGGTGCCAAAGGTTTCGTAAAAATCGCCCACTCTAAATAGCAATATCGCATCTGCATATTTGGCTTTTATACTGTTGTATTGCTGCATTAGTGGGGTTTCTTTCTTTGCCTTTGCCATAGTTTAGATTTCTTTTAGAAGTACAAAAATACTAAAACCCTATGGGTTATAAAAATAAAAAATCCCTTCTCGTTTTCGGAAGGGATTTGTGAAGTTTAATCTTTATTGAAGATTTTTCTAAGCTTGTTTCTAAGCCTGATGAGCAATGGCTCTTGGTAGTTTTTGTCTTCATCAAAATAGCCGTATCCGTAACCATAACCGTAGCCATAGCCGTATCCGTAACCGTAGCCGTATCCATAGCCTTTGTCTTGCGTATAATCATTATACAGAAGCCCTAAGTGCTCTATCTCGTGGTTGTGGTACTTGTCGATCACCATTTTGAGCATATATTTTTCTGTGTACTCATGACGCACCACATAGATATTGGCATCGGTGTATTTCATCAACTCGAAAGAGTCTGCAACCAAGCCCACTGGCGGTGAGTCAATAATAATGAAATCATAGTCTTCTCTAAGTTGCTCAATGAACTGGATGTTTCTATCGCTCATCAACAATTCCGATGGGTTCGGTGGGATAGGTCCAGAAGTCGCCACATCTAAAGTTGGGATTTTCGTTTTGTTGATGATTTGCGACATTGGGATTTCGCCTGTTAAGAAATTGGAAATACCATATTGGTTATTGATTTTAAAGTCGCCGAAAATCTTAGGTTTTCTAAGGTCCATTCCTAATAAAATGGTCTTTCTGCCACTCAGCGCCAGCACCGAAGCCAAGTTAATAGAGGAGTAAGTTTTCCCCTCACCACTGATGGAAGAGGTCACCAATATCACCTTGCCTTTGTCTTTTTGGGCATCATTATATAAGAAGCTTAGGTTAGCTCTAATCCCTCTAAACGCTTCTGAAACTGAGGATTTAGGTTGTTCTATTACTGTAAGGTTATTATCATTGGTGTTTTTGCCTACTACGCCCAATAATGGAATTTTAGTGGCAGACATCAGCTCTTTGATATTTCTAACTTTATTGTCTAAAAGTGTCCCAATGAGCAAAATCAAGAGCGGAATGGCGAGCAAAGTACTGGTAAGCGCTACGCCAAACATAGAGGTATTAGGACCAATAGGCCCCTGCCCTAAGTTTTTCGCCCAGTCTATCACGGTGATATCCGACTGACTAACCGCCAACCTCATCTCCGCTTTGGCTTGCTCTGCCAATAGCGTGTTATAAGTGGTTTCATTGATGGTATAACCCCGCTGAGCATCAATGAGTTTTTGTTGTTTGATTGGGAAAGTTTTTAGGTTTGAATCGTACTTGCTCAGCTCTTGGTTGATTTTGTTGATTTCATCTGCGTAGACATTGTAATAATTGCCCAAAGTCCCCGAAGATTTACCACGCGCCTCTCTAATCAACCTGTTGATTTCCTTCATCGGTTCAGATTGTGGCGTGTAGATGGTTTTCATCTCTTCCCTTTTTTGCAAGAGAAGCTTAAGCTCCGATACGGAAGCCATAAAATTGCCATCTTCTACCCCTGCTGCATTGATGTTAATCATACTCTCTAAGTCTTTATTCATAGAGGTTCTGATGTTGTTCAAGGCTGATATTTTGGTGAGTAAGTCGGCTTTTTGTTTTTCTAAATCTTTAATTTTTTCAAGGATGTTGCTCACATCGCCATCCACTTCCACGATGTTTTCCTTCACCTTAACATCATTAAGGCTGGCAGAAGAAGAGTCTAACTTAACCTTAGCACTGTCCAAATTTCTTTTGATAAAGGCAATGGTGTTTCGGTCTACCATTCCTTGGTCTTCTTTGCGCTTTTCTATAAGTTCCTTTATACTGTTGTTCAGGAAGTTAACCGTGGAATTAAGGTTGTAATCTCTTTTAGAAATGAGCATAATGGTGGGTAGATCTTTATCGAAACCAACCTCTAACTCTCTGACATTTTCTCTAACCGTCTGGTCTATGGTCTTTAGATTAACGATAACATTATCATAATCTAACGCTGGCTTTTGTGGATTTTTAACTAATCTGAATTTATAATAAGGAGATTCATACCATTCACCGAGTTTAATCTCCTTATTATTAAGATTCCCATTCTCTTGGATTAGATAAAAGCTCTCTGTTTTATAATTATAGAGTTTATTAGACAATCCTTGAGGGAAGATCACCTCATAGGTATTTTCTTTTTTAGGGATAAATTTAATCGGTTGGTTAGTAGCCTGTAGGTGGGTTTTATCTATTTCTATGAAAAATGGAGAGTCTTCTCTATCTATAAAAGTGCTTTTAAGTTTTCCCTCCGAGGAATAATCAATATAGAGCTGGAGTTTATGCGCTAAATATTCGTTATGGGTTCTCGATAAAATAAGTTTTCTTAGATATTGCCCTTGCTGATTGCCACTTTGCCCCCAAATAAAGTTAATAGATTGCTGGGTAGGCGCCAGATAATTCGCGGTATTACTAGATATACTTAAAGAAATATCTGATTTATAGATATATTGTACATAATATCTCTTGTAAATTATTGAAATAATAGAGCCTAAAATCCCTAATATAACAAACCAATACCAATTTCTCAGCAATTTTTTGATAAAAAAGCCAATATCAAAAAAGTCAAATGAACCTACTCTATCCTGCTCTTTTGCTGGATTTTCTTTATTTTTAGCTGTGTTCGTTTTTTCTGGAATCATAATCGGTTAGAACTTTGTGATTAACAAATAAATAGAGAGCGCCGTGGTGATTAAAGAAACTCCTGTGGTGAGCGTTTGTAGAGGTTCTTTGCCAAAGCCATATAAGCTTTTAGAGCGGGTGTTGAGATAAATCATATCCCCATTTTGAAGCCAAAAATAAGGCGAGTTCATAATATCATCTCGGGTCAAGTCTAATTTAACCCGCTTGATGCCCTCTGGATATTTCCTTTGTAAAACAATATTTTTTTTGTCAATGGTTCTATTTAAACCTCCGTTTTGAGCCAAAGCTTCGGTGATACTGAGCATTGTGGTATAGGATTTTTTCTCTCCTGTTAAATCACTACCGCTTTCCACATCAGTTAATATATAATAAGTAATACCATCTAAATTTAACCTCACTTGAGATTTTCCTTCTAAAAAGTTCTCATTGACACGCTCTTGGATGTCGGCTTCTATATCTTCTATGCGTCTGCCCTCTGCCCTAATTTCTCCAATACCAAAAATATCTATATTCCCTTTGGAGTTGATTCTTAGCCCATTAAAGTAAATTTGAGCATTACCACCTACGATTTTAACACCAGATGTTGAAGCGTTATTATTACCCACTCCACTTGTCGCTGTATTACTGCCCGAAGTGCTCCCCCCATTATTACCTCCAGAAGTATTAAATACAGAGTAAAACTGTGCTGCATCTCCTTTAGGCGTGGTAACAATATTGAGTTTAAACATATCACTTTTAGTAACATAGTAAACCTGATCACTGTATGGGATAAGCCCATCCTCATTAAGCTCTAAATGCTCATTTGTTTGTAGATAGCGTACATCTTTAGTGGTTAAGCACGAGGTACTTATTAAAGATAAGAGAATGATGGTTAGATATAATTTCAAATTTTTCATAAAAATTATTTTTGCAAAAATACAGTTTATTTTTTTTGTTTAATCCTATTGAGTAAAAATGTCAAATAAACACCTAAAAAGCCCATAGCTAAAACTATTGCAAATAGTAGATTAAGATTTAAATGCCTTAATAAATAAGTCACGCCAACAATAGCTAAATAATAGATAATAATATAAAAAGTGGCTCGTTTGTGGGTCAGTCCTAAATCTAAAACTTTATGGTGGATATGGTTTCTATCCGCCTCCATTGGCGATTTTTTATTGAGTAACCTAATGGTAATCACATTAAGGGTATCCACCATTGGCAGAATGAGAATCGCAAAGGCAATAATAGGCGCCGTTTGGAGGTGGTACAAGGGCATCGTCATATCTTTTCTATCCGTCTCAATAAAAAGATCAATGAAATAGATGGCAGTAAATGCCAATAAGAACCCGATAATCATAGAGCCTGTATCTCCCATAAAAATCTTTTTGCTCCGCCGTTTGGATAAATTATAGTATAAAAAACCCAGCAAAGCACCTATGATGATAAAACATAAAATCACCATCGGATAATTATACGGCCCTAACCTTAGATAACTCACCCCAAATATCAAATTACAAATAATAGCATAGGAGCCAGAAAGCCCATCAATACCATCAATAAGGTTAAAGGCATTTACGATAATAATAAAAGTGACTACGCTAAAAACAACACTCAGAATATAATTTAGTTCATAAATACCGAAAAGCCCAAACAGGCTTCTAATCCTTACATCTGAGCCGATGACCATAATTATTGCTACCAAAACTTGAGCAAAAAGTTTTTTATACGCCCGCATCACTACAATATCATCCATCACTCCTATATAGAGTAAAATCACTAAGGCAGGAAATAAAAATCGGTAGCGATCAAATAACTCATAAGAAAACATAGGCGTGCAGATCGCAAGGGCATAAAACAACGCGATACCACCTAGATTCGGTATTTTATGGATATGAGAACTTCTAATTCCTGGCTCATCCATCAAGTTTTTTCTTTTAGAAATTTTTAAAATCACAGGAATCGTATAGAACGACAGCCCTAATGACAACAAAAATGCCGCCAGCAACTTGATGTAAAAAAAAGGAATCCCTAAATAATTATCCAAAAAATCTATATACTCCATAATTTATTTTTACCAAAGATAATTCATATATCGTTCTGTTGTGTATCCTGCTCTACCCGCTTGCATACTAGCATACACAAAATAATAGAATATAACATAGCATATTAACACCATATGCAAATATTTTTTATGCCTCAAATTAACTACCGAAGCCACAATATTCGGTAAAACCATTACCATGTAAATCATATAGTTCATCGCTAATCTTGATGAAAAAATTGGGCTTCCTCTAAAGATAAAATACAAACAGATACCAACCAATCCTATATTTCGCATATATTCATAATAAGGTATTTTAGCACAAGCCTCTTTATCATATGTAAGAAGAAAATAGGCATACATCAAACTAATTAAATCCGTTAAGCCTATTTTACCTGTATCCGCTTCAATAGTCTGATATGCCGAAAATCCTTCATAAACTTCAGCTGGTGCCAAAGTATCAAAAATAGAAAAATACTGATAAATCTGGAATGGCGATAACAAAATACTAATAACTAAAACCAGAATTATTCTCGTTCTATTCATCGGTATAATAGCCAACCAATAAGCGAATACAAAAATAGCAGCAGATTTATGAAAACCCATAGCTAAATAAATCATCAGAAGAAACATAGGCAATTTCCTTTTTTTGATAAAATAAAAAGAAAATATGAGAATCGCCATAGAGACCGCCTGCCTCATATGCCCACCATCTGCAGAAAAATATGAAGGAAATAGATAAAGTAGTATACTTAAAGAAGGATAAACCACCGCATTTTCAAAAGTGAAATATTTAGGAATTATTGAAAATATTGCAATAATCAATGTGAATATGAAAAACGGAAGTCCTAAATCAAAACAAACTTTACCTATTAAAACATAAAGCCACTCTACATCCAAATTCTCACTACCAAAAGCCGCTTTGTTAAATAAAGTAGAATAGGGCGTATTAATTCCAAAATATTCATACATTTTTACATATGGTCCATAATCTGCACCTACCCATTCTCTTAATCCCATCAAAAGAACCATCACTATGACTACCCACCATACCGATTTATAATTCTTATAATGATTAACTTCCATAAAGCTAAAAAATATAAGAACCACCGTAAGTGCCGTAAACACAGGATGTAGAAATATAATCATACGATGAATTTACATAAGTTTTCTGCGCACGCCTTCTAATCCTGAAAAATATAGAAGATAGTACGCTTGCTTTTTAAATGGCAAAGATAAGAGATAATTTTCATCAAAACGCCGATACTGCAAAATTTCTTTAACGGAAATTTCTCTTTCTTTAATGAATTCCTTTAACTTTGATGCCATTTTTTTATAAACACGCTCATCTTTCACAAATGCCAAATACGCCAAATAAGTATAAACGCCCTCCAAAATCTGAAAACCTTTTAATTCTTTTTTAAAGTTATGATAATCAGATTGTTCAAAAGCCAACTCCACAGATTTTACCGCATTTAGAATATCCAAACCTCGCTCGGTGTGGCTCTTCGTAATAGAGTCCGAACGCTCCAAATATTGATAATGATAAACAGGCGTTCGGGCAATGGTTTTACACTGCAACAACAGCTGCGGCACCAGCTCTATATCTTCAAAATGAATTCCTTTTTTAAAACGATGATTTTTAAACAAATCCCTATGAAACAATTTGTTACACGCAAAATAACTCAAATCCGAGAAAACAGAAAAATGCGCTTTCAGCTCTATTTTTTCAGGCAAATGAGGCAGCTGCGTGAGCTTTTGGGTTACCTCTCCATGCTCATTCACTTTTTGGATATTACACACCACCATCTCTGCCGTGTGGCGCTTTGCCAGCGTGTACATTTCCTCAAACATCGTGGGCAGCACATAATCATCACTATCCACAAAACCGATAAACTCGCCATTGGCGTGGTCTAAACCATAATTTCGGGCATCGCTCAAACCACCATTGGGCTTGGCGAAAATTTTAATTTTTTCAGGATAACGGGCTTGGTAATCCTCCATAATTTGTTGAGAACGATCCTGACTGCCATCATTGATTACCAAAATTTCTATCGCCTCCAAAGTCTGTGCTACCAAGGCATCTAAGCACTTTGGTAGATAATTTTCCACATTGTAAACAGGAACGATAACGGATACTTTTTTCATCGATTTAAAAATTGAATTAACCGCTCTGCCCACACGCCTTCTTTCGCATTTTGATAATCTTGCGCCATACAAGGCAAACATTGATTAAGGTCTTCCGCCTCGCCAAAATACCACAATCCCGTGAACATCTCTCGTTTAAAATAGTAAGACACCTCGCCATCTAAAACCACAAAAGTTTCTATCTTTTTTTCCTTAGGATGGCTTTTTCTAATGCTCAAACCTTCAAAAAAATACCACAACAATTGGGCTAAAAGCTGTTGCTGCAAAGCATTTGCCGTATTAAAATCATAATTGAATAAACCCAACGCCTGCAAGCGCTCGCCCACGCCTATTTCCTTCATCAGCACGCAGATTTCTCTGGCATTCAAGCCGTTCGGTTGCGGATGTTTAGACAGCGGCGCACCCACACTCTCCATAGCATCGGCGCTTAGGCTAACCATCTGCGCCCAGCGGAGGTAAGGTTCCGCCTGATGAGGTTGCCCCATCAGTTTAGAAAGCCCCACTGCTTCCGCCTCCAGATCTTGTAAAAGTTGGATAGAAGGTTTCTCGTTCAGATGCCGCTGATACGCCAAATGATAGTAGGTTTTCGGCGATTTTTTATGGGTTAAAATTTGAGATAAAGCGTTGTATTCCGAGGTGGGGAGCTCCGCATTTCCCAAATGAATCTGAGCGTTGATTTGCGTATACACCTGCGGCGAGGTATAGCGTGCCAGCGCCTGATAAACCGCCACAGACATGTCCACGCCGCCGCCAATGACCACAGGAAGACTGCCTTCCTCCAAGCATTTGAGTACCAATTCTTCCACGGCATAATGCGTGTCCTCCAAGGTTTTTCCTGAAATAACATCACCTAAATCCCCAATGTTCAGCATAATTTCATTTTGGGATAAATGATACAAATACCGCCGAATTTGGCTAAAATCTTTGGGCATTTCATCGCCGCCGCAGCCCCTTTCATCAGAGCAAAAAATGAGCGTAACACCGTCTTTTTCAATCTCGTGAGACATACGCTGTCCCAACTGCCACGGCGCCGTTGCGATAGCCTCTGGGCGGATGAGGAGGTCTTCTAAATTCATCGCTCTTTTGGGTTATTTTTTGGTCTTTTTGGTTGTTTTAGTCGTTTTAGTTGCTGTTTTTCGTGTGGTTTTCTTCGCCGATGCAAAGACATTTTCATCTTGTTCCGTCATCCATTTTTTAACCTCATCTAAACTGATGGTTTTTAGTTCTTCGGCGGTATATTTTTCATTATCAGGCGTTTTGGGGATTTTAAAATTCTTTTTGTTGTATTTAATAAAAGGCCCCCATCTGCCATTTTCAATCGAGATGCCCTCTTCGTCCCATTGTTTGATGTAGCGGTTGGCTTCTTTCTCTAATTTGGCTTCGATCAACTCGTGGATTTCCTCCGAAGAAAGGTTTTCAAAATCGTACTTTTTAGGCACATTAACATAGAGCGTTTTATATTTCAAAAATGGTCCAAAGCGCCCTGTCCCCTTAGTTACAGGCTCGCCACGGAAGGTCGCCACTGGCGCATCGGCTTTTTTCTTTTCGCTGATGAGTTCTTCGGCTCTTTTTTGGTTCACGCTCAGCGGATCTTCGCCTTTTGGAATACTGATGAAGGTATCGCCCCATTTAACATAAGGCCCGAAACGCCCCACGCCCACGGAAACGGGTTTGCCCTCCACTTCTTCCAAATCAAAAGGGATTTTAAACAAATCTAAAGCCTCTTCCAGCGTAATATTGTTGATGTTCTGGTGCGCCATTAGGGAAGCGAAAATTTGGTTTTCATCCTCACTGTCGCCAATCTGCGCCAATGGCCCAAAGCGCCCTATTCTTACCAAAACCACTTTGCCCGTTTTCGGATCTTTACCCAAAATACGCTCGCCGCTGGCACGCTCGGCATTTTCTTGCACATTCTCTATATTATGGTGGAATTTGCCGTAGAAATCCGATAGCATTTCTTTCCACTTTTCGGCGCCGTTGGCAATGTCATCAAAGTCTTGTTCCACTTTGGCGGTAAAACCGTAGTCCAAAATTTCGGCAAAATTTTCGGTGAGGAAATCATTAACCACCATCCCGATATCGGTCGGAACAAATTTGTTTTTATCGCCACCGTAGTTTTCGGTTAATATGGTTTTGTCCAAAGTTTCTGGCGTAAGGGTAATTTTGAGAATTTCCCTTTGCTGAGGCATAATTTCTTTTTTATCCACATACTCTCGGTTTTGGATGGTTTGGATGGTTGGTGCGTAAGTAGATGGTCGCCCAATGCCCAATTCTTCTAACTTTTTAACCAAACCTGCCTCCGTAAACCGAGACGGCGGGCGGCTAAAACGCTCCACAGCGGTTATGGTCTGATAAGTCAGTGACTCATTGTTCTCTACTTTCGGTAGGATTTTGTTGTTTTCCTCTGGCTCCTCATCTTCGTTTTTGTGGATGCCGTACGCTTTTAGAAAGCCCTCAAAAGCAATCACTTCACCGTGAGCTTCAAAGTGGCGAGGCAGCGCTGGGTTGCCTATTTCTATTACGGTTTTTTCTATTTTGGCATCTGCCATTTGGCTGGCTAAAGTCCTTTTATAAATGAGCTGATAGAGCTGGTTGAGCTGGCGGTCTTCTCCGATGGTTTTTCTGCCGAAATCCGTTGGGCGAATGGCCTCGTGGGCTTCTTGTGCGGAGGAAGACTTGGTGGTATAATTTCTTGGTTTAGAGTATTCTTCGCCGAATTCTTTTAAAATTTGATGCTTGGCACCTTCTATCGCCTCTTGGGATAAATTCACGGAATCGGTTCTCATATAAGTGATATACCCTTCCTCATAAAGCCTTTGGGCAACGCGCATCGTGGTAGAAACGCCGTACCCCAAGCGGTTGGAGGCTTCTTGCTGCAGCGTAGAGGTGGTAAATGGCGCCGATGCAGTTCTTTTCCCTGGTTTTTTCTCTACATTGAGGACTTTAAATGCGGTGTTTTGGGCTTGTTTTAAAAAGGCTTCTGCCTCGGTTTCTTGCTCAAAATCTTGTTTTAGTCTTGCCGAAATTTCTTGTTGCTTTTGAGTCAAAAAGAGGGCATCTACTTTATATGAAGATTGGGGTTTAAAGGCTTGGATTTCCTTCTCCCGCTCTACAATTAGCCGCACAGCTACGGACTGCACACGCCCTGCCGAAAGCCCTGGTCGTACTTTTTTCCAAAGGACAGGGGACATTTCAAAGCCGACAATACGGTCCAAAACACGCCGAGCTTGCTGGGCATTGACCAAGTTTTTGTCGATGGTGCGTGGGGTTTCTATGGCTTTAAGGATGGCGTTTTTGGTAATCTCGTGGAACACGATTCGCTTCATCCCGTTTTCTTTGAGTTTCAGCTCTTCGGAAATATGCCACGCAATGGCTTCTCCCTCGCGGTCTTCATCCGATGCCAGCCATACCATATCTACTTTTTTAGCTGCCGCTTTTAGCTCCGCTACTACTTTCTTCTTATCCGCAGACACCTCATAATCAGGGGTAAAAGTTTCCAAATTGATCCCCATTCCTTTTTTTGGTAAATCTCGGATGTGCCCAAAGCTGGATTTTACTTCAAAATCTTTACCCAAATATTTCTGGATGGTTTTAGCTTTGGCAGGCGACTCTACGATGACTAAATTTTTCGGCATACTGTTCTTATTTTTTGCAAAAGTATAAACTTTTTGGTTAAGGGTATTTTTTAATTATGACAAGTGATTATTTATCTTTTCTTTTATAAAGGTAATAATCTTGTCCTATCCCTCTTATTCCATAGACTAAATTGATAGGGTAAGGAGCGCTCTGATGAACTTCTTTAATAGGATAGCTCTTGATCAATTGGTATTCTTGATCAAAGTTTTTCTGTTGCGCCTCTGTCATTTTATATAATTGGTTTTGCCCTGCTTTTTTCCCTATGGTTAATATATAAGTTGGGTGATAGCGGTTGATCAGGTTAATCCATGCTTCATCAAAATTAGAGAGCATCTCTTGGGTCATTTTTTTGTCTACTAAACCAACCTCGTCCCAAGTTTGCAATCGGGTATAGAATGGAATTTTTCCTGCAGGCTCTAATACGATGCTTTCGTTCTTGTTAGCTCCCATCTTTTGGAGATCTCTAACCATCTGCATTCGTTGTGTGTTTTCCATATAACCAATACTCAAAGATTGTAAATACTGGAATGATGCAAAGCCTATGAATACTATAATCAATGCGTATTTTAGTATCTGATTTTTGATGATATATTCTACTAAAAAATAAATCCAAATGGAAGCCATAAACACCCTTGGAAGCCAATAATACCAATCAAAATAGGCTTTTAGGAAAGCAAATATTGTTAACTTAATCGCTGCAAATGCAAATATGGTAACCAAAAGCGCTCTTTTTTCTTTTTTAATCTCACGGCTGTATAATATAAACACCAAAACGCATGTAAGGAATAAATAAATATAAAAAATCGTCATCATCATATTCCCTGCTATTTTCAAATAGCCTCCATAATATGCCAATTGATGAAGAAATACTTTTAAACTAAAACCTGAATGGTCTGGATAGGCTATTTTTTTAGCAACTATCGTATGATTAACAATATCTCCGAAATAATAATAATTAAAACCTAATACACTTATAAGCCCTAACAGACCTCCTAAAAAGAAAAATAAGTTAATTTTTCTCTCAAAAATCAAAATAAATAATCCAAAAATGCCTAAAAAAATAACTGTATCTAACCGTGTCCATATCAAAAGAATAGGAATTAAAAAATAAAATAAATTATTCTTTTTATAAACAGCGCAATGGATAAAAACACTATATAGAAAAAATAAAAGGCCATATTCCATCCCTAATATAGATGCCATAATAGACGGCGGCAATAGGTTCAGTAAAATCACGAATAAAAATACTTTTTCTTTTTTATCAAAAAGCGTTTTCCCGAGTAGGATACTCCCCACACCAAACAATAAACTATTAAAAACAAGAATAGTATAAACAAAAAGATGACCACTCCCCAGAATCCATTGGAAAAATGCGGAAACAAAGACATATAAATGAGTGGTAGAGGCAGAAATAGGTTCGGTTCCATTAAAACCAATCACGCCATAATCCAATAAATTCTGTGCAACATTCCAAGTAATAAAAGAATCTTCTTGAATATGACGGGTTAAAAGAAACGGAATTTTAATTAAAACCGTAATTAAAGCCAAAAAATAATAGGAATTAAAAAAAGTATTTTTTTTGTACATTGTGTATTTTTTTGCAAAAGTAAAGTATTAAAATTATATTTTAACCATAATAATGATACATTTCATATTCAACAAGAAATCTTTCCTCAAAAACACTCTATTTTCTTTTTAATTTCCGTATATTAGCGGACTATTTTAAACAAGATATAAACAGTCTGAAAATGAAGAAGTTTACAGAATACAAAAACCTTGATCTTACCCATATAGCACAAGAAATCGCTCTTTTTTGGAAGGAAAATCAAACCTTCAAAAAATCAGTAGAGCTCCGCGATGGGCAGCCTGAGTATGTTTTCTACGAAGGTCCACCATCTGCCAACGGAATGCCCGGCATACACCATGTGATGGCGCGTGCCCTAAAAGATATTTTTTGTAGATACCAAACCCAAAATGGTAAACAAGTCTTCCGTAAAGCGGGCTGGGATACCCACGGACTTCCCGTAGAATTAGGCGTGGAGAAAGAATTAGGCATCACCAAAGAAGACATCGGCAAAACCATTTCCGTAGAAGACTACAACCAAGCCTGCCGAAATGCCGTGATGAAATACACCGATGTTTGGAACGACCTCACCGAAAAAATCGGCTATTGGGTAGACTTGGAACACCCTTACATTACTTATCAACCCAAATATATGGAAACCGTTTGGTGGTTGCTCAAACAGCTCTACCAGAAAGATTTACTGTATAAAGGCTACACCATTCAGCCGTATTCCCCAAAGGCGGGAACGGGCCTTTCCTCCCACGAGCTCAATCAGCCTGGGACTTATCGAGATGTTTCTGACACCACCATTGTTGCACAGTTTAGGGTAAAACAGCCTTCAGAAAAATTGGCAGAAAAGTTAAGCCGCATCAACGAAGACCTTAGCCAAAACTTGGATATTTTAGCGTGGACCACTACCCCTTGGACGCTCCCTTCCAACACCGCATTAGCCGTTGGCAGAGATATAGAATATGTGGTGGTAAAAACCTTTAACCAGTACACCCATCAGCCTATTAACATCATTTTAGCAAGGGTTTTATTAGAAAAAAACTTCGGGAAGAAATATGTAGAAAGCACCGCAGAAGCCCTCAGCCAGTATCAGCCTGAGGATAAAACCATTCCTTATCAAATTTTGGCAGAACTCACAGGGGAAGATTTGGAAGGCACTTCTTACGAACAGTTGATCCCTTGGTTTAGCCCTGCCGAAAACGCAGACCAAGCCTTCCGAGTGATTTTAGGCGATTTCGTGACCACGGAAGATGGAACAGGGATTGTGCACATCGCTCCGACTTTTGGTGCGGATGATGCCCGTGTAGCCAAAGAAAACGGCATCCCTCCAATGCTCGTTAAAGACAGCCAAGACAATCTGGTACCTTTGGTGGATCTGCAAGGTCGATTTATCCACAGCCCACAAGTACCCGAGGTTTTCAATGGCAAATACATCAAAAATGAATATTATGATGAAGGCACTGCCCCTGAAAAATCTTGGGATGTAGAGATGGCTATTTTCTTAAAAACCGAAAATAAAGCCTTCAAAGTGGAGAAATATGTCCACTCCTACCCGCATTGTTGGCGTACCGACAAGCCTGTGCTCTATTATCCATTAGACTCTTGGTTTGTGAAGATGACCGCCGTAAAAGACCGCTTGGTTGCACTCAACAAAACCATCAATTGGAAACCTAAAGCCACTGGCGAAGGGCGTTTTGCCAACTGGTTAGAAAATGTGAACGACTGGAACCTCTCTCGCTCCAGATATTGGGGTATCCCTTTGCCGATCTGGCGAACTGAGGATTTAAAGGAAGAAAAAATCATCGGTTCTGTGGAGGAATTAATCACAGAGATAGAGCGCGCCATTGCCGCAGGTGTGATGACTGAAAATCCGTTCAAAAACTTCACCATTGGAGATATGTCGGAAGACAACTATGTCCAAATAGACCTTCATAAAAATATCGTGGATCAAATCATCCTTGTGTCTGACTCTGGAAAACCAATGAAACGAGAGTCCGACTTGATTGATGTTTGGTTTGACTCTGGCTCTATGCCATATGCGCAGCTTCATTATCCGTTTGAAAATAAGGAATTGATAGACCAAAGGAAAGCCTTCCCAGCGGATTTCATTGCTGAGGGCGTAGACCAAACCCGAGGCTGGTTCTATACGCTACACGCCATTGCCACTACGGTTTTTGATTCCGTAGCGTATAAAAATGTGGTGTCTAACGGCTTGGTTTTAGATAAAAACGGACAAAAAATGTCTAAGCGGTTGGGCAATGCCGTAGATCCTTTTGAAACTTTAGCAAAATACGGCCCTGATGCCACGCGCTGGTATATGATTGCCAATGCCAACCCTTGGGAAAACCTTAAATTTGACCTTGATGGCATTGATGAAGTCCGCAGAAAATTCTTCGGTACTTTGTATAATACCTATTCGTTTTTTGCACTCTATGCCAATGTAGATGGCTTTGCTTACCAAGAAGCAGAAGTGAAAAATCGCCCTGAGATAGACCGCTGGATCCTCTCAGAACTCCATATTTTAATTAAAGAAGTTAAGGCGTTTTACGAAGACTATGAACCGACCAAAGTAGCGAGAGCCATCAATACTTTTGTCAATGACAACCTAAGTAACTGGTATGTAAGACTTTGCCGAAGAAGATTCTGGAAAGGAGACTACACCGAGGACAAAATTTCTGCCTACCAAACGCTCTACACTTGTTTGGAAACCGTAGCGAAATTAGCCGCACCTATTGCGCCGTTCTTTATGGATAAGCTCTACCAAGACCTTAACCAAGCCACACAAAAGGAAACCGCTAACAGTGTACACCTCACAGATTTCCCTGTGGCAGATGAGACGCTCATCGACCAAGATTTGGTGCAAAAAACACACCTTGCCCAGCAAATTACCTCTATGGTATTCTCGCTGAGAAAGAAGGAAAACATCAAGGTGAGACAGCCGCTACAAAAAGTGATGATTCCTGTTTTGGATAAGAAAACAGGCGAACAAATTAGCGCCGTGGCAGACCTCATCAAACAAGAAGTGAATGTGAAGGAGCTCCAGCTCATCAATGCCGAGGAAGCTGCACACCTGATCATCAAACAGGTGAAACCGAACTTTAAAGCCTTAGGCCCTAAACTCGGTAAAGAGATGAAAACCATTGCGGCAGAAATTGCAGCTTTTGACCAAGAGAACATCGCGATTTTAGAAAAAGAAAGCCAAATCCAAGTGGGTGGCTACACCATTACGCTGGATGATGTGGAAATCAGTACCAAAGATATCCCCGGGTGGACCGTAGCCAGCGAGGGCAAACTGACCGTGGCATTAGATTTGATAATCAACAACGTGCTAAAATCTGAAGGCATCGCGAGGGAATTTATCAACAGGGTGCAGAATCTTAGAAAAGATAAAGGCTTTGAGTTGACAGACAAAATCCGTATCCAACTGGATCAAAATAGCCCTTTCCTTGCGGATTTACTCAAAAATGAGGCCTATATCTCCGCAGAGGTGCTCTCTGAAAATATAGAGGTGGTGGAAGATTTTACCCCTTCTGATGAGATTGAAATTGAGGAAGTAAAATTTGGGGTTCATATTATTAAATTATAACCCTTGTGAACATAAAAACATAAAAAGATGGAACAAGAAAGACAACGCTACAGTGATGCTGATTTGCAAGAATTTAAGGCACTCATAGAGCAAAAAATAGAAAAAGCGGAAAAAGATTTAGCTCTCATTCGGCAGAATTTCATCAATGACCAAAATAACGGCACTGATGATACCTCACCTACCTTTAAAGCCTTTGAAGAAGGCGCCGAAACGCTTAGCAAAGAGCAAAACGCCATTTTGGCTGGGCGACAGGAGAAATTTATCCGTGATTTAAAAAATGCCCTCATCCGCATTCAGAATAAAACCTATGGCATCTGCCGCGTAACGGGTAATTTAATTGACAAAGAGCGCCTAAAAGCCGTGCCACACGCCACGCTGAGCATAGAAGCCAAAAATAAACAACGATAATTTTTTTCTTTCTACAATGGCGCTGTCTGTTGTAGAAAGATTTTTTATTCACGAAGTGTTCTGAATCTAAACCATGAAAAAAATAGCATTCATCACCATTTTGGTGTTATTAATAGACCAATTTTCTAAAATATACATAAAAACCCATTTTGAACTCAATGAATCTGCAGTGCTGATCCCAGGGGTAAAACTGACCTTTGTAGAAAACCCAGGAATGGCGTATGGCTTCCAGTTTGGAGGACTTATTGGCAAATATTTCTTGGTTTTTACGCGCATTGTCCTCATTGGGTTTATGGTTTATATCTTCAATAAATGGCTGAAAGAAGGGCGAAACTCCAACTACCTCATCATCCCTATGGCGATGATTTTTGCGGGCGCCATTGGCAATTTAATTGATGGGATGTTCTACGGAATGATTTTTGACACAGGGACAGTCTTTGATGAAAGCGTGGGCAGGTGGATTGGCTATGATGGCATTTCTCAGTTTTCATCTTTTGGACACGGCTATTCTCATTTTATGAAAGGCTGCGTGGTAGATATGTTCCATTTTGATTGGATAGACTGGTGGGTTCCAGAGAATTGGCCCTTGATAGGTGGCACGCATTTGCAGTTTTTCAAGTATATTTTTAATGTGGCAGATGCCGCCATTACCGTGGGCGTTACCGTGCTCTTTATCTTCAGAAAAAAGGCATTCCCTAACGGTTTAGAGTTTTAAACGATGATGAAGTAGCTTCATCTATATTAGAACTTTCAAAAAATTTTTATGAATTTAAAATCATTTTTTAGTATCGTGTTCATCGCTTTTGGGCTTGGTTTTTCTAATGCCCAAGTAGCCGTACACCCTATGTTAAAAGTCGGTTATCAGTACCAAAATTCTAACTTCGGCGAGGTGGGCGGCACACTTCTATTTCTCAAAAATGATGATGCCCTATACCGCCTCGGAGGGAGCGTATTATTAGGGAGTGCTAACGGCAATATGCAAGCGCTACCCAAACTACAAGCCGATATTTTGCTCAATTCCCAAAAGGGCAAAAGCCTCCGCCACGCTTATTATTATCTGCTGGGTGCCGAAGCCAGCCCTAAGCACATTGCGCCGAAAGTTGGCATTAGCCTCTTTGGGATTTTAGATTTTACGGGCGGTTATGCCTTCCAGATATCTGATAAAACCCTGAATGGCAAAGCCCTACACGGCATCCAGATGAACCTTACCCTCCACATTCCGTTGGTGGTATTTAAGAAATAAAACTTAATTTTGAAGTTTAAAAAATCCGCTATGCACAACATCCAAGCTATACGCCAGCAATTCCCTATCCTTAATAGAGAAATCAACGGTCAGCCTTTGGTCTATTTAGACAATGCTGCCACTTCTCAAAAACCCATTTCCGTTTTAGAAACCTGCGAGTATTACTATAAAGAACTCAATGCGAATGTCCACCGCGGCATCCACACCTTGAGCCAACTCGCGACCGAGGCAATGGAAGAAGCTCGGCAGAAAGTGCAACACTTCATCAACGCTCCACACGATTATGAAGTGATCTTTACCAAAGGGACTACAGAAGGCATCAATTTGGTGGCGTATGCCCTAACTTCTATGCTAAAAGCTGGGGACGAAATCATCATTTCCTACTTAGAGCACCATTCTAACATTGTCCCTTGGCAGATGCTTTGCGAGAGAACCGGTGCTAAACTAAGGGTCATCCCAATAGATGATCAAGGCATCCTTCAAACCGATGTTTTAGAGCATTGGCTTTCTGAAAAAACCAAATTGGTAGCGGTGAACCAAGTTTCTAACGCCTTGGGAATCATCAACCCCATTGAAACCATCATCAAGAAAACCAGAGCACTCTCTAATGCGTGGGTGTTGATTGATGGTGCGCAGTCTGTACCTCATTTTAAAATTGATGTGCAAGAGATGGATTGTGATTTTTTCGTGTTCTCTGGGCACAAAATGTACGCCCCTATGGGCACAGGAATTCTCTATGGCAAAGCCCATATTTTAGAGCAACTAAGCCCTTTTCACGGCGGTGGCGAGATGATTGCTACTTGCTCTTTTGATGGCACCAGCTACGCTGGTTTGCCCTTCAAGTTTGAAGCTGGAACGCCCAATGTAGGCGGCAATATCGCCTTGGGTGCTGCAATTGATTTTATGCTCAGCATTGGTCACGATACTCTTCAAAAACACGAAAAAGCCCTGATAGACTACGCACAGCAACAACTCAAAACCATTGATGGACTTCAGATTTATGGCGAAAAAGCACCGCGTGTGGGGGCAATTTCTTTTAATTTGGAAGGCATAGGCATTGCGTCTGATGTGGGAATGATTTTAGACAAAATGGGCATTGCCGTGCGCACAGGACACCATTGCACACAGCCTATTATGGCATATTTTGGTATTGCAGGGACCGTAAGAGCCAGCTTTGCCATCTATAACACTTTTGAAGAAATAGACCGCCTAACCGAAGGGATTAGAAAAGTACAAAGAATGCTCGGCTAAAAACTTTAAGACTAAAATCAAGCATTTATCATTTTGATTTTAAATGATTTATAAAAAAGAAAGCCTTTGTACTGGGTTTTCAATATTTTTTTCTCAATAATCTTATGCCTATTTTTGGGGCAGAAAATTGAATTATACTGATGTCTGATATCATTAAACTATTACCCGATTTTGTTGCCAACCAAATAGCTGCTGGAGAGGTGGTGCAGCGCCCTGCATCCGTGGTTAAAGAATTATTAGAAAACGCCATAGATGCCAAAGCCACCAAGATAGAGCTCATCGTGAGAGATGCTGGCAAAAACTTAATCCAAGTGGTGGATAATGGTATCGGTATGTCTGAAACCGACGCTCGGATGGCATTTGAAAGGCACGCCACCTCTAAAATATACAGCACGGAGGATATTTTTAAAATCTCCACCAAAGGGTTCCGCGGCGAGGCACTGGCATCTATAGCCGCTGTGGCGCAAGTGGAGCTCAAAACCAAGCAAGAACAAAACGCCATAGGCACCAATATTTATATAGAAGGCGGCGAGCTTCAGTTTCAAGAAGCCATACAAACCGCCGATGGCTCCAGCCTTTCCGTGAAAAATCTATTCTACAATGTGCCTGCCAGAAGGAAATTCCTTAAATCTGACAATGTAGAATTTAGGCATATCATTGATGAATTCCACCGCGTGGCACTGGCGCACGAGGAAATAGAATTCTCGCTTTTCCACAATGATGAGGAAATTTTTAAACTCAGAAAAGGTGGGCTCCTCCAGCGGATTGTGGAGATTTTTGGCAGGAAAATACAGCCATTGCTCATTCCTATAAAAGAAGATACCGATTGGATCAAACTCCACGGCTATGTCGCCAAACCCGAAGGCGCCAAAAGAACCCGCGGCGAGCAATTTTTCTTCGTGAATGGGCGTTTTTTCCGTAGTCCTTACCTCAACAAAGCCGTTCAGGAAGCCTTTGAAGGCTTGTTGCAGCACGGCTATACGCCTTCGTTTTTTCTCTATTTAGAGATAGACCCTGAGCGCATTGATGTGAACATCCACCCACAAAAAACAGAGGTTAAATTTGAAGATGAAGCCTTGATTTTTGCCCTTATTCGGTCTACGGTTAAGCGGTCTTTGGGGGTTTACAACATCGCACCGAGTTTAGATTTTGACAAAGATGAACGCTATAATCCATTGCTCAACCTCCAAAAGCGAAATTATGAAAATGCCCACCAGAAGAGCTCCAGCGTACCTCCGATGATCCAAGTCAATCGGGATTATAACCCCTTTAAACAAGAAGTGGTCAGCCTTGCCGAAGCCCAAGCGATGATGGAAATCCACCAACAGAACATCACGGCGGCAGAGCCTTCTAAAATCAACCTTTTTGAAGATGAAGAGTTTGATGAAGACCTGATGCGCCTGCCCAACGGCTACTGGCTCTACAACCAAGGTGAGGAAACGTTTATGCTGGATTTAGGGCGAATGCATAGCCTGATCATCAGCCAGAAGCAAAAGCCTAAAACCCAAGATGCGGTTGGGCAGAAGTTGCTATTTTCTGTGGAATACCTACTCAACGAGGTTGAGAAAAACAAATACCGCAGCATCAAAAAATATCTGCCTCAACTGGGCTTTGAAATGGAACTGGGTGATGACCATGTGCTCCGCATCCACGCCATTCCTCAGGAGTTTAAGGAAACCCAAATCCATAGTTTTATGGAGAAACTTTTTGAGATTTTGGAGTATAAAACGGAGGAAGATTTTATGGCGTATTACCAAAGCCAATGGGTTAAAATCAATGCTAAATCTCGCTTTGATTTTTTCTATAAAACTGAGGTTGAAGACCTCATCAAAGCCTTTTCAGAATTAGGTTTTCCAGAATATACCCCTGCGGGGAAAAAGTGCTATATCCGCCTCCCATTAGAGGAACTTAAAAATAAAATTAAAAATTAAAACAATGTTTCAGAATATCCCACCCATCACGCGCAACCTTATCATTATCAATGTATTGGTATTTTTAGTCGCAGAATATCTACTACCACCGCAGGTTGATAACCTTTTGGCAGCTTATTTCCCACTATCGCCTAATTTTAGGTCGTGGCAGATTGTCACCCATATGTTTATGCACGGCGGTTTTACCCACTTGCTTTTCAATATGATAGGGCTGTGGAGCTTTGGTCCTGTGCTGGAGCGTGTTTTAGGCGAGAAGAAGTATATCATCCTCTATTTTCTGAGTGGATTGGGGGCGTTTATCATCTTTAACCTTTGGAATTATTACAACTATTATGAACTCACCAATGCGCTACAAGCCCAAGGTGCCGATTTAGCCCTACTCTTCCGAAATTCAGATTTAAGCCACCTGCGTTTGGACACTTCTGGGGAGGCTTTGGAGTTTCAAAAATTCTTAATTACGCCTATGGTAGGGGCTTCGGGGGCACTTTTTGGTGTGCTGGCAGCTTTTACCGTGTTGTTCCCAGATGCCAAATTGATATTCCTGTTTATCCCGTTCCCTATCAAGGCTAAGATCCTCTTCCCTATCTTTATCATCGGTTCTCTTTATTTAGGGTTAAGCCAAAGGGAAGGCGATAATGTGGCGCACTTCGCTCACTTAGGTGGGGCGTTAGTCGGTTATATTTTAGTGCAATTATGGCGGAAAAATCAGTTTAGAATACAATAATCAGAGATGTTTATCCTCCGAAATCTCATCTTGATTGGGCATCTTATTTTGGTGCTCCTCATCTATGCCACATCGCTGAATGCGGTGGTACCCCCGAGGTTTTTACCAGAGCTGAACCTCCTTGCGTTGGCGTTTCCCTTTATGGTGGTGGCGCATCTCTTGCTATGTTTATTTTGGCTTTTCAAATGGCGAAAAAGAGGGCTTTTGTTCCTATTGTCTTCGGTACTGATGATCACACCGATTAGGCGGTGGGTCAATTATTCCCCTCAGCAAAAAGTGGCAAGTTCCGCTTATAAAATCCTTAGTTTTAATATTAAAAACGGAGCACAAGGCACACTCAATATCAAAAATTTTATTGATGACCAAGACCCTGATGTGGTGATTTTACAAGAATCTGTGGCGTATAGGGAGAAGCAAGAGCGACTGCCCTACCGAGATAAAATAGACCTTCTCACTTTTTATAGCAAAACGCCAATTCTACGCTCTGGGCGGATTTTGGAGCACGAAGATAACGGCTATGCCGCGTATATAGACACCCAAATTAACCACCAAACGGTGCGCATCATCAATATTTATTTGAAGCCTTTTGAGCTTAATAAAGCTATGGTCAAACCAAGTAAAAATTTGGATATTACTGAGGAAAAAGCCAAAGGATTACTCAAGCGGTTTATCCCCGTGTTCAAAGCCCACCAGAACCAAGTGGAGCAAATCCGAAAGGCGGTAGAAACCTCGCCATACCCTGTGATTTTAGGCGGCGATTTTAACGCTGTACCCAATTCTTACGAATATTACCACCTCACGGCGGCACCGCTTCAGGATAGTTTTTTAGCGCAGGGCAACGGCTTGGGGACTTCTTTCCACGATTATAAAATCCCTATTCGGATTGATTATTTGCTATTTTCGCCAAAGTTTGAAATTCAGCATTTTGATACGGATAGAAGTCGCCAGATCTCTGACCACTACCCCATTATCGCTACTTTTCAATTGAAATAACAAGCACTTACCCAAAGGCTGGATAAGTGCTTGTTTATGCTCTATAAAAGCTGATGTTATTTATTCATAGACATCAGGAATTCCTCGTTATTGAGGGTGCCTTTCATATGTTTTTGTACGAATTCCATAGCTTCCACAGGGTTCATATCAGAGAGGTATTTTCTGAGAATCCACATCCGCTGTTGGGTGAGTTCATCGTGGAGAATATCATCTCTTCTGGTGCTGGATGCCACCAAATCTACCGCTGGGAATATACGGCGGTTAGCGATTTTTCTATCTAACACCAATTCCATATTTCCTGTTCCTTTAAATTCTTCAAAGATCACCTCATCCATTTTAGAACCTGTGTCTATCAGCGCCGTTGCGATAATGGTCAGTGAGCCACCGCCTTCTATCTTCCTTGCGGCACCAAAGAACCTTTTAGGTCTGTGCAAAGCGTTGGCGTCTACCCCACCCGATAGGATTTTCCCTGAAGCTGGCGTTACCGTGTTGTAAGCTCTTGCCAAACGCGTGATGGAGTCTAATAAAATCACCACATCGTGGCCACATTCTACCATTCTTTGGGCTTTGGAGAGGACTAAATTTGCGACTTTAACATGCTTTTCCGCCGACTCATCAAAGGTGGAAGCGATCACTTCTGCATTCACGCTTCTCTGCATATCGGTTACCTCCTCTGGGCGTTCATCAATCAAGAGAATCATCATATAGGCCTCTGGGTGGTTGGCAGAAATAGAGTTGGCAATTTCTTTGAGGAGCATGGTTTTACCTGTTTTCGGCTGGGCGACAATCATAGCACGCTGCCCTTTGCCTATCGGCGCAAATAAATCCACCACACGGGTTGCCAAAGTGGCGTTCTCCCCCGCGAGGTTAAACTTCTCTTGCGGAAATAGCGGCGTTAAATGCTCAAATGCCACACGGTCTTTGATGAAACTCAAATCTCTGCCATTAACCTCTAACGGCTTCTGTAGCGAGAAATATTTTTCGCCCTCTTTGGGGAGCCTCACATAGCCTTTTACGGTATCTCCTGTTTTCAGCCCGTAGTTTCTAATCTGGTTGGTAGACACATACACATCATCTGGCGAAGAGATGTAGTTGAAGTCCGCGGAACGCAAAAAGCCGTAGTTGTCTGGTAAAATTTCTAAAACGCCCTCTATGGTAACCACTTGGTCAAAGTTAAAGGTCTTCTCTGGTGTGGTTTCCTCCTTTTTAGTTGGCGTTCGTTCGGTTTTATTGCGCTGATGGTTAGGGGTTTCCGCTGAATTTTCTTTGGTAGAAGCCTCGGGCTGAGGTACGGTTGGTGTGTCGGTTTTCTTTTTGGTGCGGCGGCGTGGGGTTTTCTTGGTTGATGCCTCCTCTGTTGTAGAGGGTTTTGGAGTGCTCTCTTCCGCCGTTTCTGGTTGTGGCGCTTCTGCTTTCTCTTGTGGTGCAGATGGCGCTTCTGGGGTGGTTGTGGTGGTATTTTTAGCCTCTTGTGGTGCCGTTTTTTTCCTTCTCCCTGGTGTTTTTCTTTCTTTGGTCTCGGGTTGAGGTGTCTCTACTTTGGCTTCGGCAGGCATTTCTATTTTTTGAGAACTCAAATAATCTTTAATGTTCTGGGGGTTGGTGGCTTGGAAATCCAAAATGGCATAAATTTTATCCTTAGTGGTGCTGCCTCTTTTGGTTTTTATTCCTAAATCCTTAGTAATTTGAGTAATATCCGCTGAGGATTTAGACTCAAGGTTTTCAAAATCAAACATATAATGTTTTTTCTATAAATGAATTAAGTACTGTTTTTGGTAAAATGATTTAAAAGACACATCAGGAAATGATGGCTTTATAATAAAAGTTAATACTGCAAATCTACACTATTTTTCGGAAATACGAAAAAATATTAGTACTTTTGCCCTTAAAATTTCTTAGATGCTACAAAGAATACAAACCGTATGGCTGTTTTTGGCTCTATTAAGCGCTGTGTTTCTCTCGATCAGTGGGGGAGATGTGGAAGTTTTTAATCTGGGCAACCTCCCTATTTTAGCGGGTTGTGCGGTGCTTATCGCTCTAAACCTCTTGAGCATTCTAAGCTATAAATATAGAAAAAGACAAATCCTACTGAACCAAATCAGTATGGTGATAAACGCTTTGTTGATTGGTTTACTGGTTTACTGGCTACTCAACCTACCCGGAGGAATTGCTATTCCTGAGAAGGGTATTGAGCCGCTATTTCCGTCTATTGCGGTGGTGTGTTTGCTTATTGCAAATGTCTATATCCGCAGGGACGACAGGCTTGTAAAATCTGTAGACAGACTTCGGTAAACATACAACGATTTATTTTGAGTGAAAACCAGTTTTATCAATGATAGAGCTGGTTTTTTATTTTATCCTTTAAGCCTAAATCTCTATTACAAATCTATTCTATACCACTCCAATTTAGATTATTTTAATTACTTTTGTGGCTTAATTTCGTGTTAATGAAACCGCTAAAAAGAATTCTTAATTTTGCGAAACCTCATCAAAAATACCTCTGGGGGGAGTATGGTTTTCAATATTCTATACTCTGTATTGCAGATTTTTTTCTGTGCTCTCTATGCTCCCTGTGCTCAGGATTATTTTGAATTTAGACCGTGTAGATACTACCCAAAAACCGAGTTATGATGGGCATATCAGTAATTATTTCGGTTATTTAAAAGATTTGCTCTACTATAAAATTCAGGTTTATAACGAGGTCTATGGTGGCGTTACCGTACTGGCGTGGCTGTGCATCATTACCGCTATAGCCTTTCTACTCAGAAATTTATTCCGATACTTGGGGGCTTACCTCTTGGTTAACTATAGGGTAGGGATTACCAAAGACCTGCGGACAGCGCTCTACCACAAGTTTCTAAAACTCCCTGTGGCTTTCTTTACGGAGCAACGCCGTGGAGATATGATGTCCCGAATTTCTAACGATGTAGGTGCGGTGGAAGGTGGCATTATGGGCGCTTTGGTAGACCTGATCAACGCTCCTTTTATGATCATCTTTTCTTTGGTGATGCTCTTTCTCTTAGATGCCCAACTGACCTTATTTTCACTGATTGTTTTTCCACTGATGGGCTGGCTGATTTCGTGGATAGGGAAGAGCCTCAAAAGACAAGCCCACTATGCGCAGTCCGAGTTGGGGAACCTCTTTTCCTTAGTAGATGAAACACTCAAATCTTCTAAAATCATTAAAATTTTTAATGCTGATAAAATCCTTGAAAACCGTTTTGATACCACCACCAACCTTTGGAAAAAACACAGCATCGCGATGAGCCGCAGAAGGGAGTTAGCGTCTCCTATGAGCGAGTTTTTAGGCTCGGTGACGATGCTCCTTATCACTTGGTTTTCAGGCGTTAGCGTTATCAATGGTACCAATAGCGACCCGATTACCTTCCTCGGTTTTTTAGGTATTTTCTACCAAATATTAGCCCCAGCCAAACAACTGTCTAACGCGATATCCTCCATCCAAGGCGGTATGGCGAGTTTAGAGCGCGTGTCGGAGGTTTTAGATTATAATTTAAAGGTGCAAGAAGTTGCCCATCCTATCCACATTAGCGCTTTGGAGCGAGACATCAGATTTGAAGATATTAGTTTCCATTATAATGCAGACCACCTGATTTTAGACCACTTTTCTATGGTGCTTCCTAAGGGCAAAACTGTAGCGCTGGTGGGACAATCGGGGAGTGGTAAAACTACGGTTGCCAACCTTTTAGCGCGTTTTTATGATGTGAATGCTGGCAGCATCAAAGTCGATGGAACCGACATCCGAGAGCTTCATATTAACGACTACCGCCATCTTTTGGGTATGGTTACTCAAGAATCGGTGCTGTTTAATGATAGCATCTACAACAACATCCTGATGGGAAAACCTGATGCCACAGAAGCGGAGGTTATCGCAGCGGCTAAAATAGCCAATGCCCACCAGTTTATCGAGCACTTCCCTGAGGGCTACCATACCAATATTGGCGATGATGGCAGCAAGCTTTCAGGTGGGCAGAAACAGCGGATTTCCATCGCAAGGGCGGTGCTTAAAAATCCACCAATTATGATTTTAGATGAAGCTACCTCTGCGCTGGATACCGAGAGCGAAAAACTGGTGCAAGATGCTTTGGATAAGATGATGGAGAACCGCACTTCCCTCATCATTGCCCACCGCCTCTCCACCATACAGAAGGCAGACCACATCATCGTGATGGAAAAAGGCAAAGTGGTGGAAGAAGGTAACCACCAACAGCTCATCGCTAAAAATGGCGTTTATAAAAAACTGGTAGAACTTCAGAATTTTGATTAAAACCCTCAACCTCAGCCACGGCACACCGCCACCGCTGGGGTTTATTTTTGATTTTTTTAACCCTTAAATCTGCGCTAAAGTACATAAAAATATAGCCTTAAAAACTTTTAAATAATCAAATTAAAGGCTACTTTTGCAGAAGAATATTTTAAAATTATGGCGAAACAAGAAGACGATTTTAAGAAAGTGGTATCCCACGCTAAAGAGTACGGATTTATCTTCCCATCAAGTGAAATTTATGACGGACTTTCTGCCGTTTATGATTATGGACAGAATGGGGTAGAGCTCAAAAATAACATCAAACAATATTGGTGGAAAGCAATGACCCAACTTAACGAAAACATAGTGGGCATAGATTCTGCCATCCTGATGCACCCCACCACTTGGAAGGCGTCTGGGCATGTGGATGCGTTTAACGACCCACTCATCGATAATAAAGATTCTAAAAAAAGGTTCCGTGCAGATGTCTTGATAGAGGATTATTGTGCCAAATTAGAGGATAAAGTTCAGAAAGAAATCCAAAAAGCCAAGAAGAAATTTGGTGATGATTTTGATGAAAATCAGTTTGTTAGCACCAACCCAAGAGTGGTAGGCTATAGAGAAAAGCAAAAAAACATCCTTTCCAGAATGGCGCAATCTCTGGAGCGTAATGACTTGGCAGATGTGAAAGCTCTCATAGAAGAGTTGGAAATTGCAGACCCAGATACTGGCTCTAAAAACTGGACCGAGGTGAGACAATTCAACCTGATGTTTGGCACCAAATTAGGCGCTTCCGCAGACCACGCTATGGACCTCTACCTAAGGCCAGAAACAGCACAGGGGATTTTTGTAAACTTCCTTAATGTTCAGAAAACTTCCAGACACAAGCTGCCGTTTGGTATCGCCCAAATAGGAAAAGCCTTCCGAAATGAAATTGTGGCAAGGCAGTTTGTCTTCCGTATGCGAGAGTTTGAACAGATGGAAATGCAGTTTTTTGTACCCCCAGGCACCGAGCTCGGCTTCTATGAAGAATGGAAACAGAAAAGGCTCAACTGGCACTTAGCACTCGGTTTAGGCACGGAAAATTACCGTTTCCACGACCACGAAAAGTTGGCGCACTATGCCAATGCCGCTGCCGATATAGAGTTTAAATTCCCATTCGGGTTTAAAGAGTTAGAAGGGATCCATTCCAGAACGGATTTTGACCTCTCTGCCCACGAGCAACATTCGGGGAGAAAACTCCAATATTTTGACCCTGAGCGCGGCGAAAGCTATGTGCCGTATGTGGTGGAAACTTCCGTAGGTTTAGACCGCTTATTCCTCGCTATTTTCTCTAATAGCCTAAAAGAGGAAACCTTAGAAGATGGCTCTACCAGAACGGTTTTGTCCTTGCCACCAGCATTAGCTCCAGTAAAAGCCGCCATACTACCCTTGGTGAAAAAAGATGGCTTGCCAGAGTTTGCAGAGAAAATATTCAATGATTTGAAGTATGATTTTAACATCATCTTTGAAGAAAAAGACAGCATCGGTAAGCGTTACAGAAGGCAAGATGCCATAGGAACGCCGTTCTGCATTACCGTAGACCACGATTCTCTCACAGATTTTACAGTAACGCTAAGGGAAAGAGATACGATGAAGCAAGAACGCGTGCCGATAGAAAATCTTAGAAAAATTATAGAAGATAAAGTTGGATTTAGACACCTATTAGCCAAGATATAAAGAAATGAAAAGGAATATATTAACCTTGCTGAGTTCCTTATTGTTTATCCTTAGCTCCGCTCAAACTCAAGATTTATATCAGTTAGCTAACGGGAAATATCAAGGTTTTAATGCGATTTTCGACCAAGATGATAATCTCTACGGCTATGTTGCCATCTACAGCTATGATGCCTCCAAAGAGAAGCGTACCAAGAAATTTGAGTATGTGATCTTAGACAAAAATCTAAACCCTGTAGCCAATAAGGAATTTGAGGGTGATATAACCACGGAAAGTTATTTTGGCTTTTTAGATTTTAGAAAAAACCTGATTTTATCGCCTTATGTAGATGAATATGCCGTAAAGCCGAAAGAGTTTTTTTACCCTCGTTCTATGGTGGTTAATCTGAAAGATAATACCATAAAAACCAAGACTTATTACGACTATAAAGATGGGGTTTTTACGGAAATACCAAAGCCTAAAACGGAAAAAGAGGAAGAAAAAGAAAGAAAAAAAGAGAAGAGAACAAACGGCTATATCTACCATTCTTACATCTATGAAATAAAAGAAGGTGGCTACCTCATCTCTGAATTTGATGAGTACAAGGATTATGTGAAGAATAACAGCATCATTAGGTTTGATGAAAACAAAAAGGAACTCTGGCGCTACCGATACAACACCAACGGAGATAAAAAGAACCAAGAATGGATTAAAATTTTAGATAAAAATGACAAATATATCTACCTTTTTGTTAGCGAAACACATAAAAAAGAGAAGAAATTTTATCTGAAAGTTTTAGACATTAAAACGGGAAAAATCATCAGTGATCAACCTGTTGATGGGCAAATTTCTAAAATTATAGAATATTTAGGCAGAACCAATCGCTTGGGTAAAAAATCCTTTGAGGATAAAACCATTTACATCCTCCCTAATATCTCCGAAGATGATCAGCACATCGGCTATGTAAAGGCGACTTTGGACAAGAAAAACTTTAATATAGACTTCAAACCTCTGTCGTTTTTAGCGTTTAAAAATAGCCTTCCGAACATCAATGCTAATGGAAAATTAGAAAAAGGCTACTACCTCTTGGCCAGAGATTTTTTCTTCTTGAAAGATGGTAGCGTGGGCATTTTATTTGAAAAATATAAAGAACCCGAATATTTTAGTGCAGCCAAAACAACGGATATGGTGTATGTGTTTACCAATCCAGATTTTAGCGTAAAGGGCGTCAAAGTGCTTGAAAAAGAGAAAACTGTACACTATGTAGATTCGGATTATCTCTTCTACCAATACCTTAACCAAGGGAAAGATGTCGTTTTTTTCTATAGAGATTTACAAAAAGATAAAACCACACGGGAGAAAGATTGGAAACTCTTTATCAATACGCTTATTAAAGGGAATTTTAAACAAGAAGTGATCCCTATTTCTGAGAAGGACAACTATTTTATGGTGCCTTATGTGGCTAAAGAGGGCTACATCCTCCTCAGGGAGTATAACGAAAAGGAAAAATACAACAAAATACGGTTAGAAAGACTGAACTACTAACATAAAACGGCTTGAGAAATTCAAGCCGTTTTTTATCAATTACGATTTTTTGGTGTAATAATCCCTAATGGTTTTAATGTCTTCCAAACTAAGGTTCCACATAAAATTGAGAAATTTACGATAGCTTTCACTTTGATTTTTGGGATCCACTCTATCCACATATCGGTTTAGGGTATAGTTCTTCCGAGCATCGTATATTTTGGTAAAAAATTTCCCCAACCAATCGTGGTATAGAGCTTGGCTAACTTTATCATTTTTAGTACTTTGGAGCAAGTGCATACACGCATATACCCCCACACCATAATCTTCGGAATGGTAGTAATTAGAGAGGAAATTTTTCTTGGCTTCCGTCTGTAGCGCCTTGTATTCTTTGGTAGGAAGCTGCGGTTTTTCGGTCTTTTTGAGCTCGCTAAATTCTTTCTTTAAATGGTTTATTCTATCAGTCATTTCAGGGTGCGTAGAGAGGGAATCTTTGCTCAGTTTTTCCTTATAAAAGTTATAATTATATAGGGAAAAATCTTCCTCTTTCAGCCAAGCTTCTTTAAAGGCTAAATTGGGGAGGTTGTAGAGTTTTTTATAAGTTTCCAATTGAAGTGCTTTGGGAGAAATAGAATCAAATTCTTGTAAAACCCGTAGCGCATTGATGGTTTCTGCCTTGTGGTATTTTGTATTCTTAAAAAAGGTATAGCCCAAAGAATCTGCCTCTATCTCGGTTTTTCGTTTCTCTTTTCCGCGGGCATAGATTTGAGATTTAATGAGGTTAAACGCCTTTTGGCTTTTGTTAGAACTCTCCTCAGATTTTATTTTTTTAGATAAACTTTTGGTCTGTTCTCTATCTTCCAATTTCTTTAGAAAGTACTTGGTAGAGTGGTTTAGAGCCTTGTGAGCAATTTCGTGGCTTAGGATCGCTGCCACTTGGTCTTCATTATCCATCCAATTGAATAACCCCATATTAACTACAAAAGTGCCATCTGGCATACAGAACGCATTGGGCGTGTTATCCTTCGCGATAAGGAGCATTAAAGGCGTATCTGACAGCGTTGGGTTAGCCACTTTTATTTGATTTAAAATCTGGTTGGTATAGGCATTAAACGGAGTATTAAAAACAAAATCTTCATCATCAATACTGTGTTTTAAATCCTCGTAATAGGTTTTGTAAAATTGGCTCAGTGCCTTGTCTTTTTTCCCAGAATAGTCGGTTTTTATTTGCTTTAATAACTGAAGATGTTGTTGCTCTAACTGCGTTAAAAACGCTTTTTTGTCGTAAGCATCTTGGGCGGAAACCCAGTTGAGCATAAAACCAAAAATCAATAATAAAGAAAGTACTCTTATTTTCATTATGTTATATTTTTACAAAAATACTTCTTTATCGGCAAATATCATCTGTTGGTATTACAAAAATTACGATAAAGCCATATCTCAAAACTATGGCGTTAGTTTTCAACAAAGTTTATTTTAGCCAACTCATCAATAACCTGATAATGAGTATAATAATAAAAACCTAAATTCCACAGTATTTTGTGAATATCCCCTCATCATTCTGTGGAAAACTATTGGAAACTATCCCTTTTATATCTCAATTATTTTTCCCAATACCGAATGAAGTCAGATTAAAAAAATATTTTTTCAAAATTTTAAAAGTCAATTTCAGCCCTTTTATCCCAAACTCAACTATCCATAATTTACGCCGATTCTACTTATCCATAATTGTGAATAAATATGGTAAAAAATAGAGTATCAAGGCGTTAAAATGGGGATAAAGTGTAGAGAATAGACCAGCCTTCTGTGGTAAATTTAGCCCTAAAAACTTATCCCCATTTCCACAGCACCATACAACATTCAACCATTTCTTTTTATTATAATTGATTTAAAACTTAAAATGATGAAGATGAATGTTGGCTTGGCGGAAATTGTGGAATCTTTCTAAAAAAATATAGGGCTTTTGCCAAACATAAATCTTAACTTTGTCAAACTCAAAAATAAGAATAATCATCACTTCAATTTAATAAAACAAAGAAATGAAAACAATCAAAGATTTTAATTTCAAAGACAAAAAAGCATTAGTAAGAGTAGACTTTAATGTTCCACAGAATGAGGCGTTAGAAGTTACAGATAATACCCGAATTGTGGCGGCTAAACCTACGGTGGACAAGATATTAGAAGATGGCGGTTCGGTGATTATTTTGACCCATTTGGGGCGTCCTAAGGGGCAAGCCGTAGACAAATTCTCTCTAAAACATATCTTGCCAGAGGTAGAAAAAGTCTTGGGCAGAACGGTTAAATTCTGCGCAGAAACAGTAGGGGAGGAGGCTAAAAAAATGACTTCTGAACTGAAAGCTGGCGAGGTTTTATTATTGGAAAATTTACGCTTTAACGAAGGCGAGGAGAAAGGAGATGCTGCCTTTGCGCAACAAATAGCCGAAATGGGTGATGTTTATGTGAATGACGCCTTTGGTACTGCTCACAGAGCCCACGCTTGTACTTCTACTATTGCCGACTTTTTCCCATCTACTAAATTTTTCGGTTTATTGATGGAGAAAGAACTCCAAGCGATAGATAAAGTGCTCAGATCTGGCGAAAGACCTATTACTGCTATTTTAGGTGGTTCTAAAGTTTCTACCAAAATAACGATTATAGAAAATATACTACCTGCTATTGATAATTTGATTATAGGCGGTGGTATGGCATTCACTTTTATTAAAGCTCAGGGTGGACATATTGGTAATTCTTTAGTGGAAGAAGATAAGATGGATTTGGCTTTAGAAATTTTAGAAAAGGCTAAAAATCAGAATGTTAAAGTTTATCTTCCTGTAGATGTTATCGCCGCTGATGCATTTAGTAATGATGCTAAAACTGTGGAAGTGAACGCAGATGAAATTCCTGAAGGTTATATGGGCTTAGATGTGGGCGTAAGAACCCGTGAAATCAATAACGATGTGATTATGAACTCTAAAACTATCCTTTGGAACGGACCTTTGGGCGTGTTTGAAATGTCTAACTTTGCTGAAGGAACTAAATCTTTAGGTGATAGCATTGCAGAGGCGACCAAATTAGGTGCTTTTTCGTTAGTTGGCGGCGGCGATAGTGTGGCTTTTGTGAAGCAATTTGGCTATGCAGATAAAGTTTCTTATGTATCTACAGGCGGTGGCGCTATGTTGGAATCTTTGGAAGGTTTGGAGTTGCCAGGTGTGGCTGCAATTAACAAATAAAATTTTTACTTTGATAATAAAAACCTCTTCTATTTTTAGGAGGGGTTATTTTTTATTAAATTCATCTTGGGCTTAAATTTTTTCTTTTGACAAAAAATGAGAAATGATTTATTCCCAGTAATTTTTTTATCGTACAATCATAATTGATTTTTTGTTTCTAAAAAATCAAGATAAGCCTTTAGATTTAAAAAATAGAAAAAATATAATTTTTATCCGATAGAGTGCAAAAAATGACTTTCATAAACCTATCAAAAATTGGATATCTATTTTTTTTCGATACAATATATCAAACTTGAAAATTCACCCGTTTTTGAGGCTTTAAAATTAGAAATCGCACCGTGGAGCCCTCCAAAAAGCCAAAAAAGAGGATTTTTTTTGTATTTTTCACTCAGCATTGCAATATAAAAAGAATCGAGGAGGAGCGGCGCTATTTTTTTAATTTCTAAATTTTCCTGTGTCATTAGAGTAGCCATTCCCTCTTTTGAAAAATGAAAAATATGCCGAGGCACATCATAAGCTGCCCAAAAGTTTTGATATTTTTGGGCATCGTAAGAGCGGTAATTCGGAACGGCAATAATCAACCGTCCGTTAGGTTTTAACTTTTGCTTAAATTGATTGAGAATTTCACGCTGATTTTCAATATGCTCAAAAACATGCCACAGCGTAATGATGTCTAAACTTTCGTTTTTAATCTCATCTAAATTATTGATAAAAATGGTAGATTTAGATTTTTGTTGGGCTCTGGCTCTGGCGGTGAGGTTGGGTTCGTAGCCAAAAGTGGTATAATCATCTTCTATAGATTTGATAAACTCCCCAGCGCCGCAACCATAATCCAAAACACGGATATCAGAACTTTGGTTGGGTTTATTTTCTTTTACGATTTTAGCCTTATAGTTGAGGTTAAATTTCTGAATCCATTTGTAGATTTTTTCTTTTAAACTTCCGCTATCTTGGTGGTGCGAAATATATTTTTTGCTATCATAATATTTCTCAATATTTTGAGGGATAGGGTAGGTTTTTAGGATGCCTTTAATTTCGGTTTCCCTAATTTCAAACGATTCTTGGGTTAGAAAATAATCCGTTACTTTCATAGATTTTCACTTCTAAATGGCTAAATGTTTCACGTGAAACATTGTATTTTATCGCCCTAAATATATTAAAAGAACATTGATATCCGCAGGGGAAACACCACTAATCCGCTGCGCTTGGGCAATGGTTTGCGGTTTTATTAAGTTCAACTTTTGTTTGGCTTCTGCAGATAAACTGGCTATTTTTGAAAAATCAAAATCTTGAGGGATTTTAATAGTTTCCAAACGATGTAATTTGGCTACATTTTCTTTCTCTTTTTCTATATAACCTCTGTATTTAATATTGATTTCGGCTTGCTCTTTAACCTCATCAGAATAATTTTCGGCTTGTTTTTTAATTTCCTCTATGCTTTCTAATTTCTCCAAACTCATATTAGGTCTTGTCAAAATTTGAGCTGCACGATAAGCTTGATCCACAGGAGAGGAATTGATGCTTTCTAAAATAGGGTTGATTTGCTTCGGTTTTAAGGAATAGCTTCTTAAAAAATCCTCCAATTCTCCTGAAGATTTAATCTTTTCTTCCACCTTTCTAAGGCGTTCCTCTTTGGCTAACCCTAAACGGTAGGACTTTTCTGTCAAACGAATATCCGCATTATCTTGTCTCAAAAGCAAACGGTATTCCGCACGCGAGGTAAACATTCGGTAAGGTTCTTCTGTGCCTTTGGTAATCAAATCATCGATTAAAACGCCAATGTATGCCTCATCTCTATTGAGGATAAATTCCTCTTTGCCGTGAACTTTGTGGTGGGCGTTAATCCCTGCAATAAGTCCCTGTCCGCCAGCTTCTTCGTAACCTGTAGTACCGTTAATTTGCCCTGCAAAAAAGAGATTTTCAATGATTTTAGTCTCCAAGGTATGCTTTAATTGAGTAGGCGGAAAGTAGTCATACTCAATAGCATAGCCTGGACGAAAGACCCTTACATTTTCAAATCCAGGGATATGTTTCATTGCTTTAATTTGAATTTCTTCGGGTAGGGAAGAGCTGAAGCCATTCACATAGATTTCCACCGTTCTCCAGCCTTCTGGCTCTACAAATAATTGGTGTCTGTTGCGTTCCGCAAAACGGTTGATTTTATCCTCTATACTCGGACAATATCTCGGACCGATACTTTGAATAGTGCCGTTAAACATTGGGCTTCTATCAAAGCCAGAGCGTAGAATATCGTGAACGGTTTCGTTGGTATAAACAATGTGGCAAGACCGCTGTTGGGTGAGTTTTGGCGTATTTAAATAGGAAAATTTTTGAGGATTTTCATCACCAGGTTGTTCCTCCATTTTAGAATAATCCAAACTTCTGCCGTCTACTCTTGGCGGCGTTCCTGTTTTCATTCTCCCCGCTTGGAAGCCTAAATCCACCAATTGTTCAGTGATACCAAATGCTTTAGGTTCGCCCATTCTACCACCGCCCAATTGCTTATCGCCAACATGGATTAAGCCATTAAGAAAGGTGCCGTTGGTCAAAATCACGGATTTTCCTTTGATTTTTATACCCAAAGAAGTGATGACGCCCGTTACTTTATCGCCTTCAATGATGAGTTGCTTGACCATATCTTGAAAAAAATCAAGATTGGGTGTATTTTCTAAAGCCAAACGCCATTCTTCAGCAAAGCGCATTCTGTCGTTTTGGGTTCTCGGTGACCACATAGCGGGACCTTTGGAGAGGTTAAGCATCTTGAATTGTATGGCAGATTTATCTGCAATAATGCCACTATAACCGCCCATAGCATCTATTTCCCTCACAATTTGTCCTTTGGCAATACCGCCCATAGCAGGGTTACAGCTCATTTTGCCAATGGTTTCCATATTCATAGTGATGAGTAGGGTAGAGGAACCTAAATTAGCTGCCGCTGCTGCTGCTTCACACCCTGCATGCCCAGCGCCTACCACAATTACATCATAGATTTGATCAATCATATTACTGAATGTATTGATATTAAATTTTAAAAATGTTTCACGTGAAACATTTTGATTTTATATTTTATTAAAAATGGGATATTGCATAGCAAAACAACTATGCAAATTTATCCGATGCAAAGTTAAGTTATTTTGAAATATAGTCTATAATAGTATAACTATTTTAGAAGCTTTTTTATTTGCTCTACTTCTTCTTCTGATTTTTTTAGAAGTTTTTCAAGGAGTGTTATTTTATCTTCGTAGAGTTGTCTAATAAGAGTAACATCGTGCTGAGAATAGGTAATATTACTATTATTTCCTTTAATAGAATTATAACTGTTCAATACTTTTTTATTATCAAAATCAGTAATGTCTTCTGGATTTACTTCAAGAATTTCTGCAATTTTTGAAAGTTTATCTTCTGTTATTTTAGTAATTCCTTTTTCTATTTTAGAATAAGCGGCTTGCGAAATATCTAATTTTTCAGCCATATATTCTTGGGTGAGATTTTTTAACTCTCTAATGTTTTTTACTTTATGCCCAATCATAAATTATAACTTTTTTATTATATTTTATAACAACAAAATTAGTAAAAATTATTGAGTAAAGGATAAATTTGTGAAAAATAAAAATATAACTATGCGAAAAATTTCTATTTTGGCTGTATGCGCTACAGCACTTTTAACAACGAGTTGTGCTTCTATTGTAAGTAAAAGTAGTTGGCCTATTATGATTAGTAGTAATCCATCAGAGGCTAAAATTACGATTACCGATAAAAAAGGAGTGGATATTTACACAGGTTTCACACCTACAACTATAAAATTAAAATCAGGAAGTGGTTTTTTTGGAAAGGCAAGATATCAAGTAAAATTGGAAAAAGAAGGTTTTCAAACCAAAATAGTTCCAATAGAATTTAAATTAAATGGTTGGTATTTTGGTAATATTCTTTTTGGAGGGTTTATTGGATTACTTATTGTAGACCCTGCTACTGGTGCTATGTACCGATTAGAAACAGAAACTATCAATGAAACGCTACAAAGAGAAAATACCGTATCTCAAGTGCAAGAATTGAGAATTATGGATATTAACCAACTTACCGAAGAACAAAGAAAACACTTAGTAAAACTTTAAGAAAATAAAAAAGCCTTATCAAAACTGATAAGGCTTTTTTGTTTATTTTTTTCTCTATTTTAAGATTTTTTGAATATAAAAATCCTCCTTCCCTCTCATTTCCTTAACCTCGGCTTCGGTTTTATCTTTATAGCCACAAAGATGCAAAATGCCGTGGGCTAATACCCGATGAAACTCCTCATTATGGTCTTTAGAAAGGCTATTAGCGTTCTCCGCAATACGCGGCAAAGATACGAAAATATCTCCTGATATGGTATTCCCACGCACATAGTCAAAAGTGATGATGTCCGTGTAATAATTGTGCTGGAGGTAATCTTGATTGATTTTGAGAAGATAGGCATCATCACAGAAAATATAGTTGATATCGCCTAATTTTTTATTTTCTTGGATGATGATATTTTTAAGCCAAACCTTCAAATCTTCTGATAGTGGAATAGCTTCTATATTTTCAAAAAAGAATTGTATCATATATGTATTATTTTAAAAATTAAATCTTTAAAACCAATGCCCTAAAATCACATTAAAAATACCTTTATTTTTGGAGCTGATGGCTTGGCTATAGTTGATTTTAATCTGTCCAAACGGCGATTTATAGCCTGCGGTAAGCCCTACCGAAGTTTGCTCAATTTTTAAAATCTGTTTCATATTGATATCATTAAATGGGTTGGCGAGGTCAAGATGAGCGGTTACAAAATAATTTTTATCTATTTTAAACTGAAATTTTTGGCTGGCAACTAAGATATTATTCGTGTCTAAATCGCCTAAATAAAAGCCTTTAAGCTTTACAAAATTACCCAATTTTTGCTCAAAAATACCGCCCGCTCTATATTGATAGAAATACGGCAGATAGTCTTCATTCAGCGTGAAACCGCCAAATAAATTGAGCTGATAGGTTAGCCAAGAACTCAATGGGAAGTTAAGGCGAATATCCGCTTTTGCTTGGATGGCTTTTTGGTTTATTTGGTTATTAAAAATGTCTAAAACCTTCCCTTCAACATCCATATAAATCCCTCTACTAGGGAAACTTTTATCATCTTGGGTATCGCTTTTAATGAAGATATAAGGGTTGAAAAAACTCTGTGTAGGCTGCCCAGAATCACTGATTTTATAATAATCTAAGCTGAGTCCTCCACCAATGGCATAGCGGTCACGCCATACGGATTGAATAAAAACTTCGTTTCTAAACCAACTCCAACTTTCCGTGATGTTGCCTTGGTTATTTTTAAGGTTGAGTTTCATCCCCGAGGTATAAAATCCTAAGCCAGGAATATAGCCATTATCCATAAAATAATTGAAATAATACCTCGGCTGGTCGCCCACCACCACATCTAAAGAGATAATAGAATTTTTGAGCAATAGGCGTTTTACCGTAGCATTGAGCAATAATCCTGTTTTAAAAATATCATCATAATGCAGTCCAAATTTGAGAAAATAGCGACTTTTATCCTCATCTACCGAGAGCTGGAGCACATTTTTATCTTGACTTTGGATAATATCATAATTGATTAAATTGTAATTATTGGTGGCGTAGAGTTTATCAATCATCTTATTGATGCTGTGGTAAGTCTGCAATGATGGTAGGCTCAGGTTCATTTTCCCTTGTACATAGGCGGCATTAAATATTTTATTATTCTGGAGCGCCAAACTGTCTATTTTATACACATTAGAATACACTGTATTGATAGGAAAATTGATGCTATGCTCCTTTTTAGGCAACCGCGACAGCACAGGGATGTATTTTTGAGCCTCTGCAAAGCCCGCTTTTAGGATTTTTTCCTTATCGCCGTAGCTGGTGGCATTGTAATGCTCTAAATTGGGCTTGATGTTGATCGTGGTATATTGGTATTGCTTTTGGGTTTCTTTTTGGATGCCGAAGTCTATGACTTGGTTGAGAATACTGATGGCACTTTGCAAATCTTCGCGTTTGGCTAAACCTTGGTTTAAATCTACACCGATAACGATATCCATTCCCTTTTCTTTTAACGGTTCAGAAGGATAATTCATCGTCATTGCGCCATCAATATAGAGACTATCACCAATTTTTACAGGATCCATGAGAGAAGGATAGGCGGCACTCGCCATAATCGCTTTGATAAGGTCGCCTTTTTCAAAAATCTTCATCGTTCCCGTTTCTAAATTCGTGGTAACGCACATAAAGGGAATTGGCAGTTTAGAAAAATCCTCCGTATGGTTCACATTTTTAAACAATTCCTTTAGCATATAGATATTCTTTTGCCCTGTGGAAATCGCTTTGGGAAGGACATTCAATTTGCCATCTACAATGGGTACCGTCAATAGGTATTTATCCGTTGTTTTATTGAAAAAAGTGGTTTCTTTTCGGTTTTTTTCATTGGCGATGATGTCGTAAAAATCAGTTTCTAAAATGATTTTCTCTATCTCTTTTCCGCTATAACCAGAGGCGTACAGCCCACCCACAATGGCGCCCATACTGGTCCCAGCAATATAATCTATTTTGATGCCTAAGGAATCTAAAACCTTTAAAACGCCCACATGAGCAAAGCCTTTGGCGCCGCCACCTGCCAAGGAAAGTCCTATTTTAGGACGATGCTGAGAGGCAAGGCTATCTTTCTTCTGTGCTGGAGCCCAACCCATCAAAAAAAGGCTGATGATTAAAACTAAATTTTTCATACCATAATACCGTTTGAAGACTTAATATTCTGAAAATGATACGCAAAGATAAAGGATAAAAATGAAACTCCTACCAATTGAATTTTATAATTCGTGATGCGTACAATAACAAAAGGCTAAAAACATTCCCGTTTTTAGCCTTTGTTTGATGTTTAAGCGTGTTTGAGCCCTATAGATTAAGACTTTATAACTTTTCCAGAACTGAAAGTTTCCGTTTTGATATTCTGATATTTAAGATTTTTAAGGTCAATTTTGGCAGCGGTGGAGGCTTCGGCTTTGACCTTCTCGGCGTTGCCACTTAGGCGGCTATAGCTTGAGGAAGTTGCCTCTATGTCTAATGTTTGGCATTCTATATTGGCATTTAACTTGGCAGCACTACTTATTTCAATATTGAGGGTTTTGGCGGATAAATTCCCAATAAGTTGACTGGCACTGTTCAAATCCACCGAAAGTTTTTCTGAGTTAAAGGTATCTTTTACTACAACTAAAGCCGCCGCAGAGGCTTCTAAATTCTGCAAATCCTTCATATAAACTGTAACCTCCGTGCGTAGATTGACCAACTCTTTATCCGTTTTGTACTTTACATTTAGCATTTGGTGGTGGTTGGTTACCTCTATGTATTCCATCGCGTTAGAGTTGATTTCCACCCTGTTTTCATCGGCTTTTTTGATGAAAAATCTCATAGCGGCGGAGGCTTCCACTTTGGAGAAATCGCCTACGCTGAAGGATTTAATCACCATAGGTTGGGTTTTTAGATTTTTTTGATCTTTTGAGGTATTTTTGGAATAATAAACACTGCCACTATCCACTGGGATATTGATGGTGCAAGCATTCAATACGAGACTCCCTAAGAGTAAATACAGACTTGATTTCATATTTTATTCGTTTTTATTTAATTTGTGATGACTTTACCTGAAGAATTTTGACTTTTTTCTAAATTGGAATAGCGCACATTTTTAATATTGATATCGCCAGAGCTATTTGCTGAAGCTTCTATCGATTGAGCCTCGCCGCTTAGTTTAATATCGCCAGAAGATGAGGCTTTTAGACTTAAAGTTTTGGTTGAAATTCGGGCATCTATATCCCCACTACTTGAGCTGGTTAGGTTAATTTTGTCAGCGCTAAAATCGCCAGAAATATCACCCGAGCTACTTGCCGAGGCATATAGCGTTTTGGCTTTGCCATTCTTCAAAGTAATAGTCCCTGAAGAAGAGCTGGTCAGCTGTATTTGTTCCATCATTTCCGAGGTGGAATTGAGTTTAATATCACCCGAAGAAGAGGCACTGGCGGTCAATTGTTGGGCTTGAATATCCGCAAAAATATTCCCATTGCTGGAGCTTTTCACCTCTAATTGAGTACAAGAAAACGGTCCGCTGATCTTCCCCGAACTACTGGCAGCAAGGCGAAGGTTGGATGATGTAAACCCTTTTTCCACCGTTATAGCGCCCAAGCTGGAAGCCTCTAAACTTTGGAAAGAAGGCGTATAGACGATAATTTTGGTTTCAGCATTTTTTAAATTTACATTTTTTTGGTATTGAACGCTCAACCGACCGTTATTATTTTTCACAGTAAGATAGTCTAATGCGTTGGAAATCACTACTACTTTGGATTTTTCAGAAGGTTGGATCTTCATTTTCATATGACTTTGGCAATGGATATCCGAGAAAGTTCCCACGGTGTAGGTTTTTTCCTGTTGCGGCACTTGGCTAAGATTTACGGTAGTGCCTTGCTCTGCCATTTCCGCTATTTGGTTGGTATCAAGATTGACTTGGCAAGCGCTTAGGGTTGACAGTATGCTCAGCGCTAAAATGAAATTTTTGTTCATAAGAAAAAGTTTTAGGAGTACAATTTAAAGTTAAAAATTAACGGCTTCTGCAGTATTATTTTGAAGTTTTTTCTCGGTTTGGAGTTTTTTACCTGTAGAGAAATCATAACTTAATCCGAAAATCAACATATTTTTATTATTGAAAATCTTCGTATTTTGGGTATAATTGACCAAAGAAGTATCCAGCGTTTGGGTTTCATATTGAGAGGGCATCCCTATCCAATACATCCCTGTGGAGAACTGCCAGTTGTTGAGCTGATACGAGATTGCCAAATGATTGGCGTTTTCATCTTTGCTCAGAAATGCCCCATTGATGCTGAACACAGGGATAAGGAAGGTGTACTGTAGCTTGAAATTTTTGTATTGAGAAAGCAAGCTGAATCTATTCTGAATAAACTGATTTTGGAAAGACTGCCCATCTTGGGTTTTGAGCTTCATAGACACAGGATTGAGCCACAAGCTGAGATTTAATAAATTATTCCCAAAAGGCTTATAACTTCCGCTGATGCTGGCGCCATACTCAGAAAAATCGGCGTTTTCGTAGGTTAGAGCATAGCCTCCTGTGACTGGGCTCGCAACATAGCGCTGAGAGAAATAATGGTACACCCGATTATAAAAAGCATTAAAATTAACATCTATATATTTAGAATTAAATGAATAAATGAGATTATTTCGGAATAATTGTTGAGATTTAAGGTAAGGATTTCCTGTTTTCACAATATTGGGTACTATTTGCGCCACATTACTACTCAATGCCGTTGCCTGAGGGCTATTGGAGGTATAATAAGAAGTCAGCCTAAGGCTTTGATTGTTCTTTATTGGATAGCTCAGCACAAACTTAGGCGAGGGTGTCCATTGGTTGTCCACCGTTTCTTTACTTTTGTTACGGATATGGGAGAGCCCAATCCCTATGCGATAGCTCAGTTTCGCCCACTTTCCTGAATATTCGGTATAAAAATATTGATTGAAATAGTTGACATCATAATGCGTGGCACCCAGCAAGTTTTTCAAATCGTTGTTCACCGCCGTATTCTCCACCCGATAGCCAGAACTCAACTTGCCTTTTTCAAATTGATGCGTATGCGCCACTTCCCCTATAATGCCAGTTTGCTTGGCATTAAGCAGCATATGATCATTGAATATATCGGCATTGGTGGCGATGTCCCACTCGTGGCTCTGGCGTGTGGACTGCGTACGGTAATGGGAACCCACCAAATTGAGTGATAATTCATCTTTTTTACCCAATGGTTTAGAAAAATATAAATCTAAAGTCGGCGTGTTAAATTTTTCATGTTCGTTGCGCGTATTTTGGTGCTCTGCGCGATAAGTATCTATATTGTAAAGCGATTGACCTTCGCCATCAGAAAAATAAGAAAATGGCCATAGTTTGAGTTTCGCTTGGAAGGTATAATCTCCGCTGATTGCCCGTGTGTAGCGCAATTCAATATTTTGGCTGGTATATCCGAAATGCTCTTTGGAATGGTTGGTGGTGCGGTATTGCTGCCCGTTGAGTTGGTAGGCGTAGGTTTCCTCAGCTTGGCGGTTGTCGTAGTTTCGGTAATTGAGCTGATATTCCAGTCCAAAATCGTTATTGCCCTTGGTATAGCTCACATAGCCCGAACCATCGGTAAAGCCCGTGAGTGGCGATGTAGTAATATTGGCGCCGTAAGAATACCCGAGTTCAGGGTTTCTCGTGATGATGTTCACCACCGTGTCTGCCCTCTGCGCATACCTTGCAGGCGGAATGTCAAAATATTCCACACGCACCACATTGGTCGGCGCAATGCTCTTGATTTGGTTGTCGCTCGCCTCAATGCCATTAACGAGGAACAAAGTTTTACCACCTTTAATGTTTTTGATGGTCTGCGTAACGGGATCCAGCAGCAACTCTGGCAAGGTTTCCAACAAATCTTTGGAATGCCGAGCCAGTTCCAGCGCTTTTTTATCAAAAGTATAGCTCGCGTGGTCGGCATATTGCTTTTTGCGTTGAGATTTAATGATTACTTCTTGAAGATTTTTAGTGTCTATAGTGTCTTGTTTTTGCTCCTGAGCGGTAACGACTCCAAATGCGAATACTGATAAAATAGCAATTTTGATTTTCATTTTTATAATTGTTAGATCATGATTAGGGCAACAAATATAATCAATATTTTTAATTATAAGGAAATTGTTTTTTATTTTTTGTAAGAAAAAAGAAAAAATCATAATTTATAAAGAAAGGGTTAAGAATTTGAAATATCAATTATTAGTTTATAAAGATGATCAAGAATTGTTTCAGTATCATCCTTGTACTATGTTTGATTGTTGGTATGATTATTACACATTAGAAAAAGGAAGGGAATACAAATACAATTAAAAGTTAATTCTAAAATATATAAATCTGATGTGGTTGATTTTGTTTACTCAATGTTTTTATCTTGATGGATAGTATACAATTTATTAGTTATAAAAAGCACCTATGACCAATGGAATGTTGGTCTGGTACAGAATTAATAAATAGGTATAACATGGAAATATTTCTACTTAGTAGAAATATTTGATAAACCATTATTTATCAAAAAAAATAAATTATTTAAAATATAAATGAAAATTTATAATATTAGTAATAAAAAATATATACTTTTGCGAATACTACCATCTCTATATAAAAACATTTCAGACGATATCTGCTGGCTTTCAGTTTCATAATTTGTTTTTGCATCCGCAATTTGTCAAGTCGATTTTAAGCAATACTATAACTTTTAAAATATAAAATATTAATTATCAGTATTTTATATTTATAAATTAAAGAAAAAAGGTATTTTTCTTTTCTATATCCAAAAAAAGATTAAATTTGTCAGAAACAATTTTTATGAAAAAAATCACTTTGCTATTATTTGGGTTACAGATACTTGTCTATCATTCTCAAACATGGAGCCTTAATGGGAATTCAGGAACTACTGATAGTAATTTTATTGGGACAACAGATTCAAAGCCATTAATTATAAAGACAAATAATAAGGAAGCTTTTAGAGTAGCCCCTAACGGTAATATCGGTATTGGAACAGACAATCCTATAGAAAGTTTAACCCTTCACGGGAAACATATAAGGCTTACTGGAATGCATCCAAGTAGTCAGAATACAGTAGGTGGAGGACCAGGTATTGTTTTTGGAGATACAAATGATAATCCTAATACTCAAAGCAATAGAGGGCAGTGGGTTATAGAATATATCGTAAAAGAGCAAAATGATAATATAGTAGGAGGGCTAAACTTTTTTAAACCTTGGCCAGCAAATTACGCAGCAAATTATTATTTATTTCTTAGTAATAAAGGTAATATAGGGATAAGAACAGGAAACCCTAGGGCAAAATTAGATATTAATAATAAGATATTATTTGATTATGATGCACCAGTGTATGGAACAGCGATTGTTGCTACGAATGGTGGATGGTCAAGATCTTATGGATTTATGAGTCAAGATGGCACAACCAAATTGGCAGCAGGATTTGGTGGATATGGTAGTGGAAATCAGATTGATAATTTATTTATAGGTAGAGAGTATAATGATTATGTTATTAAAACAGAGTTAGAAAATAAATCAACATCATTTGCAGGTAATGTTAAGATTGATGCAAAATTAGAAGCTAAGGAAATTAAAGTTACTACAACCCCAACAGCAGATTTTGTGTTTAATGAAAAATATTCTTTATTGAGTTTAGAAGAAGTGGAAAGGTATATTGCAGAAAGAAAACACTTACCAGAAATAGCCTCTGCATTTGAAATGGAAAAGGAAGGGATTAATATAGGTGATTTCCAAATAAAGTTACTACAGAAGATAGAAGAATTAACACTTTATATTATTGAGCTTAATAAGCAAAATAAAGCTCTGCAAGAACGCTTAGAACATCTTGAAAAATAATACTATGAATAAAAAAATACTGATTTTATTGTTGAGTTTTATCTCAATTTGCTTTTATTCTCAGCAGCGTATTATTTTTAAATATGATGCATCTGGCAACCAAATTTATCGTGGTAAAGAGCAATTATTAGTTTCTAATCTTGGAATGCCAGAAAAGCCTATATTAATGCCATTAGACATTACCAATGAAGCAATTGATGAAGATGAACTATTCTGGACACATATCCAACTTTACCCAGTGCCTGTATCATCAGTTTTAACGGTTAGATGGGATACAGAGGTGAACGATTTAGTAGATTCAGTTACTTTATACAATCATAATCAATTGATTAATTTATTTACTCAAAGAAATATTCCAAATCTTAATTACCAAGTAGAAATCAATATGAAACCCTATCGATTAGGTGTTTACATATTAAGCTTTCAACTTAAAGATGGTAGAGTACTGACAAAAAATATCATTAAAGAATAATAAAGAAAGATAACCAATCACGAAACACTATATGAAAAAAAACTATTTTTTATTATTTATAATTTTCACACAATTTCTTTTAGGTCAGACTATATTAAATCAGCCAGAAGTACAAGGGCGTACGGTGCAAGATCCGGTTGCTATTATTTTAACACCTGGATTTCAGGCAAAGGGAAATAAAACTTTTGTAGCTAAAATAGGAGAGGGATCTACTGTACCTAGTAGTCCTTCTGATTCAAAGGCAGGAGCAGATCTTCCTAAAGGAACGGTAAGTCATGGACCATTTGGATTTCATGACACTCAAGGAAGTATTGATGTTTCACCACAAGGTCAGCTACAATATACGCTTCCTATAGCCTTACCCCCTGGAATAAAATCAGTAGCCCCTCAGGTTAATTTATTCTATGATAGTGGCAGTGGCAATGGTATAGCAGGGTATGGTTGGAGTATATCGGGTGTAACAGCCATAAATAGAGTAGGAAAAACAATAGAGAAAGATGGGAAATTAGAAGGTATTAAACTTAATTATGATGATGTCTATAGTTTTAACGGTCAGAGATTAGTTTTAAAATCAGGCTCTTATGGAAAGGATGGTGCAGAATATACGACAGAGAAATATTCTAATGTAAAAATTAAATCTATAGGAGCTATCTCGGGCAAGGCATGGCAAGGTCCAGACTATTGGGAAGTGACCTTTGAAGATGGCTCACAAGCGTGGTATGGAAATGCAGTAAATGCTAAGACCCCTACTGAGTATAATATCGTAAAGTGGCAAGATGCTCAAGGCAATTATATTACTTATCACTATCAGCAAACTTATAATGTCTCTCGTATTTCTATGATAGAGTGGGGAGGTAATACTATTTTAAATCAACCGCATTTCAATAAAATTTTATTTACATATCAAAATAGAGCGCTAAAAGAAACATCTTATGTTATGGGAGAGCGCTTTTTACAGGATCAATTATTATCTGAAGTTCAAGTTACTACTCAAGGAGAGCAATTTAAAAAATATGTAATCAACTATAATTCAGAGGGTAGTAGCCAGGGGTATCAGCGAGTAGAAAATATTATAGAATATAACTCTAATAATGAGCCTGCTAATCCAGTGAGATTTGAGTATGAAAGTTTAGATTTGTCAGGATTTAAATTTTCAAGTTTTACAGATAGCAATAGTAATAAATTGGTAGGAGATTTTGATGGAGATGGCAAGTTGGATTTTATAAAGTATTTTAAATCATTTAAAGAATGTAAAAAAGAATCTGAGCCAGAGTGGGTTTGTGATGAAAGGGATTATGATGGGTGTTTCTATGAAACACATTGTTTAGAAGAAGAAACATACCCTGAGGGGCTATATCTCTTTAGAGGCGCCCTTGATGATGTTAAAAAAGAACGCTTAAGTATCGGTAATTCTGATTTTTCAGAGCAAGATTTTAATAACACAGCCATCCCTGTTACAGTAAAAGATAGCCAAGGGTTTATAAATACTTCACAGGGCTTTGCACTATATAAAAAAATATATAACCCAGAGATAGACAAGTTCGATTTAGAAATTCAAGTATATCAATTAGGAAATAATAATCAAATCATCAAAGCGTATTCCAGAATTATTCCTAATGAAATGTATGATCGAACAGAAGGTTCATTATATCCCTTACCTAAAGATCCTTCAGAAGAATCTAATTTTGCTATTGAGACAATAGTAATGAAACTTAGAGAGTTAGATATTAATGGAGATGGTAACCCTAAACTTGTATTATCCTTAAAGGACAAATCATGTGTAGCTTTAATAAAATTACCAAATCCCAAATATCCTCCTTCTGAACCTGAAGAGCCAGAGATAGAATGTTCGGAATTTTATCGGTATTTGATTATAGATGAAAATAATGCATATAATTTATATTCCAATTCAATTACAGATATTTTTAACTCTCATAAAACAGGAGATTTTGATGGAGATGGAAAAATAGATTTATTAACAGATAGTAGATACCCTACGATAGTAAAGATAGAGAGTGAGCAAGATTCAAATGGAGCTATTGTTTACTCAATGAATCGTAGTCCTTTTTACTCTGATGGAGAATTGGAAGGACTTGTAAAAGACTCTTTCACAGGAGACTTTAATGGAGATGGTAAGACAGATTTACTAATCCCACAAGGACATAATAATAGAAATTGGTTACTTTATATATCAGATGGAAAGAAATTTAGAAAGCAGAATTTAGAAAATTTTAATTCTGTTTATCGTCCTGTATCAGATAATTATAGCGCTAAAGGTAGGCATTATTACTATAATAGAAATTACTTAATTCAAGATATTAATCAAGATGGAAAAGATGATTTTATAGAGATCGGTGTTCATACCCGTATCAATAGAAAGCCAAACAATCACTATGCTACTTTTGTTATTAATTTATATGAAAATATAGGTTCTAATCAAGAGGGTAATATTCTTTTTTCGAAGAAAAATATTGATTCACATCAGGAAATGGCATTTCAGCCTAGTTTGATTATGGGTCGGTCAGAATATAGTGATTATCCATTTTTTTATACTGATGAAAATGGAAAGCAGTACGCAAGCATTCCTAATCCTGCATATAAAGTAGGCATAAAATCATTTGATGTATTTTATCCATTGGTTGGAACCCATTTGATTAATAACCAATATCATCAACTCATGATGATGATTCGCGGTAAAATGTTTAAATATACAGCCAATAGTATTAAAAATAAATCCCGTATATCGGCTATTTATCAAGGGGGTATAGCTACGAGGGTAGAATATAAAGAATTAGACCCACAAGCAAATCCTCATTTATATCAACCGATAAAAAAAGAAGTGTATCCTTTGGTGGAGCTAGATCGTCTTTCGCAGTCTTATGTCGTTGCTCAGCTTAAACAAATGATCAACGAAAACCTTGTAAGAAAACAAGACTTCTTATATAGAGGGGCATTAGCACATCTTCATGGTAAGGGAATGTTAGGCTTTAGACAAATCGCTCGTTCTTCATGGTATACAGAAGTTACCGAGAATAGCAAAATATGGAGTGGCGTAGAAATAGATCCCCATACAGAAAGTGTTCCTATAAAGGAATGGACCATAAAAACCAATCAAGAGACAGAAGTATTTCCTAAAGATTTATCTCTGACTAATACGCAATTACTTAGTTTAAAAACGACATTCTATACTACAGATTTACTAGTTAATGGCAATAAAATAGCAGCTATAACAGCATCGAATAGAGATAAAATCGTTAAAGCCATAGTGCCTACTAATATCATATCTAAAGATTATCTCAAAGATACAACGACCAATAGTAGTATCAGTTATGATCACTATTATTTACCGATTAAGACCATAACCAAGACCATGAGTGGAGCATCAGTCTGTGGCACATCTACCACTAGTTTAGAGTATCTTCCACCCAACCTCTCAGCTACAGGTAAAGACTACCATATAGGAAGACCACGCTCTAAGACAGATCTGATGCAAGCCTATGGAGATACTAAAGGAGCAAAAGAAGAATATATTTACGAGAATAATCTCCTCAAAACTCTCAAAACCTGGAATAGAGATAACTTGGGTTGGTTACAGGAAACTTATGAGTATGATGGCTTTGGCAACCTTATTCAAAAAACAGTGAGTAATAGTACCGATGCCCAAACCCAAACCACTAAAACGGAATACGATTCTAAAGGTCGCTTTGTTATTAAAAAGATAGATCATTTAGGTTTAATCACTCGTATAACCTATAACCATTGGGGGCAAGTCCTTACGCAAACAGATCCGTTAGGTAACCAATTAACCAATACCTATGATGCTTGGGGAAAACTGCTAAGTGCTAAAACCAATTTAGGAGGTACCATCACTTACACTTACGAAAAACTAAGAAATTTAGACTCTAAAATTACGGAGTATCACCCAGATGGAGGTGTGGTTGCTAAATACAGCAATACTATAGGACAGAATTACCTTTCTTCTACCAAAGCTTTTGGAAATCAATGGATATTTACAAAAATAGAATATGATGATTTAGGTAGAAAGGTTAAAGAATCTGAGCCTTATTTTGAAGGTCAAAACCCAACTCAATGGAATACAATTGCATATGATGATTATTCACGACCTATAAAATCCGTCGCCTTTACAGGTAAAATAATAGAAACCCAATACACCACAAATACCGTAATTACTACGGAAACCAATGCCAATAATCGTTTCAAAAAACAAACCTTTGATGCGTTAGGAAATATCATCTCTTCTCAAGATAAAGGAGGAACTATTACATTCAAATACAATGCAGCGGGAGAGCAAATAGAAGCTAAGTATGGCACCAATATCGTCACCACTAAATATGATGCTTGGGGCAGAAAAATAGAGTTTAATGATCCCTCTAATGGAGTTTACCGCTATGAATACAATGGTTTTGGTCAGCCTACAAAAACCATAAGTCCTAAAGGAACTAAAACTTATGCCTATAATGCTAAAGGGCAACTTATTGCCCAAAGAGAAATCTCTACAGATGATAGTCATGCAACAGATAAAAACATCAACTTTATCTATAATAATCAAGGGCTACTAATACAAAAATTAGGTACCTCCAAAGGAAAAACCTATCGCTCAGTGATCACATATGATGCGTTTGGGCGGGTACTTTCTACCTCAGAAGAGAATAATGGGCGGTATTTTATGCAGAAAGACATTATTTATGATGATAAAAACCGTGTAACCTCTTATGAAAAAAGCCTCTATTCTGGTGGTATTTATACCAAAGCCCAAATAGAGAATGTTTATGATACATGGTCAGGAGAACTCCATCAAATCAAAGATAAAAACTCTAAAAAAATCTTATGGCAACTTACAGAAGCCAATGCCAGAGGGCAAGTACAGCGGGCACAGCTGGGAGCCGTGCATATAGAGAACACCTATGATAGAAATGGTTTCTTGTCTAATATCAACCATAGTTCTGCCCAGAAACCGAGCCTTTTGCAGATTGGTTATAGGTTTGATGCAATTAAAAATGAATTACTAAGCAGAATTACAGGCGGAGATTTTGACATCTCAGAAACCTTTAAGTATGATGAAAATAACCGTTTAATCAATTGGACTAACCCTCGCACAGGGCAGCTGCATCATAACGTTTATGATGCACAAGGGCGTATTATAGAAAACGACCAGTTAGGGAAAATTATATTCGGTAATCACCATAAAATATATCAACCAACCGCCCTTACGCTCAATACAGCAGGTGCTCAGAATCTAAAAAACAATTGGGTCCAAGAGATTTCTTATAATGAGAATAATGACCCTGTTCTGATCCAAGGTGAGAAAGGCGATGTCTTTTTTGAATATGGACTTACTGCTATGAGGCAGGTGGTTCATTTTGGTGGTAAAATAACCCCAGAGCACAAAAGCCGATACACCCGCTACTATTCAGAAGATGGCAGTTATGAAGTAACCACCAATAACCAAACCGGAAAAGAGAAGCACATATTATACATAGGAGGTACGCCTTACGAAAGCCAAATTATCTATCTTAAAAATGAAAACGAAAGCATAGGAAGTTATAAATTCTTGCACAAAGACTATTTAGGCAGTATTTTAGCGATTAGTGATGAGGCAGGCAACAAGGTAGAACAACGCCACTATGATGCTTGGGGAAATCTTACCCATTTAAAAATAGCCAATAATGCAACTATAACGGATAAAAACCAAATTAATAACTATTTAGCCAGTGGCAATTTAGTAACAGATAGAGGTTATACAAGCCACGAGCATCTGGCAGAAGTAGGATTGATCCATATGAATGGCAGGCTATACGATCCATTATTACGAAGATTCCTAAACGCCGATGAAAACATACAAGACGCCTTTAACACCCAAAACTACAACAAATACAGCTATGTACTAAACAACCCGCTGATGTACAATGACCCAAGTGGAGAGTTCTTTGCGTTCCTTGGGCTTGGAGTATTATTTTGGAAAGCTGTTTTTATTGGTGCGGCAGTTGGTTTAGCAAGCTACACCGTAGGTCTAGCCGTTACCGGCAATCTACACCAATGGAATATAGGCAGTGCATTAAAGTCTATGCTTTGGGGTGCCGTAGGAGGAGCCGCTACATTTGGAATAGGAAGTATATTTAGCAGTTCTGCCGGCACACTAACCTCCTTTGCGAGTGGTTTAAAAAACACCCTAGGGGGCGTTGGTTTAGCTGTAGTACAAGCCGGTACGCATGCTATCTCCCAAGGGGTATTAGGCTTAATGCAAGGGCAAGATTTTTTAAGCTCAGCAGTTGGAGGCTTTGCAGGAAGTTTAGGTGCTAGCGGTTGGAGTAGTATTATAGGTAGCACAGGAGCATCTATGATAGCTTTTGGAGCATTGTCAGGCGGTATAGGCGCGGAACTAAGCGATGGCAACTTCTGGCAAGGAGCGGTAACTGGTGGGATAGTATCAGGGCTGAATCATGGGTTGCATAAATTGGGGAATGAAGATAATCCGCGTAAACCAATTAAAACTAAAAGATTGGTAAGTAAAAGCCAAAATCATTCATTATCAAAGGGGAGCCGAGGCGGGCAATCTGTTATTACTCCCGAAAACCCTGGAAATCAAGTTGGAAATGGTAAGGGAATGTTTGCACCAACAGGCTCACAAAGTATGGTTACTTCCAATTTAACCTATTATGACGATGGAACAGTCGATATTACTATGACAACACAAGTTGCAAGAATGAATACGACAGGTTCTTATATAGCTAATTACAATATTATTGGACCTAATGGAAATATAATTGATGCAGGTTTTTTGGTTAATAAAGCATTTGGAATTACAAGGATGGATTATAATGTGTATACAGTTCAAGGAAGTGCTGCAGTTTTATCTACAGCTAAGTTTTCGGTTCCTTTAAATTCCACAATAAAAATAAATGTGGGACTTACATACAAAATTCCAGCAGGAGGAACAGGAGCAATAATAACCACCCATATAATAAAAATCAGGTAATTATGTGCAGAAAAGTATTTATAGTAAACATATTTTTAATTTTTTTTACACTTTTGAGTTGTAAAAAAAATGAAGAGAATTGCTATGAAAAATTCCAAGATTTATATTTGAAAAATCATTCTCTTTGGATGACTTTTGATAGAATTGGAGTTGAATCCAATAGTGATTTTTCGAATGAAGATTACAAAAAAATAAAAAAACAATTAAATGACAGCCTCCAGATTACTATTGATTGTGCTTTAAAAAATTACAAAGAAAATGAAGTTTTGTATTTGTATAAAATGAAGCAACTTTTTTTAACCGGCCGCTTGGATGAAGCAGAGACTTTTCTAAACACCATAGATAGACGCATTGTGAAAGATGATATTTACTTTCAGTTGCAATTATTCTCTCTACTATGTAAAGAGTTATCTACTCAAAAAGCTCCTATTGATGATTATAAAAAACTTCTGAAAACCTATTCTCCTGACCTGAATCCAGCTTATAAAGATAGGGCTTTTGAAGCTTTTTTAACTTATCTCATAGATAATAGAACTGGTGAATTTAAAGAGAAATTAGAAGCAAAATATCCAACTTCTAATCCAATACTAACCGAGTATACTCGAAAAAATATTATTAAGGATATAATGATGAGAGGAGATATGTTGATTTTTGATTAAAGGGTTATATTATTTTCACCCAAGTTGTGTGGTAATAGGCGGTAGTGAAGCCTCTATGATTACTTTTAGCACCTTCTCTGGAGGTATTAGTACGGAGCTAACCGGTGGAAATTTCTGGCAAGGAGCTATTACTGGTGGTTTAGTTGCTGGGTTAAACCACGCGATGCATAAATTAGATCCTCCAAAAGGATTTAAAGGCAAAAGCTGGACGGATAAGGATGGAACATTTACCAAAAATGAAGACGGTAGTTATAATGTGGATAATAGTCCAGAGGGAATAGGAAAATATAAAGAAATACAAGAAGTTGTTATCCGCGGTAAATCTAAGTTAATGCAGAATATAGAGGATATAACCAATGGTTTAGGGATTAGTGCTTCAACAAAAGAGACTCTGGCTAAATATTTTATAAAAGGAGAAATAACGCCTGCTGTAGATAAATATTTTAGATATACTAAATATTTAGGGAGGGTCACTGGAGCTTATGGAGTTGCTTCTTCGACAATAGATTTTATGTATAACCCTAGCTGGAAATCAGGAACCAAGGCTATAATCTCGATAGCAGCTACGACTAAATATGTTAGCCCTCCTGTTGCCTTGATATTAGGAATTTCAGAAGTAACGGGATTTACAGATTGGACATTGAATAAAATTTATGGAAAATGAAAAAAATAATAGCGTTTTTATATGTGAGGCATAAGAATGATAAGAGGGTATCAGACATTGCTCATTTACAAACATTTGTTGATATCTTCATCGTCCTTATGTTTCCTTATTTCTTTTTAGAAGAATGGTTGAATATTCATGTAATTATGTTTTTTAGAAAATTAGCTAATGGCGTGAAATGGTTGGAATATGTAATAGGAATTAGTTGTTTTGTCATACCTTTGTATATAATTTTTAGATATTTATTTCCTGAGGTAGAGTTAGAGAATCGTTATAAAAGCTATACTTACCCTAAATATTATCTTCTTATTTTACGGGTTGTGGGGCTCTTTATAGCATTGACATTTTTATTTCTTACACTAGAACTAAGGGGATATGGTATAGGTTAACCGGTGGCAACTTCTGGCAAGGTGCTATTACAGGTGGTTTGGTCGCAGGGCTTAATCATGTGATGCATAAGATAGAAGCAAAAAATCGAAATATAGATCCTCCTCAAAAAAGTAAAAATGATTCAATTGATAGTAAGCTGAAAGATATAAAAAAAGGCACCAATATTTCAACCTCTATAGAACTTATTGATGCGATGGATGAAGCTCTATCTCCTGATCAGAGAAGAATATTTGGTAAATATGGTGGGAAATTAGCTGGGTATGTTGCTGCAGGGGGAGAAGTTGTTTATAATGGAGTAGAGTATAATAATGGACGAATTAGTGGTTATAGATTTACTTATCGATTAGGTAAAACGGCTACAACAATGATTATTGGATCAAGTATAGCTGGTCCTAAAGGGGTAGCATTGGGTGTTTTAGTAGGATTGACTTTTGATCTAGTAGAAAAAGGCTGGGATAAATTTTATTCTGATACGAAACAAAGTGTTAATAGATTTGAAAATACTATGGTTTCAAATTGGATGAAATATAAATAATAATAAATTTTAATAATGATTAGTTTAAAAAAAAATCGCACTTTAACAGAGTTGGGACTATTTACCATCGTTTATATATTGTTTCAAATGCTTATATGGTGGTATATAGGTTATGATATTTATTCTACTTTGGGGATGTTTTTTTTGTATTTTATATTTTATGCGCTCCCTGTTATAATTTTGTTTTTTAACTATAAGCGACATAGTTCTTGCAAGGCTTTTAACTTAAAGGAAATTAATAGTGAAGATATAGAAAAAGTATATTTAGTAGGAACAGCACATAAAATAAAAAACTCACAGAATGCTTATACATTGCCTTACTGTATGAATTTTTTTTACCTTAAAATCCATTTGAAAAATAGTGATGAGCCTATTATAATTACTAGCGTAGATGATTATAATATAGAGAAAAGATTTTCTAAACATTTTCCCAATATAAAAATAGGAAAAGAAATCGATTTTTTTCCGTTATTCCCCAAACTGGATAAAATATGATTTCTATAAATTGATTTGAACTGCTATGTTTGTAGTATGTGATAATTATGGGAGATTAGCATCTTAGTTATTCGATAAAAGTAGAATTTAGAAGATGTGTTGAAGTCTATCTTTTGGGGAGAACAGAGCTAACAGGTGGCAACTTTTGCCTCAGTAATTTTTTTGTATCTTTGGTTTCGGCGAACCTCGTGCCTCGGTTTGGCAAGGAGCGGTAACTGGTGGCTTAGTAGCAGGGTTAAATCATGTGATGCATCAATTGGATCCTCCTAAAGGCTTTAAAGGAAAAGAATGGAAAGATAAAGACGGAACATTTACTAGAAATGAAGATGGAAGTTATGATGTTTCTAATAGCCCTGATAAAATAGGGAAGTATAAAGAAATAAAAGAGGTGATTCTAACTGTTAAATCTAAGTTAAGACAAAATGTAGATAATGTTGTTGCTGGTTTAGGAATTAATACTTCGATAAAAGAAGGGCTTTTAGAGTCTGTTAAATTAAATAAAAGCGCTGCAAAATACCTGAAGCTAACAAAAAGATTAGGAGTTATTGGTGCAGGGTATGATATTTTCCAAAATGGAAGAAGTTTTGTGAATAACCCCTCACTATATAACACAGCAAAATTAGGCATAAGTATTATCTCAGTCACAAATCCTTGGATTGGCTTAGGTTTAGGAATTTTAGATGTTACTGGAGGAACAGATTGGATATTAACAAATACAATAGGAAAATAATGTTAAAAATTATAGTATTTCTTTATTTATATTATTTTAAAATTGAAAAAAGCAAAACTTCGGCATATATTAGAGTTTTGGTTTGGTGGTTTATAATTTTTGGTTTACTTCAAATATTAGTTTTTAAGTATTTAGATATTAAAATACCATTTATTGATCAAGGGATATTGAAGGATACAAAGTTCTCTGTATTTTTAGTTTCACTGCCTTATTTTGGAATATTCTATTGGTTGTACCCGCCCAAAAAGTTAGAAAGGTATAAAGATAAATTTACTTATCCCAAGAATTATATTTGGTATTTGAGGGTTGCGTTTATATTATATATGATTGTGTTTATATTGTCGGGGTTTGCTTTGCAGGAGGTGCAGTTGCTGGTGCAGTCAGTGGGCTAGGGAATGCTGCAATTTTTGGAGAGAATATTGGGCGTGGTATAATAGCAGGATTTATTTCTGGCGCTATAGGAGGAGCGGTAATAGGTGGTACGGTAGGCGGTATACAGCAGGGGTTAGCTAATGCAAAAGTCAACACTACAGGTATAGGAACTAAAGGGAATATATGGACGGGAAATGCTGTAGCACCTGGTCGAAGTGTTTGGGCGCTAAATAATACGCCAAAGGCGACAACGGTTGGGAAAGTAGGTAGGTTGGAAGTGGGTAGACTAGAAAAAATAAGTATAGAAAGCCCTAATGCAGATGGATATTTAAAAATAAAAGAATTAGGTGATGGAGTAAAAATCATCCCTAAACCTAATGAAATAATTCAGAGCGTGAAAGAATTTAATATAACAGGTAAAGGTCATCTAAATGGAAACCTAAATGTATCACAATCAGACTATAATAATTTATTACGAGGATATACATATAACTCAACCCCTAGAATAAGCACGAATGGTATAACCTATCCATTTAAAACTCCTTCTTACAATGGCTCTTTTTATATTTCATCCTCGGGTGGCGAACCAACTATGCAAATAATTAATAATGTAACTTTATTCAAATATAAAATTAGATTTACTATACACCCTTAGTTTACTTTATGGACAAATTAAAAAATTACTTTCAATTTTATTTTGATGAAGATTTATATAAAGATTATCATCATTTTTTAGATCAAACTAATATAAAAAACAGGTTTGACCAAATTAGTCATTTTGATATTAATAATGTAAATAATAAAGTATTATTAAATGTATCAGCTAATGCTGATATATTAGATAATGAAAAATTAAAACAAATACAAGATATATGTAATAATTTTAATAACCTTTTTTTTTACTTTCTATCAGGGACTCCTGAAGAGGGATTTTGCTTGAAATTCCCATCAAATAAAAATGATATTATAATCAGAAATAGAGATAACCTATTCTACTCTTTTTTTTCAGAATATAACTTCTGGTTTTCAGATAACTGGTGTAGATGGGTGAGTGGAGGATATATAGATGACATTTTCATTAGTGAGAATAAATATATAAATTTTAGTCATGAATTAATTTCTTCCAAAACAGAAGATTTTGATAATATTTTCAACCTCTATACCAAACATTATGGAATCATAACTCCAATATTAGAGCATAAAGAATTTTTGAAAAAAATATTTAAACATGACTTTAATTATTTGCTTTCGGATAATATTTACATCACACAAAAGTCGATAGAATATATTAATGACCAATTATAAAAATAGAAAAAAAGAGTAGAAACTAGGACTTTACATCTCAATTGGTGATAAAACGAGTACTGCTAAACTGACACAAAAAGTAAAGTTAGATTTCGTGGTTTAGTCGAAGTTCTATCTAACCTACACCGAAGCGATACACAATAAAAAAGACAGCCAAAATGGTAAAAAAGCATTACCTTTTGTATAGTTTTAATGGTTGGAGCAGTGTGATGAGTACTATATTTTTTTAAGTCAGTTATATAAATTTTTTTATATCTTTGATAACAAAAGAGAAAAAGTTCGTTAAAAAGTAAATTACCAATACCCAAAACTACAATAAATACGGCTATGTGCTGAACAACCCGCTGATGTGCAATGACCCAAGTGGGGAGTTCTTTGCGTTCCTTGGGCTTGGAGTATTATTTTGGAAAGCTGTTATAATAGGGGCAGCTGTAGGCTTAGCCTCTTATACCATAGGTTTAGCGGTAACAGGCAATTTAGACCAATGGAATTTAGGCGGGGCGCTCAAATCAATGTTGTTTGGTGCGGCAGGCGGAGCCGTAAGCTTTGGAGTGGGTAGCATTTTTAGTACTTCTACAGGCACGCTATCCAGTATTGGCACAAGCATTCAGAATACTTTGGGAGGTGTAGGCTTATCGGTAATACAAGCAGGTACCCACGCGATTTCTCAAGGGGTATTAGGCTTAATGCAGGGGCAAGACTTTTTAAGTTCAGCCGTTGGAGGCTTTGCAGGGAGTTTAGGTGCTAGTGGCTTTGGTGCCGTTGCAGGAGACTGGGCAGGTAAAGCAGGCGGACAAATATTCTTTGGAGCGTTATCAGGCGGCATAGGTGCAGAGCTAAGTGGTGGAAATTTCTGGCAAGGGGCGGTAACTTGTGGCATTGTAGCTGGGTTAAATCATGTACTTCACGATACTAATTTACCTGATAATGGATATGATGAAGATGGAAAGAAGATTAATAATCTAGGTGGGGACGAAATAGATTATATTTTAAGAAAAAATCCTTTTGGAGAAGGTTACCAAATATTAGATGAAATTAAAGTTAAGCATATTTATGGTTCTTATGGAAACGGCGAAAGTTATGGTTATAGATTACACCACAAATTGCCAAGTCCTGCTTTGTATGATCCTAGTTTTAGTATAATCTCAACCTATGTTGGAGGGGCTATTACAGTAAAAGGAATTGGTAATTATCTAACGAGAACAACAGGAGGTATAAAACAATGGATTAGAACAGGAAATTCATATAGTCATGCAGGGAAGTTTAAAACATATAGTACTAGATGGGGAGCAGGAGGAAACCATTGGAAAAAAATAGGAAATCCGACTTTACAAAATTTGAATAGGGCGTTTAGAAAAACTAAACTTCCTGGTAACAGTTGGAGAACAAAAGATCCAGGACATTTTCATTGGAAAAAAATTAAATAATATATTATAGCATGAAATATTTAAAATTTAAATCCCCTTGGGATTATAATGATAAGAAGAAAAGTTTTGTAGAAAAAATTATTTTATATTTGGGACTATCAGCCAATCCTGATTATGATAACAAAATATACAATGTTGAATTCTGGCTAGTAGAATTTGATGAAGAAGATATACCCATTAGAGAAATTGGTTTAGATAATAACTCAAAAGTCATTTTAAAAATGCCCTATAAAAAAAACTATGGATACTGGACAGATAATAATTTGGTGTATGACGATTTTATTAGTGATTTTGCTTCCGTAAAAATAGAAAAAAAGGAGTTTGAAGAAAAATGGAAAGCAATAAGATAACTTAGCAATACCTTTCTTTTGGCAACAATGAAAACTGTTGGTTTAAGCAAATTTGCTCAAAATACAGTCGGTATAGGTGCTTTTGAGCACTATCTAGAGGAATAGGTGCAGAACTAAGCGGCGGCAACTTCTGGCAAGGGGCTATTACTGGTGGTTTAGTTGCTGGGTTAAACCACGGGTTGCATACCACAGTAAATAAATTACAACAAAATAGTCGTGTGAAAACAGCTCTAAAAAAATTAAATATAGATCCTAATAGCAAGCCTGAATTTTCAAAAGAAGCTGTTATTGATTTAACCGTAAGAGATGAAAACCTCAATGAAATGTATAAAAATGCAGATTATCCTTCGATTTCTTTGGACTCTAATCAAATAAAACCAGGGAAAACAGAGATGTCAGGAATTACACTTGGGCAGAAAGCATTTCAATCATATAGAAACCTTTATTTAACCTTAGGACACGAATTCATTCACGCTTATCATTTTGCGAGTGGTATGATGAGTTATTGGAGTAATGGTTTTAAAAAAGAATATATAAATCGAGCTACATATAATACAGAAAGAGCGGCTTACTCTTGGTTGCAACTATATGATTCGCCTTCAATGAAATACAAATGGGAATATCAATTTATTGTAAATTATGGTCATTTAATGAAATAAAAAGTTATGAAATATGTGATATTTACTTTTTTGTTTCTTCTTATTTCTTGCGGGCAGAAAGATTTAGAAGTTACCCTGCCTGACCAAGAAATTTTTAGTCATGATTCTTTGGAGGTCAAAATACAGAATAATACAAATAAAGATTATCTATTTTTTTTCGAGCATAATAGATTGGAATACTCCGAAAGTTCAAATTCATTGGAAGTTATTATAACAAAAAATAAAAAACCTGTAAAATCTCAATTGGCTATTATTGATGCTTTTGTAATTCCAGATGAAGATGGTTATATTGATAAAAAAGATTCTCTTGAAGCGGCAAAATTCTTTGATTGTTCGGAGCATCTTATTAAAGTGGTTCCCGCTAAAAGTCATATTATGCTGAAATTCTTGATATTGGATGAAGCAAATAGATGTGGCGCTGGGTTTTTTCCAGAAATTAAGAAAAATCAGTTTTACGAACTAAAACTTAAAATCAACACGGACACCACTCTAATAAAAAAGGAAGAAATGAAACAAATTAATACCCACCGAAAAGGCAAAAAAATAAAGTTATTTCAAGGACAACTTGAATCTAATACGGTAAAGTTAAATAATTGATTTTCTGTTTGTTTAATAAAAAAATATGAAAACAATAAGAGTGATAAAGGAATATAAAAACTCCGATGATTAGTATACTTTCCTCTCATGCATTATCAGGCGGTATAGGAGCCGAGCTAACAGATGGAAATTTCTGGCAAGGGGCTATTACGGGCGGGTTGGTTGCTGGGCTTAACCACGGGTTGCATACCACAGTAAATAAATTACAACAAAATAGTCGTGTGAAAACAGCTCTAAAAAAATTAAATATAGATCCTAATAGCAAGCCTGAATTTTCAAAAGAAGCTGTTATTGATTTAACCGTAAGAGATGAAAACCTCAATGAAATGTATAAAAATGCAGATTATCCTTCGATTTCTTTGGACTCTAATCAAATAAAACCAGGGAAAACAGAGATGTCAGGAATTACACTTGGGCAGAAAGCATTTCAATCATATAGAAACCTTTATTTAACCTTAGGACACGAATTCATTCACGCTTATCATTTTGCAAGTGGTATGATGAGCTATTGGGAAAATAATTTGGGATCAAAAACAGCCAAATATCTAACTGAAAGAGCAGCTTATACTTGGATACAACTATATGACTCTCCTTCAATGAAATATAAGTGGGAGTATGAATTTTTGAAAAACTATAGTCATTTATTGAAATAATTTTACAAAAAAATGAAATATATAATTTTAATATTATTAACCCTTATTTCTTGCCATAAGGTGAAAAACACAGTGGATTTAGAAATTACTAATTCAAAATTAAAAATAAAAGACAGTCTGAATATAAAAATCACAAATAATACAGAAGCCCCGTTGTGCATTTAGCACAAATTCACTTTAATTTTGTTCAAATCTCTCTTGAATACGAAAAAATTGAGATACTGAATCATGGTAAAAGAAGTGATTTTTGACAGTATTCTTGTAATGAATCCCTGAAAAGTTTTGGCTAAGTTGATGCCCATTAAAAACTGTCCGCACAGCTGGGAAAAATTCGTCTCAATACGTTTTCTAATTCTTGATTTGACTTTTGGAAACGCTACAAAATCATGCTGGTTTTTCCGCATCGGAACGGATAAGTTGATGTTAGAACAGTTAAATAAATCCAGTTGAATTTCCTTGCTGATATAGCCTCTATCCCCGATTAACTCACAGTTTTTAAAGTCTTCTTTGATGTCTTTCAGGTAGTTGACATCATGGACATTAGCAGGTGTAAAATCAAAGGAATGAAAGATGCCATTTTTGTCGCAAACCGCATGAAGTTTGTACCCAAAATACTTTATTTTTTCGATGTATGAAAAAAGTTTTCGTTTTCTTTTGTTATAAACGCTTCTTTCTATTTTGCTGTCTAATTCTGTTCCAGCGATGCATCTAAATAGCTGAAGTTCAGAGTTTATCGACATATATTACCGCGGTAATGTTCAGTGCCACTAATTCCATATCAGACAATTTCGGTTTTCGGATTTTCTTTTTAGTAGGAATATTTTTGCAAGTTTCTTTCAGTTCTTTCAAAATAATTTTGTAGTTTTGTATAAGATTGTTCATGTATTTAATCAATTGATAACTAATTAAATATACGACTTTTTAGTCGAATGAACAATCTTTTTTTATTTTTTTTCCTAAATGCACAAGGGGTACAGAAGATATTTATCTATTTTATATAGATGAAAAAAGACTGTATAGTAGAGATATGCCATTATTATTTTTTGCTGAGATTTTGCATAATAACATTCTTGTACCTGCTAATTATTCTATTTCTTCTCCTTTTTGGGTATTGGACGAAGATGGAACTATGAGTGAAGAAGACCGTTTATTACAAAAAGAATATATTGATTGTCTTAAAAAAGATAGAAGCGAGGTGTTTATATTAAAGCCGAATCAAGTCAAAAATTTTAAACTTCCGTTAATTGATTCCGCTGATGAATGTGGAGAAATAGACTATCCGATTTTAGAAAAAGGGAAGAGCTATAAAGTCTCAGTTAAATTGCGTTTGGATAGTAATATCATTCCCAAAAAAAAATATGGAAAGAATAAACCATCTTAGAAAAGGCAAAAAAATAAAGTTATTTCAAGGACAACTTGAATCTAATACGGTAAAGTTAAATAATTGATTTTCTGTTTATTTAATAAAAAATTATGAAAATAATAAGAGTGATAGAAGAGTTTAATAATTCCAATGATTTTTTGAATAGGGAGTATATTTTAAACCTTACAGCACAAGAGATTTTAGAAATTTTAGATGATTTAGTTTTACACGAAGATGATTATCCTGATGAGATATATGACCCTTATGACCTTACTCCTCAGCAGGTTGAAAAATTAAAACCTTTTCTAAACGATGAACTAAAAGAAGATTTTGAAAAATATTCTTATCAATTAGGGTGTTATGAGGGATAAAAAATAGTTATTTCGCAATATCTACATTTGCAGGATATGGTGGATTGATAATAAAAGTTATAAAAAGAATTTAAGAAAAAGGAGGTAGTGTTAATATTTAATTTAAAAGGGCGGTTAATCGCTGCTCTTTTCTTACATTTGTAAAAAATTAAAGAGATGAAATCAAATTTCAAAGTAGGGGAAAGAGTTTTAGTATCTCCACAAGTTACGGGAGAACCCGACTGGATAGAGGCTACAATAACCGAGATAGAAAAAAATCCGTTTGTAGGTCTTGTTATCAATGTAAAGACAGATAACGGAGTGCTTTTTTTTGAAAAACCAGATATGTTTAAACCTTTAAAATCGGCTTTATCGCAATAGTTTTTGATATGGAGATTTCGGAACTTAAAAAACATTATGGCAATCCATATCACAATGCTTACTCAGAAATCAAAAAACATTGATGAGTAATAATTTTTATACAGGCAGCACTTACGCAACGGAAGGAGATTGGTGAACTTTGTTTAAAGCGATAGAAAAATTAAAATTATGAGTACGACTGATTTTAAAGTGTTTTCTTTTATCTTCAATGAGAACGAGATTAAAGCGAGTAGATTAAAAAAAATAGTCAAAGCTTTAGGAGGAAAAAATATTAAGGTAGCAGAAGGAATACCTGCAGAACTTCAAAGAAGAATTGATGAAGAGAAAGAGGAACGAAAAAATAATGCACTCACTCAGGTAAATTTAAAAGAGTTATGGAAAGATGTGAAATAATGTAAATAATCAACATTAGTTTATAAAAAATCCACATAATACTATAAAAATAAATCAGCCCCCCCAAAAAAACATTTTCCGTAATTTTGCACCCAATCTTAAATAAAAACCACCATCAACTCCACAGACAAAATAAGCCTTAGAGAAATCAATCGCTTGGCGATTCCTGCGCTGTTTGCGGGCGTGGTAGAGCCATTGATATCTCTTACAGATACTGTAGTAGCAGGGCGTTTACCTCAAAATTCTGATCTTGCCTTAGGAGCTTTGGGGTTGGTGGGGTCGTTTTTGTCTGCGTTGGTGTGGATTTTTTTGCAGACCGCCAATGCCATTTCGGCGCTCGTGTCGCAGGGCGTGGGCGGTGGGCGTGTGCATCGGCTGAAAGCGTTGGTGAGCCAAGTGCTGGCGGTTAACTTGCTGATTTCCTTATTGGTATCCTTGCTCGGATTTCTCTTTGCCCGACAGATTTTTTTCGCTGTATGGCGCCAGTGGCGACTTGTTGGAAACCTGCGTAACATATTTTCGCATTCGGGTGTGGGGCTTTCCGCTCACGCTCACGGCTTTTACCTTGTTCGGGATTTTTCAAGGTTTGCAAAATACTTCTATCGCAATGAAAATCAGTATTTTGGGCGGTGTGCTTAATCTGATTTTAGATGTGCTATTGGTCTTCGTTTTTCATTGGAATGTGGAGGGCATTGCTGCAGCGAGCCTCTTGGCACAAGGCGTTATTTGTTTTTTGGCGATGCGATTTTTGCTCCAGAAAACCCCGTTTGGCATCTATCGGATTTTTCCTATTCACCCCGATTTTTCCCGTGCGATGTCCATGAGTTTTGACTTATTTTTGCGGACTTTGGCACTCAATTTCGCCCTATTTTTAGCGATGCGTTTTGCCACTTTGTTAGGCTCTCACGGCGATGATCGCTATGTGGCTGCCCACGCGCTGTTGGTGCAATTGTGGCTATTTTCGTCCTATTTTTTAGATGGTTATGCCCACGCAGGAACCGCCATTTCTGGGAAATTATTGGGAGTGGCGGACTATACACGACTGCGGCATTTGGTGGTAGATTTGCTTAAAATAATGTTAGGCATCGGCGTGATGTTGGGCGGTGTTTATTATGTATTTCGGGAGCCGCTGGTGGCATTTCTCACGGTATCGCCAAGGGTGCAAACGGCATTTTTATCGGTGTTTTGGGTGGTGGCGTGTATGCAGCCGCTCAATGCCGTGGCATTTTTGATGGACGGCATTTACAAAGGCATCAGCGAGACCAAAATCCTCCGCAATGTGCTGACCACAGCGGTATTTTTGGCATTTATCCCCGCCTTGTTGGCGTTTTATTACCAAGGTTGGGGCTTGCTCGGCATTTGGTTGAGTTTTGCCATTTGGATGCTCTACCGAGGCGGCTTGCTCAGCCTTTATTTCTTCTTAAAGTACTTAAAATCAAAAGAGTAGAGAGGGCTTTTTTTAAGGTTTTATACATCACTTCTTATTACAAAATTAAATCCCTTTTCGTTAATTTTTTGCTTAATTCCCTCTAATAGTAATTTTAAAAGTAGTTAAAAGATAGATTTTATCATTTCAACATTTCCATCATTAAAAAAGCCTAAGCATTGGAGTCTTAGGCTTGCGATGGTATTTTAAAATTCAGGGAAGGCTTTTTTACGCCAAACTATGAACTAATAATACTCACTTTTCTTGCGATTGATCAGAGGGCTGCACCACAACGCCACGATTTTACCGTTTGAGAAATTGTCCATTAAACCAGCCCCTTAATTCGCGCGGTTTTTCTCTTCTTCGTTGCCAGAGCGGTGGCTGTTGAGGCGGATTTTATTATTCCCAAATTGATATTTTAGTGAGAAACGAATGCGCTGGGCATTGTCATAATATTGAGCAAACGACTGCCTGATGCCTTGCGTGGTCTCGATATAAGTGTAATGGTTGGTGCGGAAAATATCCTCAATATTGAGCCCTAATATCAGTTTTTTATTAAAGGCTAAATATTTGATTCCCAAGTTAAAAGAAGAGTAGGCGGTCTTCAATCCTTCTGATTTTGCTGGAAAATCATAACTGAAATAAGCCGATGCCATCAGTGTTTTGTCAGCATTGAGGGTAAAGGTGTTTTGGAGCTGAGTGCCCGCTTCCCAACCAGAGTATTTGCTGAGGGTATAGATGGCAACATACGGCTTGGATTCTGAATAATAGGCATAGAACGAACCTTGCAAATCCCACCAGCGGAACGGTTTGAAATTCAAATCAATAAAAGTGGAGAAATAGCTTGAATTTGCATAGTTTTCGTGTCGCATTATAGAGCTGTCATTGCTGATTGTATGGATTGAAATTTGCCGAATTTCATCTTGTATTTTCGCATAAGAAAACGATGCATTGAACCAACTTTTGTAGCCATAATCTAAACTGATGCTATGGGTGAAAGTAGGCTGCAGAAACGGATTTCCTGTGGTATAAGAGCGGAGATCGTGGTACCAGCGGGCAGGGTTGAGGCTTTGGAAATAGGGTCTCCGGATACGGCGGTTGTATTTGAGGCTAATCTGATGATTTTCAGTAGGTTTATAGAGCAAATAGAGCGTGGGAAATAGTTTGATATAATCCCGATTCACGGTGTTGTTGAGCGTTACAGAATAGCCTTTGGTCTGCGTGGCTTCTGCCCGAATGCCCGCTTGAGCTTCCCATTTTTCGCCAAAAGAACGGTTGGCACTAAGGTAGAGGGCTTCGGTGGTTTCGGTGTACTCAAAATGGTCGTCTTGCTCGGTGCGTGGCAGGTGGGTCTGAGCATCGTAAAAATGAATGCCCACCCGGTTTTTGGTATGCGTAGTGGTCGCCTTAGCCCCAGTGGAAAGGGTAGCCCAAGAGAGCGGCAGTTCCACATCGGTTTTCAGGGAATAGTTGGTGAGGTCTTGGTCGGCGGTATTGCGGGCGTATTGCCCATCGATAGTGCCATTTTCCCAATCGTAGAACACACTGCTAAACGGATTTTTCTCCTTTGTTTTGCGCTGAAATATATCGGCATCTATGCTCCATTTCTTCCCCGAGTTGTCCAATTTTTGGGTATAATTGAGGTTGAGGGAGAGGTTTTGGGGTGTTTTGTCCTTAATGCCTTGCGTATTGTTCTGTTTCAGAAGGCGGTGCTGGGTATAATCGTGGGCATAACTATCGGCAAAAAGGTCCGTATAACCGTTGCTAAACCCGCCGAGGAACTGCATTCCTACGCTACTTTTTTCGGAAATATCGTAAGTGAGGTTGAGCAAAGGGCTGAATTTGTAGTATCGGGTGGGCTCAAAAAGTTCCTGATGCCATTGGTAGTGCGGATAATCGTAATGAATGTCATTGGTATATAGGGCGTTACCGTGCATATAACCCAAATCTGCCAATACAGCGAGTTTATTTTTCTTATAATTGAAGCCCACACCGTGGTTAAAATTGGCATAATGCGCCTGTGTATACGAGGAGCGGAGGGTGGTATTCCAGTTGTCCGAGCGTTGGGATTTCAGTTGGATGTTGATAAGGCCGCTATTGCCCTCGGCATCGTATTTGGCAGGCGGCGTGGTGATCACTTCAATCTTTTCTATATTATCCGCCGAAATGGATTTGAGGTAATTGGTCAAGTCTTCGCCACTGAGTACCAGTATTTTATCATTCACCATCACACGGACATTCCCTTTGCCCACCAGTTGGATTTGTTCATTTTGAATCCGCACCCCAGGGGTGGCTTTTAGTGCATCGGTTGCATCACCGCCAATTACGCTCACGGCATCTTTCACATTGAAAATCAGGCGGTCGGCTTTGCGTTCAATGAGTTTTTTCTGAGCCTTGAGCTCTATGGCTTCTATTTCTTTTTCAAGGTTGAGGCTGTCTTTTTTCTCTTGCGCTGCCATAACTCCAAAAGCGAACACGGCAATAGTAACGATGTATTTTTTCATTTTTTACGAATTATTAAAATAGGTCTCCTGCAAAAGAAATAAAAATAATTGATATATAGAAATAAATTTCTTATAAAAAATAAAAAATAAAAAATAAAAAGTAAAAAGTAAAAAGTAAAAAGTAAAAAGTAAAAAGTAAAAAGTAAAAAGTAAAAAGATTTTCATTATATTAATGATAATGGCTATCTTTGGTGTAATAATAAAACCAAAGGCTCTAAAATTTAACAATTATTGAATTTGAAATTACGGTGTTATTTATAATCATTATAAATAACAAGGATATGAATAAAACCCAAAAGCGGCGGTTTAGTCTTTAATATAAATGCGCTTAACGCGTCTGGAAATGGAGGTCAGCACCTCGTAGGGAATGGTTTGGCAGTATTCGGCAAAGGTTTCTATGGAAGGATTTTCGTGGAAAATAACCACCTCGTCGCCCTCTTTGGCAGGAAGGTCGCCCAGTTCCACCATCATCATATCCATACACACGCTGCCAATGATGGGGCAGAGCTGTCCTTTAATGTTCACTTGTCCCACTTGGTTACCTACCAGCCTTGGAACGCCATCGGCATAGCCCACAGGAATCGTGGCAATCCGTGTTTTGTGCTCGGCTTTGTAGCGCCTGCCATAGCTCACGCTATCCTGAGGGACAATTTCCGAAATTTGAGAAATCACCGATTTGAAAGCGACCGCAGGTTGTAACAGCGCCTTGATTTTTGGGTTGGAAGAAATGCCAATCATTCCGATACCAATTCTAACCATATCCATTTGATATTCAGGATAATTGGTAATCCCAGCGGAATTGAGGATATGCAAAATAGGCGTATAACCGAGCCCAGCAATTAGAGTATTTGCCATAGCTTGAAAACTAAGGCATTGGCTTTCGGTATAGTCTTTTTCGGTGGGGAGATCAGAGCTGGAAAGATGGCTGAAAATACTTACCACTTGGAGTTTCATTTGTTTCAAGCGTTGGATTAAATCAGGTAATTCAAAAGGTTTAAAACCAAGCCGATGCATTCCTGTTTCTAACTTGATGTGGATTGGATAATGACCTTGGTAGCCCCGTTGTTTCAATTGCTCATAAAACAGCTCTAATACTCTGAAACTGTAAATGTTAGGTTCTAATTTAAAATCAATAATGGCATTGTAGCTGTGTTGCTCAGGGTTCATCACGATGATGGGGAGGGTAATGCCGTGTTTTCGCAACTCTGCGCCCTCATCAGCAACCGCAACGCCCAAATAATCCAAATGATGGTGTTGGAGAAATTCAGCGATTTCATAACCGCCCAAGCCATAGGAATGGGCTTTTACCATTGCCATCATTTTGGTTTCTGGTTTTAGTAATGCCTTGTGGCAGTTGATGTTATGGAGGATTTTGCTGAGATTAACTTCTAAAACAGTATCGTGTTTCTGTAGTTCAAGGTAGGTTTTTACCTTTTCAATCTCAAATTTTCTTGCCCCTTTGAGTAAAACCAGCTGATTTTCTAATTGATTAAATGTCTGATTTTTAAATAGTTCTTCTATGTTATTAAAACAAAAACTTTCAGCTGAAAACAGATTTTGATATTGTGTAATTTCCGCACCGATTAAAAACACTCGGTTGAAGCCTTGTTCATTGGTCAGCCTCGCCACCTCTTGGTAGAGTGAGGGCGTGTGGTTGGCTTCGGCAAAATCTGTAATTACCAATGATTTCAGCGGTTTGTTATGGGTTTTGATGAACTCAAAAGCGATTTTAAGAGAATCCAAATCTAAGTTGAAAGAATCGTTGATAATCAGATTGTTCCGAATGCCATTCACTTGCTCTAAGCGCATTTCCACCGCTTTTAGCACATTGATTTTCTCTATAATTTCGGCATTGGAAAACCCTAAATAATGCAGCACGCTAATCACCGCCAGCACATTGGTCAGCGTGGCTTCATCTCTCTGTTGGGCTTCAAAAGTGATGATGGTATCTAAACACTGCACCACAATAGGCAAATTGCGGTTTTTCCAATCCGAGGCAATATAAACCTCGTGATGAGGTTGAAGCCCATAGGATATTAAAGTTTTGGTAGAATATAAGGCTAATATCTTATTCTTAACCAATGGATTATCGCCGTTGAAAATAATCACTTCGGAGGATTCAAATAAGGCTATTTTTTCTAAAATAAGGGCTTCTAAATCTTTAAAATGGGCAATGTGTGCTGTGCCAATATGGGTTAAAACCCCTATTTGAGGGGGAAAAATAGACGCTAAAACTGCCATTTCTTTGGGCTGAGAAATCCCGACTTCAAAAATGCCCAATTCGTGCGTGGCATCTATCTTTAATAAAGAAAGCGGCAACCCCAATTGAGAATTGAAGCTTTTAGGGCTTTTTACAGCGTTATAAGTTTCGGAGAGGCATTGGTAGAGCCATTCTTTCACAATTGTTTTGCCGTTGCTCCCCGTAATGCCAATGGTTTTTAAGGAATGCTGCCGAAGATGATATTGCGCCAAATTTTGTAAAAAAGCCAAACTATGAGGCACGATAAGCCAAGAAACGCCAGCGATATCCGCTATTTTATGTTCAGAAATAATGATTTTAATGCCTTTTTCTATCGCCTCGCGGATGTATTTTTCGCCATTATTTTTTTGAGTTTTAATGGCGATAAAGGCAGTATCCTGCGTGGAATAAATGGTGCGGGTATCAAAAGCGAGGTGCTTCACGCGGGCATCAGGCGAGCCAAAATAAGGCACTCCAAAAATTTCAGAAAGTTGCTTAATCGTGTAGTCCATACGCTTTTGAGTGATCAGAAATGGCTTTTTTTACCGTTCCTATATTTTTTATGATTTAAATGATTTGTTTTTTAGAAATTCATCAACAAAAACTCTGCGGCTCACGGCTTCGTAGCTTTCGATTTCGCCTAATTCTACCAAATCTTTCCCTGCGGAAGTCCGCATAGAATAGTTGGCTAAGTTGCCTGTTCTTCGGCAAATGGCGTGTACTTTGGTCACATATTCTGCGGTGGCCATCAGGTGGGGCATCGGTCCGAAAGGGCGCCCCATAAAATCCATATCTAAGCCTGCAATGACCACCCGCACGCCGTTATTGGCTAACTGATTGGCAATGGTCACAATGCTATTATCAAAAAACTGAGCTTCGTCAATGCCCACCACATCGCAATTAGAGCCCAATAACAAAATTTCGTCTGGGGTTTCTACGGCAGAACTTCGGATTTTGTTGCGGTTGTGAGAGACCACATCTTCCTCAGAATATCGGGTGTCTATTTTGGGTTTAAAAATCTCTACACTTTGCCCAGCCATTTCGGCTCTGCGGAGCCTTCTGATGAGCTCTTCGGTTTTTCCAGAGAACATAGAGCCGCAGATGACCTCCATCCAGCCACTTTGTTTTGCGTGATTTATTGTATTTTCTAAAAACATTTTATATTTTAGCACAAAAATAATTAGCCCAAAATTAAGCAAAAAAAATAAGAAATATGCCACTATGGAGAGTTTAGATTTAGCAAAAAAAAGGATATTTGAAGACTGCCAATTGTTACTCAATCAGTTAGAATCTGCATCTGGATTAGAAGATTTATTAGCCAAGAAAAATCTGGTCTATAGGCTCTTAGAAAATTTGAGTTTTATAGAAAAATGGCAAGAATACAGCGCAGAATTAACTTTAAATCAACCTGATAAAAACCTTGATAATGAGGAAAATGATTATCAAAATGAAGAGCCAGAGCCTCAAAGTATAGCACAGGAAGAAAGCCTTGAATCTGAGGAAGAAATGACAACCGAAGAGCAACAAACTGAGGCTATTACAGAGGTGGGAATTCAGAAAGAAGAGATTGAATTTCATCTGGTTAGCGAGGAAGAAACCGAAAGTGAGCCTTGGGAAGCGCTAATGGAGACAGAAGAAAATACTTTTTCTCCAGAAATTGAAGAAACACTGCAACCACAAGCCTCAGAAGTGGAAGAGCAAACTACAAAAGAAGAAACCGAAGCGGAACGCGAGGAACGCAAAATAAAGCTTGCACAGATTAAAATTCCTGCCCTTTTTGATGAAGAAATCCTCAGCGATTTAGAGCAAGAGCCTAAAGAAAATGCCGCCGTAGAAGCACCTCGCAAGGTTTTAATCAATTTTAAATTGGATATGAACGATAAGCTGGCATTCACCAAATATCTTTTTGACAATAGCCAATTGGAGCTTCAAGAAACCATCCGACAGCTCAATCAGTTTGATAATATAGATGATGCCAGAGAATACCTCAGCGATGTTTATTACGACCGTGGCTGGGATAAGGTGGACGAGTACGCCCAAAGACTTTGGAGTTTGGTTGAAAGCAAATTTATCTGATGAGTGGCATTTTATATTTCGTTCCTACGCCCATCGGCAATTTAGAGGATATGACCTTCCGAGCCATTAAGGTTTTGAAAATGGTAGACTACATTCTCTGTGAGGATACCCGCACTTCTGGCGTGTTGCTCAAGCATTACGAAATCTCTAAACCGCTGAAATCTTATCACTTACACAATGAGCACCAGAGCACGGAGAAGGTAATTTCGGATTTGAAAAATGGACAAAATATCGCTATTATTACCGATGCGGGCACTCCAGGAATCTCAGACCCTGGTTATCTTTTGGCGCGGGCTTGTAGAGACCAAAATGTGGAGATGATTTGCTTGCCTGGTGCTACGGCACTGGTGCCTGCGTTGGTAGTATCGGGGTTGCCCAATAATGAATTTTTATTTGTTGGATTTCTGCCAGCCAAGAAAGGCCGCCAAACTAAACTGAAGCAACTTGCTGAGGAGCGCCGCACGCTGGTGTTGTATGAAAGTCCACATAAAATCAACACCACTTTGGAGCAAATTAAAACTTTTTTTGGTGATGATACGGAAGTGAGCCTCAGCCGAGAGATTTCTAAAAAATTTGAAGAAACCCTGCGCGGCACCATAGATGAGGTTATTGCCCTCTCTAAAACCAAAACCCTAAAAGGCGAAATCGTATTGGTGATTCATAAGAAGGGGTAATCTAATTGGATACAATATCAATTCACCAAGAAATAAATCAAAAAAGGAGCATCTTTATTTTATACTTTAAAAAAATGCTTATCTTTGGAGGTAAAATATGAGAATATGAAATTATTAGAAGGAAAAGTGGCTCTCATTACAGGAGCAACACGAGGCATAGGAAAAGGCATTGCAGAATTATTTGCGGCTCAAGGGGCGCAGGTGGCGTTTACCTACGCAGGTTCTGTGGATAAAGCCCAAGCATTAGAAACAGAACTTAATAAAATCACGAAAGCGAAAGCTTATCAGAGCGATGCTTCGGACTATGAAGCCTCTCAGCAATTGGTAGAAGAGGTGCTGGCGGAATTTGGCAAGATTGATATTTTGGTTAATAACGCGGGCATCACTAAGGATAATTTAATGCTAAGAATGTCCAAAGAAGACTGGGATACCATCATCAAAGTGAATTTAGACTCAGTCTTTAACCTTACCAAAGCCGTTATAAAACCAATGATGAAGGCCCGCGGCGGTTCTATCATCAATATGACTTCGGTGGTGGGCGTTAAGGGTAATGCAGGTCAGGCTAACTACGCGGCTTCTAAGGCTGGCGTTATCGGCTTCACAAAATCGATTGCGTTAGAGTTAGGCTCACGGAATATCCGTTGTAACGCCATTGCGCCAGGTTTCATAGAAACGGAAATGACGGCAGTTTTGGATGAAAAAACCGTACAAGGCTGGGCAGAAGCCATTCCTTTAAAACGCGGCGGACAGCCCAAAGATGTGGCGAATGCTTGCGTATTTTTAGGCTCGGAGATGTCCAGCTATATCACAGGGCAGGTGCTTAATGTAGACGGCGGTATGCTCACCTAATCAACAGCTCAATGGAATAATAAGTAAGATAATTGATGATGGGAAATTTGAAAAATAATAATGCCATCATCAATTATTTTTTTATAAAAATTTAACTTTTGGGGTTGATTGGCATCTTTGTAACAAATCGAGATATTTAGAGACTTATTGATTAAAGATAAAACAAAATAACTATGAAACACAGATTTCTATTCTTTTTCTTAATATGGTGCAGTAGTGTGGCGTACGCACAAACCGTTATTTCTGGAAAAATCAGCAACAGCGAAGGCGAGGTGCTCCCCAGTGCCAGCATCACCGTAGAAGAGGTGGGTAAGAGCGGCATTATCGCTTATACACTTTCTAATAACAAAGGGAATTATCAGCTTAAAATCAATACCGATGCGGTACAGCTGAAGTTCATTGTCAAAGCCTTTAACCACCAGTCGCAGACGCAAGAGGTAGCGAATAAACCTCAAACACTTAATTTTAAACTCAAAACCCAAGCCACAGAAATCAAAGAGGTAAAGCTCAAAACCCGAATGATTACCAAGCGTGGCGATACCATTACCTATGACCTGAAGGCCTTTGAAAGCAAAAGCGACAGAACTTTAGCCGATGTTTTGAAAAAACTCCCAGGAGTGGAGGTCAATAAAGATGGCACCATCCTCTACCAAGGCGAGCCACTCAATAAATTCTATGTGAATGGTAAAGATTTGATGGAAGGCGGCTATGGTACGGTTAATAATGCCCTTCCGAAAGATGCCGTTCAGAAAGTGGAAATCTTGGAAAACCACCAACCAGTAAAAATTCTGCAAGACAAAGTACCTTCGGATAAAGCCGCCATCAACATTAAACTTAAAAAGAAAGTAACAATGACGGGGAGAGGAGAAGTTGCCGCTGGTGCCTCGCCATTGCTGTGGAATGTGAAGCTCACACCGATGTTTTTTGGTCAGAAAAATCAATGGGTGGTTAATTATAAAGCCAATAACACGGGCGAAAGTGTGGAAAATGAAGGGCGCATCCTTTCGTTTGGTAGCCGCTGGGAGGGGATGAGAAAAAACATCTCTCAAGAAGATTGGATCGGCGTGGAAACTGCCGCAACCCCGAGTTTGCCAGAAAAGCGTTATTTAATGAACAATGTGCATTATTTTTCTGCCAACCTCCTAACCTCGCCGTTTAAGAACAAAGAATGGGAGCTGAAAGCCAATGCCAGCTATACCAATAATGCCATAGAGCGAGAGGATTTGCAGGAAACCACTTTCGGTACAGAAACTTATGCGGTGCAGCGCCAAAACCACTTCTACACCAACCACGCCAAGGGAGAGTTGGTCTTTACAAAGAATGCTAAAAAAGGGTTCTTCAAAAATATTACCACATGGAACGGCTTCTGGAATACCGATAATGCCGATGTGGATAAACGAGAGCTAACAGGCGACCGCCACGCAGAACAGCGCAATAGTGCTCCTACGGTATCATTCCAAAACTCGCTGAGCACCGTGGTGCCTGTGGGGGAGAAGTTGGTCAACGCGATGTCTTACATCAGTTTTAAAAATGATCGACAAACGCTGACTTCCACGCCCGCAATCTACTCTACAAATAAACTGCCCAATGCTCAGAATTATCAAAAATTAGAGCAAAATTTAAACATCAAAACGGCAGAAATCAACCATTCGGCATCGGTGGGCTTTAGTATGGGCAAATGGACAGTAACGCCAGAATTGGCATTGAATATGAGCTTCAATCAAATGAATTCTGAACTTTTCGGATTTAATGGTAATACAGCCTTTTCATTTGGACAAGATTATCAGAATGATATGTCTTGGAATGAGCTCAACCCAAGCACGCGCCTTATGATCAATTATAAAAGTAACCGCTTTAGTCTTCATTTTAATGCACCATTTAACTTTTATGGTATTACTTATAAAGACCAACTGAGACAGGGCAAAGATAGAGATATTAATAGAACCGTTTTTGAGCCGAGTTTCTTTTTCAATTATGATTTTGCATCATTTTGGAAGATTAGAGGCTATGGGAGAGTTAATTATGGTTTTGGAACCTTTGGTTCTCTATATGAAGGGTTTATGATGACTAATCCAGATTATTTTACCAATAAAGCACCGCAGAATAACTTGATGCCAGAGAACTTATCGAAGAGTATCGGCTCTACTTTGGAGTATAGAAATCCGTTGAATAACCTATTTTTTAATGTGAGATACAACTATGGCACCAACAAGAAAAACCTCATTACCGCTGTGACCAGAAATGGAGCATCCTTCCTTTCGGAGGTTAGGGCGTATGATAACACTGCGGTTTCTCAATCCGAAAGTGCCGAGGTGGGCAAATATTTCCCGAAACTGAAATCCAACCTTTCTTTAAACTTTAAAAATAGTGATTCCGAGAGCATCTCTATGCTGAATAACGACTTGATTTATAATAAAAACAATGTGCAGAGTTTTGGCGCTAAGTTTAACAATACCTTTTTCTCTTGGCTTAGCGTAGATTATAACATCAGTATGTCTTGGAACAAAAACAAAAATGCAACCACCAATAGCGTGTACCAATCATCGAGCTGGAACCACACTTTAGCCGCATTTTTCTACCCGATGGATAACCACACCATAGGCTTCAATTGGGATGATAACACTTCTAAAACCGAGGGCAACCAGTACCGAAACAGCTTTTTTGACCTTTCATATCAGTACACTTGGTCTAAAAGAAAAATTGATTTTGAGCTGAAATGGCTGAACATCGGAAACAAAAAATATTACGAAACCGTGAGCGTGAGCAGCAGTGATAATAGCATTAGAAGAACTTTGATCAACATCCGCCCAAGCCAATTGATGCTGGGCATTAAGTTCAATTTTAAATAAAAAATTACGGATAGCAAAGGATTTGGCACCATTTCAGAGGTTGAGGTTAGTTTTAAAATCGTTGGAAATTTTAGCTGTGCCAGAGTTTTTGCTGTTTCGTGATATGATTTTTGTAAATATTTGTGGCATCATCCTTTGCCATATCATAAAATCGGTTATCTTTGCTCTCATATTTAGATGATTAAAAAGCAATTTTAATAAAAATGAAAGGGATTTTAAAAATCTACCATCCAGAGGAAACTTTAAAATACAATATCGCCAGAACTTACTGTAAATCAGTGCTGAATAACGATGCTTTTTTTCTGGAAATAGAAATTATCACCACGGAAGATACCGATTATATAGAGGACGATTCTCTGCAATACCAATTTCCGCAGTTGGCGCTTAAGGTGATTGATTTTCCTATCAAGAACAAAACACTGGTGGGGCAAACTTTCCATATTGATAATGATGATGAGGTTTATACCGAAGCAGACCTTTTTGATGATGAAGAGGCGGAAACTACGGACAATGAGCTCTCGTTTTCTCAAGATGAAGAGGGTGGTCTGCAACTGATGTGGAAGGGGGAAATCACGGATTTTTATACCCAGCAAGAAGAGCCGATACCGTTCAAGCTCAAATGCCATTTTAGAGAAGAGCAAATAGAGGTGGAGGATTAACCCTATCTGCATCAAAAATCATCTACGGAAATACAGCAATATCTCTGGTTTTTCTTCGTTTTAATAACTTAAAATAACATTTATGAATGATAGCATACAAGTTGCTACCACAGCGGCTAAAACACAAAAACAAGTCTTCTCACTTTGGGAGATATTATTCGGCGGCGGTTTAGTGTCTAATGTGATTATGGTCGCCATTCTCTTGCTCGGAGTGTTGGCGCTATACATCTTTTTAGAGCGTTATTTTTTCATCACAAGAGCTGGAAAAACAGACCCTTATTTTTTGAATAACATCAAAGATTTTGTTTATGAAGGCAAGATAGACACCGCCATAGACCTCTGCAAAACCACCAATACGCCAGAAGCACGGATGATTGAAAAAGGTTTGAGTAGAATAGGGCGTCCCATCAGTGACATCAGCAATGCTATGCAGAGCCAAGGCAATTTAGAAGTTTCTAAATTAGAGAAAAACCTTAACCTCTTGGCATCAGCCTCTGGGGCGGCGCCTATGTTGGGCTTTTTAGGAACGGTTATCGGGATGATTATGGCGTTTTTTGAAATATCAAATGTCACTGGTGCAGTCAGTCCAAAACTCTTAGCCTCAGGAATTTATACTGCAATGGCAACCACAGCAATGGGACTTTTTGTAGGGATACCCGCTTATTTTTTCTATAACATCTTGGTGACCAAAGTAGACCGATTGGTGCTGAAAATACAAACCCACGCCAGCGAATTTTTAGATACCATAAACAAGCCTCTTAATGGCTAAAAATAGCAACTGATGGAACTCAAACGACGAAATAAAGCCAGCGCAGAGTTTAGTATGGCATCTATGACGGATATCATCTTCCTCCTTTTGGTCTTTTTTATGATTACCTCTTCCGCCATTAGCCAGAGTGCTATTGAGGTCAAATTGCCACAAGCCTCGGAAACTTCTGTTGCCAACCAAGAGCCTACCACGGTAACCATATCTGCCGAGGGGAAATATTTTATCAATGATAAAGAAATCCCAAAAGAAGCCGTAGAAGCCCAATTGGCACAGATATTAGCCAATGAAGCACAGCCTGCATTTACCATAAGAGCCGATGAAAACACCAAACACAAAGATGTGGTTTACCTTATGGAAATCGCTGAGAAAAACAAGTATAACATCGCTATAGCTACTGTACAAGAGCGATAATTGAAACTAAAATGATGATCAACCACATTTCTAAAGATGAAAAAAGAGACCGTCTAAAAAGCGCTATTATAACGCTTTTGGTCAGTCTTGCGGTCTTGTTGGTCATTTATTTTTACCGCTTCACGCGGGAGCATACGCCTCAGCAAGTGGTGACCACCATGCTCATCAACTTTGGCGATGAAAAAAATGGCAGCGGCACAGAAGAGCCCAAAACCCAAGAAAGCACGAGTGCACCTCAGGCAGTAGAGCAACCGCAAACGCCACCGCCTGCGCCGCAGAAAATAGTGCCATCTAAGGAAAAAATCATCACGGGAAAAGCCAAAACAGCCGTTCCAAAGGTGGAAAAAGTAGAGAAGAAAACACCTCAACAGCCTTCTAAAACGCCCAATAAAACCACAGAAAAAACGGTAAAAAAGCCTACAGAATCTAAAAAATCAACAGAGAAAACGGTGGCTTCTCAAAAATCGTCATCTAAAAATACGCAGAAAAACACCGGCGATGCCAACGGTCAGCAAGCGATTAGCAATTTAATCAAAGGTAGAGGTTCAAAAAGCGGTAGCCAAGGCAATAGCAACGCCCAAGGCAACGCTGGCGATCCATTGGGAGACAAAGGTAACGGTGATAGCAAGGTTGGCGTAGATAGAAAACTAATCGGCTTTATCCCAGGCACTATGGGGCGTGGGGGCGCGCAACCTGCACATCAATGTACGGCATCGGGGAGCATCAGTATTGCTTATGTGGTCGACCAAGCGGGCAATGTGGTTTCCGCGAGGAGAAGCAGCGGCATTTCCGATCCTTGCGTGGTAGCAACAACGGTGGCGTGGGTGAAAAAATATGTGAAAGCCGAAAGAGCCGCCACCTCATCCACGGGTGTTTATAAAATCGTGTTCTAAACAAGGCTTTTACACCGAAATAGCCCTTAAAATAAAAATCTGCAGTATATTTGTACGGTTCAATTTCGAGAAATGACAGCATAAAATGACGATAAAAGAAAAACAACAAGAACTCATAGAAGAATTTGCCTTTTTAGAAGACTGGGAGCAAAAATACGAATACCTGATCGACTTAGGTAAAGCCTTAAAACCACTTTCGGAAGCTCAAAAAAAAGAAGAAAACCTGATAAAAGGTTGCCAATCTAAAGTGTGGATAGATGCCGCATTAGAAAATGATAAAGTACAGCTCTATGCGGATTCTGATGGCATTTTGCCCAAGGGCATCGTGGCGATGTTGCTATCCATTTATAACGACCAAAGCCCCAAAGAGATTTTAGAGTCGGATTTTAATTTTATTTCAGAAATAGGCTTGCAGGAATTCCTTTCGCCTTCTCGTGCCAATGGACTTATGGCGATGACCAAACAGATTAAACTCTATGCCTTAGCCTTTCAAACCCAAGTGTAGTATGCAGATTTTAGCCTATCGTTTTTCAGCTTTTGGAGATGTGGCGATGCTGGTTCCTGTGCTTAAAGAATTTTTAGCACAAAACCCTGAGGTTCAGATGATAATGGTCTCTCGTAAAGGCTTTTCGGATTTATTTGAGGGCATAGAGCGGCTGAAATTTCATGGGGTAGATGTTGCAGATTATAAGGGAATTGTAGGGCTCAAAAAGCTGTATCAAGAGCTAAGGGCGGCTTATACCATAGATAAAGTGGCAGACCTCCACGATGTGATCAGGTCTAAAATCCTCAACCAATTTTTTCGGTTTGGTGGTATTCCTGTTTATAAAATTGATAAAGGTAAAGCCGAAAAAAAACACTTAACAGATATTTGGAACCTCCACAAACACCCCATTAAACCAACCGTGGAGCGCTATGCCGATGTATTTAGAGCGATGGGCTTTACGGTGAAATTGTCACATCAATACCCTGTGTATCAAGGATTAAAACAAGGGATAGGCTTTGCACCTTTTGCCCAACATAAAGGGAAAATGCTCCCTTTGGAAAAGGCTTTTCAATTGGCAAAGGCATTATCAAAAGACCATAAAGTTTATTTTTTTGGCGGCGGCAAAAAGGAAGTAGAGCAATTGGAGCGCTGGGCATCTGAACTTCCTAATACAGAAAGTTTAGCTGGAAAATTGAGTTTAAAAGAGGAATTAGAGCGCATTGCCCAGTTAGAAGTGATGATTTCTATGGATTCCGCAAATATGCATTTGGCAAGTTTGGTGGGTACGCGTTGTATTTCTATCTGGGGAGCTACGCATCCTTACGCAGGCTTTTTAGGCTATGGACAGAGCAAGGAAGATGTGGTTCAGATAAAGGATTTAACCTGCCGACCGTGCTCCGTTTTTGGCGATAAACCGTGCTATAGAGGAGATTGGGCGTGCTTAAACGAAATTCAACCAATAATGATTTTGGATAAATTATGATGCGCTCCACCCCCAGCCTTTCTATCTGTATTCCTGTCTATAATTTCAATGCAAGAGCCTTAACTAATGATCTTAAAACCGAAATTTTAAGGTTAGGGCTTAGTGAGCGTATAGAAATCATTCTCATTGATGATGCCTCCTCCCCAGAAATGCTTGAAATGAATAGCCCCACTGATAATATGGTTCGTTTTATTTCTTTAAAGGAGAACCAAGGGCGCGCTAAAATCAGAAATTTATTTTTAAAAGAATCCTGTAGTGAATATTTGTTATTTTTAGATGCCGATGGCACGGTGCCTCATAGCTCATTTCTCACCACTTATCTCCAATATTTAGATGAAAATGATGAGGTAGATGTGGTTTATGGCGGTAGGTGCTTACCCCAAAAGAAAGTGGATACTGACCATTGGTTAAGATGGAATTTTGCCCAAAAACGCGAAAATCTTTCAGTAAAAGAGCGCGAAAAAGCCCCATATCTGTCATTCCAAACCAATAATTTTCTGATTAAAAAACTGGTTTTTGAAAAAATTCAGTTTAGGGAAATGCTCACCCAATACGGCTATGAAGATGTGGTTTTTGCCCATGATTTAAAACAGGCGGGGATAAAAATTGACCATATTAACAACCCTATCATCAATTCTGATATAGAAACCAATGCCGTTTATATAGAGAAAGTGGAAGCCTCGGTGGGTAATCTCAAACTGCTTTTGGAGCGATGTCCGCAAACGGTGGAGGATATTAAATTGGTCAGAGTCTCTACTTTTTTAAAAAAGATAAAAATGGCATCTGTATACCGTTGGTTTTTTTCAAAAAATAAGCATCAAATAAAACAAAGATTGCTCCGAAATGGCGGCCCACTGCGGCTTTTGGATGTTTATAAATTAGGACTTTTATTAGAAAAATAGCCCTCTACCAACGCTGATAGAGGGCTTTCTATTAACCGTGAATGGTTTCTTTTTTGCCATAAGATTGGATGACTTGGGCTTCGTAGTTGAGCCACTCTTCCCAGCGTTGGTTCACTTGTTCAGGGTTGCCAAGTTGGCGCGCAAAGCCGATAAAAGTAGTATAATGGTTGGCTTCGGAGATCATCAGCTCTCGGTAGAAAGTTTTAAGCTCTTCATCTTTAATATTTTCGGTGAGTACCTTGAAACGCTCGCAGCTGCGAGCTTCTATCATAGCGGCAAAGAGCATTCGGTCAATGATGAACTCCTCTCGGGTGCCTTGTACCACAAATTTGAGCAAATCATTCACATAATCATCTTTCCGAGCACGCCCCAGCTGATAGCCACGGGCTTTAATGATGTTGTGAACTTGCTGAAAATGTTGCAATTCCTCTTGTGCAATTTCTAAAAGTTCGGTTACAATATCAGGGTATTCGGGTAGCATTGTTACCAGCATAATAGCGTTAGAGGCGGCTTTTTGCTCGCACCAAGCGTGGTCTGTTAGGATTTCTTCAATATTGCCCTCCGCGATATTCGCCCAGCGAGGGTCTGTGGGTAGTTTTAATTTGAACATTATATTGTGTTTTAATTATCGGTTTCTGCGGTTTTAGCTCTTAAAAAGCTCAGGATTTTCCAGCCTAAATCATCACATTTTTTTAAAATTTGAGCGATGATGATGGCGAGCCCAATATTGATAGGGAAAATGATAAGCATCAGCCCCCACCAAGGCATTTCATCTTTAAGCGGTGTAACGATGAAATAAATTAAAGAAGAGCTGATCCCTTGCGCAAAATAATAAAAAATAGCATTGCGTCCTATGGTATTAACAAAGTGATTTTTAGTGATTTTCAGTCGGTTATAGAATACAAATACGGTGATTAGAGAAAACATAGACCAAATGATATAAGGGAATTTTGGCGGAAATTTCAACTTATTGATTTTATAGAAAATATCTGTACCATAGCTCCAAAACATCAGCCCTAAGGCAAGAAAAAAGCCAAGGTAGAGCAAGGGAATATAGCGGGTTTTAATCTTTTTGCCCCTCATTTTATGAGCGATAAGGAACACCCCGAGATAAAACGCCACATAGCCCACCTGCCCCGTAGGATAAAAATAAGGGAAGATATTAAACATCAGAGTGAGCGCTAAACATAGGGCTATAAACCAGTAGATGTGTTTGGGGAAAAATTTGAGAATCAGCACGCCAAAAACGGTCAGTATGTAATAAACCTTCAAGTACCAAAAACTCCCCATCACCACAGGAAGAGTGTCGCAGGTAGAGTAGTGGTGCAGGTACCAGTTGCCTAAATTCTGCCATTCGGGGAAGTAAGAAATGCTTTTCGGGACAAACTTGCTGCCAAAAGTGGCGTAGAAATGCTTTAAACTCTCTATACCGAAAAAATAAAGTCCAAAAACTTTGAAAAAATAATCCGCAAAGAAGAGTAGCGTTACAAAAATCATATAAGTGATTTGCAATTTTAGCAATCGGTGGAAGGTTTTTTCAAGATTGTTGCCAGAGGTAATGCCACTGAGCGCGAAGAAGATAGGCACATCAAACAATAGGGATAAAATCCTCAATTCCGTGGGGATGTAGTATTGTCCGCTCCAAAAAGTGGTGTGGATAAAAATAATGGAAAGCGTGGCTAAACCCTTCGCAAAATCAATATATAAATCTCTTTTCATAAGCATCAAAAAAAGGAAAATCAAAGATAGGCAATTATCAGTATATAATAAAAATCGCTCGGCATTTTTTCTCAATTTATGAATTTTTTTATATTTGAATTATAAAAAGTCTAAAAAACGCCAACCTATGAAATTATCCTTGCCAAAAAGCAAATTGCGGGACAAAATAACCTTATAGAGTTAGAATAGGACACATTCCTAAAAATAATTTGAGGTTAAGTATTTGTAATTCAAAAAAAATGCTTACTTTTGCGGTCTTAATTAACTAAAATATTTATAACAATGTTTGCAATCGTAGAGATAGCAGGGCTTCAATACAAAGTTGAGCAAGACCAAAAGTTGTTTGTAAACCGTCTTCCAGGTGAGAAAGGAGATAAAGTCTCTTTTGACAAAGTACTTCTTACCGTGAACGGAGCAACAACCGTAGGCGCCCCAGCTGTAAGTGGTATCGCTGTAGAAGCGGAAATTCTTGAGCATTTAAAAGCCGATAAAGTTATCGTTTTCAAAAAGAAAAGAAGAAAAGGCTATGCTAAGAAAAACGGACACAGACAATCTTTAACACAAATCAGAATTGTATCTATTACAGGTTTTGATGGTGCTAAAAAGTCTGAAACTAAAGCAGAACCAAAAGCTACAGCAAAAAAATCTGCCAAAAAAGGAGATGATCTAACCCTTATCGAAGGGATTGGTCCTAAGGTAGCAGAGATTTTTGCAGGAGCAGGAATTAACTCTTTCGCAGATTTAGCAAAAAAATCTAAAGAGGAATTAGAAGCGATTTTAGACCCTAATGGTGCAGTATATGCCGCTATGGACCCTACAACTTGGCCACAGCAAGCACAATTGGCAGCAGATGGGAAGTTCGATGAGTTAGAAACGCTTAAAGGACAGTTAAAAGGCGGTAGAGCCTAATATTTTTTAACCTTTTAAAAACCTAAAATAAAATGGCACACAAAAAAGGAGTTGGTAGTTCCAAAAACGGTAGAGAATCTCACTCTAAAAGATTAGGCGTGAAGATTTTCGGTGGACAGGAGGCTATTGCTGGTAATATCATTGTTAGACAAAGAGGTACTGAGCACCACCCAGGTGAAAATGTAGGGATGGGTAAAGACCACACTTTGTTCGCTTTGGTAGACGGTAAAGTAGTCTTCAGAAAGAAAGCTAACAACAGATCTTATGTATCTGTAGAACCAAACGCTTAAATTATACTCATAATAAATTTAAGGTTAGACATTGTACCAGCCATTCTCTTTTTTGAGGATGGCTTTTTTATATCCAAAAAGTGGCTTAATGAAAGAAAATGTTTATATTTGTCAGAGAATTAACCACCAAATCCTGATTGAATATGAAAAATACACCAAAAAACATCATCGCTGTAGCCATTGCGGCTGTCGGCTTCATTGTAGGCGTGGGGCTGTTGGGCTCCGCCATTAAAAACCGAAACCAAGGCGAAAATACCATTTCCGTAACGGGCTTGGGGACTAAGCAATTTACCTCGGATCTGATTACTTGGAACGGCAATTTTTCCCGAAGTAGTTACCAATTGCAAGATGCCTATAATGCTTTAGCCAGCGACCGCGCCAAAATTCAGAGCTATCTCAATTCCAAAGGGGTTAAAAAGGAAGAAATGATTTTTTCCGCTGTGGATATTCAGAAAATATACAATTATGTGAGTGATGGGCAGGGCGGTTCCAGACAAGTTTTTGAGGGCTACCAACTTTCGCAAACGGTTTCTATCCAGAGTAAAGAAGTCGCCAAAATTGAAAATATCTCCCGAAACATCACGGAAATTATCAACCAAGGCATAGAGTTTACCTCTTCCTCACCAGATTATTTCTATACCAAACTTGCTGAGGTCAAACAACAGATGATTGCCGATGCCACCAAAGATGCCAAGCAAAGAGCCGAGAAAATCGCCGCTAACGCAGGGGCAAAATTAGGGCATTTGAAGAAAGCTTCTATGGGGGTTATCCAGATTACGGCGCCCAATTCCAACGAAGATTTTTCGTATGGCGGCACTTTCAACACCTCTTCCAAGGAGAAAGAAGCCAGCATTACCATTAAATTAGAATATCAAGTGGATTAAAAAATAACAATCTATAAAAATAAAATTATAATGAAAAAATTATTTAGTTTGGTGCTTTGTTGCATCATTGGACTTAGTATGGCTCAGAATGTTAATCGTTTCTTTTATGAATTAACCTATCAGCCGAACAAAGATTCTGCGAAGACAGAAACCATTATGACCGTTTTAGACATCTGGAAAGATAAGTCGGTGTATCGGGATTATACAGCCATTTCGCAAGATTCTTTATTGAAAGAATTCACTCAGAACGCTATGCGCACGGGCAATTTTTTTGATACCGAAAAAGCGGGTATTAAACAAGCAAAGTTTAGTTATACCATCGTAAAACCTTATCCTATTACCGATGAAATTCGCTATGAAGATATGATTCTGAACAAAAAATTTGTCTATACCGAAAAGGTCAAATTGGATTGGAAAGTGCAGCCAGAAACCACAACCATAGAAAATTATCCTGTGCAGAAAGCTACGGTAGATTTCGGTGGGCGCTCTTGGTCGGCGTGGTTCACTACGGAATTGCCTTTTGCCGATGGGCCGTATAAATTTCAAGGTTTGCCAGGCTTAATCGTGAAGTTGGAAGATAGCCAGCACCACTACCAATGGTTGCTTAAAGGCAATGAGAAACTGACCGAAGAAAAGGCGACTTCTTATGTAGATACGATGATGAAGCAATTTGGGATGGGGAAGGGCATCGAGATTTCTAAGGAGAAATTTGAGAAAGCCTATAACGATTATAAAAAAGACCCTTTCGCGAGTATGAAAATGCAGTTGAATTCCCCACAAATGAAGGATTATAAATTGCCAGACGGCTCTTCTTTGGTAGAAAAACTAAAAGAGACAGAGGAGCGGATGAAAAAAATGCTCAACGAAAATAATAATCCTATAGAGCTTAAATAAAGCTAAAAAAGGTGAAAAATCAAATTTTTAAGGTGGAGATGAACTTCACCTTAATTTTTAGGTTGAAAGTCACTAACTCAAAATAAATCTGTGTTAAAACCATAAATTATGGTATATTTAGACCCGAATGAAATCGCGTTTCCTGATCCTATGCATTATGATGGCATAGAGGGCGGTTTGATTGCTATGGGCGGAGATTTGTCGCCAGAGCGCGTGCTATTTGCGTATCAGCATGGCATTTTTCCTTGGTTTAATGAAGGCGAAGAAATTCTTTGGTGGTCGCCAGATCCCAGATTCGTGCTGTATCCCAAAGATTTAAAAATCTCCAAATCGATGCGGAAAATTATGAGAGAAGACCGCTTTGAGTTCAGGGAAAATCATCAGTTTAATGCCGTTATAGAGGCTTGTGCGAGCATCAATAGACCTCATCAAGAAGGTACTTGGATTACCACTGAGATGAAATCTACTTATAAAAAACTCCATCAGATGGGTTATGCCAAAAGTGTAGAAGTGTATGAGAACGAAACTTTGGTTGGCGGTTTTTATGGCATTCAGGTGGGGTGTATATTCTGTGGTGAGAGTATGTTTAGCCATGTGAGTAACGCCTCTAAAGCGGGATTTATCTATTTTGTACAGAAATATGCGCAGCAACTTTCATTGATAGATTGCCAAATTCACTCGACGCATTTAGAAAGCTTGGGCGCTAAGATGATTTCTAAAGCATTGTTTTTAGAAACATTGCATCAATAAAAAACTGCGCATCAAATAGTTGATACGCAGCTTCCTAATAAATCTAATAAAAAGTAAAAATGAAAGGGTGCAAAGATAGATATAAAATAATATACCACGCAAGTTTTTTGAGAAAAAAAATTAAAAAAATTACACAGCCTCTTTGGATTTTTAATTGTATTTTTGACACACCATTCATCAATAAACGAATATCAAGACTATGAGAGCGGCTATTTATTCTCAAAAAAAAGACTTAGACACCTTTCTATACCTCAGTAAATTCATTTCAGAATTGGAAAAAAGAGGCGTAGAATCTGTGCTTTATGAAGGTCTTTCTGTGGATTTGGCTTTTTCCAGGCACTTTAAAACCTTTAATAATAAAGAAGAATTAAAAGCTTTAGAGGTCAGTTTGTTTTTTAGTTTTGGAGGAGATGGCACCATTCTAAACGCTCTGATTTTCATTCAAGATTTAGAAATTCCCATTGTGGGCGTCAATACGGGCAGATTAGGCTTTTTGGCGTGTTTTTCAAAAGAAGAGATATTCCAAAATATAGATAAGATTTTAGCTGGAGAGACCATTCTTAGCCGCCGCTCTGTGATTGAGGTTTCCGCAGGAAATACCCAGATAGACTTTCCTTTTGCTCTTAATGATCTGAGTATCACCAGAAAAGAAACCACCTCTATGATTACCATAGATTCTTATATTGACCAAGAATTTCTAACGGTATTCTGGGGTGATGGTTTGGTGATTTCCACACCTACGGGCTCTACGGCGTACAATCTGAGTTGTGGAGGTCCTATCATTTCGCCGCGTACAGATGATTTTGTGCTAACGCCTATTGCACCACACAACCTTAATGTAAGACCCATTATCCTAAGGGACGATGTGGAAATCAAGCTCAATGTAGAGAGCCGTGTGCCTGAGTTTTTGCTCTCGCTGGACTCTCGGCTTTATGATATTGCCATAGAGGAGCCAATCACGGTTAAAAAAGCCAATTTTGAAGTCTCATTGATGATGACCAAGCGCATCAATTTTTACGAAACCCTTCGGCAGAAGTTGCTCTGGGGAAAAGATAAAAGAAACTAAACTCATTCGCTAAAAAATACTTAAATTTATAGCCTAAAAATAATTCAAATAAAATAAATCAATTATGAGTAGAAAATTCCCGGCTGGTGTAGCCACAGGTACTATGGTAAGCGATATTTTTCAATACGCTAAAGAAAACAAATTTGCCCTTCCAGCGGTTAATGTCATTGGTTCCAGCAACATCAATGCAACTATGGAAACGGCAGCCAAACTGAACGCCCCAGTGATTATCCAGTTCTCTAACGGTGGTGCCGCTTTTAACGCAGGAAAAGGACTGAGCAATGAAGGTCAGAAAGCCGCTATTTTAGGCGCGGTAGCGGGTGCTAAGCACATCCACACTTTAGCGGAAGCTTATGGCGCTACGGTGATTTTGCATACCGACCACTGTGCTAAAAAACTCCTCCCTTGGATTGATGGACTTTTAGATGCTGGAGAAATATTCTTTAAAGAAAACGGAAAACCGCTTTACTCTTCGCATATGTTAGACCTTTCTGAGGAATCTTTAGAAGAAAATTTAGAAATCTCTGCCAAATATTTTGAGAGAATGTCTAAAATGGATATGACTTTAGAAGTGGAAATCGGTGTAACTGGTGGCGAGGAAGATGGCGTGGATAATACCGATGTGGACAATGCAAAACTCTATACACAGCCAGAAGATGTGGCTTATACTTATGAGAAATTAAAGCAAATCTCTGACCACTTTACCATTGCTGCAGCCTTCGGAAATGTACACGGCGTTTACAAACCAGGGAATGTTAAGCTGACACCAGAAATTCTACTCAATTCTCAGAAATTTGTACAAGAAAAATACGCCACAGTAGAGAAGCCTATTAACTTCGTGTTCCACGGTGGTTCAGGGTCTACTTTGGAAGAAATTAGAGAAGCGATAGACTATGGCGTGATTAAAATGAATATTGACACCGATTTGCAATTCGCTTATACCGAGGGGATTAGAGATTATATGAATGATAAAATAGAATACCTAAGAACGCAGATTGGCAATCCAGAAGGTGCTGACCTACCGAACAAAAAACTCTACGATCCAAGAGTATGGTTAAGAAAAGGTGAAGAAACCTTCGGTAAGAGGTTGGTACAAGCCTTTGAAGACCTTAACAATGTAAATACCCTATAAGATATTAGGATAATTAAAAAAATCTTGTATTTTTGCTTATGATTACAACTTGCCGAGCCCCGCTAATTGGTGGGGCGGTAGGTTGAATAAACTGATTTTTAATCTTAAAATAAAATGATACGGCTATGGCATTTGATTGGTTCAAGAGAAAAACTAAAAATATAACCACTTCTACAGAAGAAAAAAAGGACATTCCGAAAGGGCTTTGGCATAAAACTCCCACAGGGAAAATCATAGAATATGATGAGCTGAAAGCCAATCATTTCGTGTCTCCAGAAGATGGTTTTCACATTAGAATAGGCTCTAAGGAATACTACGAAATCCTTTTTGACCAAGGCAAATTTAAAGAATTAGATGAGAAAGTAGAGAGTGTAGATATTTTAAAATTTAAAGATACCAAGCCTTATACCGAAAGACTTAAAGAAGCCAAATCTAAAACCAAACTCCACGATTCCATCCGAAATGCTGTGGGCTCTGTGGGCGGTGTAGAGATTGTGATTTCTTGTATGGATTTTAAATTTATAGGCGGTTCTTTGGGTTCCGTGATGGGTGAAAAAATCCGCAGAGCTATAGACTACGCCATTAAGCACCAATTGCCGTATATGATTATCTGCCAATCAGGGGGAGCGCGGATGCAAGAAGCCGCCCATTCCTTGATGCAGTTGGCAAAAGTACAAGCCAAATTGGTCCAATTATCCGAAGCGGGATTGCCTTACATTGCCTACCTAACAGATCCTACATTTGGAGGCATCACGGCTTCCTTTGCGATGACAGCGGACATTATTATGGCAGAGCCAGGAGCACTAATCGGTTTCGCAGGGCCGCGGGTGATTAGAGAAACCATTGGTAGAGATTTGCCAGAAGACTTCCAAACCTCAGAATTCTTAAAAGAAAAAGGCTTCGTGGATTTTATCGTGAACAGAAGAGAGGCGAAAGCTACTATTGCACAAACGGTAAAACTCCTGATGAATCAATAACAAAATTGGCTCATATAGCAAAAAGCCTTGTTAAATTTTTCATTTAGCGAGGCTTTAATTTTATAAAATAGAATGAAAATTATCACTGTGTTTTTCAATGCTTTTAGAGCGCTATCTTGGCGAAATATCGCGAAGTTATTGGGGCTATTTTTACGACAGCCTTTGTTCTTCATTTTAGCTATTTATGCCAGTGCCAAGGCTTACCAAAAAGCCGCTAAAATATACCCCAAAACAGCGAGTAACAATGGTAAAGGCAATGCATTTAGGCACGCCTATTGGAACTGCCTGATTCTGATGTATTGCTGCAAAGTGTCCTCGCCGCAGAAAGCTCTAAAATTCACGGAAGACTTTACCAACCTCCACGAGGAGCTTTTCCCTAATGCGCCGTTAGAAAAAGCTATGGATTTGCACAATAACCAAGTGGGCAGGGCTTATTTTATGAGCTTACTGCCACAGATCCACCGCCAGTTTTTTGAAACCACTTTCTTTATTGAGGGTTTAAAGCAAAAAACAGAAACCGCTCAAGCCGTTAGCCAAACAGGAGACATACCAGTGGAGGGTTTGGTTTATTTGGTTTGATGTTTTTTTTTAACTTATCTCCCCCTCAGCACTTTCTCTAAAATCCTTAAAGTGATCAGATAAGTGGGCTTAACGCCAGTGAGCCCTAAGCCGCCAGAAGAAAGCGTACTCCCCGTTTCTAATGGGTTATCGGAGGCATAGTAAGCGTAGCACACAAACAAATCTGGGCTGATGTGGTGCCTAATTTTAGAAGCCACCTGAATGGCTTTTTGGTAGTGCGCCCCCTCCATTTCTAAGCCAATGGCTTTCCACGAGGTGTTCATAAAATACGAGAGAATATCTTTATTCTGCAAAGAAGTCCCCAGCACGGTAATCATCGCGCCCTCAAAAGCTTGGAGTTCATCATCTTTAAAATCTTCCAAATTTAAGGCGTTTTCAAAAGGATAATTGTCTGCCGTGCCTTCAAAAATATGTGAAGTCGGTATCATAATATCGCCCTTGGCACCTTCTAAAATCCCTGCTTTTCCCATAATAGAAATAGATTTTACAGGCATATGGTAGAGCTCATCGCCCACATAGAAAGGCTTGAGCAACTCATCCATAATCTCGAACGCTTGCTCGCCAAAGGCATAATCAAAAACGATAATCACACCTTCCGTATCCACATCTATGGCTTTAAACGAAGTGGAGGAGAGGTCGGTTTTCTTTAAATCAAAAATCTGAACATCAATATTGCTGCCACTTTGGTCGTCTATGTAGATCATCCCTTGGGATAGGGCGTAATCCGAGACTTGCTTCATCAGAGTGGCATCGTGGCTGATGTTCTCGTAGAGGGAATAATCCACCTCTTTGGGCGGTTTTACATTGAGGGCTTCGTGGGCGAAGAGCATATTTTTAACGCTGTGCATATTCGCGCTGATGATGTGTAGCGGGCGTTTATGCAGGTTGTACTGCACCAAAGTTTCCTTCACCTTATTGGCCCATTTTTCGCCAAAGAAATGATGCCCCACACGCTCTTGGAGAATGGCACTGAAGAAAATCTCACGCTCTCTTTCCTTTTTCCAATCGTTTAAGCTGACCTCTCCCATATTATAGATGATTTTGAAGAGCCTATCGGGATTTTTATCATCGCCAAATTTTTCGTAGGCAGAGAGGGTTTCCTCAAAGGTGCGCCCAAGGAACGCCGAAAGCTGTATCAGCGCGACTTCCTTCTCCTTACGGCTGAATTTCTTTTCGCCCTTAGCCACTTCTTCTATCGCCTTCCAGATGCGGCGTGGCGTGCCTCCTTTTTCCATATCAAAGCCGAGATTTCTCACTTTGTCCGCTTCTAAATAGAAAAAAGTAAGGTGCGTAAGAATATCATAAATCTCTGAGCGCCCCAGCAATACCTCTATATTCATCTGATGTTGGTCTATGCGGTAGCAATTTCTGCGGCGTTTTTTGGGAATAATCGGTTGAAAACTGGCTTTCTGAAAGCCTTCATCTGAAGTCAAGTGGATAAAAGCGCATTCTTCTATGCCTTCTGGCAGGCGGTCCAAAACATAGAGCAACCCATCTAACTCCACCTTTTTAGGCATCGCCATAGAGCCATAAATTTCGGGCTGAATGACTAAAAGTAGGTCTCTAAGGGTTTCTCCAGAAACGCCCCCAGGTTTAAAAAAGCCTCTATAAAATAAATGTCGCATCGCAACATAAAGCCGTTCTATGGCTTCCGTGGTTTCTCTTGCTCTTGATTTTGCCATAAGGATTGAAATAATAATCTTGCAAATATAGTTTTTTTGTCTATGTTTTGAGAATCCTCATCGGGAGAAATTATCATCAATCCCGATATTTATATAGCTCTAACCTCTCGTTTCATATTAAATTTTCTTAACTTTGCTCTCTAAATTTTTATGAATATGGGACTTCATCTAAAACCAATCGATATTGTAGAAGATATTTCTAAAGAAGATTTTTACGAGAAATACCTCAAAAAACGCCAGCCTGTCGTGATTAAAAATATGGCAAGACAATGGCCGGCATACCAAAAATGGACGCTGGATTATATGAAAGAAGCCGTTGGCGATGTGGAAGTGCCTCTCTATGACAGCTCTAAGGCAGACCCCGCAGCACCGATTAACGCTTCGGCAGCGAAGATGAAATTCGGAGATTATATTGATTTGATTGAAAAAGAACCCACCGACCTTCGGATTTTCCTTTTTGATCCGATCAAGCACGCCCCCAAACTTTTAGATGATTATGTGTTCCCGAAAAACCTAATGGGCGGGTTTTTGGATAAATACCCTAATATGTTTTTCGGCGGCAAGGGCTCGGTGACTTTCCTCCATTTTGATATTGATATGGCGCATATTTTCCACACGCATTTTAACGGCAGAAAGCACATTCTCCTTTTTGATTACAAGTGGAAAGAACGCCTTTATCAGATACCTTTTGCTACTTATGCATTAGAGGATTATGATATTTCTAACCCAGATTTTGAGAAATTCCCAGCCTTAGATGGCGTGGAGGGGATAGAATGCTATTTGGAACACGGCGATACGCTCTTTATGCCAACAGGTTGGTGGCATTGGATGAAGTATTTAGACGGTAGTTTTTCCATTTCGCTAAGGGCTTGGGACCAATCTTGGGCGGTAAAAGCACATTCTCTTTGGAACCTCACGGTGCAGCGGCAATTTGATAATTTTATGAAAGCCCGATATAAAAAACGCTATATGGATTGGAAAGAGAAAAAAGCCATACAACGCGCCAACAAAGCCCTAAAAAACGGATTGCCTAAATAATATAAAAGAGAGAAATTGTAAGGTTTCTCTCTTTTTTTTGTGATTTTCCCTGTTTTATGATAAAATTGACTATCTTTATAGCAAAATTGAGGTTATGAAGAGAATTTTATTTATTGCTGTTTTGATGGTTTTTCAGTGGAGTTCGGCGCAGATCACCAGTACGGTGGTTAATAAAGCCAATTTTGAACAATCGGGGTTTCCATTTAAGGGCGTTCGGGTGCTTACAGTGGAGCATATCAGTACGCCCACGGAAGAAAATATCTATGTTTTTTCCAAAAATGAACGCTCCGCTCCGCAAGATGAATTGTATATTCAGCAATTTAAAAAAATCGATGGAAAATGGCAGCCAACCACCGAGAAAACCATTGCTAAAACAGAGATTATCACTTCTGTTTGGGACGCTCGCAAAGCCTTTTTTGATGCCGATAAAGATGGGCAAGCCGATGTACTTTTTGTCTATTCTGAACACGCCAAAGAGAATTCTAAACGAATGTTAAGTGTTTCATTATTATTGATTTACAAAAATAAAATCTACACTACCACTTATAGTAAAAATGACGAAAAAACCACCTCCGATTTCTCCCCAAGTGATTTGCCACCCGCCGTTTACGAAGCAATGCAAACCTATTGGGAGCGTTTAGATAAGGCGTGAAGAATGGAGAATACCTTCCAGTTGATTATAAATTCTTGAAAAACAGAAGTATGTATAATTTCTAATTTGTAAAAAATCTATGTCTACCACCAAAAATGCGCAGCTTCGTTATAAGGCTTTGGACCAGTGTTTTTCTAACTTTTATAAGAAATTTTTTATAGAAGATTTGATGCAACATTGTAGCGAGGTGCTTTCGGAACATTTTATGGAGGAAAAGACCATATCGCGGAGGCAAATTTTTGATGATATGAATTTTATGAAGAGTGCGGCAGGCTTTGAGGCACCGATTGAAAGCATTAAGGAGGGCAGGAAAACCTATTACCGATACGATGACCCCAATTTTTCAATCCTAAAAAAGCCGATGACCGCCACCGAACGAGAAACTTTGCAGGAGGCTTTGGAGACTTTGGGGAGGCTCAATACTTTGCCAGGTTTTGATTGGGTGAAATCGTTGCAAGCCAAGTTGGATGCCGAGTTGCAGCCTCAAGCGGAGGCAAATCCCATCATCGATTTTGAAGAAAACGCCTATCTGAAGGGATTGGAATTTTTGCACCCGTTGTACCAATATATTTCCAAGAAAATCCCCGTTGAGATTGTCTACAAAAGTTTCCAAGCCGAGCAAGAACAGCGCATCACTTTTTCGCCGTATTTTCTAAAGCAATACAACAACCGTTGGTTTTTATTTGGGTGGAATCACGCCTTTGAAACAATTCAAAATATGGCGTTAGACCGTGTGTTGTCCATCGGCAATAGCGGTGTTTCTTACCAACCTTCCACTTTTGATTTTGTGGATTATTTTGATGAAATTATCGGCGTTACCAATCCTAAAAATGCTCCTGTGGAAACGATTGAAATCCAACTTTCGGACAGGATTATCCCCTATATCACCTCAAAACCTTTGCACGGTTCGCAAAAAATCAAAGGCAACTACCTCACAATCAGTGTAAAAATCAATTACGAACTGATTTCCCTCATTCTCTCTCATCGCGAAAATATGACGGTGCTTTCTCCTCCGGCATTGGTCGCTCAAATCAAAGATCTCATCGAAAAAATGAAAAAAAACTACGAGTGTAGATAGGCTGCATAGATGGGGTGTAAGTTTGAAACATTAAATACAACAAGAACATGATGCCCAATAAGATGATAGACAAAAAAAATTAAAACTCTGGAAAAATCCACTGAGTGATCAAGAGTTTGAGTTATTGAGAAAAAACTTGAGTTTTTCGAATCGACTCAGTATCAATCCTAAAGAGGCGACTTATTACTATGCGGAATGGTGGAGGAGAAATTATAACGGTGGGAGCCCAAGTAAGGAAGCGGTTTTTGAGTCGATAGGTGGTAATATTCAATTTAATATGGATGCCAAAACTTTCTTTAACATTGCAAAGAAAGGTGCAGAAATGTTAGAAATTAAATGGATTAAAAAACAGTATACGCTCTATTTCAAGACTTTGCTATTGCAGGGTGGGTTGTCTTTGTATCATCTTTCTCAGAATACAAGTTCTTATAAAAAGTTTCTTTTGGCTGTTTTGGAGATTCAGCCTGAAAAAATAGAGGATTTTATTTTTCAAACAGAAATTACTAATTTATTACCTCCTTCAAGCAGAAATGATATTATTTATGAAAATTGTTTTGAAATTGTAAGGGCTATTTTAGATGATGAAAATAATTATGATGAACTATTTTCTCTTAATGAATCTATACAGGAAATCTCCCGAGATTTAAAAATCAGAAAACAACATTTACAGCGGAAAACGAGAACTCTAAAACCACAAAATTATTGGCTGTTAGACCTAACAACCCATGAAATCAATCTGAGAATTGGTTTTGCAGATCAATATTCTAAAGAGCCCCTTGTGCATTTAGGAAAAAAAATAAAAAAAGATTGTTCATTCGACTAAAAAGTCGTATATTTAATTAGTTATCAATTGATTAAATACATGAACAATCTTATACAAAACTACAAAATTATTTTGAAAGAACTGAAAGAAACTTGCAAAAATATTCCTACTAAAAAGCAAATCCGAAAACCGAAATTGTCTGATATGGAATTAGTGGCACTGAACATTACCGCGGAATATATGTCGATAAACTCTGAAATTCAGCTATTTAGATGCATCGCTGGAACAGAATTAGACAGCAAAATAGAAAGAAGCGTTTACAACAAAAGAAAACGAAAACTTTTTTCATACATCGAAAAAATAAGGAAGACCCTAAGTGAAAAATTCTCAGATTTTACCGATGTTTTTATCGTAGATTCAACCCCTATTGAAATTTGTAAAGTGAGTAGAGCCCATCGTTCCGCCATTACCTCAGCTACTGTTGGTGATGGCAATACTGAGGTGTTAAAAAAATTTATGTCAAACCTCTGTGGGATATCCGTAGATCAGATCAAAGTTATACAAGGGCAAAGGGTTCATAATGCCATTAGTGATGATTACATCTCTGATCTATCAGAAAACCTGAGTGCAACAAAAATAAAAACACTTAGAAATAAACTACTGAAAACCTCTGGATTTACACAGAGCGAAGTAGGGAAAATATTAAATATAAACGATAAATACGAACAATTAAAAGCAATTGATACCATATCCGACGCCCAAGTAAATAATGAAAATCTACTCCCTGTAAGAGGACATTTTTTCACAAGAGGGATAGGCGGCGTTTATGTCTGTACCAACCCCAAATGTACCCATCATCAAAATATAAAACCTACCAAAGCTTTAGGAACCATGACCACTATTTCTGAGAAAAAATGCAGTTGTGGCTACCCGATGATAGAGTTAGTAGCCTGCAAAAGCTGCGGTAATATGATGCTGGAAGGCGAGGAAGTCAATGGCAGAATCACCCAAAAAGCCAGCAAAGGTTTTGAACCTTTTCAAATAGATGCGGATGATGATCTTGATGATGTAGAAACATATCACCCTCACACAATCAGGTTGATAAGAAATTATACCAACCAGAAATTGGCTCTAAATGACTATTATACCTGTTCTATTGAACATAATGGAAATATCGATAAAAACAAGGGCGAAGATTTTATTCTAATTGATAACGAAAAATGTCCATATTGTGGCAATCGTAATAACTTCCCAATTCATTTCAGGGTTTCATCGGCGTTTACCAATCGTATATTGTCTGATATTATTTTAGAGGAAACAAAGGAAATGGAAGTACAAACACCATTAACTTTATCCAACGGGAAAAAATACATTTCTTTCACAGATAGTAGACAAGGGACAGCAAAAATAGCCGCTCAAATCAATATTGATGCGGAATCTGACTGGACAAGATACCAAGTGTATCATCACTTACTCAAAATGAACAAAGAAACTAAAGTAGGTGCTGGTGGTATAGAACAACTTCATGAAAATAGAGTAGGCCTTATTAAAATGATAGAAAATGCACCTCTATTTATGAAAAAATCGTACGAACAGAACTTAAGAGATGTTCAAAGGGCTATTGAAAGCTTTGAAAAAGACACCTTCACTTCCTATAGAGCTTCTTGGAAAGAATTGATGGATGTTTTAAAATCCAAAGAAGACTTTAAAACACTATTCCTAAAAGCGGCAAAAGGTAATGACAGTAATTTTATTACCAATCAAGACACCTATGCCAAAAGTTTGCTATACGACCAATTTGCCAGAAGAATTAAAAGAGAAAGATCCTTAGAAAACTTAGGGCTTGTGAATATTGCTTATCCATCTTTTGATGAGGTTTCTTTGCCAGAAGTAGCAACAACTTTAGGCATTTTTAAGGAAGAATGGAAGGATTTATTAAAAATAGCAGCTGATTATGTACTTAGATCAGGCTTTTATTTTGATTTTGATGCCTCTATGTATCTCTTTACTTCTAACCTGTATAGACCTAAGCTAATTTATCCAACAAACTCTAAAATAGAGGGAGATAAATGGGTAGCGTTTAACCCAAAATCTAAAATACAACCAGGACTGGTATTGCTCATATGCGCAGGTCTTGGCTGGCATGACAAAAATGATATTGATGCAAAATCCCAAGATTTATTAAATGATTTGCTAAATGAAATTTGGAAAACACTAAAAAAATCTATTTTAGTAGAAGATAACGGCGGATATAAAATCGATTTCATAGAAAAAACCTGTTTTGAATTGGCGGGTAAGGAGTACCTATGTCCAGTAGCAAAACGCCTTTTGGATAAAACATTTAGAGGGTATTCTCCATGGATTAAGGGCAGTCTTACCCCAGAAAATATTAGAAATTATTATATTGAAAACAATATTGATATTCAGTTCCCTCTCTATCCGTATGTAAATAATTTAGATGAAGAAAACAATAAAATAGAAAGAACACTAATAGACCAATGGATTGATGAAAATAGTATAGAAGCAAGAGAAAAAGGACTATGGAATGATTTACACGAAAGGGTCTTTGGTTACCGAAAACTCTATCTGGCAGGAGAACACTCTGCACAGCAGAAAAAAGAACGATTGGAAACCTTAGAAAAACAATTTGAAACAGGAGAAATCAATATTTTAAGCTGTTCTACCACTATGGAAATGGGAGTAGATATTGGCGGAATTTCAGCTGTGGTGATGAGCAATGTGCCCCCAATGCCTGCCAACTATCTGCAAAGAGCTGGTAGAGCAGGAAGACGAGGCGAAAATAAATCTCTTTGTTTAACATTCTGTGCCCCAAACCCCATCGGGCTCCGGACAATCAATAACCCTAAATGGGCTTTAGAACACAAAATAGCACCTCCAATCCTAAAATTTGACAGTAAAGCCATTGTTGAAAGGCATATCAACTCATTATTTTTTGGATTATTTATCCAATCCAATGAAAAAGCAGGAATGAATATTAAAGAAAATATTGAGAATTTCTTCTTCGGTATAACGCCAAATATGGGAGAGCTTTTTTTCAATTGGATAGATCATATAGAAGTTGAAAAATATAAAACCTCTATTGATAATTTGATAAAGAATACCGATTTTGAAAATGCTAACCATAACCAACTCAAATTTAATGTAAAAGAGAACTTCGCAGGTGTAAAAGAGGCGGTCAAAAAACAATTAGACGGATTCGATAAAAAATTAAACGAATTAGAAAATAGCATTGGGAATAATAGTGCAGCCTACAAAGCCGTGCAATACCGAAAGAAAAATTTTTTAAAGAAGTATATCCTTAATTTCTTAGCAGAAAACCTTTTCCTGCCGAACGCTGGCTTGCCTACAGGCATTGTGGAATTTGATAATACCAATTATGATGAAATCAAAAAAAGATTAAAAAGTGATAGATATTTTGAGTATCCAACCTATCCAATATCCAGCGCACTCACAGAGTTTGCACCAGGCAACTACATCCTTATAGATGGCTTTACTTACAAATCCGCAGGTATTGTAATGAAAAATGATTGGGGAGAATCTGGCGAAAAAAATGTGATACAAGGGTGTAAATCTTGTGGCTATCAGTTTGTACTTTCCGTAGATGGAAAGGTAAAAGATTGTTGTCCTAATTGTAACGAAGCAGACACCTTAGTAGGGATTGATTTCGGTGAGCATAAAGGTGCATATACAGAACTGATAGAACCTGTTGGTTTTGCCATAGATCTATTTTCTACCCCCAGAAGAAACATCATTGAGAAAAATAAACCTCAGTATTTAGAGCCTTTACTATTAGGGGTAAAACCATGGGATAAAACCCAAAATACGATTTTGGACATTCGCTCCAGTAGTGAAAATCCTAAGTCAGAAATTCTATTCTATAATACTGGTGACGGACAGGGCTACAGCGTTTGTTTGGATTGTGGAAGAGTAGAAAACGATCATAAAAAATTAGAAGAACACCGTAGATTAAGAGGCGGAAAGAATGAATCGGATGAAAATAAATGTACCGCAAATCATATCCATGACCATGTTATTTTAGGTGCTCGGTTCAAGACAGATTTTACAGAATTACGCCTAATTAACCAAGACGGAAAATTAGTAAATGATAAGATATTGATCTATTCGTTAGGCGTTGTTTTCAGTAAAACTTTAGCAGAATATCTTGCTGTAGAAGAGGCAGAAATAGGTTTCGGAATCAAGCAATACAAAGACTATCAAACCATTTTTATCTATGATACAGCACGAGGCGGTGCAGGGTATGCCTCGCAGTTTAATTTATATGTCAACGAAATATTAAAAAAATCCCTTGATACGCTAAAAAATTGTAATTGTGAAGTGGCTTGTACCAAATGCTTAATCGATAGAACTACACAATGGCATTTAGAAAACCTGGATAGAAACCTTGCCGTAGAGTGGTTAGAGTTTGCACAATCCAAAAAAATTCCAAATACACTAAAAACTTCAGAATTTAAGGTCATCCCTATTTTGTCAAATATACTCAATGACATCAAAAGTGTTCGGTACCATGAACATATCAAATCCATTGATATTCATGTAAACAATCAGTTTGATCAATGGGAAATAGAAAAATGCGAATGGTTAGAAAATATAAAAGAAAAAAATACAGAGATTAACCTGATCATAGAAGGGAGGCCTATCTCGCTTGACAATTTTCATGACAAACTGAGTTTATATAAACTGAGCCTTAAATATAATCTGAAAAAAGGAGAACATAAGCAAATAGCAAAAGGTTACAGACTCCAAGCCACTGTAGTTCTATCCAACGGAAAAGTATTAAGCTACATTAGCACAGCCCCTTATAGCGGATTAACCCCTAAATTATTGGCAAATAACGAAAGCGAAAGTTATAAAATATTTTTAGATGCTCCTCAAAAATACCACGACTACGAACTTCCTAATTTAGCAGACTCTAACATTAGTGATATTAAAATAAAATCATTTCCAGCCTATTTTTATAGCGATAAACTTGCAGGTTTAGTATTAGAACAGTTAGAAGACAAAGCTTCTTTTATTCGTAAAATCGAAGGTAAAACATTCACAATAAACTATATAGATAAATATAATAAATCGGAATTCTCTCTAAGATTATTGCTCCAGTTTATTTCTGGTTTTCAGGCATATACCAATATGATCATACAAAAATTGAATATCCATTTTGAGGAAGACGGCTTTAAATATTCAAAAAATATTTCCTTTCCTTATTATCTTATCTATAATTATGCAGATTTAGAGGATTATGAAGAGGATTTAGAGGCGATGAGCCCAGCATTAACCTTTGATGTTGAAACGATCACACAACCTAAACTACCACATTATAGATATTTAGAATTTATTTCTGATGATTTTTCTTTTACGGTGCGTATTGATGGAGGAATAGCCCACGGAATAAAGCCTTTTAGAAAAATCCTAAAAGGAGAATTGCCCAAAGATAATATCAATTTTGAAATTAAAAAAGATGTTATGCACGACCTTATTTACACAATAATCTTAGGGGATAAATAAATGGTTAGGCTGATAGAAAAGAAAAAAACTACGAGTGCAGATAGACTGCACAGGTGATTCATAAGTTTGCATTAACAAAAATGATCAAACTTATGAAAACACAAAATCAACTGTACTTGGTACTGAGCAAACCATGGTTTCAAGAAATTCTTAACGGAACCAAAAAAGAGGAATACAGAGCTTTTACTGATTTCTATATCAGTAGATTAGCGGTGGTAGATGACGAAGGTTGCATTGTGGATACCAAAACCTACGACACGGTGAAATTCCAAATGGGATACGGCAAAAACGCCCCTCAAATGGTAGTAAAAGTCAAAAGAATTCGCTTGGATATAGACGAAGATGTAGATTTAGACGCTGGCGATTTGCTCACCGCTGATAATTGCAATTTTACCATCGAATTAGGCAAAATTTTAGAAACTTCGAATTGTTAAATTAACCGCAAATATATCATGGGAAAACCTCATCATCACGCACAGAGTAGCTGCAAGATTTTTGGCGGCAAGATGGAAGATTATTTAGAAATTCATCTGTTATTAGACAGTAGCAAAATGGCATTTGCCGACAATAGGCACCGTGCTCTTACGCACAATAGTTGGTTTATCAACCATATTTTACCCAAAATATTTGGGGATACCATTACCAATAGCGATGGCAAAAAAATCTCTGTGATTGATATTGGCGAGCAGCATATTTTGGAAGATTTTGCTCAGGAATTTATCCCCACAGCACAGGATTATCTAACGCTTATGGATAAAGCCCACTGGATGAATGGGCAAGGTTTGCCACCTTCTACATTTTCAAAAAAAGTAAGCAACAAAACCACATTATACACATTTAAAACAGAGAAATTATGAGTTACGGATTAGAAAATTTTTTAGCAGAATTAGAATCGCCACCACAAGATATGAAGGCGTTTTTTGAGGAAAATAAATATTTTATTCGAGGAAAAGGCTACGGAACTCCCGAATTAGAAATGAAATATCTTCACAATATTTTTTTGAAGATACAGAAAAAACACCCTGATTTTCAGAAGTTTTCGTGGGTGCAATACAATTCTTTTAATGATAATTATCACTATTTCAAATTGTTAGAGTTTGGGGTAAATGATTTTCTTGAGGTGTATCCACATTTTATATTTTCTTTTTATCCAGATGATCATGATAAAATACCCTCCGAGATCAGTTTTTATGTAGAGAATGTTTCGGAACAAATCAAATTTGCGAAGAAAAAGAACCTAAAATATAACGATGAAGGGCTGGTTAAATACAAACATTTTGAGAAATTCAGAAAATATATCAATAAGAAAAATCAACATCTGATCACGCCATCGCTTCAGTTTTTATCCCTTATAAAAATAATAGAACTCAATTTGAGCATGTATTATTTTCTATACACTTTTGGAAACGGAGTGAAGGTAGAGTTTAGCACAGAAGGCGTTCGGGTAACTCAACTTTCTGGAGATGAGCATGATATGGATCCTTTGGGAGTAGGAATGGATTTTGACGATGCTAATAATTTCGAAAAATTTGACTTTAAGATTTAATCTATGCATCTCCACTGCATCGTTCATCTTTACTTTTGTAAAAGCAAAAAAAATCAAATAAATACATTAAAAAATCAAATCGTATGGAAACAAGAAAAAACAGAGAGCACCTTGCCAATTTCTTTATCGCAGGGCTCACCTATTATGAAGCACCGTTGTGCTTTAAAAAGTTAAAAATCGGTACTCGGCTCACTTTGGTGTGGGAGAAAGACAACAAATATGACGCCAGAGCCGTTGCTATCTACTACAAAGATTTCAAATTAGGCTTTGTTCCACGCACAGAAAATCGTATTTTTTATAAACTCCTCAAAATGGGACATTCCGATTTATTCGAGCTGCTCATCCAGCAAGTGGATCCACACGCCTACCCAGAACAACAAATCCGAGTAGTTGCCCACTTGATCGGTGAGGAGGGTTAAGATTGAATGATTCAAAGATTGTAAAATCGTGAAGATGGGGAAAATCCCCCTCTTTTTTAAAGAGGGGAAGCGGAGAGCCTCCGCACGCAATTAACCTCCATTTGAAAGGTGTAGGCAAAATTATCCTTTGGAGATAAGGGAGGCTCACAAATAACCAAATTCACGATTTTCTAAATTTTTTAATTTTAAATCCTTAAATTTGGAAAATCAGCAATCTAAAAACACTAAACACTTTTCCAATGCAAGACCTTATCCAGTTCGCAACGCAAGAAATCACGCTCAAACGCCACGAACTCATCAAAAATTGTGGAACCACCGATACCAATCTGTATTATGTGGTGCGTGGGAGTGTGCGGATTTTTATCATTAATAAGACAGCGGAACACACCATTCGGCTGGGGTATCAGGGCGATTTTATCACGGCATTAGATAGTTTTATTTCGGAGAAACCATCAGCAATGGGCATTCAAGCGATGAAGAATACTGCGCTAAAAATCATTCCGAAATCACAAATTCAGCCATTGATAAAAAATCACCCTGAACGCTGGATAAAAATGCTGGAAACACTATTGTTACAACAGGTTGAACGCGAACAAGATCTCCTCGCAGCCACGCCACAAGAGCGCTATTGCCGTGTGTTAGAACGAAGCCCAAAATTGTTTCAAGAAATCCCTAATAGATACATTGCCAATTATTTACGAATGAGCCCCGAAACCCTCTCTCGGCTTAAAAAATCTTGATTTTCGTCAAGAATTGATGATTTTATTTTGTTGATCTTTGCACAAAAATAAGTATGAAAACCGATGCTTTGATACACGATTTATTGGCACACACAGCACAAATTACCCGCCGAGCCAAAGCCCTAAGCCAGCTCGATGAGGCTGCCCTCCGTTGGAAACCACAGCCCACTGTATGGAACATTTTGGAGTGCATAGAACACCTGAACCGCTACGGCGATTTTTACCTCCCAGAAATGGAACGTAAAATCCGCCATTCTCGTACGACACCCCAGCTTGAATTTAGAAGTGGAATATTAGGTAAGTATTTTGTTAATAGCATTTTACCTCAACTAAAAACAAACAAAATGAAAACGGCGAAAGACAAAAATCCGTTAAATGAAACCCTTGATATTTCGGTGTTTTCAAAGTTTTTAAGCCAGCAAAACCAACTTCATTATCTTTTGGAGCTATCACAAATCGTAAACCTCAACCGAGTCAAAATCCGCACTTCCATTTCGCCCTTGATTCACCTAAAGCTTGGCGATGCCTTACAATTTTATGTCTATCATATCCTCCGCCATTTTCAACAAATTGACTGTATTTTGGAAAAAAGCAAAATGCAGAGAGGCAGGTAGCACCCGCTGACAAATAAGAGCTTCACAAATAAACGATTTTACAATCTTTGAATCATTAAATCTTTTAATTTCTTTATTTTCAACCCCCTTCCTCTTCTATTTTTTTGATGATTTCGGAAATGTGGGTGGCGGTGGTGTAGCCTTTGGCGAGTTGAAAATAACGCTCATCGGTGGTTTTGAGGAATACCTGCGGAAAGCTATTCACCTGCAACGCTCGGGCATAGGCATACGCCTCGTCTACCGCTGTTTGCACCGCCTCCGACTGCATTTTGGCTAAAAAATCATCTTCCGAAAGTCCAAAATGAGCGGCAGTCTCTCGGTAAAGAGCCTCGCCGTTGGGGTTGAGTCCATTTTGGTAAATATTGATTTGTAGCTGAATAATGAACGCCAATTGCTCCGCCTGCGTTTTTCCGTACGACTGAAAGGTAGCAAAAGCCCTCGCCGTAGCATCGGAATTGACGATATAATTCTCCTGTGCCACCAGCCCGTCTAAATATTTTTCGGTAATCACCGCCCCAGAATATTCGGCAACGCGGGCATATGCCTCACGGAAATTATCGCCCAAAATGCTCTGAATACCCTGTTGTTGGGCTTCGGGGAACATCCCACCGCTCACGAATTGAAAATCGTGCGTGGCGTGCCATTGCTCAAACAAGGCTTGCATCTGCGGCTCAAAGCCGTAGCACCACGAGCAAAGTCCATCGTAAACATAAATAATCGTTGGTTTCATCGTTGTTTAAATTTTTAGTTTAGCGTTTATTTTTAGGCGAAAACGCAACGCCTTTATAATCTCCAAAATACCTTTTCTTCATTAAAAATCAATGAAAGCAGTTGAGGGAAAAGTGCTATCAGTTTCCTCTTTTTCTTCCATCAGGCTTGAAGAAAATTTTCATCTCGTTCCCAACTTTTTTCCCTCTCGATGGAAAAATATTTCCTTCCCGATACAGCAAAATTTCCCTCCCGATGGAAAAAACACCGCAACACTCATCAGTGTGTATTGGTGTTTTATTGAAACTTCAAACTCCTTATTGACAACAGATTGTGATTAGTTTGTGAAATTGGTGCTAAGGCTGAGATCTCGCCACTCGTCGATGGTCTGTGCCACCTCTTGGAGTTTGCGTTGAGCCGCACGCACGCCATCGGAACCGAGATAAATGCGCTGTGGTGGATTGGCACTTTCTGCCAACTCGATGAATGCCAATGCTGCCTTGTCAGGGTCGCCGCCTTGGTTTTGGTTGAGGTTTTTGTACTGTTGCTCAAAGTGGCGAACCGAGCGATATTCGTTCATAGGGTGTTCTGGAAATTTCGCCGAACGGTTGGAGAGGAAATTGGTACGAAATCCACCTGGACAAACGGCTGTCGCCCGCACATTGAAGTCCTCGCCCTCATAATCTACGGCTTCTGTGAGCATAATTACGGCGGCTTTGGTGGCGCTATAAATGGCTTGCCCTGGGGCGGTCGTGCTCCCAGAAATAGAGGCGATATTGAGGAAATACCCCGAGTTTTGGCGGCGGAAAATCTTCATCACCCCACGGATCACATTCATCATTCCGAAGACATTGACATCAAAATTTTTGCGAATCTCGGCGTCGGAAAGCTCCTCTATGCTGCCCACCAAAATATAGCCAGCATTGTTCACGCAGACATCTAACCTGCCGAAAGTCGCCACCACTTGTTCCAAATTCTCGGCGATGCTCTGCTCATCGGTTACCTGCATTGGCAAGGCGAGGAAGCGCCCCGTGGTATCTTGCACCGCCTCGGCGAGCTGTTCCACATTCCGAGAAGTACCCGCCACACGGTAACCGTGAGCCAGCAATTGCTTTACCGTAGCCAATCCCAAACCGCTGGAAGCCCCTGTTACCAGCCATACTTTCTTATCCATAATGTTGTTGTTTTTTACAAAGATAAGGAATTAAATATTAAAAGATTGAAGGGGTGGCTCCGCATTGATAATTGCCTGCGGAGGCTCTCCGCCCTTTCGGAGGGGTGCCCGGTGGGGTGGGTTCACTGCGTGATTTCAAATTTCAAAATCCAGATTATTTTAATATCCTTTCAAAACACACCCCGTCCTACGGCCCTCCCTCTTTAAAAAAAAGGGAATTTTTCTGCACAAATATTTTTTCTAATGGAGTGATTTGTTAAATCGTGAAGCTGTGAATATTTCCCATGTTCCCTCCAATGGCTATTTTCCACGCCTTTCAGGTTACTCCTCCGCAAGGAGGGGAAACGGAGAACTTCCGCAGGGTGGGTAGCACCCGCTGGCAAATATTTTCAAATAATTTGGAATTATCGCAGGGTATTCGCGTGAGGGCGGAGGGCATTGTTGGAGCTCTTTTTTGATTTTTTTCGAAAAAAATCAAAAAAAGCGACTGCCCGTAGACCGACGCACTGCCTTTTTCCCTTGAAAAAAAGGCAGTGCGGTACGCCCAAATAAACAAATTCACAATTTTACAAATCATTTAATCTTTCAATCCTTAAATTTTTGAATCTCCTTTAAGTTGAAGCGAAGATTTTTTCTTTTCCTCATTGCGAGGGATTTTATGCTCAGGGCGTGTCCATTTTGGGTTTTCGCCCAAAGGCTGGTATTGGCTGTCTTCTTTTTCTACGACTGGTCTTTTGGCGTGTTTTTCAAACGGTGCTTGGGTTTGGATGCCTAAGAGTTCAAAGAGGGTTTTGTCTTCGTTGATATCAGGGTTAGGCGTGGTCAGTAGTTTATCGCCAGCGAAAATGGAATTGGCACCTGAAAAGAAGCAAAGCGCTTGTCCTTCTTTGGAAAACTCTGTTCTACCAGCCGAGAGGCGCACTTGGGTTTTAGGTAATACGATGCGAGCTGTGGCAACCATTCTCACAAATTCAAAAATATCAACAGGTTTTTGGTCTTCCATAGGGGTGCCTTCCACCGCCACCAAGGCATTGATGGGCACACTTTCTGGCTGTGGCGTCATATTGGCTAAAACTTTGAGCATTCCGCAACGGTCTTCCACAGATTCGCCCATACCGATAATGCCGCCAGCACACAGGGTGATAGAGGTTTTTCTGACATTGCCAATGGTTTCCAAACGGTCTTCAAAGGCACGGGTGGAAATCACTTCTTTATAATATTCTTCGGAGCTGTCTATGTTGTGGTTATAGGCGTAGAGCCCAGCTTCTTCAAGTCTTTTGGCTTGATTTTCGGTGAGCATACCTAAGGTGCAGCAAACCTCCATATCCAGCTTGGTGACCTCTCTTACCATATCGATAACATGGTCAAAATCAGGGCCGTCTTTTACATTACGCCACGCTGCCCCGAGGCAAACGCGAGAAATGCCATTTTGTTTGGCTCTAAGCGCTTGGGCTTTCACTTGGTTAACAGGGAGCATCTCGTGGATTTTAACCTCGGTGTGGTATCTTGCAGCTTGTGGGCAGTAGCCGCAGTCTTCGGGACAGCCACCTGTTTTTACGGAAATCAGCGAGGAAACTTGCACTTTCTGTGGGTCGTGATGCTGGCGGTGTACCGTGGCGGCTTGGTAGATTAAGTCAAAAAAAGGTTGATTATAAATCTCTAAGATGTCTTCTGTGGTCCAAGTGTTTTTTTGCATAAGTTTGAATTTAAAGTCCAAAAATAATGATTTTTGTTGGGCTTAGCGCAATAAAAAGTTCCTCAATCTTTCAGGTGAGGAACTTTTTTCTTTCATTTTACTTTTTACTCGTATAACCTACGAGATGGTTTTTTGGTCATTAGTCTTTATACTACGCCTTGAGCCAGCATCGCTTCTGCTACTTTTACGAAGCCTGCAATATTAGCACCTTTTACATAATTTACATAGCCGTCTTCTTCTTTACCGTAATCTCTACACATTTTGTGGATGCCAATCATAATTTCTTTTAATCTGGCATCTACCTCTTCAGAAGTCCAGTTGAGGCGGATTGAGTTTTGAGTCATTTCTAATCCAGAAGTGGCTACACCACCAGCGTTAGATGCTTTTCCAGGTGAGAATAAGACTTTATTATCGATAAAATGGTTGATGGCATCTAATGTAGAAGGCATATTAGCCGCCTCCGTTACGCAGATACAACCATTATTAACCAAGTTGATGGCGTCTTCTAAATGAAGTTCATTCTGTGTAGCGGCAGGGATAGCCACATCACATTTTACTTCCCAAGGGCGTTTTCCAGCGTGGAATTCTGCCTCTGGATATTTTTTCACATAGTCTTCGGCACGGTTGTTTCCGCTGGCTCTAAGTTCTAATAAGAAATCTATTTTTTCTCCAGTGATGCCGTCTTTGTCGTAAACATAACCATCAGGCCCAGAGATGGTTACAGCTTTACCGCCCAATTGGTCTACTTTTTTGATTACCCCCCAAGCAACATTACCGAAGCCAGATACCGCGAAAGTTTTACCTTTCACTTCTTCGCCGATGGTTCTTAACATTTGCTCAGCAAAATAAACTACACCGTAACCAGTTGCTTCAGGGCGGATGAGGGAACCACCATAGGCTAAGCCTTTACCTGTGAGTACGCCTGTAAATTCGTTTCTGATTTTTTTATACTGCCCAAAAAGGTAGCCAATTTCTCTGGCGCCTACGCCTATATCTCCTGCCGGAACATCGGTTTGAGGGCCTATGTGCTTGCAAAGTTCGGTCATAAAGGCTTGGCAGAATCTCATAATTTCCATATCGGATTTGCCTTGTGGATCAAAGTCTGAGCCTCCTTTTCCGCCGCCCATAGGTAGGGTCGTTAGGGAGTTTTTAAATACTTGTTCAAACGCTAAAAATTTAAGTACCGAAAGATTCACAGTAGGATGAAATCTAATACCGCCTTTATAAGGTCCTATGGCAGAGTTCATCTGGATTCTAAAGCCTCTATTCACTTGGATTTCGCCTTTGTCGTCCACCCAAGGCACACGGAAAATAATGGTTCTCTCAGGTTCTACCATTCTTTCTAATAACTTCATGCCACGGTATTCTTTTTTAGTGGCGATAAAAGGTATTACAGTTACCGCTACTTCTTTCACGGCTTGTAGAAACTCAGGTTCATTAGGGTTCTTAGCTTCTACATTTGCAATAAATTCTTGAATTTTTTGGTCTACATTATATTGTTCCATAGCGTTTAATTGATAGCAACAAAATTAAACTTTTTTTAATATCACGCAAGCCTTATTTGTAAATTTCAAAAAAAAAATCGCTTCAAAATATTTTTATTGTCATAATTACAATAAAAAAAAACATATCGTTAACGGACTAAAAATTGATTTTTAAAATTATTTATTTTATAAAAAAAGGATGTTCTATAATACTGTGGAATATTGCCTCCCAGAATGGGTGCTGATGACGCCTAAAATTTCCAAATCTAATAAAATAGGCAAGAGTTTTACAGGATTTTGATGAAGCTGTGCCGCCAACTCATCTAAGCTGGTTTGAGGTTTATTTTTGATGATTTCGTAAACTGATTTTTGCTGTTCATTGAGCTCTGGCAAAGGTTTAGGAAACAATTCCCTTAGCCGAGGCGGTTGGTTGCCCAGCCCCAAATCTTCTAATAATGAAGGAATATCACAAATGTTTTTGGCTTTATTTTGAAAAATCACACGGTTGCAGCCTTGGCTATAGAGGTCGTTAATTTTCCCAGGGAGCGCATAAACCTCTCTATTATATTGGTTGGCGAAGGTTACGGTGCTCATAGAGCCGCCAGCATAGGCGCTTTCCACCACAATGGTAGCTTGCGACAGCCCTGCTACAATCCGATTTCTTTGCAAAAAATGTTCTCTATCGGGCTTTTTATCCGTAGTAAATTCCGAAAACAGAGCACCGCCGTGGTCTATGATGTTTTGTGCCAATTGCCGATGCTTACTCGGATACAGCGTGTGCAATCCGTGGGCTAAAACGGCGGAGGTTTTAAGCTGAACGCTCAAGGCTTCTTGGTGTGCCGTGCCATCAGTGCCGAGTGCCAGCCCGCTGATGATTTGTATATTTTTAGATTTCAAAGCCTCCATCAGGTCTTTGATGAAAGCTTTGCCATAAGCGGTGGCGTTGCGGGTACCCACAATGCTAATATTGGTGGCGGTTTCATCATAGTTGCCTTTTTGAAAGAGGATAGCGGGCGCACCATAACATTCATTTAAGAGTGGCGGAAGTTCGCCCAAATGGCGCAGTCTAATTTTGATTTGATGCTGTTCACAGAACTGGAGTTCTTGCTCGGCAAACCGGAGCCATTTCTCGTTACCGATGTGCTCTGCAATAGTTTTGCCGATACCCGAGATGCCTCTAAGATGATTTTTGGAGAGATGCCAGACTTCTTTAGCGGAGCCCACGGCATCTACTAATGTATTAAAAACCACATCGCCCACCGAGGGGCTTTTCCGAAGGGCAATGGCGTATAAAATTTCTTCTGCATCCATAAGGAAACAAAAGTAATTATTTTCTTTTAATTATGAAAATCAGCGTCTTGCCATTTCCATTTTGTACGCCATCAGGTTGGCAATATTGGCGGCTTTATATTTAGCGGTGGTCGCCATAGAGCCTTGGAAGAGCTCGTCTATGGTGCTTGTCCAGAGTTGTAGCCAGTGCTCAAAATGGTACTTTTCCATGGCAACCACTTCATTGATAGGGAAATGGGCGCCCATAGGATTGCCTTTATAAGCCACTTCTCCAAATAATAGCGTTTGCCAAAAATCGTACATTTTAGGGAGGTGTTCATCCCAATCCACTTTGGCAATTTGGTTAAAAAAGAAGCCTATGGTTTCATCGCGGTTTACTTTATCATAAAACCGATTGACCAATTGCTCTATATCTGCGCGGGATTCAATGTCTTTCATCACGGTATTTTTAATTTAGCCACTGAGCGGCATTTTTATTTCTGATGCAAAAATAAGACTTTTTAATCTTAATTAGCATTTTATTTTTTATTCTATCTTTGCGGTATGGATTTAGAGGGACACCAGCGGGCGGCACAGCAAAAGCGAAAAGCCCACCAAAAGTTTTTAAATCAGCTCAAGAAAAAGCCACCTAAAAATTTAGATTACTTGGCAGAAGAGGTTCATAATGAGGTCTTTGAGCAAATCAATTGTTTGGAATGTGCCAACTGTTGCAAAACCACGGGACCTCTACTGACCGCACAAGATATAGAGCGGATTGCTAAATTCCTCAAAATGAAATCTGCGGCGTTTGAGGCTCGTTATCTTAGGGTAGATGAGGACCAAGATTGGGTGTTCCAGTCTATGCCCTGTCCGTTTTTGCTCGATGATAACGCGTGTATGATTTATGAAGTGCGCCCCAAAGCCTGTCGCGAATTTCCGCATACCAACCGAAAAAAGGTGTATCAAATTAACCACCTGACCTTGAAAAACATAGAGATATGCCCTGCCGCATTGGCTTGGGTGGATAAGATGAACGTGCGTTTAGGATAGCAAAGTTTAGATGAGAATTTTCTTTAATCCGGCCTCTAAACCTTTCCAAAAAAAGTTGAAAAACGACCGTTGTGGCTCGCGCTCCACTTTGCCAATATCCACGGCATCAGGGTATTTTTTAGAATCGTTGGTGACTACCCAATTGATAATGCCGCTGAGGAGTTTGTGCTTCTCTTTTCCATCTTTGTCTACAAAAGCAATTTTAAGCTCTTGGTGTTTCATCTTCATCGTTCCAGTTAAAAACTGCTGGTTACCATTAAAATTGAAATCTAAACGCTGTATAGCGCCCGTGGCTTTGATTTTAAGATAAGGCAATAAAAACGAGTTGATGCGAACCGCGGGCAAATCCGATAAATGTCCCCAGATTTTAAAGGCATCTTGCTGATTTCTAACATCAAACTGCCAATAAGCGATGAGCGGCGAGGCGTTCATAAACTTGGCATTCACGGCAATATCTACCACCGTAGGTTTGTTTTTCATCTTAGCCGAGTTGATGTTTTTCAGTGTGGCATTAAAGGAACTGAACGCGATTTTTCCTGCGCCGTTGCTACTTTCGGTATCTTCTTCATAGACCAGTTTAGAGTTTTTTAAATCCACTTGTTTAATGTAAAGCGGCAGTTTAATCTTCCGCAACATAGTGGCATAGAGTGGGCGCGCGCTGTTGTCATCTTTCGGAATGGTACTGCGGAAAATATTGGCATCAACCTCGCTGAGGAGGAGGTTTTCAGCATTGATGTAAGGTTGCGCTGTGGTGAGCAAATTCCAGTCGCCGTGCCCAGCAATTTTTTTGGCAGTAATGGTATAAAAGTCCTTTTCATAAGGAATCATCTTGATGAACTGCGCACGAGAAACCATAGGGATCATCTCAAATTGATGGATGGCAAACTGCCGATTTTCTACCGTGATGGCTTGGGTTTTCAAGCGATAATAAGGGTTCATTTTATAATCCACGGACTGCACAGCCAATTTAAAATTTCCAACTTTGACAGGAATTTGGTGATTGAGTGTGTTCTCGTTCATTTCCACATCATTCACGGCAAAAGAGGCGCCTTTTATCTGAAGTGGTTTTTGGTCTTTTTCAAAAGTTAGGTTGGCGTGCTTAACCTCGGCGCGGCGGATGAGTAGGGGCATCGCAATTCCAGAAAAATCCTGTTGCTTCTGCCGAGATTGGGTAGCGGCCTTAATGTGCGCATCTACCCGACCTGCATAGGCTTGAGCGATGTCTAACTTCAACCGATTATCCTCAAATGCCCAATATTTGGCTTTAAAGCGAAGTTGGTCTATATTCATCTGAATTTCTGGTTGATACGGCGAGCGTGCCGTGGGCTTCACAGAAATTTGGCTCAGGCTTAAATCATTCTTTTGCGCTTTGAGGTGGTTCACTTTAATTTGCTCTGTATTAGAATAATAAGCCAGCTGATGGGCATCAATATCAAAAGTTTCATAATTGAAAGGAATGTTACCTTTGGCGGTCTGGTCATCCATAAAAATTTTGCTGATGTTCATCGTGAGAGATGCGGTGGAAAACAGCGGTTTGGTGTTGGGCTTCAGGATGTTGATTTTCGCATTTTGGAGTTGCACATTGCCCATTTCCACTTGGTAGGTAAAACTTTTTTCCTTCTCTTCTGGGGCGACATTGGTGGTATGGAGTGTGAGTTGTGGTTCGGTAAAAACCACTTCTTCTAACTTAATTTTCTGACTTTCAAACTGTAAGGTTTTCAGCTGTACCTCTTTGATTTCTACATCAAAAAGATTTCTTTTTTTAGGAAATTTCTTCGTAAACTGGGCATAATCCATCAAGGGTTTGAGCTTGAAATTAACCAAATGCAAATCCTCGTTTTTATCTTTGGAAAAATCGTCCATAGTAAAGCGGTACACTTCATCTGGCGAGATTTCAAGGGCTTTACCACGAATTTGGTAATCCTCAAAACTAAAAGGCAGCTCTTGGTTGGGGTTCTGGCTGGTTTTTAAATTTTTGATGTTGAGGTGCAAATCTTTTACAGAGGCTAATTTTTGCTTCGGTTGATGGATTTCAATATTTCCGCCCTCTATCAGCACTTGCCCGAGGCTTAAGCTCCAATTTTTGTCTTGTTTTTGTTTTTGAGATTCGGGCAATAGAATATGCAGTTGAGGTTGCTCCAATGCCAACCGATTTAAATTGATATCGTGCTGAAATATTGCACTATACAAACCCAATCTTGAAACTTCCAAAGCTTTAATATCCCCTGAAATTTTAAGGATATTTGTTTTTTTAGAAGTGGTTTTAATGCGAATGGCTTTAGCGCTGACGTTGCCCGTCCATACATCTACGCCTAAATTTTCGTATTGCACGGCATAGTCGGTGTTGTTTTTAATGTATTTGGGCAGTCCGTATTTGAGCCAAAGATTGAGCCCGAAATTAAGTAAAATGCCAATGAGCAACACGGCGCCCAGCACTATGCCGCCTACTTTTAGATATTTATTCATATAGATTAGTGTAAAAAGTATAGCACTAACAAAATCTATACCTTACGAGATTTGGAGGGCTACAACAAAGCCTTCGTGGGCGCGAATATTCATCACGCTGCCGTCTTGAAAACACCAATACTGCCCCTTTATGCCTACCAATTGTCCTTCAAAATTTGGGGTTTTAGAAAGGCTTACAGAGCGGATGCTGGCGGGTGGTTGGTAGGGGAAATCTAAGTTGAGCACCTCGGCATCAATAATAAATTTTTGATATTCAGCGGGGATGAGTGGTGTTATTTCATCGCGTTTGGCGTAGAGGTCTGTATCATTATCGATAGATTGAAGTTGGAGCATTTTTCGCCAGTTGGTTTTATCGGAAAGGTGCTGTTTTAGAGCGACTTCTATCATCCCTGCCTCATATCTGTTTTCCGTTCGGGCGATAGGGAGAGCTTGGGAGGCGCCTTGGTCGATCCAGCGGGTAGGAATTTGCGTTTCCCTGGTTACACCGATTTTAAAATCGCCAGTATAAGCTAAATACACGATGTGTGGCTGCAGTTGGATCTCTTTCTCTACGCTGAGATTTCGCTCCTCTATGCCTAAGTGGGCTTTGGATAACTCTGGTTTGAGGATGGTTTCGCTGGCATAAGGGCTTTCAAAAAAGCATTTTTTGCAGAATCCCATTTGGTAAATAGGCTCATCACTACCGCAGTTAACGCATTCATAGCCTTGGTGCGAGATTGTAATATGGCGCTGCAACAGCTCGTTGATGTGCAATAAATCACGAGAGAGGTTGAGGTAATATTGAATAGGCTCTGCCCACTGCGCTTTCATTTTTCGGATTTGCCCTTGGAATTTCATACTCAAAAAATTTCTCCAAAAATAAGAATTAAAATTTAATATAATTTTGTTACTTTTGTGCAGATTTTTTGTTTCATCATCGTTACCAAAATACAATATTAGCAATGGTATATCTTATCACAGGCGGCAGTGGCTTTATTGGTTCTCATCTGGTAGAAGCTTTGTTAAAAAAAGGACATTCTGTTATCAATATAGACAATTTTGATGATTTTTATGCCTATCCTATCAAAATCAAAAACACCTTAGAATCCGTAGGTCTTCCCACCGATTTTGATTTTACCAATGATAAAACCGAGGACATTCATCGCCTGATAACGCAGACTACTTCGGATAATTATCAACTTTATTATCAAGATATTAAAGATAAAGAGGGCATAGATGAAATCGTGAAAAAACACCACCCCGATATGGTGATTCATCTGGCGGCATTGGCAGGCGTTCGCCCATCGATAGAGCGCCCACTCGACTACGAAGCCGTGAATATCCGTGGCACGATGAACCTTTGGGAAGTCTGCAAAGATAGAGGGATTAAAAAGTTTGTTTGTGCTTCATCTTCAAGTGTTTATGGGAATAATGAAAAGGTGCCTTTTTCTGAAACGGATAATGTAGACCGTCCCATATCGCCTTATGCAGCCACCAAAAAATGCGGTGAAATTTTAGGGCATACTTACCACCATTTGTATGGTATTGATATGATACAGTTGCGATTTTTTACCGTGTATGGACCTCGCCAAAGACCTGATTTAGCGATACATAAATTTACCAAAATGATGAGCGAAGGGCAAGCCGTACCTTTCTATGGCGATGGCTCCACGGCGAGAGATTACACTTATATTGCGGATATTATTGATGGCATTCTAAAATCCATCGCCTATTTGGAAACGCACCAAGGGGTTTATGAAATTATCAACTTAGGAGAAAGCGAGGTGGTTACCCTCAATGCTATGCTCCAAACCATAGAAACCACGATGGAAAAAACCGCCATACGGAACCAGCAGCCTATGCAACCTGGCGATGTGCAAAAAACCAATGCCGATATACAAAAAGCCAAAAAAATGATCGGCTATGCCCCATCAACTAACTTCCAAAATGGCATAAAAAAATTTGTGGAATGGTTTTTGAGAAAGCAAGCCTAAGTTGTTTTAAAATAAAACCATAACAATCATTTAAAAAAGATAAAAAATCTCACTTAATTTTTTATTTTTGCAAAAAATTAAAATAATATGTACTGGACATTAGAATTAGCATCTTATCTTAGTGATGCGCCGTGGCCAATGACTAAGGCAGAATTGATAGATTACGCTATCAGAACAGGTGCGCCAATGGAGGTCGTAGAAAACCTACAAGCCATAGAAGACGAAGGCGAAATCTATGAAAGTATAGAAGAAGTGTGGAGTGATTACCCCACAGATGAAGACTTCCTCTGGAACGAAGATGAATATTAACCAAACAGCGATGGGCACTACGCTCTTCGCTGTACCCTTTTATAACTATTTAATGAAAAAGCCTACTCTTTTTTAGGCTTAATTTAATCTATTATTATGAGTTTTTTAAATACGATACTGAAAAGTTTCCTTGGAAATAAAAACGAAAAAGACCTCAAAGAAGTCAAAAAAGTAGTCGCTAAAATTAAGGCTACAGAACCCGAAATAGAGAAACTTTCTGATGATGAACTGAGACAAAAAACTGTAGAATTCCAAACCAAAATAAAAGAAGCTACTGCCAAAATTACCACTCAGATAGAACAGGTAAAAAAGGACATCAAAAACACCACCAATGTAGATGAAAAAGAAGCGTTCTTTACCAAAATAGAAGAGCTGAAAAAAGACGCCTATCAGATTGAAGAAAAAGTCCTTACAGACCTCTTGCCACAAGCCTTTGCAGTGCTCAAAGAAACCGCTAAAAGATGGGCTAAAAATGGCGAAATCAGAGTGAAAGCTAACGATAGAGACCGAGAACTTGCCGCCACCAAAGACTTTGTGGTGATAGAGGGCGATCAGGCGGTTTGGCTCAACCATTGGGATGCCGCAGGCACAAAAGTCCAGTGGGATATGGTGCATTATGATGTGCAGTTCATCGGTGGGGTGGTGCTCCACAGCGGTAAAATCGCCGAAATGGCAACAGGGGAAGGTAAAACCTTAGTGGGAACCTTGCCGATTTACCTCAATGCCTTACCAGGAAGAGGGGTGCATGTGGTTACGGTGAATGATTACCTCGCCAGAAGGGACTCCGCGTGGATGGGACCTCTATACGAATTCCACGGCTTGACCATAGATTGTATTGACAACCACCAACCGAACTCTGATGCCAGAAGAAAAGCCTACCAGTGCAACATTACCTACGGTACCAATAACGAATTCGGTTTTGATTACCTTAGAGATAATATGGTCAATTCGCCATCAGAAATGGTACAAGGCGAGCTTAACTATGCCATCGTAGATGAGGTGGACTCTGTTTTAATCGATGATGCCAGAACGCCGCTCATCATCTCTGGTCCCGTGCCACAAGGCGATAGACAGGAATATGATGTGCTCAAACCTTCTGTGGATCGCATTGTCCAAATCCAGCGTAAAACAGTAAGTACTATCTTTAACGAAGCCAAAAAGCTTATCGCACAAGGCAATACCAAAGAAGGCGGCTTTAAGCTCCTACAAGCTTACCGAGGTTTGCCAAAGAACAGACAGCTGATTAAATTCTTATCAGAAACAGGGAACAAAGCCCTTTTACAAAAGGTAGAAGCCCAATATATGCAAGATAACAATCGTGAAATGCCGAAGGTGGATAAAGACCTTTATTTCGTGATTGATGAAAAAAATAACCAAATAGACCTTACAGACAAGGGCGTGGAGTATATGTCGCAAGGCAACTCAGACCCTAATTTCTTCGTGTTGCAAGACATCGGTACGGAAATCGCAGAATTAGAAGCTAAAAACTTACCGAAAGAAGAAGAATTTGCTCAAAAAGAAGAATTATTTAGAGACTTCGCTATTAAATCTGAAAGAATTCATACTTTAAATCAGTTACTTAAAGCCTATACACTTTTTGAAAAAGATGATGAGTATGTGGTAATGGATGGCGAAGTAAAAATTGTTGATGAGCAAACAGGGCGTATTATGGAGGGCAGACGCTATTCCGATGGATTGCACCAAGCCATAGAAGCCAAAGAAAATGTGAAAATTGAAGCGGCTACACAAACCTTTGCCACCATTACATTGCAGAACTATTTCCGTATGTATAATAAACTGGCAGGAATGACGGGTACCGCAGAAACCGAAGCAGGTGAATTCTGGGAAATCTATAAATTAGATGTAGTGGTTATTCCAACTAACCGCCCTATTCAGCGCCACGACAGACACGATTTGGTGTACAAAACCAACCGTGAAAAATACAACGCCGTTATTGAAGAAGTGGAAAAATTGACCGCCCAAGGTCGCCCAGTGTTGGTAGGAACGACTTCCGTGGAAATCTCGCAGCTTTTATCTAAAGCCTTACAACTTAGAAAAATTCCGCACCAAGTACTCAACGCCAAAATGCATAAACAAGAAGCCGAAATTGTGGCAGGTGCAGGTGCTCCAGGTGTGGTAACCATCGCGACCAATATGGCAGGGCGTGGTACCGATATTAAACTAAGCAAAGAAGTGAAAGATGCAGGCGGATTGGCGATCATCGGGACAGAAAGACATGACTCTCGCCGTGTGGACAGACAGCTGAGAGGTAGAGCAGGAAGACAGGGAGACCCAGGAAGTTCGCAGTTCTATGTATCGTTAGAAGATAATTTGATGCGTTTATTCGGCTCCGAAAGAATTGCCAAAATGATGGACAGATTAGGGCACAAAGATGGCGAGGTGATCCAGCATTCTATGATTACCAAATCTATCGAGAGAGCGCAGAAAAAGGTGGAAGAGAACAACTTCGGTATCCGTAAAAGGCTCTTGGAGTATGATGATGTGATGAACAAACAGAGAGATGTGATCTACAAAAGAAGAAAAAATGCCCTCTTTGGAGACCATCTGAAATACGACATCGCCAATATGATTTTTGATGTTGCCCACTCCATCGTGAACAAAACGAAAATGGAAGGAGATTACAAAGATTTTGAATACGAAATCATCAAATATTTCACGATGGAAACCCCAGTTTCTGAGGCTGATTTCAAAAATAAAACCGTAGAAGAGCTGACCAACATCGTATTCAAAAAAGCCCAAGAAGACTACGAAATGAAGTTGGCATTGCTCAAGGAAAAATCGTTCCCAATCATAGAGAATGTATACCAAAACCAAGGGAATATGTTTAAAATGATCCAAGTGCCGTTTAGTGATGGCACTAGAACGATGACCGTCTTAGCCGACTTAAAAGAGGCATACGAAACTCATTGTGATAGCCTCATCAATGATTTTGAGAAAAATATTTCCTTAGCCATTATTGATGAAAACTGGAAGCTCCACCTTAGAGAAATGGACGACTTACGCCGCTCTTCGCAGGGGGCAGTCTATGAACAGAAAGACCCATTGGTGATTTATAAGCAAGAATCTTTTTATCTATTTAGCGAAATGGTAGATAAAATTAATAAGGAAATCGTGTCTTTCCTTTATAAAGGGGAAATCCCAGCGTAAGGAACCGATTTTTAAATAACATCTTGCCCGTTTTCAATTTTGGAAATGGGCAATTTTTTCCTCACTTAAAGTTAAAGTTTTGGTACAAACGGATAAAAATTCGTAATTTTATAGCCTCTAAAAATTTAAGATTATGGCGATAGTGGATTTATCTAAACAGTTGGCTTTGGGGATAGATATCGGTGGTACCAATACCAAATTTGGGTTGGTTAATCATAGAGGAGATATTCTTGGTAAAGGCCGCATCAAAACGGAAACAGAAACCGTAGATGAGTTTATAGACCAACTCTATAACGAGGTTAAACCACTATTAGACCAGCACGCCAAAGATGGCGTTTTAGAAGGCATCGGCATCGGGGCACCCAATGGCAATCATTATAATGGCACCATTGAGAACGCACCTAATCTTAATTGGAAAGGTATTGTGCCTTTGGCGGAGAAAATTACAGCAAAGTTTGGTGTGCCGTGTACTATTACCAATGATGCCAACGCTGCAGCTCTTGGCGAGATGATGTTTGGTGCCGCTAAGGGAATGAAAAATTTCATTATGATTACTTTAGGAACAGGCGTGGGGAGCGGCATTATCGCGAATGGACAGCTGATTTATGGCCACGATGGTTTTGCTGGAGAGTTGGGGCATACCATTGTAAAACCTGGAGGGCGGAAACACTGGAGCACAGGCTCAGAAGGCAGTTTGGAGGCTTACGCTTCTGCTACGGGCATTGCTATTACGGCAAAAAAGATGCGCGCTGAATTTCCAGAATCAATGCTGAATGACTATCCTGAGGAACAAATTAACGCTAAAACTGTTCACGAATGCGCTTTAGCAGGCGACTCTACAGCTATTGAGGTCTTCCGCTACACAGGGCAAAAGTTAGGTGAGGCGTTGGCTAATTTCGTGATGTTCTCATCGCCAGAAGCTATTTTGCTTTTTGGGGGTGTTATTAAGGCAGGAGATTTTATTTTGAAACCGACTAAACTCCATATGGAGCGTAACCTATTCCCAACTTTCCGAGGTAAAGTTAAATTGGTATTTAGTGAGTTAGATGAGGCAGATGCGGCTATTTTGGGTGCCAGTGCTTTGGTTTGGGAAAAATAAGATGAAAGCCATATTCATAGGGCTTTGCTGTATGCTTTGGGCGTGCAGTGGGCAAGTTAAAAAATCTAACCAAGAATTAAATCAAAAAGAAATGATAGAGCAAAATAATATAAAATACCTTACGATAGGTGGGGGCTGTTTTTGGTGTGTAGAAAGTTGTTTCAATAAACTGAAAGGCGTAGAAGCCGTGCTTTCGGGCTATTCTGGCGGACACAAAGACAATCCAACTTATAAGGAAGTCTGCACTGGCGAAACAGGACACGCCGAGGTGGTGCAGATTGCCTACCATCCAGACCAAATTTCTTATCAGCAATTGATGGAGGTCTTTTTCTTTCTTCACGATCCTACGCAACTCAATCGACAGGGTAATGATGTGGGCACGCAGTACCGCTCGGTTATTTTTTACAATGATGAAAACGAAAAACAAATGGCAGAAGAAGCCATCAAGACATCCGAAGCCACAGGGCGCTGGAACGGGACTTATGTAACAGAGTTGGCACCATTTGAAAAATTCTGGAAAGCCGAAGATTATCATCAAGGTTATTATAATGAAAACCCAACGCAGCCTTATTGCAGTGCCGTAGTAGGCCCTAAAATCCAGAAATTTGAAAAATATTTTGGAGACTTAGGTTGGTTGAAGTAAAAAATGACTTTTTAATTTTAAAAAAAGAGTTTAGATTTATCTAAGCTCTTAGCATTTCTGTATGAGGAATGGTATCCTCCAAGTATTTTTTACCAGTATCTTTAAAACCGAAATCATTGTAGAATTTTAAAAGATAATCTTGTGCAGAGATTCGGATATTTCGGGTTCTATATCTATTTTCTATACATTCTATCGCATAGGCAATGAGCTGTTTCCCTAAGCCTTGCCCTCTCCCTTGTTCTGTGGTCAAAACCCGACCAATAGAAGCTTCAGCATACTTAATATGTTCAGGGAAAAGCCTGCAATACGCCAACAATTCTCCCGCCGTATTTTCTGCCCAAAGGTGGAGCGCCTGGTCATCGTAGCCATCGGCGTCTTGGTAGGTTACATTTTGTTCTATCATAAAAACCGCTTGCCTTGCCACCATTATTTTATAAAACTCCTCAGCGCTGAGCTCATTAAAAGCTTTAATGTTCCAAATAAGGTTATCCATTGAAATTGATTTTATGTTCGGCTAAGTAGCGATTGGTCTGTTCTATAAAGTTGAGGATTTCCTCAGTTCCGATTTTTTTCTCCGCAGAAGTCACATACATCGCGGGCGGTTCTTCCCAAGTTTCAAGGAGTTTTTCTGTGTAGAGCTGTAGATTTTTCTCTGCAGCGTTGGGCTTCATTTTGTCCAATTTGGTAAAAACAATGGAAAAAGGCACGCCATTCTCTCCACACCATTCTATAAATTCCAAATCAATTTTCTGCGGTGTATGGCGGATGTCCACCAATACGAAAAGGTTCACCAAATTCTTTCGGTTAAGAATATAGTTGGTAATCAACTTCTCAAAATCCTTGCGCAGAGATTTGGAAACCTTAGCATAGCCATAACCAGGCAAATCGGTAAGGTACCACTCATTATTGATGAGAAAATGGTTGATTAGCTGGGTTTTCCCAGGCGTTTGCGAAGTCTTTGCCAAGCCTTTATGATTGGTAATGGCGTTGATGAGCGAGGACTTTCCCACATTAGAACGCCCAATAAAAGCGTACTCTGGGAGGTTGGGCTCAGGGCAACTTTGCCATTTTTGGCTACTTTTGACAAACTCGGCGCTTTTAATCATCATAGGCTAAAAGTTTAAGAATTGACTTTTTTGAGCCAATAGTATAGAATTTCATTAAACTCTTGAGGTTTCTCCATCATAGCGGCGTGTCCACATTCATCAATCCAATAGAGGTCAGAATTTGGAATGTGCTGATGCATATCTTCAGCCACCTCAGGCGGTGTCACATGGTCTTGTTTTCCCCAGATAAGGCAGGTTGGACAAGTGATTTTTGGGAGATCCTTCAGCATATTGTGTTTGATGGCACTGCGGGCGAGCATCACGGTTTTGATCCCCTTCATACGGTCATTAACCACCGCAAAAACCTCATCTACCAGAGCATCTGTCGCCACTTCTGGATTATAAAAAACCTCTTGGGTTTTTCTTTTGATGTATTCCTTGTCGCTTTTTCTTGGAAAACTATCGCCGAAGGATTTTTCGTAAAGTCCAGAGCTGCCTGTCAGCACCAGATTTTTCACTAACTCGGGTTTTGCCAGCGTTAAAATTAAGCCAATATGTCCGCCCATAGAGTTGCCCACAAGGGTTACAGGCTTGCCGCCGACTTCTTGCTGGATAAATTTAGCCACATATTTAGAAATGGCGGTTAGGTTGGTGTTGAGCACAGGCAAATCATAGATGGGCAGCTCTGGCACCAGTACTTTATAGCCTTTTTCCGAAAAAAAAGCAATGGTATCATCAAAATTGCTGAGGCCGCCCATCAGCCCGTGGAGAAGCACCATAGGGTGTCCTTCGCCCTCTTCTATGAAATTGAATTTTTTCTCTTTTTTGGTTTTAAAAATCATAAAAACGCTACTATGACTCGCAAAAATACAAATTAAACACCAAACTCGCCGTATAAAAATTTTTTTTGTTTTACGCACTGCATAAAATCAAAGCGCCATAGGGCTTGGTTACGGCATTGTGGAATATTTAAAGAGGGCTTGTATTAAGACAATCAAATGGTTACGAGGTTTTTGAGGCGAGAGAAAAAACTTATCAACAATAGGTTAAAAAGTGGTAAAAAGTGGTAAAGTTTGGAAATTATTGACTAATTTTGTCCCAAATGAATTACTTTTTTGAAACATATGAGTGTAAAATAGATGATAAAGGCAGGCTTAAACTCCCTTCGCCTTTGGCTAAGCACTTGGAAACCCTGCAAGATGAGCGACTTATCGTGAAGCGTGCGGTGTTCCAGAATTGTTTAGAAGTCTATACCGAAACGCCGTGGAAACAACTAACGGCGCGCTTGAACCAGTTGAACCGTTTCAAAAAGAGAAATACAGATTTTATCAGGCTCTTTACCGCTGGTGTAAAATCGGTGGAGATTGATAAATCTGAACGGATTTTAATCCCAAAAGATTTGAAGGATTTTGCCCAACTGAGCCGAGATATTGTGATTTCTGGCGTGGGCGAATTTTTTGAAATTTGGGATAAAACAGCCTACGAAGAGAATATTCGCCTTAACGAAAATGATTTTGCGGAAATGGCGGAAGAGGTCATGGGGAATCCCGATACAGAGCAAGTTTAGCCTTATTTTAAATTAAAAAATACAACAAAAAAAGTGTACCATCAGCCTGTTTTATTAAAACCCAGTGTAGATGCGCTCGTGACCAACGAGGGTGGTATTTATGTGGACTGCACCTTTGGCGGCGGTGGCCACTCTAAGGAGATCCTTTCTCGGCTTTCGCCAGAGGGGCGTTTGTTTAGTTTTGATCAAGATTTAGATGCTTTGGAAAATGCCCTCAACCACGAACAATTTACGCTCATCAATCAGAATTTTAGGTTTTTAGAAAATGCATTGTTGATGTACGGCGTACAGCAAGTAGATGGTGTTTTGGCGGATTTGGGCGTGTCTTCTCATCAGTTTGATGCGGCAGAGCGTGGCTTTTCCATTCGCAGTGAGGCGCCTCTGGATATGCGGATGAACACTTTGCAAAAATTAGATGCCCAAATGGTGGTTAACGAGTATGAGGAAGAGCATTTGGCGGACATTTTCTACCTCTACGGCGAGCTGAGAGAGGCACGAAAGTTGGCAAGGGAAATTGTACACCATCGGAAAAATAAAAAGATAAAAACCACGGAAGATTTAAAGGCGCTATTCAGCTACATACCGCCACATCGGCAAAATAAATTTTTTGCTCAGGTGTTCCAAGCGATCAGGATTGAGGTCAACCAAGAATTGGAAGCCTTGAAAGAAATGCTCACGCAAGCTTATAAAATCTTGAAACCAGGTGGGCGATTGGTGGTCATTTCTTACCATTCTTTGGAGGACAGGTTGGTAAAGCGTTTTCTTAAAAATGGAATGTTTGAGGGAGAGCCAGAGCGAGATTTATACGGCAACTACCATAAAGCGTTTGATTTGCTACAAACCAAAGCCATCGTGCCTTCTCAAGAGGAGATAGAAAAAAATTCAAGGGCGAGAAGTGCTAAAATGAGAGTGGGTATTAAAAGAGAACAACAATAGAAAAAACAAAACACACCGCTGAAATATTCGGTGATCATTGAGATAATGGCAAAAAAGAAGAATCATAATTATAAAAAAAAGAAATTCAATTTCGGGAGCCTCATCAAGGGGAACTTTCTCAACCGGGAGGAAGTAAGGCTGTACTATCGCTATGCAGGGCTATTGATGGTGATGATGGTTTTTATGATTTACATCAATAATTTAGCCAATAATAAAGTTAAACAAATCAACGCCCTGAAGGAGAAAACCGAAGAATACAAATCCAGAAATGCCTATGCGCAAAGTAAATTGATCAAAATAAAATTAGAAAGCCAGCTGGGGAAAGCGGTCATCAAAGACTCTTTGGTACCATTAGAAAATCATCCACATAAAATTTTAGTGAAAATAGACTCTATCCATGAAAAATAATAGCGATTTTATAAAAAAACGAACCACAGCGCTTCATATGGGGTATTTTTTAGCCTTCATAGCGTTGCTTATTTTCGTGGCTTTTATTTTTAGAATTCTGATTATCCAGAACACCAATGTGGAAGAAATCAATGATGATATTAAGAAAAACTTCCGCGAGGCTAAACTAAAAGCGGCACGTGGCAATCTCTATGCGGCAGATGGCTCTATACTGGCAACCACCGTGATGCGCTATGATATTTATGTAGATTTCAAAACCATTAGAGATACCGTTTATAGAGCCAATATCGGCGCTCTATCCGATTCTCTGGGGCGGATGTTTGGCAAGCCACGCAGCTATTTTAGAGATAAATTTGATAAAGAAAGAAAACGCGGCAACCAATATTACAGCTTGGTTAAAGATTTAGATTTTGATGAATATAATAGAATTCGGCAATTTCCCATTTTCTCCAAAGGACAAAACCGAGGCGGCTTTATCGTAGAGAAAAAATACCAAAGAGAACTCGCTACCAATATGATTGGTAGAGGAACCATTGGGTTAGACAACGGCGTGTATAAATCTGGTTTAGAAGGTGCTTTCAGTCAATATCTATCAGGGAAAGATGGCTCTAGATTTGAGCAAAGAATCAACTCCTCCCAGTGGAAACCCATTGATTATTGGCAAATTAAAGAACCCGAAGACGGCAGCGATGTCTATACCACTTTAGACTTAAGAATTCAGGATATCGCCCATTCTGCATTAGAAAAGCAACTCATCAATTTTGATGCAGACCATGGCTCGGTGGTGGTGATAGAGACAGCCACGGGCAAAGTGCGCGCTATGGTCAACCTCCGCAGGCAAGAACCTGGCGTGTATATAGATGCCTATAATTATACCCTGAAAGATGCCACAGAACCAGGCTCCACTTTTAAGGTGGTTTCTCTGTTAGCTGCGATGGATGATGGCTTTATTGATGAAAACACAACCGTGAATGTGGGCAACGGCACTTGGACTTATGCTAAGCAAACTATTTCTGATGGCCACGGCGGCGGCACCTATGATATTAGTGATGTCCTCGCCAAATCCAGTAATGTAGGGTCTGCCAAACTCATTGTTAAATATTATGCGGATAATCCTCAAGTGTTTTTTGGGCACCTCAAGCGCTGGAAGATGTTTGACAAAATGGACATAGAACTGCCTGGCACCACCAAACCATTTGTGGTAACGCCTGATAACTCGCGCTGGAACAAAGCCACTTTAGCTTCTTTGGCGTATGGCTATTCTTCACGGTTTAATCTGTTACAACTGGCAACTTTCTACAACGGAATTGCCAATAAAGGTAAAATGGTGAAGCCGCTTTTCATCGATAAAATTGTGAAAAATGGCAAAGTCACCTACGAGGCAAAACCTGAGGTTATGGTCAATAAAATGGCATCAGATAAAGCTATAGAGATGATGACACACGCTCTTACCAAAGCCGTAGAAAAGGGAACGGCTAAGAGTATCTTTACGCCCAATCTCAAAATGGCGGGGAAAACAGGTACGGCAAGGTTTGAATATTGGATTCCAGGGGGCCCAATGAAGTACCAGTCTTCGTTTGCGGGCTTTTATCCTGCCGACAATCCTAAATACACTTGCTTGGTGATGGTCAATCAGCCAGATACTTCCAAAGGGTTTTATGGCGCAACGGTGGCAGCTCCTGTTTTTAAGGAAATTGCAGGTAAAACTTTCTTGAAAACGCCGCTCAATGTGGAAAAAGAAATGTTGGTAGATAAAAAAGTGAACCTCAATAAACTGACGCCTGCGCAGACTAAAATCACAATCAATAACCATACAATGCCACATTTGGAAGGCTTGATTGGTAAAGAAGTGATTCCGCAATTGGAGAATTTAGGCTATCGCGTGGAGTACAAAGGGGTGGGGAAAGTCTTAGAACAGTTTCCTAAAGAGGGGACTTATATTAAGAAAGATCAAAAAATATATCTAACGCTACAAAGATAAAAATCAATGAAAATCAGTGATTTATTACAAAATATATCGGTTCTCAATACCATCGGAAATCTGGAGCAAGAGGTGTCAGCCTTAGCTATGGATAGCCGTAAGGTGGAGGCAGGCACGCTCTACATCGCGATGAGAGGCACGGTGGCTGATGGTCATCAGTTCATCACTTCTGCGATTGAAAAAGGCGCCACGGCTATCGTTTGCGAAGACCTCCCACAAGAGCTCACCGAGGGCGTGGTTTACATCCAAGTGAAGGATACCACCGAGGCTTCAGGGCTGTTGGCGGCTAATTTTTATGGACGCCCATCAGAGAAGTTGAAGCTCATCGGCGTTACAGGCACCAATGGGAAAACCACGGTGTCCACTTTATTGTTTGATGTTTTCCAGAAATTAGGCTATTCATCGGCGCTTATTTCTACGGTGGAATACCGCATCGGCACGGAGGTTTTCCCATCTACGCACACCACGCCAGATGTGATTACCCTCAACCAGATTTTAGCCAAGGCAGTCGCCAGCGGCTGCGAGTATGCCTTTATGGAAGTTTCTTCTCACGGCATTCACCAAGGGCGTATCCGTGGGCTTCGGTTTGCCGTTGCAGGATTTACCAACCTCACGCACGACCATTTGGATTATCACAAAACTTTCTTAGATTATCTGAATGCCAAAAAAGCATTTTTTGATGCCTTACCAAAGGAAGCCATTGCGATAACCAATATTGATGATAAAAATGGTAAGGTAATGCTCCAGAATACGCTTGCTCAAAAGAAAACCTACGCGATGAAAACCATAGCGGATTATCACGGCAAACTTTTGGAGGCAGATTTTAACGGAATGCTGTTGAACTTTAACGGAAAAGAATTTTGGACCACCCTCACAGGGAAGTTTAATATTTATAATCTGTTATTGGTTTTCGGTATAGCACAAGAATTGGGCTTTGATGCTGTGGAAATCCTTCAAGCTTTATCCCAACTTAAACGCGTGAATGGCAGGTTTGAAACCTTAAAATCAGATGGCGGTATTTTCTTCGTGGTAGATTATGCCCACACGCCAGACGCGTTGGAAAATACCTTAGATGCCATCAATGAAATCCGCACAAAAAACGAAAGGCTGATCACGGTATTTGGCTGTGGCGGCGATAGGGACAAAGACAAACGCCTTGCAATGGGCAAAATAGCCACGCGCAAATCTACCCTAGCGATTATCACATCGGATAACCCAAGGACGGAAGATCCACAACAGATTATTCGCGAAATAGAGGCTGGCGTGGAGCCGCAGTATTTTAGTAAATACACGGTGGTGCCAGATCGGAAAGAAGCCATAAAAATGGCGATTAAATTCGCGGAACCTAAAGATATTGTATTGGTGGCAGGAAAAGGGCACGAAACTTATCAAGACATCAATGGTGTAAAGCATCATTTTGATGATAAAGAGGTGATAAAAACCCTTTGCCAAGCGATGTCTAAGTAAAAAATAACGGAAACAAAATTATTGTTTTAAATTTAAAAAATAATAAAATATGCTATATTATTTGTATGAATATTTAATCGCCAATGGCATCCATGTTCCAGGGCTTAATTTGCTGAAATACATTTCGTTTCGGGCGGCTATGGCGGTGCTTTTGTCTTTGGTTATCGCTTTGATTTACGGAAAGAAAATCATCAATATTCTGAGAAGAAAACAGATGGGAGAGCTGGTGAGAGATTTAGGCTTAGAAGGACAAAAACAAAAGGAAGGTACTCCCACTATGGGCGGACTGATTATCATCATCGCGACGCTAATTCCAGTGCTGTTGTTTACCAAAATTGACAATATTTATATTATCCTCCTTATCGTTTCGGTGGTTTGGATGGGCGTTATCGGCTTTATTGATGATTACCTCAAAAAAATTAAGAAAAACAAAGATGGGCTGAGCGGAAAATTCAAGGTGATTGGGCAAGTAGGCTTAGGACTCATCGTGGGCGTGACCATGTATTTCCACCCCGATATTACCGTGAAAAGAAAATATGCCGATGCCAAGGTGGTCAATAGAAATAATGTAGAGCAAAACTTTATGCCAGAAGAAAAAATCCCTGTTTCCACCGTGCCTATGATTAAAAATAACGAGTTTGATTATAGTGGCATTCTCTTCTGGATGGATGAGCAAGAGGCGCATGAGTGGGCGTGGGTGGTGTTTATCCCTTTCGTGATATTCATCGTAACGGCGGTGTCCAATGGCGCGAATATCACCGATGGTATTGATGGATTGGCGGCAGGAACCAGCGCTGTCATTTTGCTGACTTTGGCATTTTTCGCGTATATTTCTGGGAATATCATTTTTGCGGATTACCTCAATATTATGTTCCTTCCAGATATGGGCGAGACCACCATTTTTGCCGTAGCAATGGTAGGTGCTGTCATCGGATTTTTCTGGTATAATACTTACCCCGCGCAAGTGTTTATGGGAGATACGGGCAGTTTGATGTTGGGCGGAGTGATTGCCGTTTTAGCCATCATCTTGCGGAAAGAATTGCTCATCCCTGTGCTTTGTGGTATTTTCTTGATAGAAAACATTTCCGTGATGCTGCAGGTGGCGGTTTTCAAATACCGAAAGAAAAAATACGGCTTAGAATATGCCCAAAATAATAGACTCTTCAAGATGTCGCCGCTACACCACCATTATCAGAAAAGTGGCTATCACGAGAGCAAAATTGTCAACAGAATGATTATCATTGGTGTGGTATTAGCGATTATCTGCCTTATTACGCTTAAGATTAGATAAAAATTCTTTTTAAATCATTAAAAATAGAAAAAAAGATGTGATGAGCATCTGATCATAAAAAACTGTTAGAAAAAAATATGAAAATCGTTGTATTAGGGGCTGGAGAAAGTGGTTTTGGCGCTGCCTACCTTGCTAAAAAGAAGGGGATGGAGGTCTTTGTTTCTGACAAAGGGCAGATTAAAGAGGAATACAAAACCCTACTCACGCAGCACGGTATTGAGTACGAAGAAGGTGGGCATGATGAAGCGCGCATCCTCAGTGCAGATTGGGTGATTAAATCCCCAGGAATTCCTAAAAAAGCGGATATTATTTTCAAAATCAACTTGAAGGGCATTCGGTTATCTTCGGAGATTGAGTTTGCCTCGGAGTTTACCAACGCGAAAATCATCGCGATTACGGGGAGTAACGGTAAAACCACCACCACCTCGCTCATCTATCATATCCTAAAAAATAACGGGATGAATGTGGGCATTGGTGGCAATATTGGAAAAAGCTTTGCCAAACAGGTGGCAGATGAAAATTTTGAGTACTATGTGCTGGAGGTGAGCTCTTTCCAATTAGATGATATTCAGAATTTTAGACCATATATTTCTTTACTTTTAAATTTGAGCCAAGACCATTTGGATCAATACAATTATAATTATGAAGAGTATGCATTAGCTAAGTTTAAAATTGCTGAAAATCAAGAGAATGATAATTTCTTCATTTATAATAAAGATGATGAAATGAGCCAGAAAATCCTCCAAGAGTTGGATTTACGGGTGAAAAAAGTACCCTTCTCCATTAAGGAAAAACTGGAAGAAGGTGGCTATGTGGAAGATGACCGCTTGGTGGTGAAGCTCCAAGATGAATTCACAATGAAGATTGAAGATTTAGCCCTCATCGGCAATCATAATGTAGCGAATAGTCTGGCGGCATCCATCGCAGGGAAGTTGTTGGACATTAAAAATGATGAAATCCGAAACTCGCTGATGACCTTCCAAGCAGTAGACCACCGTTTGCAAGAAATCGCGGTGAAAGAGGGCGTGCCTTACATCAATGATAGTAAAGCCACCAATGTGAATGCTACTTATTACGCACTGGAGAGTATGACCCAGCCGACCATTTGGATTGTAGGCGGCGTGGACAAAGGTAATGATTATACCGAGATAGAAGATTTAGTGAAACGGAAAGTGAAAGCCATCATCGCTATGGGATTGGATAACCAGAAGATTATTGACTTTTTCCGAGATAAAAAAGAACGAATTTACGACACCAGTAGTATGGCGGAGGCGGTAAAAATAGCGCATACCATTGCCCAAGAGGGAGATGCCGTGCTGCTCTCGCCGTGCTGTGCCAGCTTTGACCTTTTTAAAAACTACGAAGACCGTGGCGAACAATTTAAAAATGAGGTGCTAAAATATTAAACCTATGGAAGAGAATATCACCAAATACCATTTCTTTAAAGGCGATAGAATCCTGTGGATTGCGATTATCGCAATTTCGTTGTTTTCCATTTTGCCTGTTTATTCGGCGTCTTCCAATTTGGTTTATATCGTGAATAATGGAACCACTTCGGGGCACTTGATTAAGCATATTATCTTTATTATCGCAGGATTATTTCTGATGAGAGGGATGAGCATCTTCAAATATGAATACATCGGGAAACTGAGCATCATAGGGTTAATATGCTCTATCGTTCTACTTATTGTAACGATGTTTATGGGGCAAACCATAGAAGGTGCCAGCGCCTCTCGGTGGATTACCATTCCAGGGATTGGGCTTTCGTTCCAGCCCTCTTCTATTGCTTATTTAATGCTGATTATCTACCTCTGTTGGTACCTGACCAAAAGCGTAAATCGCGAGCGGTTACCTATTGAAAATATCATCTATGTCTTTGGTCCTATTTTGCTCGTTTTTGTCTTAGTAGCGAAGGACAATGGCTCCACAGCACTGATGATTTTAATGGTGTCCATAGCGGTGCTTATTTTAGGTGGTTTAGGCTGGAAGTATATTGTCGGTTTTATCTCCACCGCCGTTCTTGTGAGTGTGGTAGCGATTACTGTTTTGCTCAAAACCGATGTTGCCAAAGATACCAGAATCCACACTTGGGCGAGCCGTATAGAAGCTTTTACCAAATCTAAAGACCAACTTTCCGAGGAAGAAAAAGAAGTTTTAAAAACGAAAAACTACCAAGTGAACCAAGCCAAAGCCGCCATAGTTCACGGTAAATACACAGGAGTAGGACCAGGGAAGAGCGCACTTAAACAAAAGTTGCCACAGTCGGCATCAGATTTTATTTTTGCCATCATCATTGAGGAATATGGCATTGTGGGTACAATAGGACTTTTATTTTTGTACTCGGTGATTATCTTTAGAATCATCATCATCGCGAATAAAATGCCCGCCTTTTTTGGAACGCTCTTGGTGCTGAGTTTAGGAGTAATGTTTTTCTTACAACTCTCGGTAAATATTGCGGTGGCGCTTAACCTGATCCCCGTAACAGGGCAGCCACTCCCATTGATTAGTTACGGAGGAACCTCTATGTTGGTAACCTACGCTTTGTTGGGCATTATTCTCAATGTAAGCTCCAGAATCCAGATTTATGATGAAGAAGGCTTTGGCAGGCAACAAAGTATTGAGGAAATCAATGATATTGCATAGACTATTTTAAATTTTTAAACGAAGATGAACCATTTACATACCATAGAACAAGATGAACACTTTGCCCCTCGGGTGCTGATGAGCGGTGGAGGCACTGGTGGGCATATTTTCCCAGCCATAGCCATCGCTCAAGAAATTCAAAAACGCTATCCTAAGGCAGAGTTTCTTTTCATTGGTGCTTTGGGAAAAATGGAAATGGAGAAAATCCCACAAGCGGGGTTCAGAATAGAAGGATTGAATATCGCAGGCTTTGATAGGGGTAATCTATTGAAAAACTTTAACTTACCGTTTAAAGTGATCCAAAGTTTACGCAAAGCCAGACAAATCATCAAAGCCTTTAAGCCAGATTTTGCGGTGGGCACAGGTGGTTTTGCCAGTGGTCCAGCGCTGTTTGTCGCCTCTATGTTGGGCGTTCCTATTTTTGTGCAGGAGCAAAATTCTCTGCCTGGGAAAACCAATTTATTTTTAGCAAAAAGAGCGAAAGCCGTATTTACAGCCTACCCAGAAATGAACTCGTTTTTTGGGCAAACGCCTACTTATTTTTTAGGAAATCCCATCCGAGAGAATATAATAACGGATAAGATAGATGCACGCGAAGCCAAACAAAAATTGGGGCTTCATCCAGAGCAAATGGTGGTGCTTTCGGTGGGCGGCTCTTTGGGCTCTCGCACGCTTAATCAAGCTTGGGCAAAACATTTAGAAAGCTTGCAAGAAAAAGGTATCCAACTGATTTGGCAAACTGGAAAAACAGAAGGTCAAGCCATTAGAACGGCTCATCAGAAGTGGGCAGAGGAAGCTCAAACACCACTTTTGATTAAAGAATTTATCTCGGATATGGGCACGGCGTATGCGGCGGCAGATGTGATTGTCTCTCGTGCTGGCGCTATTGCCATTTCGGAGTTAGCGGTGGCGGCAAAGCCTGTACTTTTGGTACCTTTCCCTTTTGCTGCCGAAGATCATCAAACCAAAAATGCTCAAACTTTGGTAGATAGAAACGCTGCCAAAATGGTCAGAGATACCGAAATGGACGCCCGCTTTTGGGAAACTTTAACCACGCTAACGGATGATGAAGCTCTAAGACAGGAAATATCCAAAAATATTGCATTTTTTGCGAAGCCTAATGCAACTCAAGATATTGTAAATCAGATGATCACAATGATAAAAAAGCCTTAAAATCAAAGCGAAATGAACACCCTAAAACAATATACCACATTTTATTTCATCGGTATTGGCGGCATTGGTATGTCGGCATTAGCGCGGTATTTTCACTCCATAGGCAAACAAGTTTTAGGCTATGATAAAACCGAAACCAAACTGACCAAAACCCTACAATCCGAGGGGATTTCTATTCAGTTTGAAGATGAAATAACGCCAGAAATAACAGCGCTAAAACCAGAGACCACTTTGGTTATTTATACGCCTGCCATTAAGACTTTAGGGATTTTAGACCATTTTAAAAACCACCATTTTGAGGTTTTAAAACGCGCCCAAGTGTTGGGGCTGATTACCGCAGATACCCAGTGCATCGCTATTGCGGGCACGCACGGTAAAACTACGACTTCCAGCCTTGTGGCTCATCTTTGTCAGGAGGCAGGTTTGCCGTTTTCTGCATTTTTAGGCGGTATTTCGGAAAATTTTGGCTCTAATTTTTTCTATAACGGCAATGATTACACCGTGGTAGAAGCCGATGAGTACGATAGAAGTTTCCTGCATCTTTCCCCAGATTGGGCAATTATCACCTCCACGGATGCCGATCACTTGGACATCTACGGCGATAAAGCCACCATAGAACAAGGATTTAAAGATTTTGCTCATTTGGTACCTCATCTCCCTCAATTATTCGTGAGGAAAGGCATCAACATTGGTAGAAATGCCACTACCTACGCTGTGAATGAGAAAGCGGATTATTACGCCGATGGCTTAGAACTTCGTGGGGATCAGATGGCTTTTGATTTCCATACGCCAGAGGGCGAGGTGGCATCGTTTTCTTGGGATATTCCAGGGATTCATAATGTGGAAAATGCTACGGCGGCGCTGGCGGTACTCCACCGTATGGGCGTAGATTTGTCGGTACTTAAGGAGGCATTATCTCGTTTTAAAGGAATTAAAAGAAGGTACACCAAACACAATTTTGAAAACGGCAAAATCTATATTGATGACTATGCTCACCACCCAACGGAGCTCAATGCGGTTCTCGGTTCTATCCGAACTTTTTACCCAGAGAAGAAGTTGTTGGTGCTTTTCCAGCCGCATTTATTCAGCCGAACCAAAGATTTTGCGGATGATTTTGCGAAAAGCCTTGCCCAAGGTGATGCTTTGCTGTTGTTGGATATTTACCCTGCCAGAGAGCGCCAAGAGCATTTTGAAGGGATTAACTCGGCGTGGCTTTTAGATAAAATAGAGTTGGAGGATAAAGCGGAGGTATCGTTAGAAGAAACTTTGGAGGCGGTAAAAACCAAAGATTTTGATATCCTCCTTACGGTAGGCGCTGGGAATATTGATACTTTGTATGAGCCGTTGGTAGAATATATATCGGCATTGCCAAAATCACAATAAAAACCGACTTAGTGGAATGAAGAATAAATATAGAATATTAAAAATCATTGTTACCGTAGTTGTTTTAGGGTTTCTACTAAGTTTTTCTTTGAAAAGATTTAGCGAGACCAAAATGCCTGGCGTTGCACTCAATATGATGCAAGGCGAGCATCCTGTTTATTTTATTGATGAGCAAGACATTCAGCAAATGATTGCGCAATATAACCCTTCGCAGAAAATAGGAAGCATAGATATTCCGCGGTTGGAAAAACAAATTCGCAGCCTACCAGCCATAGACAGCGCGAATGTTTACCTTAGCCTCAATGGAATTCTGCATTTGGATATCATCCAGAGAACGCCTATTTTTAGACTTCAAAACGGAAAACAAGAGGTCTATATAGATGCGAAAGGCGTGGCGTTCCCGATGCAGAAGAACTACGCATACCCTTGTATGTTGGTTAGTGGCAATATCTCAAAAGAAGAATATCTCCCACTGATTCAGTTGGTTAATAAAATCAATAGAGATGAGTTCTGCCGAAAGTTTTTCATTGGCATCGTTAAAAAAGGTCAAAATTATCATCTCATTACCAACGAGGAGCATTACACCGTAGAGTTGGGCAGTTTAGAGAATATAGACTTTAAAATCCAAGGATTTAAAACCTTTGTAGAAAAATATTTGGTTTATCAAGAACCGCAGAAATATTCTAAAATATCATTAAAGTATAACAATCAGATTGTGACCACATTATCACGTCCGTATAAAACACAGCAAGAAGATAAAAAATAAAGACATAAGCAAAATGGAACATCAAGAATATTCAGTAGGATTAGACATCGGGACAACTAAAATTGTCGCTTTGGTAGGGCGTTATAATCAATTAGGAAAAATAGAAGTGATGGGCTTGGGCGTTGCCAAGAGCTTGGGCGTACAGAACGGAATTGTGAATAATGTATCCAGAACCATAGACTCCATTAAAAAGGCGGTAGAGCTTGCCGAAAAAAGCGCAAAAGTAACGATAAAAAAAGTAACGGTGGGGATTGCAGGAAAGCACATCCGCTCGCTACAGCATTCGGATTATATTATGAGGGAAAACCCTGATGAATACATCACCGAAAAAGATATAGAAGCGCTTAAAGAGCAAGTGAAAAAACTGGTGATGCTCCCTGGGGAACAGATCATCCATGTTTTGCCACAGGAATACAAGGTGGATTCCGAAGGGGATATTAAAGACCCAATTGGGATGCACGGCAAGCGTTTAGAAGCGAATTTCCATGTGGTGGTGGGGCGCATTAGCAATATTAAAAACATCGCCCGTTGTGTAAAAGAAGCTGGTTTAGAGATGGTAGGCTTAACGCTGGAGCCCTTAGCATCGGCGGAATCTGTGCTAACCAAGGATGAGAGAGAAGCGGGTGTTGCCATCGTAGATATTGGCGGAGGCACTACGGATATTGCCATTTTTAAAGACCATACCATCAAACACACTTGTGTGATTCCTTACGCAGGCGGTATCATTACCCATGATATTAAAGAAGGTTGCTCTATCCTTGAAAGAGATGCCGAGATTCTAAAAGTAAAATACGGCTCTGCATTGCCAGAAATGGAACAAGACAATGTGGTGATTGCCATAAAAGGGCTCGGTGGGCGTCCGAATAAAGAAATATCTCAAAAAGCCTTGGCACAGATTATCCACGCGCGGTTGGAGGAAATTTTAACCATGGTCAATAGTGAATTGATTACTTACGGCGTACAAGAACCGAAGAAAAAGCTCATCGCAGGGGTGGTGCTCACTGGCGGAGGCTCTAACCTAAAGCATTTGAGGCAGTTATTTAATTTTGAATTGGGGATAGAGAGCCGCATTGGCTTTGCTAATGAATACATTGCTAATGATAAAGAGCAAATTTTAAAAAACCCAAGTTTTGCCACCTCCATCGGACTTTTAATGGAAGGCTTGCGAAACAATGCCAACTTAGTAGAAGAGGAAGAAGAAAAACAGCAAGAAACCACGCAACAAACACAGCAAGAGCCCACAAGAGAAGAGGCCAAAGAGACAGTGCTTGAGCATAAAGAAAAAAGAACCGCTAAAAAAGAATCAATAGGACAAATCATCTTAAAAAAAATCAAAGAATTTTTGGATGATACAGAATAATTAAGTATTTTCGTTTTTTTAAATCAACCCATGGAAGAGAAAAATAATATAGGATTTGAATTAGATTTACCAAAAGGCAAGTCATCTATTATCAAAGTAATAGGCGTAGGCGGTGGCGGTAATAATGCCCTTAAGCATATGCACGAAAAAGGCATTCGTAATGTAGATTTCATCATTTGTAATACCGATGCCCAAACGCTGAATGAAAACCCTATCACAAACAAAGTAAGGCTGGGAACCACCATTACCGAAGGTTTAGGCGCAGGGGCAGATCCAGAGGTGGGCGAAAAAGCCGCCATAGAGAATATAGATGACATCAAAGCCGCCTTGGGGCAGAATACCAAAATGGTCTTCATTACCGCAGGAATGGGCGGTGGCACAGGGACTGGGGCAGCGCCTATCGTGGCTAAAGTGGCTAAAGAAATGGGGATCCTTACCGTGGCTATCGTTACCGTACCTTTCGCTTTTGAAGGCAAAAGGAGATTGGAGCAAGCCGCTAAAGGTTTAGAAAAATTAAGAGAAAATGTAGACTCTCTCATTGTTATCAATAATGATAAACTTCGTCAACAGTTTGGTAATCTGAGTTTTACACAAGCGTTTTCTAAAGCTGATGAGGTTCTAACCAACGCCGCCAAGGGGATGGCAGAAGTCATTACCGCACCTTTCTCTGTGAATATTGACTTTAGAGATGCGAAATCTGTACTGGAAAATTCAGGTACAGCGCTGATGTCCACAGGGGTTGCCACAGGAGAAAACAGAGCGGAAGAGGCGGTGAGAAAAGCTTTAGACTCGCCACTATTGAACGATAACAAAATCACAGGGGCTAAGAATGTGCTCTTATTGGTACTTAGTGGTAAAACACCTGACAATGTGGATAATACCAAACAAGAAGGCAAAGAAAATGAATTGTACGAAGCCACAATGGATGAGGTGGGACTCATCAGTGATTATGTACAAACGGAAGCTGGAGGGGATAACAGTGCCAATATTATTTTAGGTATCGGTATTGATGAAGAATTAGGAAACGCCATTAAAGTTTTGGTTATTGCCACGGGCTTTAATAAAGATAAACCCATTAACGATAATACCCCAAAGGAAAAGGTAAGGCGTTCCCTTGATGAAGAGCCTGCTCCAAAGCAAAATTCTAATGAGAAGCGTGAATCTCCATTTAAAAAAACAAAGGTATCATCAACTACTAACACGCAGAGTATCGATAGAGAGGAGGACGGATATTCACACTCTTTTACTACAAGTAACTCTATTTCAACCCCAATTGAAGGCACGCTACAAACTCAAAAAATAGAGGTTTTAACCGAAATTTCAACTTCTGATGAGTTCCAAGAGGATGAGGGAGATAGCGCATCAGACTTAGGTTTTTCATCTTATGGAGATGATGATTTTTTCTCAGATGAGATGAGTGTAACTTTTAATTATGAAGAGCAGTCACACCAGTATGAGGTGCAGGATAATGACGAAGAATTCCGGTATGATGAAGAAGTAGCGATGGAGATCAGAGAGGTTTCTAAAGAAGTTACCAGCGCTACACCAGTGACAGAAGAGCCTAAAGAGGACATCGCTTCAACTTCTTTTCCTACAGAGGAACAGAATTTATTTAGCATTATCGAGAAGCCAAGCGAAAGTACTAAAGTACAGGAGCGCAAAAATAAATTGAAAGAATTTAATTCTCGCTATTATCAAAAAAACGAGGGAGAAAAGTCTTTTGAGAATATTCCAGCTTTCAGAAGAAAAAACCTGAATATAGAGGACATCAACTCTTCCGAACAGCACATAGACCAGTTTATGACCAACCATAATGGCAAAATAGAATTGCGAGAAAATCGTTACCTCAATAAAGATGTAGATTAGTTTGAATAATTGAAATGAAAAAACACTCTAAAATAGCTTAGAGTGTTTTTTTTGACATAATGGCACATATTTTTTTTGGAACGATTTTGATGCTTAAGTCCTCGCAGAATAAGATAAAAAATGTAATTTTGTAGTCAATCTTTTTAAAAACTTAAATTATAATATTATGTATCCACAAGAATTAGTGATGCCGATGAAGGCAGAATTAACAGATAATGGTTTCCAAGACCTTACAACACCAGAAGCCGTTAATGAGGCTCTTAAAAAAGAAGGAACCACCCTATTGATGGTCAACTCCGTGTGCGGTTGTGCAGCTGGAGCAGCAAGACCAGGCGTTCTTTATTCCCTAACTGGCGATAAAAAACCAGACCATTTGGTAACGGTATTCGCAGGTTTTGATATTGATGCCGTGGCGGAAGCCAGAAAACACTTAGCGCCATTCCCTCCTTCTTCGCCTTGCGTGGCTTTATTTAAAGACGGCGAGCTGGTTCATATGGTAGAAAGACACCATATAGAGGGCAACCCTGCGGGCGCTATTGCGGCTAACCTCCAAGCGGCATATGAGGAATATTGCTAAACCACTGATTGATAATAAATAAAATCATACACCACCCTCGCAGAATATTAAAACAACTTGCGGGGGTGGTTTTTTATCGATTTGATGAAATTTTATAATTTTTTAGACTAAAATACTGTTGAGGCCCCGCTATTAAATCCTATTTTTTTCTTATCTTTGCTTGGTATGGCTACAAAAATGCTTTTTAATACGGTAGTTAATTGGTTTATCAAACAGCGGATAGACCAAATACAGAACTTTATTAAATACCCCATAGAAACCCAAAAAGGACTGTTGTTTTCTCAGTTGTTTTCCGCAGAAGAAACCCTCTATGGGAAGCGATGCGGCTTCAAGGATATTGCCACCTACCAAGATTTTTGTAACCAAGTGCCCATTGTGACTTATGAAGCGTTTGAGCCATATATAGAGCGCGCACGCCGTGGCGAAAAGGACATCATATGGAAAGGAACGATTAGAAAATTTGCCAAATCTTCGGGAACCACTAATGCGAAGAGTAAATTTATCCCAATTTCCGATGAAAGTTTAGAAAACTGCCACTTTAAGGCAGGCAAAGATTTGATTTCTATCTATGCCAATAACCATCCAGAAAATACTTTGTTTCAGTATAAAAACTTGCGATTGGGCGGCAGTTCAGAGCTTTACGAAGATTTTAACACCAAGTTTGGAGACCTCTCCGCCATTCTGATTGAAAATCTACCATTTTGGGTAGAAATGACCACTACGCCGAGCAAAAAAACCTCCCTAATGTCCGAATGGGAAACCAAACTGAAAGCTATCGTTTCGGAGGTGGTTAAAGAAGATGTGGGCAGTTTAACGGGCGTTCCCAGCTGGATGATGGTGCTTCTACAGCGGATTTTAAAAGAAACAAAACATAAAACTATCGCGGAGCTTTGGCCTAATTTGGAAGTCTTTTTTCACGGTGGCATCAGTTTTAAGCCTTACCGAGAGGAATATAAAAATCTCATCGGAAAAGAGATCAATTATTACGAAATTTATAACGCCTCAGAAGGCTTTTTTGGAATTCAAGACCGCTCCGATAGCGATGAAATGCTCTTGATGCTGGATTATGGAATATTCTATGAATTTATTCCAATGGATCGTTTCAATCAAAATCAATTGGAAGCTATTCCACTGGAAGAGGTAGAGGTAGGGAAAAATTATGCTGTGGTCATCACGACCAATGGTGGGCTTTGGCGCTATTTGATTGGGGATACCGTTCGTTTTACGAGCACTAACCCTTACCGCATTAAAATTTCTGGGCGAACCAAACACCACATTAACGCTTTTGGTGAGGAGTTGATGATTGACAATGCGGAAATGGCACTCGCAAAAGCCTGCGAAGCCACGGGTGCCAAAATAACGGATTACACAGCGGCTCCAGTTTTTATGAAAGAAGGCGAAAGCGGTGCCCACGAATGGATAATAGAATTTCTCTGTCCGCCAGCGGATTTGTCGCAGTTCACGCATTTGTTAGATGAACACCTCAAAGCCATCAACTCTGATTATGAAGCCAAGCGCTATAATGATATGACGCTTAAAACCCCCGTAATCCACCAAGCGAAACCTCAGTTGTTTTATAACTGGTTGGCAAGCCGAGGTAAGTTGGGGGGACAGAATAAAGTGCCACGCCTCAGCAATAGCCGAGAATATATAGAGCCGCTTTTGGCGATGAACCAAGAACCTTAAAGAGCTTCTAAATCCAGCAAATCAACCAATTTTTAATGAATAAATATGGATTATAATCCAATGCAAATCAAGATGAGTCTAATGGCAGTAGTTTTAGGACTCGTTTTACAACAATGCACCTCTAAAAATAACACAGATATGAAACCTTTAGAAAACTCTAAAACCAACCCTTATTATTCTACAACGGACAATAATAATCTCAGTGTGAGTAACGAAGAATGGAAAGCCGTGCTCTCGCCAGAGCTTTATGCAATAGCTCGTGAAGCCGCTACAGAGCGACCATTCACAGGGGTGTATAATGATTTTGATCAAAAAGGTGACTATTATTGTGCAGTTTGCGGCAATCATTTATTCAAGTCAGATGCTAAGTTTGCCTCCACTTGTGGATGGCCGAGCTTCTTTGAAGCCGACAAAAATGGCGTGAAATACAAGCGAGATTCTTCCCACGGTATGGAGCGTATAGAAGTGGTTTGCAAACGCTGCGATTCCCACTTGGGGCATGTGTTTAACGATGGTCCACCACCTACGGGCGTACGCTATTGTATGAACTCCATCAGTCTTAAATTTGAACCCGAAAAAGAGCAAAAATAAAGAATTAAAATCGCCCATAGTGCCTTTGCTTTGGGCGGTTTTGTTTATCAACATTTTTAAAGAAAGAAAAACTTAAAATAAAAAACTCTCGGTCAAGCGCAACACTTGACCGAGAGTGAATTAAACTAAAAAATTAAATTAAAAACTGATATCTACCCCAGCATAGACATTCGCGTTCATAATAGGAGTATAGACCATACCGCCATCAAAGTAGTTGCCAAAAGGGTTTTCAGCATCTATAATCGGTTGTGGCTGGTGGTAAGAAGTCAGATTTTCGGCACCTAAATAAATGCGGACTTTCTCGTTGAGGTGTCTGGCAATTTGGGCATTGAGCAACGCATACGGCTTGGAATAAGAAGGCAATTGAAAAGCCTCAGGATTTTGCTGAGTGAATGGCAATCGCTGTTTTCCAATGTATTGCAGCGTAGCATCAAAATTCCAATAACCGCCTTTTTCGTTCTTCGTGGTAGAATAGCTGGCGTTAAAAAAGCCTCTATGCTTGGCTACAAACGGAATTTTGCGCCTTCCGCTTTCATAATCAGCCCAAACATCATAGTATTTATAAGCCAACCGAAGTTCTAAGTTTTGGATAGGGCTCCAGTCCAATTGGGTTTGTAGTGCATTGGCTTTAGATTTTCCATCTAAATTATAAAAAATAATTTTGTGGGTAGAAGCATCTAAATCCGTGAGCACTTGGCTGCTAAAATCGGTTCTAAAAATATCCGTTACCCACGATACCTTTCTACCGAAAAGTTTAAACTCTTGCTGAAGGCTGGCGCCATAATTCCACGCGATTTCTGGCTTTAAACCATAGATTTTGCCATCGTTGGCTTTAATTTCTATACTTCTATTAGAGGCAAAATAGCGCTGACTTTCTGCAAAAATATTAGCCGTTCTAAAGCCACGCCCAGCACTCAACCTAAGCACGGTTTTGGGCGTAAGGTCGTATTTAAAATTTAACCTTGGCGAAACTTGTGTGCCTGCCAGATTATGAAAATCGGAGCGAAGCCCTGCCACAAGTGTCCAGTTTTCGCCCGTAGTGGTGTATTCGGCAAAAATGCCAGGCACCGTTTCCGTGCGACTAAAATTTTCGGTGAGGTAGGTTTCATCATAATGATCGTAGAGGAAACTCGCGCCCACTTTATATTTATGATTGGTATTGCCGATGATGCTTTCAAAAATCAAATTGGAATAAAAAGAAGTTTCTTTTCCTAAATAATTTCGTTTTCCGAAGAAGCTATCTTGCTGATGATAAGTGAATTGGTTCATCCAGCCAAGGCTTTGATAAGGGCGGTTGGGGAAGACAAAACCCGTTTTGTTCCACAGCTGTACTCTACCAATATTGATGCCCACACCATAAAGCGATTGCTCGCTCTGAGGGCGTTGCCAGTCGTAGCCTTTTTGCCCTGCTTTCCTTTCATCTCTAAGGAAATTGATACCAAAATGACTGCCCCAACCTGTGTGTTCTAAATCGCTATAATTGAGGAGATAAGTGGCGTTCAGCTGATGACCTTTGGGCTGGTCTAAGAAGCCATCTTTATTTTGATCCATTTCCGTAAAAGTGCCATTGGCGTGGAGCAATAGACTTTGGTTCCAATGGTGGGAAAGTAGCGTGGTATTGGTTACATTGAGCTCCGTTCTGCCATTGCCATCGGCAAAAATATTGAGGGTAGACTCTGGTTTTTTGTTCAGTTTTACCAACTCGGTGTTGATTTGCCCTGTAATACTTTCGTAGCCGTTAACCACAGTGCTACCACCTTTGGTCAGTTGTATGCCGCCAATCCATCTCCCAGGGATAAAGTTGAGCCCATAGGCAGTTGCTAAACCACGAATTTCAGGCAATAATTCCTTGGTGAGGGCGGTGTATTTTTGGTCTAAACCGAGCATTCGGAGTTGCTTGGTGCCCGTAACGGCATTGCTAAACGAAACATCTACGGTTGCATTGGTTTCAAAACTTTCGGAAAGGTTACAGCAAGCGGCTTTAAGAAGTTCCTTGCTGCTGATATTAAAGGTTAATCCGACCTCTTTTTTGCGGAGCGCTGTGGCTTCTTTTAGTTTGGTCAAGGTAATCCGCTCTATATTTTTTTCATCTTTCTTATCTTTTTGATGTTGATGTGCGGGGTGGTTTTGATGCTCTATTTTGATGCTATCTTCTTTAAGATTTTTCTCAAAATCAGAAGGTTTTCTGGTATAAAGACAGCACTCGGGCAGTTGCTCGTACGCCTCTTTTGGGGCGGTGAATAGGGCATTGTCGTATCCAGCCTCCGCTACAGCTTTTAAGACTTGCTGTTCGGTAACAGGCGCCTCGGTTTCAAAGGTTAACAATTGGGTTTCCATATCCCAATGGGCGGTTTTTGCCCCTGCGTTTTTGGCAGTTTTTTCGATGCGTTCTTGGCACTCTCCACAATCTCCATTTACAAAAACAGTATGCGGTGTGCTTTGTCCAAAAGACCACCCATAAACCAACAGCAAGGCAAAAACCCATAGGTTTCTGACAGTATTTTTCATAACGAAAAGGTTTAAAATCGGTTAAAAAATGATGATGTTATTGGACTTCGCAGGTTTGTCCTTTGTGTGTGACTTCCTCGTGTTTGCCTTCTGGGCGCTTGTACTGGCAGCATTGATGGAGTTTGCCATAGGCGACATCTCCCGCTCTATACAATTCATTGTCATAGCCCGCATCTGCCACTTTTTTCAAAATGGCTTTTCGGTTGGTTTTTTGAGTGTCGTAGGTAAAAGTAAGGATTTTGGTATTTTTATCCCAAGTGGCAGCTACTACATCTGGTTGATTGATAGCTTTTTCAATTGTTTTTTTGCACATTCCGCAGTTGCCATAAACTTTTGCGGTTTCAGTTTTAGCATTGCTGATTTGCGCTGAAAATAAGGTGGTTCCCATACTGAATAGGAAAACCAAGGTATATTTAAAAAGATTTTTCATTTTTTATAAGTGTTAATTTAAGATAAAACTGAATGATAAGACCCATTCTGAATGGCGTCTATTTTTATTTTAAATTAACTGATTTTAGGCGGTTGCCAAATCTCTTTTAGCGGGTTAGGCGGTAAAAAATGAAGGTAAAAATCTACCACCATATGGTTGGCAATTTCCTTTTTTTCTTTAGCGATGAAATCTTTTTCAGTTTGTACAATGCCCATAGAAACCACAGGTGCGTGGCAGGTGGCACAGTCTGAACTGCAATGCTCTTGTTGAGGCGTGTGCTTCTCTTTTTTATGCGATGAACAACAGTCGGTTTTGGTTGTTTTTATGGTGCAACAATCGGTGGCAGAAAATAGCATAGCAACATTAGATTTAGGGTAAATAAAGAAGCCTAAACCGATCATCATAAGCCAGATGGATATTTTCTTTGCCATTTTGATGCTACAAATGTATAAAATATTTTATAATTCTATAGGGTTGTTTTCCTTTTTCATATTTTCTTTGAAGGTTTCTTCCACTTTTTTTCTTGCGGCACCATCGTTAATTTGTATTCTCGCTCTCCCAGAGTTGTTGATGAAAGAAAGTGGATTTTCCTTATAGCGTTGTTCTTGTTTCAGATAGTCTTTTTTCTCAATTTCTATGGCAGGGCGCCGCGAGGAAAATACCGCAGGAGCTTCCACCTTTTTGCTTTCTTTTAGGTCAAAACTATAATCGCCTTTATCATCTTCCACTTTTACGATCAGTCCTGGAAGTCCGTAGAATTTATAGGGTCCATCAGGCAGAGGAATATCCATCGTAAACCACGCGTACCAAAGTCTTCCGCCATATTGTGTTTTCGCTTTTTGAACGGTATATTCTCCAATTTTGGAGGTTTCTGGCAACACCTCCCAAGTCATCGGTTGGGTTTCTTTGTAAAGATATTCATCAGCGCCCAATCGGTTTTTAAAGGTGACCAAAGCTTGCGGGTAGTCTTTGGATACCACATAATTAACCTTGGTGCGGTAGTTTTCCATACTACTTCTATCAAAATTGAAATTTTTAGTTTCTCGCATTTTGGTCATCACCGAATCTCTTTGAAATCTCTTCTCCGAGTAGAAAATAGAGTGCTGCCCTGTAATATCTAACACCACATTTTCGGTTACGGTTTGCTCTCGGTTGGTGGTGTCTGGCTTCATTCTTAGCTCATAAATAAAGCGCGTGGTTTGTGCGGCACAAAATTGAAATCCTAATATTAAAATTAAAATGGAGGCTCTCATTGATAGAAATATTTTAAAAGTTGACGATATTTAGATGCGAGCAAAGATATAAAGTTAAATACAATCGTTAAAATTTTTATCAATGGTAGAGATTGTTAAAATAAAAAAATGATGTTTGTCAGTCCATAAATTAGTTTGTATTTTTGCCGTTGAAAAAAATCATTCTAAATAAATTTAAATATTGTGATAAAAGTATCAGACCAAGCCAAAAATAAAGCCATGCAACTGATGACGGAAGATGGGTTTAATCCCGAGCAAGATTTCATCCGTGTGGGCGTGAAAAGTGGCGGCTGCAGTGGGCTGGAGTATGTCTTGAAATTTGACAACCAACAGAACGATGCCGACCAAGTTTTTGAAGACAATGGCGTAAAAATTGTGGTGGATAAAAAATCTATCCTCTACTTAGCGGGTACCACTTTGGAATATTCTGGCGGACTCAACGGCAAGGGCTTTGTCTTCAACAACCCAAATGCCCAAAGAACCTGCGGCTGCGGCGAGAGTTTTTCGCTGTAGAGAGAGATTAAAAGATTTAATGATTTAAAAATTCAAAAATATAGTGACCAAATCTTTTGAGGAATTTCAAGTCTACCAATTAGCGATGCAACTCACTAAGAAGGTCTTTGATTTGCTGAAAGATCAAACTTTTGATAAAGAGTATGAATTTAAAAATCAGATGAAAAGAGCCGTGCTGTCCATCAGTAATAACATTGCCGAAGGCGCAGAGTATAATAATAATTTACAGTTTATTCGATTTCTGAAATACGCCAAAGGGAGTTGTGCAGAAGTCAGAAATATGTTGCATTTAGCCCACTATATTTTTGGGATAAATACATGAAATTTAATACAAGATAGCAAAAATATATCCGTACAATTATCTAAATTCATTGATTATCTGAGGCTAAATTATTGCAAATAATCATTTTAATCTTTGAATTATTTAATTTTTTAATAAAAAAATAATGAGTAAGTATACAGAGGACCATCTTAGGAAAGATTTAGAAAATAAAGAATACGAAGCCGGTTTTTATACCGATATTGAATATGAGGATTTTCCGGTGGGGCTTAATGAGGACATTATCCGAGCTATTTCGGCGAAGAAAGAGGAACCCGAGTGGATGACACAATGGCGCTTGGAGTCCTTTCGGATTTGGCAAAAAATGGAAGAACCCGATTGGGCAAATGTGGAGTACGAAAAGCCTGATTTTCAGGCGATAAGATATTACGCAGCACCCAAGAAAAAACCGCAACTCGCCAGCTTGGACGAGGTAGACCCAGAACTATTGGAAACTTTCAAAAAATTGGGCATCTCGTTGGAGGAGCAAAAACGCTTAACAGGCGTGGTAGAGAGCAATGTAGCGATTGATGTGGTGATGGATTCCGTGTCGGTAAAGACCACTTTTCAGGAGACTTTGGCGGAGAAGGGCATCATCTTTTGCTCCATTTCCGAAGCCATTCAAAAATACCCTGATTTGGTGAAAAAATACATCGGGTCGGTGGTGCCGAGAGCCGATAATTTCTATGCAGCGCTCAATTCTGCCGTGTTTTCCGATGGCTCGTTTTGCTACATTCCGAAGGGCGTGCGTTGTCCGATGGAATTGTCCACATATTTCCGTATCAATCAGGCAGGTACGGGGCAGTTTGAACGAACTTTGGTCATTGCCGATGAGGGTAGCTATGTGTCTTATTTAGAGGGATGTACGGCGCCATCGAGAGATGAGAACCAACTTCACGCCGCTGTGGTGGAGCTCATCGCATTGGACAATGCCGAAATCAAATATTCTACCGTACAAAACTGGTTTCCAGGAGATAAGGACGGCAAGGGTGGCGTTTATAACTTCGTGACCAAGCGTGGATTGTGCGAGAAAAACGCCAAAATTTCGTGGACGCAGGTGGAAACAGGTTCTGCCGTTACTTGGAAATATCCGAGTTGCATCCTCAAAGGCGACCATTCCATCGGCGAGTTTTACTCCATCGCTGTAACCAACAACCACCAATGGGCGGACACGGGCACGAAGATGATTCACATTGGTAAAAACACCAAATCCACCATTATTTCCAAGGGGATTTCGGCAGGAAAATCCAACAATTCGTACCGAGGGCTGGTGAAGGTAATGCCTTCTGCCAAAGGAGCGAGGAACTTTTCGCAATGCGATTCTTTGCTGATGGGCAACGAGTGCGGTGCGCATACTTTCCCATATATAGAAGTGAAAAATCCATCGGCACAGATAGAACACGAAGCCACCACGAGCAAAATCGGCGAAGATCAGATTTTCTATTGCAACCAGCGCGGCATCGATACGGAAAAAGCTATCGCATTGATTGTCAATGGATTTAGCAAAGAAGTTTTGAACAAGTTGCCGATGGAATTTGCCATAGAAGCCCAAAAACTGTTAGAAATCAGCTTGGAGGGGAGCGTGGGGTAAGTTGTTGTAAAGTTGTAAATATCAATCAATTAAAAACTAAAAACGATGAAATTCCGATTATTCCTTGCGATGCTCCTTTGCCTCTGCCAAACTCTGTTGTGGGCACAAAATGATACGCTCTATGTCTACGGACCTGGTGCCCCTTATCCGCCGATACAAGAGGCGGCGAAGCGGTTTTCGCAACAGCACCAAGTGCCTGTAAAAGTGATCAAAGGACCGTTTGGAAAGTGGAAAAATGCCGCCACCTCATTTATAGCGGCTCGGAATTTATGATGACCAACTTTATTCAAGATTTGGGTATCATTGATGAAGCGACAGTTTATCCGCTCTATTTGAGGGAGTTAGGACTGATTGTGCGAAAGGGTAATCCCAAAAATATCCGCAATTTTGAAGATTTGCTCCAGCCCAATACTAAAATTATGGTCGTGAATGGAGCAGGGCTCACGGGAACTTGGGAAGACTTGGTGATGCGTTATTCGGTTGATATTAAGAAACTTAGGTTGTTTAGAAAAAATATCGTGATGTTTGCTATCAATAGCGGTGCGGCGGCTCAGACGTGGAAAAACAGTCCAGAGATTGAGGTTTGGCTTTCGTGGAATATTTGGCAAAAACAAAACGAAACCACCGCTGATTTTGTATAGCTCCCAAGGGACAAACGCCTCTACCGAGATTGTGGTATCGCCCTTACCCAATATGCTCTACAATACCCTAAGGCTCAACAATTTTATGAATTTCTAAAAACTCCCGAAGTTCAAAAAACCTTTACCCAATGGGGCTGGATAGCGCATGAGGAGTAGGGGAGTATTTTTGAAAGAAACAAGGTCATTTTAGTTTGGTTAAAAATGGTTTTTTGGTAATATAAAATTCCTCAAAATATTAAAAATGAGATCATTATATTACTGATGAAAATGGTAATTTTCCTCAAAAGGCACTCGGTAGCGGTCGCCGTGAATACCTTGTGTGCTGCGAATACCACAGTTGACTACCATATTGATTTCGCTCCCTCGTGGTAGGCGGAGAATTTTCTTAAGTCTGAGGCTGCCAAACCCTTCAATGGGGCAGGTGTCATAGCCTTGTTCCGCCATTGCGAGCATAAAAGTTTGAGCCACCAAACCGCAGGATTTATGCACAACCATATACGCATATCTGTTTCGGAAACTTGGCGTACCATAGGCTGAAAAATCCCGATGAGTTAGGAAATCAAAACCCGCACCCAACCGAGTATTCCAAAGAAACGAGCGTATAAAAAAGGGATGACTTTTTGATAATAATCTTGCTTTTCTTTAAAGCGTTTTGCCACTCGCTCCGGCGGACTATTCCGCTGAATATTGTCTTTTTCAAACGCCATAATCTGTCGGATACGCTTTCGATAGAGGTCTTGTCGTGTTACAAAAACCACGATTTGCTGTGCTGTTTTCGTTGTATTTTGGTTTAAACAAGCGTGAGAAATCCGTTGTAAAAGTTCAGGATTGGCGATATGATGGGCTTCCCAAAGCTGCATATTGGAGCTGGTAGGTGCTAATTGGGTTAATCGCAATGCGTTTTTTAACCCTTTCTGTATCAATTGATTGTGAGGTATTGTGTCCACGAACGGCTCTGCGGTGCTGAAGGATTTTCTCTAAATTCATCTTCGTGTTTTTAATGAGGTAAAGGTAACAAAAGTTTTTAAAGTCCGTGTGGTTTTTAGGTTAATAAAGTTAAGACAGGCAGCACCTGCGAGCTATGATTCATTTTTGCAATTTATCATTAAAATCGCCTGCGGGTGCTACCCTTCCAATCCTCCGAAAGGAGAAGAATTGTGTGTGAAGTTGTAAATAATTCCCCTCTTTTTTTAAAGAGGGGTGCCCGTAGGGCGGGGTGTTTGTCCAAAGGTATTGACTTCGCTAAGTTCGCAAGTTCGTGTCAAAAAACGCTATCGGAGACTCTCCGCTACCCCGCCTTTCAGGCACCCCTCCGAAGGAGGGGAATTTACATCGGAATCCCTCTTTGGAGGAGGCAGAGGGAGGTAAAATCTTTCAATCTTTGAATCATTAAAAAATCGCCTACGGGTGCTCCCCGCAATTTTTAAATATTTTCCCTACCTTTACCCCCCCCCCCCCACTAAACCCATCAACGAACAAATATTATGAAAGCGACAAATATAGATAACTATTTAGACAACCACTACATCCATCGGAGCAATTGGCTTCGGGCAGCGGTTTTGGGAGCGAATGACGGCATCATTTCCGTATCCAGTTTGGCGATAGGGATAGCGGCAGCCAGCGATGCGCGACATCCTATTGTATTGGCGACGGTGGCAGGATTGGTGGCAGGTGCCCTGTCTATGGCGGCTGGCGAGTATGTGTCGGTAAGTTCCCAAACGGACACCGAAAAAGCGGACATCGAGCGCGAGGCACAAGAACTCCGTGACCAACCCGAAGTAGAGCTACAAATTTTAGCCGAAATTTACCAACAACGAGGCTTGAAAAAAGAAACCGCCTGGCAAGTTGCCCAAGAACTCACCGCCCACGATGCTCTTGCTGCCCACACCCGCGACGAGTTGGGCATCACCGAAATCTCTCAAGCCAATCCCATCCAAGCCGCATTGGCATCTGGAGCGTCGTTTTTGGTCGGTGGTGTGTTGCCTGTTTTAGTCACGCTCTTGGCACCGGTCTCGCAAATGGAATATTTCCTCTACGGTTTCACCCTCGTATTTTTACTGATTTTAGGCGCTATTTCAGCCAAAACCGGCGGTTCCAGTATGCTCAAAGCCGCCATTCGCATCACGATTTGGGGTACCTTAGCGATGGGTATTTCCGCCTTAGTAGGCTATGCTTTTGGCGTAAGCGTGTAGCAAGCGAATACCTATTTTTAAATTTAAAAATTTAAATTATTTAATGATTATATGATTCAAAGATTGGCTCTGCCCAATCCGCCTTTTTGGGGGGGGGGAGGGGGAGGTATCGCAAGCTTGTGTCAAAAATCGCTTGTGGAGGCTCTTTGATTCCCCTCCTCTGGAGGGGTGCCTGCAAGGCGGGGTGGGTTTCACAAATCAACGACTTCACGAATCATTAAATCATTAAATCTTTGAATTTTAGAATCTGAAATCTGAAATTCCTTCGGATAAACACCCCGTCACTTCGTGCCACCCCTCTTTAAAAAAAGAGGGGAATTGTTCACAACTTTACAACTTCACAAATCTTTCAATCTTTCAACCCTTTAATCCTTGAATATCTTAACTCTCTCCATCACTTCCTATTGATGTTGTTTCTGGTGCTGTCTACTTCTACGTCGCTTTCAATGTTGGAAGGGTATTGTAGGGCGACGCTTATTGGTCTGTAGTTTTTATGTTTTTATAGGATTTTCAGCAACCTCCTTTGCTTTAACTTAAAATCTCTGGCGACTTTCGTTTTCGGATTTAACTTTATTGTTGCTTACATTTTTATGATTGTCAAATGTGTATGTAAAACTAAGGAAAAAGCTACGTGTAAGTCGTTTTTGATAAAATTCAAAGTCAAAATCATTAAAATAGGAAATATTTCTATCTCTAAGCGTATTGAATATATCATCAACACCAGCGACCAATAAAAGTTTATTATCTAAAAACTTTTTTCTAATGCTTACATCCAAATAATACTTTTCATAAGCTTTAAGGTTTTTGCTTATTCGACTATGATGATATGAATGGTATAACTCCAACCCCCATTGATTAGGAAGTTGTATATCATTATACATAGTACCATAGAAAGAGGCTCCCGATGTATTTACACCATCTCCTGACTGAAAACTATTATAAAAAATTCCAGTAGCCATACTTGTATATAACCATTTTGTGATATTCCCCGCGTAAGAATAATCTAATCCCCATTCTTTATAATTACCAAAATTCTTTGGTTGGTAGTAATTGATATGGTTGGTGTCGGTATAGTATACATTAGTTATCAAATCTTTGGTATAAGCTGCATATAATGACAGACTATGGTTTTTATAGGTCATTTCTATGTCTACAAGGTCTTTGTAAAAAGGTTGTAAATTAGCATTTCCGATTTGATATAAAAAATCATTTTGTTTAAATATAAATGGATTTAAGTCTTTGAATGATGGACGCGAAATACTTTTTCGATAACTTGCTGAAATACTTTTTTGATTTCCAAAATTATATTTGTAGTAAAGCGTTGGGAACCACCGAGTGTATTCTTGATCCACTTTTTGCTGATTTATCTTATTAACTCCTTCTATTTTAGTGTTTTCTAAGCGAACGCCTACTTTAAGGAAATGCTTCCCCAGAACTTTAGCCAAAGTCGTGTATCCTGCTAAAATTTGCTCTTGATTATCAAAATCTTGCTTTTTACTTATGTCCTCTATCCATTGGTGAGATTGTAAAAACTTAACATTCAAAAGATTATCTCTACTGACGGCGTTAAATTTAGCCCCCGCATTCAATTCCCAATCATCATCCCATTTTTGAACGGCATCTAACTGAGCGGTATAATACTTAGAGCGAGCCTCTGAAGTAAACCAATGATTTGAGTTCAGAGATGAATTAGCGTCATATATTGAGGATACATTGTTTTGAGATGTTCCTTGATTTTCGCCCATATCGGCAATGAGTTTTAGGGAACTGCCTTTCTCATCGGTTTTTAAGGTGTAGTTAAAAGTTGTGTACCATAAATCACTCGGCAAATTCCATAATGATTGATTTTTACTTTGAATATTCATCGTTGGGCTAATGATCTCCATAGCCTCTTTGGAGTCAATTTCAAATTGATTGGTGCTGAAATATCCCTCAATCCCAAGCGTATTCTTATCATTCAAATAATACATAGTCCCCAAACGAATGCCTATATTATTGTTGTCTTGTATAAAATCGCCATTGCTATCATTGCTATTTCCATTTTTGTAGTAAAAAGTCCCTCTTGATGTTCCTGAATCTCTATTTTTAGCATAAGAAAAATCTGAATATAAATTCCATTGTTCTGTCCCGTAATTCAAATTAAGACCGCCTTGATAGGTTCCAAAATTATTTTTTCGATGCAGATAAGACGATTTAGCTATTACGCGAATCCCTTTGGGGTTATTTTTCAATATGATATTAATCACTCCCCCTTGAGTTGCCGCTTCTTGATCTGCCGAAGCCATTTCTTGAATTTCAATCACCTTAATATCCTCCGAAGATAATGATTGAAGGTAAGTTCCGAGTTCATCAGATGACAGATTCATCTTTCTGCCATTCACAAGCACTTCAACCGATTTATTTTTTAGCATAATACCTCCTGAAGAGGTAACGCTTAGTTTAGGGCTCTTTTTTAAAATATCTAAACCTGTATTTCCCTCAGCGAAAGGGGAGTTTTCTATATCAAATTGAAGTTTATCGCCGACTTGTTTAATGATTTTTCTTCTCGTATTGATGACAATCTCTTTTAACTGAACGGATTCTCGGATTTTTAACACTCCGAAGTCTATATCATTTGAAAGATCTACCGCCTTATTTGTGACGGTCTCTCCAAATTGCTCCAATTTCAGTGTATAGATCCCTTTTGGAGCGGTGATAAGAAAAACACCCAAGCTGTCCGTTGTAGTCCCACTAAAAACGCTGTCATTTTTTACCAAAACCACATTTACCCATTCCACAGGGTTATTTGAAGTACTTCCAACCACCTTGCCTTTGAGTTGGTATTGTTGGGCGTAAACATTGATACCTCCCCAAATGATCATAAGTGATAAAAACAAAAAACGGTAATCTCTCATTATTTTATATTTTTTCTCTACAAAAGAACTAAATTAAGTTTAAATAAACAAGCGTTTTTTCACATTCCCTCCTCCTTCTCCACTAATTGCTTGCAAGTTGTTTTAAGCATTTATATATGATTTATAACCTGCTTCTTTCTTCCTCGTTACTCTGTATGTTTTGTTGTTTCTGTAATGATTTTCCAAAATTCCAAATAATAGATAATCGTACTTTTTGTGTATCTCCATAATCGTAACTTTTTTGCTCTATGCCGTTTACGATTTGGGTGAATGTCGTTTTATTCGTTCTGAATATATCCGTTGCATTTATAGCTATTTGAAGTTGCTTGTTCAGCATTGAATATTTTAGTCCTGCATCTATATAATACCATGCTGTTGTGGTGTAACTTCCTGCAACTGACGGAGATAGATACGAGAAGCCTAACTCTGCTCTCAATGTCTTTTCTTTGTTTAGTATAAAACTGTTATTAGAATTAAAATATAGTACCCATCTATCTATTTTAGGTAATGTATTGGGTAAATCTGATGTTGTCTTGGAGTAGTATATTGTAGCTGAATTGTTGCTTTCCATCCAACTCCACTTATTAAAAGTGTAGTGTTGTGTTGTTCCAATATTGAGATGATTATAAAAATTGTAGGGAATAACTTTTTGAATGGGATGATCTTTTGAAACGAATGTAACTTGATCAACACCATTTGTCATATAATTAGCATATAATGAAGCAAAATAATTTTTATATGTAAATGAAATTTCTGCGTTATCTATATAAAAAGGTTGCAAAAAAGGATTTCCCTCATTGTAATTATATTTAGAGCTGTAGAACCTAAAAGGATTCAAATTACTATAAGAGGGTCTGTTAATTCTTCTGCTATAATTCAACCCTAAAGTACTACTTTCAGACACTTTGTATGTCAGGTAAAAAGTAGGAAATAGTTTGAGATAATTATTTTTATTCGTTTGGTTGAGTGTTTTTGAATAACCTTCAGTTTGTGTATTTTCTAATCGTAATCCCAATTGTGAGTCCCATCTTTCAGAAAGTTTTTTACTTCCTGAAATATACAATGCTTGGGTATTTTCTTTATAATCAAAACTATTGCTTTTTGAGGGGTCTAAAACAGGATTGTTTGTAGTTTTGTCAATATAAGAAACTTGACTATTATTGTTAATGAAAGCCACTTTAGCACCAAATGAAAGGTTAATCCAATTCAGAGGCATTTCATAATCAAATTTAGCCGTATATATGTCAATATTTTGAAGGCTTAAATTTTTTGCAGAAGCATAACGATTAGGTACCGGAGTATTATTAGGAAAATAGGTATTCGTACTGAAATTGTTGTCTATGTCCGATTTATATTTGAAATAGTCTATATCTATTGAATATTGCGTTCCAATAGTATCTACTTTAGTCGTGCTATGAAAATTTAAAGAATGTGTTTTTCTTTGTATTTCTAATCGAGAAGGCGTAATTATTATAGAATCTAATGCATTATTTTTGGTGATATATGAGGTATTAGTTCCTTTAGAAATTGGCTTTGAAAGCATTCCCATATACTGAATTCCCATTGTCGTTTTGGGACTAATTTTGTAATCTAAGGCAATTCTACCGCTTAGACTGTTTATAAAAACCCTTTTTTTACTCTGCTCATTCCATATATAATTGGGGTAAAAGATCGTGTACTCTTGGTATGGCGCGATACTTCCATTTTGATAATTCAGATTGGAAGAAACCGTTAATCTATCTTTTTGATAATTCAAACCGCCCCCTAAATTCCCTAATGGATATGTAGCTTGCGTATATGAAGTGTTTAAATTACCACTAATATAATTTTGTTTTGTTTCTTTCAATTTAATATTTACGATTCCACTATTTCCTTCTACTTCATATTTTGCCGGTGGCGTGGTGATGACTTCTATACTTTCTATATCATCTGATTTAATTGTTTTTAGAAAACTGAATAAATCATCTCCAGAAAGCTGTACCAATTTATCATCTATCATGACAGAAACCCCACTTTTCCCAATTATTGATATTTGGTCATTTTGAACTCTCAAACTTGGAGTAACTTTTAAAGCATCTATAGCATCTCCACCTGTGGCAGATATAGAGTTTCCGACCTTAAAGACCAATCGATCTACTTTTCGTTGAATTAAAGGTTTTTTTACATCAATCACAATCTCTTGCAATTGAACAGACTCTTTGATTTTTAATATTCCTAAGTCTACATTACTTAAAATGTTTAATTCCTTATTTATTGCAACTTCTCCAAAATACTCCAATTTCAGTGTATAGATCCCTTTTGGAGCGGTGATAAGAAACCCGCCCAAGCTGTCCGTTGTAGTCCCACTAAAAATACTGTCATTTTTTACCAAAACCACATTTACCCATTCCACAGGTGCATTTGAAGTACTTCCAACTACTTTGCCTTTGAGTTGGTATTGCTGGGCAAAAGCATTGGGGTTGATAAAAAACACAATGATGGACAGAAATAAAATGGTGAGGTTTTTCATGGTTTTGAGGATTATAGTTGATAAAATTCATTCTATTCTGTAAATAAAATAAATTAATTTTAAATAAACAAGCGTTTTTTTTAATCAAAACACTGGTTTTGTTGTATTTAATGGTTTTTTCATTCATTTTTATTTGGACTTTCGTTTTTTCATCCGTTAAGAAAAAAATAGCGGAGAGAAGTTTTTATCAACTTCTTCTCCGCTTAAAGATATTAGCATCTATAAATATTCTCTTGTTGGGAATTTGAAATGCGTTTTTAATTTTTCAATTTTCTTAATACCTAAACTTGTCAATTTGCCCACTAAAAAGGTTTTATTCCTTAACTTTTCTCACTTTGATGTAGAGGGCGATGTAACTCAGCACAGCACAGACTCCGCCGATGATCAGCAAATTTTGAATGTAGGGATAAGTCAGGTCAAAATCGCCGTTTTCAATAACTAAAATTCGGAAAGCGGGGAGAAAATGCGTGAGCGGAATACCGCTGGCGAGCCATTGGATCCATTCGGGCATTTGGCTGAGGGGCCATGTAAATCCAGAAATCATAAAACTCGGAGTGGCAACCACCATTAAGATTTCCGTGGCTTTCAGCTCACTGGGAATCAATATGCTGACCAGTATTCCGATAAAACTCACGGCAACGATAAACAGCCCTGCAATCAAGGTGAGTTCTCCCAAATGATGCTCAAATGGAATGGAAAACCAAAAGGTAAAGCCCCAATACATCAGCCATATCAAGAAGCTCATCAGCCAGTAGGGCAATAATTTGACTGCCATCAGCATCAGTGTGTTAGGGCATTGCTGAACCAAATTTTTAAAGCTGCCTTTCTCAAATTCCGAAGCGAAAGACAACGCCAACGCCAACAGTAAAACTTGCTGAAGCACCGTTGCCAACACCCCTGGCCAAAGGAAATACATATAATTGGAGCTGCGGTTATTTTTCTTGATATAAGTGGTTTTGAAGGGCTCGTATTGACTGAGGAGCAACTCTTCTGGCGTGCCTTGTTTGCGGAGAATTTCAATCTGTGTGCCTGCTTTTAGCGTCCCTAAAACCACTTGTAGCGCGGAGGAAGCATAGTTGGCGGTAACGAAATTAGCCGTATTCACCATGGTAGTAACCTCTGGATTTTGTTTGGTCAGCACTTTTCGCTCAAAATCTTTGGGGATTAATACCACGCAGGCGGCGTCTTTTTCAGCCATCAATCGGTCTAAGTTTTGGGTGTCAAACTTCAATTGAGCAATGTGCAGCACCTCGTTGTCCTGTATCATTTCCACCATTTTTTGGCTCATACTACTTTGGTCTTCATCTACCACAATGATGGGCAAATCCGTCACTTTTCCCTTGCTATAGACATAACCGATGAGCAAGCCGTACGCCAGTGGAGCGCCGAAAAAGAGCATTTTCAAGACATCATTTTTCCAAAAATGCCGAAACTCTCTGCGGAGTAATTGTATAAAGGTTTTCATCGTTTTATTTTTTGAGGATAACGGTAGATTTGGTGAGCCATTTTTCTGTATTCTGAGGCTGTTCTGGGCTTACAGTCAGCTCGTACAATTGGTCTTGAAGTTCATAATCAGGATAAGCATTGGCGATGTTGGCATAAGCGCCTATCAGTTTGATATTCTTGATTTTACCCTTGATGCTTTGGTTGAGGTAAGGGCTAAACACCTGAACTTCTTGCCCTTGTTGGTAGGCTTTGAGCTGGCTCTCGGCGAGGGTAAATCGGAAGTAGGTGGATTGTGCCAAATTACCTTTAAATAAAGTATATCCTGGCAAGGCTAACTCGCCTAATTTTAGCGTGATATTACTGATTTTCATATCTTGCGGTGCTATAATGTACCGCTCTTTTTCGGCAACGCTCACCTCTTGTAGCGCTCCCAAAGCACGGTCTTGCTGCCCCAAAGCCATTGTCTGTTGCTCTATCCGAACGCCGTTCTGAACATCGGCAATTTCGGCATCTACAGCGATGAGTTGGGCTTGGGCACCTTGATATTTCGCAAAAACTTCATCGTATTTCTGTTGCGGAATCAGGGAATCATCTACCATTGCTTGCATTCTTCTGAGCGATTTTTTGGCAAATTCATACTGCTCGGTAAGGGCGGCTTTTTTGGCTCTTAGTTGTTTCAATTGATTAGCGGTAGCGCCACGATGTGCCATATTGTACTGGGCTTCAGCGGATTTTACGGCGCCTTGGGCTTGGGCTTTTTTAGCTTCCACTTCGGGAATGTCTAAAATCGCGAGGGTATCGCCTTTCTTCACCCAATCTCCTTCTTGGACCAATATTTTCTGGATACGCCCAGGGATTTTACTCACCACAGCGAGGTCTTCACGCTCTACTTTGCCTTGGATTTCGGTGGTTTTATCTTGATTTTGGCACGATATTATTGAAAGTGCGGTGCCTATTACTAAACTGATTTTATTGATGTTAAGATGCATAGTTATAATTTTATAAGGTTGAATTGATGGATTCTTGCAAAATGCCAGCGGCTTTATAGGTCTCGATGGCAGCTTTTCTCTCGTTGATGATGGTTTCCATTTTGTTTAAAGCCTCTTTATAAGTGTCGTTCTCTGCGGCAAGGCGTTCTGTAATGCCGATGAGCCCATTGCGGTACTGTTTCTCCGCCAAAATATTGTTGTTCTGAGCGATTTTTTCGCGTTGTTCCGCAATATCGATTTGATGAAGCATAGTTTCGTATTCAGCTTGATTTTTAAGAAGTTGAAGTTTCATTTTTTCTTTGGCATCTGCCAATTTATTCGCAATTTGTTGGGCGTTCAATTCGGCTTCTTCCACTTTGTGCAGGCGTTCAAAACCGCTAAAAATCTCCCATTTCATCGCCACGCCTACCATAAAGCTTGGGTGCAGGGTCAGGTGGTTCATTTTCAGATGAGTGGTGGTATTGAGCGCCCCGATAGGCACTTGAGTTTCAGCATTGAAAAGAGAGGAATAACTGTATCCCGCAAACGCGCCGAGGGTGGGTAAATACGCACCTTTTTCCTTTTTGATGGCGTATTCTGAGGCTTTTTGAAACGATTCCAAAGCCTTAATTTCATTGCGATTTTCGGTGTCCAGTGTGCTCAAAATCACAATGGGTGTTACTTGGTGCTGGATGCTCAAAATCTCATCGGTTTCCAATCCTGTCAACTGGTTGATTTTCAGCGCGAGGAGTTGTTGTTTGTTGTGAACATCGGCGCGTTTGGTTTCCAATTCTAAGCGTGCCAACTTGATTTTATCTCGGTCGTACGGAATGGCAAGCCCAAGGGCGATGGCTTTTTGCACGCGTTCGGCTTCTTTGGCGAGGCGTTTGTCGCTATCGTTGATGAGGACTTCGGCAGTTTTTAGGAGTTCTAGTTGGTCAAAACTCTGCAAAAGGTCTTGCAAAACCTCGTCTTTTCGCAGTGCCATCATATAAATTTGTCCTTGATTTTTTTCTTGCAAAGCCTTGGCACCATTGGGAATTTGTCCACCGCTGAAGAGCACCATTTTTGCCGTAATGCCGCCGTGGAAAGCCTGTCCTTCCGCAGAAAAATCAGTGCTGCCGTTGAACAGCGTAAGCCCTGTCAGAGGGAGTTTGAGCGGAGGTAAATCCAAATTCGCTTGGCTGTGGAGGTAGCCATAGAGGGCGTTGGCTTCCACTCTGGGAATGTATTTTTGAAGCACGGCTTTGTGCTCCAGCGCCATTTTCTTCTGTTCCAAACTTTGGTTGCGGAGCTCTACATCTTTATGAAGTGCTTGGTTGATCGCCATTTCTACCCCTTCTGATACGAAAATCTGTCCGTAACCGATGAGGGAGAATGCTGCCAATATGCAACTTAGAATCCATTTTTTCATTGTTGATAGGGTTTAAATTTTTAGGATAAATAAATTTTATTCGTATTTTTTGATATTTTGATAAACTTTCTCAAAACCATTTTTGATGGTTAATATTTCCTCATTGGAGAGGTTTTCTGTGGCTTTGCTGATGGTATCATTGACCACTTTTAGAACTTTCTGTTCCATTTTTTTCCCTTTGGGCGTGAGGAAGATGAGGTTCAAACGCCTGTCGTTCGGGGCATTGTGGCGTTCTACCAATTGCTCTTTTTCTAAATTGTCAATCAGGCGGGTGATGCTCGGTTTATCCCGAAAAGTTGCATCTGCGATGTGCTGTTGCGAGCAACCATCAGATTTCCAAAGCACTGCCAACACCGACCATTGTTCGCGGGTGAGCGGCACACCCTCGTTTTTCAATTGCTGAGACAGAAAGCGGTTGACCAGCATCGGCACGCGCCCTGCCAAAAGGTTGTAACGGTTTTCGTTAGATAATATGGTGTCTTCCATTGTGTTATTTTTCTTTTGAAGTTGCAAAGTTAATACCATTACTGTTGTTTACGCAACTATTTTGAAGATAAATCTAATAAAATTTTTTAATATTTTGATTATCAGTAATTTAAAATAGCATTTAAAATTAGATTCTTGAGAAATAATGACAGCTGGAGGCTTAATGGCGATAATTTTGTGATGGTGGGCGCACGCTGGGGCGAGGAATTTCGGTTTTTATTCGTAATTTTGGACTTCAATCAACTAAAAATTTAAAAAAGATGACACAAGAATTAAGCAAAGAACCTATATTTGATGGTGTGGGCTACGAGCCATCGCCGTTTTCTCGCGCGCAGTTTGTAGCGGCAAAAACCGATTATGATTTTACCCAATACGACCGCCCCAACACAGATAAAAACAAGAAAATATTGGTGGTTTGTACCCAAGAACAATATATGACCATGCAGAATGGCAAAATGTTCTCTACGGGCAATCACCCTGTGGAAACGCTGGTGCCGATGCTGCACTTAGAGGCGGCAGGGTTTGAGTCGGTGATTTTTACGCCAACAGGAAAACCTGTCGTTTTGGAAATGTGGGCTATGCCAAGCGAAGATGAGGCGGTAAAAGGGATTTATGAAAAATACCGCGCTCAGTTTGAGCATCCAAGAAGTTTAAAGGATTTCGTAGAGAATGGTATGCAGTCAGAAGAGGATTTTGTGGCGGTGTTTACCCCTGGTGGGCACGGCGCTATGCTTGGGCTTCCTGCCAATAACGACCTCAAAAAGGTGATCTATTGGGTTTTAGATGAAGATAAATATATGCTGTCTATTTGTCATGGTCCCGCTACGCTGCTGGCAGCTGCACACGAGGAAGCGCCAGAAAACTACCCTTATAAAGGTTACAAAATCGCTTCGTTTCCTGATGTGATAGACACACAAACGCCAGAAATAGGCTATGTGCCAGGCAAAATGCCTTGGTTCTATGGCGAGAAACTCCAGAAATTGGGTGTGGAAATTATCAATGAAGGCATTTCAGGGCTTTGCCACACGGATAGAAAACTCATTACAGGGGATAGCCCTTTGGCAGCCAATAATTTTGGAAAAATGAGCGCAGAAGCGTTATTGTCTTAAAATTAAACGGTACTTCAAACTTATAAAGCCTCCTGCACAGTTCGGGAGGCTTTGGTTTTAACCGATTGTCTCTTGGATGAATAAGAAAGCGGTTAAAAATACATCAATCAATTATTTAGATTGGATATAAATTGGAATTCAGGCACGAAATCATAGCCTATTTTTTGAATAAAACCATTGTGATGCGTAATTTTACCAAAAATTATTTCGTAATTAAAATTTAAATCATGGAATTTAATTATCAAAAACCATTTCCTATTCAGAAAGACGATACCCAATACAAAAAAATAAGTTCAGATTATGTGACTGTGGAGCAACTGGGCGACCGCGAAATTTTGCGTGTAGACCCCAAAGGCTTGGAGCTTTTAGCGGAAAAAGCCTTGGCAGATGTTTCCTTTATGCTGAGAACTTCGCATTTGGAGAAGCTTAAAAAAATTATAGACGACCCAGAAGCTACGGATAACGACCGCTTTGTGGCTTATAATTTATTGGAAAATGCTGCGGTAGCCGTGGAGGGCGCATTGCCATCTTGCCAAGATACAGGAACGGCCATTTGCGTGGCTAAAAAAGGTGAAAATGTCTATACAGGCGTGGAGGATGCCGAGTGGTTAAGCAAAGGTATTTTTAACACTTATCAGGATAGAAATTTAAGATATTCTCAATTGGTGCCGCTAAAAATGTTTGAGGAGAAAAACTCGGGCAGCAATCTACCAGCACAAATTGACATCTACGCGGAGAAAGGCAATGAATACCATTTTTTATTTTTAGCCAAAGGTGGAGGCTCTGCCAATAAGACTTTTTTATATCAAAAAACAAAATCTTTGCTTAACGAGGAGAGCTTTGAGGCGTTTGTACGAGAAAAAATTATGGATTTAGGCACCGCGGCTTGTCCGCCTTACCATTTGGCGTTTGTTGTTGGTGGCACTTCTGCCGAGGCGAATTTAGCCGCCGTGAAGAAAGCCAGCGCGGGTTATTACGATAATCTCCCTACCGAAGGTAATATGGGAGGGCAAGCCTTCCGAGATTTAGAATGGGAGAAAAGAATTCAGGAAATTTGCCAAGAAAGTGCCATTGGCGCGCAGTTTGGAGGGAAATATTTGACCCATGATGTTCGCGTGATTCGTTTGCCGCGCCACGCTGCTAGTTGCCCTGTGGGTATGGGTGTTTCTTGCTCGGCAGACAGAAATATCAAGGCTAAAATAACCAAAGAAGGTTTGTTTTTAGAACAATTAGAGGCCAACCCTAAACGCTTTTTACCAGAGGTGCCGCCGCATTTGGAAGCTCCTGTGGAAGTCGATTTGGATAGACCAATGCCTGAGATTTTAGCCGAGCTTTCACAATATCCAATTAAAACGAGATTGAAACTGAAAGGAACGCTCATCGTAGCGAGAGATACGGCTCACGCCAAGATTAAAGAAATGATAGATGCAGGTCAGCCGATGCCAGACTACTTTAAAAACCACCCGATTTACTACGCGGGACCGGCAAAAACGCCAGAAGATATGCCATCAGGAAGTTTTGGACCGACTACGGCCGGCAGAATGGACCCTTATGTGGCACCATTTCAAAAGCACGGCGGTAGTATGATTATGCTCGCGAAAGGCAACAGAAGCAAAGAAGTGACAGAGGCTTGTGCTAAATATGGCGGTTTCTATTTAGGGTCTATTGGTGGTCCAGCAGCTATTTTAGCGAAGGAAAATATTAAATCTGTTGAGGTGGTGGATTTCCCAGAATTAGGAATGGAAGCCGTGAGAAAAATAGAGGTGGATAATTTCCCTGCGTTTATTATCACAGATGATAAGGGGAATGATTTCTTTGCGAGCATTGCCCACTAAACCTTGTATTTTAGATTAAAAATAAATTAAAAAATAATACGGTTTTCTTTTGTAGAAAAATAAAATTGTGTTAATTTTGCCTTATTAAAATAATTAGTAATGATGTTATCCGCATTTTGGCCATTTTATCAGTTCCTTTGGACCATCTACTTTTTTACAATGATGATGGTAGGTTTTTGGTGTATTATGATGTTCGCGACTTTCATTGTGCCACTATGGCTTACAGAAGGTTTAGCGGAATATTTTGGAAAAACCAAACCTTTTGATCCAGAGAAAGTAAGATATAAAAGACTCTACGAGCAAGAAGGCGTAGAGGTGATCTACAGAAGGCCTGTAGGCGAGGCTACAGAAAATGCTGCAGCACACCACTAAAAAAGGCTAAGGACAAGTTTTTCATAATAAATATTTTTTATTGGCTTTAACGAGTCAAGTATTTTACTACAATCATTCCTCCGATTTTTCGGAGGAATGATTTTTTATATTAAGTTTTCTTAACAATAGTAATCATTTCTAAAAAAAGTCTTAGAATTGCTTCAATAAAAAATAAAAAGAAAAATGGAATATTTTGTTATTGTAGTGGTTTTGCTATTTGTTTTAGCAATTTCAGATTTAGTAGTCGGTGTGAGTAATGATGCCGTGAACTTCCTCAACTCCGCAATAGGCTCTAAGGCGGCACCGTACAAAGTTATTATCATCACGGCTATTGTGGGGATTTTGCTGGGTTCCGTCTTTTCCAGCGGTATTATGGAAATCGCAAGAAAAGGCATTTTCTATCCGCAATATTTTACTTTTGATATCATTCTGATTGTCTTCTTGGCGGTTATGCTGACCGATATTATTTTGTTGGATGTTTTTAACAGCTTGGGGCTACCGACTTCCACCACGGTTTCTATTGTGTTTGAATTGCTGGGTGCCTCGTTGGTCAGTGGGATTTTATTCTCTATGGCCAAAGACGAAAAACTCAGCGAGGTGGGCAAATACATCAATTTTGAGAGTACCTCCAATATCGTTTCAGGGATCTTTTTATCCATTTTGATTGCCTTTACAGCGGGAGTGGTCATTCAGTATTTATGCCGATTATTGTTCACCTTTCAGTACCAAAACAAATTAGCAAGATATGGCGCGCTCTATTCTGGGGTGGGCATCACTTCGATTGTTTACTTCTTACTCATCAAAGGTTTAAAAGGAACCACAATCATCAGCAAAGAGAGTAGGGCTTTTATCAATGATAATACGGTGCTGATTTTAGGTATTATCTTTCTGGTGGCTACCGCTATTTTATTTTTGTTGCAAAAATCGTTCAAAGTCAATCCGCTCAAAGTGGTCGTGTTGGCAGGGACATTCTCTTTAGCGATGGCATTTGCGGGGAATGACTTGGTGAACTTCATCGGGGTGCCGATTACAGGATTCTTGGCGTTTAAAAACTGGCAAGCTTCAGGTGTTCCCGCCCACGAGTTTTACCAAAATTATCTGGCGAGTAGTGATGTGGTGGTGCCCAACTATATGCTGATTATCGCAGGGATTATTATGGGATTGACCATTTGGCTCAGTGCCAAAGCTAAAAAAGTAACCGAAACGGAAGTGAATTTAGGGCGACAAGATGAAGGCGATGAGCGTTTTAAACCCAATGCGATTTCTCGGAATATTGTCAATTCTTCCTTGGTGCTGAGCCGTATTTTGGGCGTGATTATCCCGACCTCGGTGGTTAAGCGGTACAATAATAGTTTTGAAAAAAGTAAACTCCAAGAGGCTACCGTGGTGCAGGAACCGCCAGCGTTTGATTTGGTGCGTGCTGCAACCAATCTGGTGGTGGCATCTATTCTAATTGCGTGGGCAACCTCGCTCAAGTTGCCACTCTCTACCACTTATGTTTCTTTTATGGTGGCTATGGGGTCTTCCTTGGCGGACAAGGCTTGGGGGCGAGAGTCGGCGGTGTACCGTGTGGCAGGGGTGCTTTCGGTGATTGGAGGCTGGTTTATTACGGCGCTTATCGCTTTTACCGTTTCGGCGCTTTTTGCCTTTATTTTGTATCAAGGTGGAGAGGTCGGCACCTATATATTGGTGGGGCTGGTATTCACTTTCATCATCGTTTCCCAAGTTTCATTTAATAAAAAAGAAAAGAAAAATAAAACAGCGACAGACCGACTGAGCGTCCTTGACCAGAAGGATTTAAATTTAATAGAAAAATACCGCTCTTTGGTAGGGTCTGTTATTTCTGAAATTGCCCAAAGTTATAACGATGTGATGAATGGGCTCCGCGAGGGTGATGTTCCTAAATTGCAAAAAGCCCACCAAGCGGTTTTGGAGTTAGAGGAACACGGCTATAAGGTGAGAACAAAAAGCATCAAATACATTAAAAATCTCACTTCTGGCGATCCTAACACCTCCGAGGTGCTTTTGCTGAGTAGTGATTTTATCCAAGATTTGGCACAGTCTACCAAGTCGCTCAGCAACGAAGCTTTGTTTTATATCAAAAATCTACATCAGATTACCGACCCTCATTTCATCACAGATTTGGAGGTTTTAGACCAAAAGATGAATCAGTTTTTTAACCATATTCTGGTGTCTTTGGAGCAACCTGAAAGCGAAAGTTTAGAAGATATTAGACAACTGCGAAATGATGTGAGAGCCTTTATCAATCAGAGGTTAGAGGAGCAAATACAGGCCATCAACAAAAATAAACCTAGCACCAAACAAGGGATTTTGCAGACTAATGTTTATCTCCAAAGTAGAGACATCCAAGCCGTGCTGATGCGGATTTCTAAGATGTTTCTTCAGCTCTATGATGCTAAAATTACCAGCACGCAACCTTCGTAGATTGAGGTGATAAAGCTGGGCAGTTTCGCAAAGCATAGGCTAAAAATTAAAGCAAAGATAAGTGATGGAGGGCGTGTTTTTACTTCATAGCGGCAACACGATAACCTCAAAAAAAATCCTTATCTTTGCTTTTTTATTAGAGTACAAGAAACATGTCAAAAAGTTTAATACCTAAATTAGAAGCCATAAAACAACGCTACAACGAAGTAGCAGACCTGATTATACAACCCGATGTGATCTCTGACCAAAAGCGCTATTCTTCTCTCAATAAAGAATATAGTGATTTAGGGAAAATCGTGAAGGTGTTTGATGATTATACCGCCACGCTCAATGTGATTTCGGAGGCTGATGAAATCATCGCCGATGGTTCGGATAAAGATTTGGTAGATTTAGCCAAAATAGAGAAGCAAGAAGCCTTAGACAAAATTCCGCAGATAGAAGAGGATTTAAAGTATCTACTCATCCCTAAAGATCCTGCCGATGATAAAAATGTAATGGTAGAATTACGCGCTGGAACGGGTGGAGATGAGTCGGCAATTTTCGTGGAAGATGTCTATCGGATGTACAGTATGTACTTTAAAACCAAAGGCTGGAAACACGAAATTACCGATGCTAATGAAGCTTCAAAAGGATATAAAGAGCTCATCATGAGGGTGGAAGGTGATGGTGTTTATGGTATTATGAAATTTGAATCTGGCGTGCACCGTGTGCAGCGTGTTCCAGAAACAGAGTCTCAGGGGCGTGTGCATACTTCTGCCATCACGGTAGCGGTCTTGCCAGAAGCCGAAGAGGTGGATGTGGAAATCAACCCTGCAGATATAGAAATGCAAACCTCGCGGTCAGGCGGTGCTGGTGGGCAGAATGTGAACAAAGTGGAAACCAAAGTGCAACTGACCCACAAACCGACAGGTATTGTGGTGGTCTGCCAACAGGCGCGCTCGCAGCTGGCCAACAGAGAGTTAGCGATGGAAATGCTCAGAACCAAACTCTACGATATAGAGCTTCAAAAAGTGCAAGGCGACATTGCGGCACAGCGTAAAACAATGGTGTCCACAGGGGACCGCTCGGCAAAGATTAGAACCTACAACTATCCGCAAGGGCGCGTAACAGACCATAGAATCAACAAGTCTATTTATAATCTGGATAACTTTATGAATGGTGATATTCAGGAGATGTTAGATGCCCTCATTATGGCAGAAAATGCAGAGAAAATGAAGGGCGAAGAAGAAAGCGTTTAAAATTAAAAAAATGATGAAACAACCTCAATTGACCATAAGAGTTTATAGTTTTTCGTATAAAAAAGGCGGTATTCCCAAAGATGAAACAGAGAATGGCGGTGGCTTTGTCTTTGATTGCCGAGGCATCTTAAACCCTGGAAGACAGGAGGAATATAAAGCCCAAACAGGCGCCGATGCTCCCGTACAGCAATATTTGGAAGAGAAAACCCAGATGCCTCAGTTTTTGAGTTTGGTACATCCGCTCATTTCTATCAGCATAGAGGATTATTTGGATAGAGGTTTTGAAAACCTACAAGTGGCGTTCGGTTGTACAGGAGGGCAGCACCGCTCGGTTTACGCGGCAATAAAAACGGCAGAATTTATTAAAGCAAAATACCCGCAAACCGAGGTTATTCTGCAACATAACGAGCAACACCATCTCAATAATTAAAATATTATAAAGAAATAAGCGTTGGTATTATAAATGATAAATAGAGTTTAGATAATGAAAAAATGGCTTTTAATTCTCGTGGTGTTTTATGCTTCTATGGGCTTTGGGCAAGAGCTTCAAGCCAATGTGCAAGTCAACTATGCTCAGATTGGCGGGAGTAACACGCAGGTTTATAAAACCTTAGAAAAAAACCTTAGAGATTTTATCAATAATACCAGTTGGACAGGCAAAAAGCTTAAAAACTTTGAAAAAATCAAATGTAACTTTGCGATTATTATTTCTGAAAAAACAGGAAATAATGCGTTTAGAGGCAGTTTGGTGGTGCAGGCGGTACGCCCTGTTTTCAATACCCAATACGAAAGCCCGCTCCTTAATATCAACGATACCAATTTTAGCTTTGAATACACCGAAAATGAAAATTTAGTCTTCAATGAAAGACAATTTTCGGGCAAAAACCTCATAGATGTCATTAGTTTTTACACTTATATGATTTTGGGTTATGATGCCGATTCATTTCAAAATAAAGGGGGACAGCCGTGGTTTGAAAAAGCCCAACGGATTTCTCAAAACTCTCAAAATCAGAACTATAAAGGCTGGTCGCTCATAGAGGGCAACCGCACGCGTGGCGCTCTCATTGACAATTTGCTTAAAACCGAAAACAACACACTTCGGCAGGTTTATTATACTTACCACAGAAACGGGTTGGATAATTTATACAACACGAATAGCCCCAAAGCCAAACGCAGCATTGCAGAGGCTTTGCTGAAACTGAAGTATTACGAGAACAGCTTCCAGATGAATTATCCGTTCAATCTCTTTATAGACACCAAAAAAGACGAGATTTTCAATATTTTTAGCCAAGGGAATAACGCTGCGGTGAATATTGCAGAACTCAAAACAATGATGATGCTCTTCGCACCGAAAGATATAGATACCAAATGGAACAAGTGGAAGTAGACTTCGGATTTCTTTTTCCTATTTTTATCGCTTAAAAATTTATTTTTTTATTATGAATTCACAAAATTTGTTGAATATCGCCCAAGAATTTGGGACACCAGTATATGTGTATGATGCCGCTTCTATTAAGGCGCAATACGAAAAACTTACTTCTTCTTTTTCCGAGAAAACCCGATTTTTTTACGCTGCAAAAGCCCTGACCAACATCAATATTTTAAAATATATTGAACAGTTGGGAGCGTCGTTAGATTGTGTGTCCATTAACGAGGTTAAATTAGGGCTTCGTGCTGGTTTTTCCAATGATAGAATCCTCTTCACGCCCAACTCTGTGGACATTGCAGAGGTGGAAGAGGCAGTGGATTTAGGCGTGCATATCAATATTGATAATATCTCCATTTTGGAGCAATTTGGGAATAAATTTGGTGGGTCGTATCCTATTTTTGTGCGCATCAATCCGCATATTTTTGCTGGCGGCAACTATAAAATTTCTACAGGACATATTGATTCCAAATTTGGGATTTCTATCCATCAGCTGCGCCATATTGAGCGTGTGGCTAAAACCACAGGTCTGAATATAGAAGGGCTGCATATGCACACGGGTAGCGAGATTAAAGACCCTGAGGTTTTTCTCCAAGGCTTAGAAATTATGTTGGAGTTGGCAGAGCATTTTCCTCAATTAAAATACATTGATATGGGCAGCGGCTTCAAAATTCCGTATCAAGAAACCGATATGGAAACCGATGTTGCCAACTTAGGCACCAAGGTAGAACACGCCTTAGCCGAGTACAACCGAGCGCACGGCAAAGCCTTAGAACTTTGGTTTGAACCTGGTAAATTTTTGGTGGGGCAGTGCGGGCATTTTTTAGTGAAGTCTAATGTGATTAAACAAACCACAGCTACTGTATTCGTGGGGGTTAATTCGGGCTTTAACCATCTCATTCGCCCGATGTTTTATGATTCTTACCACAAGATAGAAAACCTCTCTAACCCTAATGGACCCGAGCGCATTTACACCGTGGTGGGGAATATCTGCGAAACGGATACCTTCGCGTGGGATAGAAAACTCAACGAGGTGAGGGAAGGCGATATTTTGGTGTTTAGAAATGCAGGGGCTTATGGCTTTGAGATGAGCTCTAATTTTAACTCTCGCCTAAAACCTGCAGAAGTCTTATGGATAGAGGGCAAAGCCCAATTGATCAGAAAACGCGATGAATTTGAAGATTTATTGCGCAATCAGATAGAAGTTTTGTAAAGAAAAAAATAGCGTGGGAGTTTTTGAGGCTCCCATTTTTTATTGCTTTGATTTTTAAGAACATCCACAGTCTTTATCGCAGTGGGTTCTTTTGCTGTTGAACTTTTTAGGCGAAAAGTTTTTCTTAAAAATTTTAAAAATAGAATAACACGCAAAGCCAACAATCAAAGTGACTAAAATATACTGAATACTACTATCCATGACCTTTTTACTTAAATAATTGATAAACGATAAGTGCTGCCACATATGCCAATCCAGACATTCCCACCAGCTGGATCATCGTCCATTTTAAACTTTTGGTTTCTCGGTAAACCACCGCAATGGTGGAGATACACTGCATCGCGAAGGCATAATAAATCAAGATGGAAAGCCCTGTGGCAAGGTTAAACACCTTTTCGCCATTAGGTTTGGTGTCGTGCTGCATTTTATAGATGATTTTCCCCTCTGGTGCATCATCATCTAAACTATAGAGCGTGGACATCGTGCCCACAAAAACCTCTCGGGCGGCAAAGCTGGTTAAGATGCCCACGCCCATTTTCCAATCATAGCCTAAAGGTGCAATGGCGGGCTCCATACTTCTCCCAATTTTAGCGAGGTAAGAGCTTTTTAGGGGCACATCAGCGCTGATCCACTCGGAACTGTTTTGCTTAGGACCGAAATAACTTAGTGCCCATAAGATGATGCTCACTGCAAAAATAACGCGCCCAGCGCCTGTGATGAACTCCCAAACTTTGCCCAACACCAACTTAAAATCATAGCCGAAAAGTGGCATTTTATAAGTAGGCAAATCCATCACGAGGAAAGATTTTTCTTTTGTTTTGATGATCTTCTTTAAGACCCAAGATGAGACCAAAGCCATTGCAAAGCCCAAAAGATACATCGCCATCAGGGCTAAAGCTCTATAGCCAATCCCAAAAGCATAACGGTCTGGAATGACCAAAGTGATGATGATGCTATAAATGGGCAGTCGTGCCGAGCAAGTCATAAAAGGGGTTACCAGAATGGTTATCAGCCGCTCCTTGATGTTTTCAATATTTCGGGTAGACATAATGGCAGGGATGGCACACGCTGTACCAGAAACCAGCGGCACGATACTTTTACCATTGAGCCCAAACGGTCGGAGGAGCCTATCCATCAGGAAAACCACCCGCGCCATATAGCCAGAATCTTCTAATAAATAAAGAAAATAAAGCAAAATACCAATCTGCGGCGCAAAGACAATAATGCCGCCCACGCCGGGGATAATGCCATTAGAAACCAAACTATTCAGCGGTCCTTCTGGGAGGTGGGTTGCCGCCATTTCGGAGAGCCAACTAAAACCGCTTTCTATCCAGTTCATAGGGTATTCCGCTAAGAAGAATACGCTTTGGAAAATTAAAAGCAACAAAAATCCGAAGATGATGTACCCCCAAAAACGATGCACTAAAATTTGGTCTAACTTTTCGGTTAGGCGTTCTTTTAATAAGGCTTTTTTGGTAATCACATCTCCGATGATGCGGTCTATGCTTTGATAGCGCCTGATGGTTTCTTGGACTTGTAGCCGCTTGGGCACGGCGCAATTTTGGTCTTTCTTGGCTAACTCATCACGGATGGATTTAATTTCTCCAGAGTGAATATCGGAGGAGAGGAGCGTCCAGATTTTATAATGATGAGGTTCGTTGAGCTGTGCGCTTAACTTTTCAACCAAACCCGCCTGAGCGGTTGGGATTTCAAAAAAGGGTGTGGTCTGGGTTTTAAAATCATTGTTGTAGATGGCTTCTCTTAGGGACTCCACGCCAATGTTGGCTTTGGCATTCGTTGCGAAGACAGGCACGCCCAAATGTTGCTCTAACTGAGCGAGGTCTATGCTCAATCCACGCTTTTCGGCTTGGTCTATTTGATTAACCACCAGAATAACAGGGATGCCCAAGTCCATAATTTGTTGCAACAACAGTAGCCCACGCTTAATGCTGATGGCTTCTAAAATGTACACCACCCCAGTATAGTGGGCGCGCTCTTCTATCAAGTATTGGCTAAACACCGCCTCGTCTTCGGAGGAAGGGTAGAGGCTATAAGCCCCAGGAAGGTCGGTAACTTCTACGGTTTCGTTTTTATAGCGGTATTCCCCTTTTAGGCTGGCAACGGTAACGCCAGCATAGTTCCCCGTTTTTTGAGTTCTATTGCAGAGGATGTTAAAAAGGGTGGACTTCCCCACATTAGGGTTCCCCACCAGCAGAATTTGTTTAGGCGTTTGAGTGTTGGGCATCATAGCGTATTACCGTTTATAGGGGGTGTTGATGAGGATAAAGGCTTCACGAGGATGAATTCGGCTTCTTCTTCGCGCAGGGCTATTCTACTTTTTTCTTCGCCAAATTCTATATACAAAGGTCCACGGAAAGGGGCTTGGTAAAGAATGCGGAATGCAGTATTGGGCAACAATCCCATTTCTATAATTTTGGTGGGCATCTCTAAGGCATCATCATCATAGCCTATAATTTCGCCGAGCTGCCCTTGCGGAAAACAGCATAGTTTTTCATTATGTTTTGCTTCTAATGCCATTGTGTATTGGGTCTTTATCAGACTGCAAATATAATTATTTAAAACTAATCTAAATAGAAAAGCCTCCAGAAAATCACCGAACTGGTGTAAAAGTCAGTTGGGAGTATCGGTTTTTCAATCCATCATACTCCCCAAGTCAAAAAATACGAATGAAGCCCCTACAACCCAAACACCACCCCAGTATAAGGCACAAAGCCGCTGCCAAAATGACTCTTATTCGGTTGGTAGAGCACATTATAAGAGAACCCGAATTGCATAGAGGCATTAGCCCCTAACCGATAGCGATAGCCGCCACCCAAATAGAGCGCTGTCTCTTGCGCATTGATGTTTTCATAAGCTTTGATGCGGATAAAATACTGTTGCAGCATAGAGTGCAAGAAGAAATTCTGCCCCACATAATAAGTCGCATAGGGGCCAATGCCGAGCATAGAGGAGTTATAATGCCTACCATCGCGGTAAGTATAATCCCCAGCCACACCCAGTTCTAAATCTTGTGCCGCCCGATAGCCCAACCTCGGCGAGAGGTAGATAGAAGTGCCCCCAGAGCCACCACCAAAACCAGCATAACCACCAAACACCCACCGAGAGGGCATTGGCTGAGGTTCTTCAAGTTGAGAAAAGCCCCAAGCAAAACTTAAAAGGGCAGTTAGTATTCCTATTTTTCTTATCATTATATCTCATTTTAAAGGAATACAAATGTACTATATTTATTTTAATCCTCATAGCAGTTCTCTATTGTTCTGTACGCTGTTTTTTGAGGCTTTATTCTTTCAATTGAAGAAGTGATAGGCTCAAAATTACCCCCATTAGGTATTGATTTAATGGTTGCAGGCTCAAAATTACACCCCATTAGGTATTGATTTAATGGTTGCAGGCTCAAAATTACACCCCATTAGGTATTGATTTAATGGTTGCAGGCTCAAAATTACACCCCATTAGGTATTGATTTAATGGTTGCAGGCTCAAAATTACACCCCATTAGGTATTGATTTAATGGTTGCAGGCTCAAAATTACACCCCATTAGGTATTGATTTAATGGTTGCAGGCTCAAAATTACACCCCATTAGGTATTGATTTAATGGTTGCAGGCTCAAAATTACATCCTATTAGGTATTGATTTAATGACTATAGGGAGTAAAAAAAGCCCCATAGGCTTTCTTTAGAAATCTATGGGGTTATAAAATTCAATTGTGGGTTGTTTCTTGAAACCTTATTGAATTAAGGTTTAGTCCTTTAGCGTTTCTTCTGGCGCCTCGGAGGTGCTATTGGTGGCACCTCGGGACTGGTAGTAACTACTCAGGTCTTTGTATATGCTGGTAGTACCCGCTTCGTTTTGAGAAGCCAAAAACTTGATATACCGATAGTAAGAAATGGATGCCGTGTAATTATCATAATCTAAAAGGGTCTTAGTATCGGTCATCATCTCAATAACTCTGTTGAGCTTCTTTAGCGGTGATTCTAACTGTGTTCTGGCTGAATAATCCATATCAAACTCTGCCTTGTCTATGGTAGGTGGCACAGTGCTGGGTTCTTGCTCCATATAGAACTTGCATTTGTCTACCAAGACCTTGTTTTTATCAGCTATACGCCCATATTGTCGCCGTTCATCAGGGCTTAGGTTAATCGCTTTAGGTCTTATAACATTAAAAATAGTGTTAATCGCTTCATCAATGGTTTGCAGTTCTTGGGCTGAAAACTCTACGGAAATTAAATTGTCAATTGCCATAATAATTAGATTTTTTAGGGTTAATAAATTAAGTGATAGTTCTATCTATTAAAGATAATGGAACTGGTTGTAAATATATAAAAATTATTTGAAAACCCAATAGGGTGTTTTTATGATGATTTAATTTTCACTTCAAATTGAATAGAAAACATTTTGCCTTTTTCGCTGAAAGTACAATCATCAGAAGTCTTTTGAGGTGTTATAAAAAATCCCTCACCTAATCAAGGCGAGGGATGGCGGGTTAAAAATGATAACCAATTCTTAAGTGGAGGTCTATTTCTCCATAATTAAGGTCATTAAACTGGTGGCGGAAACCAAAACCTGCACCTACTTCGTAATGAAAATGATCGCCTAAATTTCGTCTAATGCCCCATTTAGGTACTATAGAAATGCTTTGGTAGTCTGTATATTGACCACCAAAGGACTTTTCGGGTCTATAGGATATGCCCACAGTGAGAAAGTTGGCAGCATTAGCCGTAGTATTTTTGCCTTGCTCAGCTCTGCGTTTAATGTTATAGTAGTATCTTGGCTCTAAGGAGGCGTCTAAAAACCAACCTGTACCCACACCAGCATACCATTTAGGCAGCGTTCCTATTTCGGCGCGTACAGCCCATTGGTCTGATAAGCCTATTTCTGTATTGACCCAAGCCCCCACAAAACCGATTTCTGCATTATAAGTGTGGGCGGCTACTTTGTCCTCTTGCCCAAAACAAAGGGTAGAGGCTAAACCTAATAAAAATGTTAATTTTTTCATAGATAAGTTATTGTTTTTTTAAGATTTAATCAATGGCGCCAAAATATAAAAATTATTTGAACCCCAAATAAAAGTTGTAAATTTGCCTATCATTTGGCACCGTAGTGCCTTTAAATAAAGATTATGAAAGTAGTGGTTGGATTATCAGGAGGCGTGGATAGCAGCGTGGCGGCTTACCTTCTACAGCAGCAGGGGCACGAGGTCATCGCCCTATTTATGAGGAATTGGAATGATGCTTCCGTAACTTTGGAAGATGAGTGCCCGTGGGTAGAAGACAGTAATGATGCCTTGTTGGTCGCGCAGAAGTTAGGCATTCCCTTTCAAGTGATTGATATGAGCGAGCTGTACAAAGAACGCATTGTAGATTATATGTTCAGCGAGTACGAAAAGGGGCGCACACCCAATCCAGATGTACTCTGCAACCGCGAGGTCAAGTTTGATGTTTTTATGAAAACAGCCCTTTCTCTCGGTGCAGATAAGGTGGCAACGGGGCATTATGCCAGATTGCAGACCACCACTACCGAAGAGGGCGCGCCGCAATATCATCTCTTGGCAGGGAAGGACCACCACAAAGACCAAAGCTATTTCCTCTGTCAGCTGAGCCAAGAGCAGTTGTCTAAATCCTTATTCCCAATAGGGGAGCTCACCAAACCCGAAGTCCGAGAGATCGCAAAGTCTATCGGTTTGGTTACGGCAGATAAGAAAGATTCACAGGGGCTTTGTTTCATTGGTAAAGTCAGCTTGCCACAGTTTTTACAGCAACAATTAAAACTCAAAGAAGGCGATATTGTGGAGATATTCAAAGATTTTGAGGCTTACCACCAACCCCTACCAGCATTCAACAACAAACACGAGGAATTGCAATATCTATCCCGAAAAATCAAATATCAAAAAACCGATGGCAAAGTGATTGGCAAGCACCAAGGCGCTCAGTTTTTTACCATTGGGCAGAGCAAAGGCTTGGGCATTGGTGGGCATAAAGAGAGTTGCTTTATCATCAGTAGAGATGTGGAGGAGAACCTGATTTTCGTTGGTGAGGGCAGACAGTTCCCAGGGCTCTTCCAAAAGGTGGTTAAGATACAACCTGCGGATATCCATTGGGTACGAGAAGATTTAAAACTCAACCACGGCGAAACGATGGAGGTTATGGCGAGAATTCGCTACCGCCAAGCCTTAGAAAAAGCCACCATCCACCAATACGAAGATGGGTTGTATCTTGAATTTCAACACCCACAGTCTGCTGTAGCCGAAGGACAATTTGCCGCTTGGTATATCGGTGATGAACTGATAGGCAGTGGGGTGATGAGTTAAATCTAAAACCGAGAACAACGAGTTGAGTCACTACCGCTCTTGTTGCGGAAATGGTCTTTAATTTGTATATCTCAGCACTTTAAAAAAGCATTTATGTTAGAAAAAAAAGAACATTTATATGAAAAAGCCGTTTTGGTGGGCTTAATCACCAAAGACCAAGATGAGGACAAACTCACCGAATATTTAGATGAGTTGGAGTTCTTGGCTTATACCGCAGGGGCTACCGTGGAGAAGCGCTTCACGCAGAAGCTCTCCCAGCCAGATTCCAGAACTTTTGTGGGCAAGGGTAAGATGGAGGAAATTAGGGATTTCGTAAAAGAACACGAAATCGGTACCCTGATCTTTGATGATGAACTTTCGCCCTCACAGTTGAAAAATTTGGAGCGAGAGATGGAGATCAAAATTTTAGACCGTACCAACCTTATTTTGGACATCTTTGCACAGCGGGCGCAGACTTCCTATGCCAGAACGCAGGTGGAGTTGGCTCAATATGAATACCTACTGCCACGCCTCACAAGGATGTGGACGCACTTAGAGCGCCAGCGTGGGGGAATCGGGATGAGAGGTCCAGGGGAAACCGAGATTGAAACCGACCGAAGAATCATCCGCGATAGAATTTCATTGCTTAAAGACAAGCTGAAAACCATAGATAAACAGATGGCAACCCAGCGCAACAACCGTGGCAAAATGGTGCGAGCAGCGTTGGTGGGCTATACCAATGTGGGTAAATCTACGCTGATGAACGCCATTTCTAAATCCGAGGTTTTTGCCGAAAATAAACTCTTCGCTACGCTGGATACCACGGTGCGAAAGGTGGTTATTGGCAATTTGCCATTTTTGTTGACAGATACGGTGGGATTCATTCGCAAGCTGCCTACACAGTTGGTGGAGAGCTTTAAATCTACGCTGGATGAGGTAAGAGAGGCGGATTTGCTCATTCATGTGGTGGATATTTCGCACGAAAGTTTTGAAGACCACATCGCCTCGGTTAATCAGATTTTGCAGGAAATAGAGGCGAACCAAAAGCCAACGATTATGATTTTTAACAAAATCGATGACTTTACCTACGAGAAAAAAGATGAAGACGACCTGACCCCAAGCACCAAGAAAAATATCTCGCTGGAAGAATGGAAAAAAACATGGATGGCTAAATCCAAACACCCTACAGTGTTTATATCGGCGCTTACCAAGGAGAATTTTCCAGAGATGAAAAAACTCATCTATGATACCGTGCACGATATCCACATTTCCAGATTTCCGTACAATGATTTCTTATTTCAATATTACGATAACGATGAGGAAGCGTAAGGCGGCTTGATGGCGATTTCAAGGTTGGGCGGAATGATTTCAGCATGATAATAGACTATGAAACCAGCACTAAAAATCATCATTTGGGGTTTTCTTTTTGCGGCGGCGTATGGCTTTGGGCAAAATTATAAAATGGTGTATGCCTTTGATATGAAGTATAACCCACAGCACGAGGGCATTCGGGAGTATATGGCATTGCTACAGCAAGGGCAAGAATCGGAGTTTTTGAATCAGAAATATGTGACCATAGACTCGCTGAACCGCCAAAATCCAAAGCAGAAACAATATATAACGCCACGCTATGCCGACATTGTCAAAAATACCGCCGAACCGCAAAAATCTCTATTTTACAAAGCACTTGATGGCTTTATTTATGAATTTCCGAAAACCATAGACCTCCAGTGGCAAATTCATCAAGAGAAAAAAGAAATTTTAAGCTATCAGTGTCAAAGGGCAACTGTGGATTATGGAGGCAGACATTGGGAAGCGTGGTTTTCTGATGGAATTCCGATTCACTCGGGGCCGTATGTGTTTAGAGGCTTACCAGGGCTGATTCTCGCTATTGCCGACCAAGAGGGCTATTTTAAATATCAGCTCATCTCCATAGAGCAACAGCCTGAAATCCGATGGGTAGAGCCTCAAGCGGTGATGGATGGGCAATTGGATAGACTCAATGAAGACCATTGGCATCGCATCATCCAAAGTTATTATGAAAACCCTCTGGCGAATTATAAACTCAACCAATGGAAGCTCTACAAATTCGATGGTACCGCCTATCAGGAGCAAGATTATAGAGCTTTGGCTGACCAAATTCGGCAGGAACTCAAAAGAAAAAATAATCCGATAGAAAAAGAATATCAGCTCACCACCGCAGACTAAGGCTGTGTTTTTCTGTGGTGATGAAAATATCAACCGAAAAAAAATGGGACTTAACGAAGACATCATTCAAGCGCTAAACGATTTAGCGCAACCAGAAAAAGCGGCATTCTTTCCGCGTTTCTTTAAGACCGGCAAAGGCGAATACGCCGAGGGCGACCAGTTCATTGGGGTTACTGTACCAGACCAACGCCAAGTGGCAAAAGCCTATGGAAAAGCCATCAGTCTGCCAGAATTGAAGGCATTGCTCTATGCGCCCATTCACGAATATCGGCTGACCGCTTTATTGATGTTGGTACAGAAATACGAAAAGACCAAAAATCCAGAAGAAAAAGCCGAGTTGGTGCAATTTTATTTGGACAATTTAGAACCCGTTAACAATTGGGATTTGGTGGATAGCACGGCATACAAAATTTTAGGTCGACATTGTTTTGAAACTCAAAATCCCTCATCAATAGAGGCTTTGGCAGGTATAGACCATTTATGGCGACAGCGTATTGCGGTGGTGGCAACGCTCCATTACATCAAAAAACAAAGTTTTGATTTGCCGTTGAGGATAATCCTAAAAAACCTCCAACATTCCCACGACTTAATGCAAAAAGCCAACGGCTGGATGCTCCGCGAGATAGGCAAAAAAGATGAAAAAACTTTGGTTCAGTTTTTAGAAAAACACCACCAGCAAATGCCTCGCACCACGCTGAGGTATGCCATAGAAAAATTAGATGAACTCTTAAGACAAACTTTTTTAAAGAAACCGACCTATGGAACCGATCGTATTTAAAGCCGAAATCAAGCAACACCAAAACCAAAACGCCGCCTATGTAGATTTTCCGTTTTCTGTGGAAGAAATCTTTGGGAAGAAAGGTCAAGTGAAGATCAAAGCCACCTTTGATAACCGAGTGGATTACCGTGGGAGCTTAGCCAAAATGGGCGGAACTTGCCATAGATTAGGGCTAACGCAAGAGGTCAGAGCGGCTTTGGGAAAAACCTTTGGAGATGAGGTTTCTGTGGTACTGGTGCAAGATTTGGAAGAGCGTGTGGTGGAAATTCCAGAAGATGTACAGCCGCTTTTTGATGCTGCACCCCAAGCCCGCACGATGTATGATGCCCTTTCTTATACCCACCGCAAAGAATTTATGCGATGGATTACTTCAGCAAAAAAGCCCGAAACCCGCGAGCGCCGAAAAGCCCAACTTATCGATTTGATTTTATCAGGAAAGAAAGGTGTTTAGCGTTAGTTTTTGAGAAATATCCGCCTCCACGAAAGCGAAAATCAGGATGAAATTAAGCCTTTCCATCGCTAAAAATGAGGTTACGAATTTCTTCTAATCTCATCTAAATGCTCCCAAATATCCGTTTTTTTGAGTTGCGGCAATTCTTGAAAATCTTCAGGGTGTTCGGCTTTGTATTGTTGCCAGATTTTATCATCTCTCTCACTGTAATAGTTGGGATATTGCCAGATGAATTTTTGTTTTTTATCGCCTTGTTTGCGGTACATCAGTGCTAAGGCGGTTCCTACGGCGGCACCCATCAGATGCGATTGCCAAGAAACGCGGCTCGGTTCTTCTAAAGTTGAAAAAAGTTCTTCAGGGAAGATGCCCCAAATTAAACTGCCATAATAGAACGCCACCAATAGCGAGATGATGAGCAACTTGACATCCCAGCGGAAAACACCACTAAAAAACAGGAAAAATGCCAGCATATATACCAAGCCACTCGCTCCAATGATGCAGGAATAAACCGTTTCGCCAGTGTAGAGGTCTATTTGAGGCATCAGCCAGACCAAAAATTCGGTGGAGAACCAGCCTAAGGCAAAGATGGTGGAGGCTATTTTAGGGTAAAACTGATACAGTAAAAACATCAGAACGGCTAAGGGAACCGAGTTGCCCCAAATATGATCTAAGCCATCGTGTAAAAATGGCGAGAAGAAAATGCCTTTCAGTCCTTGTGGTGTTAGCGGGATGAGAGCGCCTTGGCAATTGCTAAAAAAACCGAAGGATTGTAATAGAAAAGTGCCCCATATGGCTAATAGCATTACGGTGGGCATCAGTATTGCGCGGATATGTATCGATTTAAATATCATAAGTTTCAATCCCCACAAATGCTTTGCCAAGACCAAAAGCTTGTAAATAATGTCGGTTTATTTTCAAAAGTAGAAATTCTGTCCTATTTTTGCAGTTGATTTAAACGATGCCTCTCAGATGAATCCATATTTACTTTTATTGTTCTCTTGCTTGTTGGGTACGCTGGTGCAGGCACAGCGCTTGCCCTCGAAAAAGTTCATAGATTCCATAGCCCAACAGCGGTGGGAGCAACAAACTTTGAGTATAGACAGCCTCAGCCGCTTGACTTTGCATCCTTTAAAAACCAAGGCTGTTGATACGCTGATGCCCCCCAACGAGGGGATGATAGAAGTGATCAAAGAAGAGCCTCCCGTTACGCCTTACCATTTCCTCAAAATGAAAACACCCCAAAAATGGTTCTTCTGGGGACAGAATAATATTGAATTTAACCAATCCAGCTTTTCGAATTGGAATGCGGGCGGGAACAACAGCATCGGCATTATTGCCAAGTTGGATTACAATATTTCGTATAAGAAAAACGAGCATTATTGGGAGAACATCATCAAAATGGGTTATGGTTTTAACTCCACCCAAGGGCAATCATCAAGGAAAACCGAGGATTACCTTAACATTATGAGCAACTACGGCTATGAGATTGGCAAGAATTATTATCTCTCCACGGGCATTCAACTTTTAACTCAGTTTATGCCGGGGTATAATTACAGCGCTACGCCTGATCCTTCTTATGCAGATCGCATTTCTAAATTTATGGCACCAGGGTATTTTAATGCAGGGGTGGGTATTTCCTACAATCCTAATAAAAATTTCCAAGCGATATTCCGACCTGCCAATGCCAAGCTGACCTTTGTTTTAGATAAAGACCTCCAGCGCAAAGACCGCTATGGTTTGGAGCGAGATGGGCAAAGTTTAAGGGCAGAGTTGGGGGCGATGCTCACGCTTTTGTATAGAATACAACTGTATAAAGATATTTTGTTCACCAGCCGATTGGGGCTTTTTACCAACTATTTGGAGCATATGGAGCGCGTGGATGTGAATTATAACGGCACCATAGACCTTAAGTTTAACCAATTCATTTCCACAACTTTTAATATCAACCTGCTCTACGACCATGACCAAATCCAGCGCGTACAGCTCAAGCAAACCCTTGGTGTTGGGTTTTTGTATAATTTTGGGGTAGATGAAAAGAAAAAAGCCCCGAAGAAAAAAAATAAACTCAAACCTTTCATTTTAAAACCGATAGAAGTCTTATGATGTTTAATGCTCACCACCACGATTTAGGAGCGTTGGGGATTTATAACCTCCCATTGCGGACGGAAGTATTACCGTCTTATTACTCCATAGGCTTGCACCCAGCAAAGGTCACGACAGACTACGCCAAAGCCTTACCTCAACTTTTGGAGTTAGCCGAATTCCCAGAATGTGTAGCCATTGGTGAGTGTGGGTTAGATGGTTTAGTGGAGGTACCGGAGGCACTTCAAGAGGAGGCTTTTAAAGCCCAAATAGCCATAGCTGAACAGTTGCAAAAACCACTGATAATCCATTGTGTAAAGCGCTATTACGAGGTGGCTAAACTCTGCGAAAACCTTAAAGTGCCTGTTGTTTTCCACGGTTTTAATAAAAATGAAACCATTGCCGAGATGCTTTTAGAAAAAGGCTATTATTTGTCGTTTGGCAAGGCACTACTGAATACGGAAACATTGCAGGAAACTTTTAAGAAAACGCCCATAGAGCGTCTGTTTTTAGAAACCGATGCTGCCAAAGTGGACTTGTCAGAAATTTATTATACCGCAGCGACTTTAAAGCAAATGAGCGTGACAGGGCTGGAGCGGCAGATTTTGGCTAATGTGAACACTGTTTTTAATCTGAATTTATGATAGAACACTGGCAAGAGAGAACAGAATTGCTTTTAAAAACCGAGGGCGTAGAGCGTTTGGAAGCTGCTTCGGTATTGGTGGTTGGCTTGGGTGGCGTGGGCTCTTTTGCGGCGGAATTTTTGGCGCGTGCTGGCGTGGGGCATCTCACCATTATTGACGGAGATGAGGTGGATATCACCAATGTTAATCGGCAGTTGCCCGCATTGCGCTCCACGGTGGGACAGCCCAAAGTAGAGGTGGTGGCAGCCCGATTGTTGGATATCAACCCTCAGCTTCAGTTGACTGCCATCAACGAATTTTTAACGCCAGAACGCATGGAGGAAATCATCACGGCGCAGCCTTTCCACTATATTTTGGATTGTATAGACAGTGTTTCGCCTAAGATTGCGCTAATCAAAGCGGCAAAGCGTCATAAAGTAAAGATTATCAGTGCTATGGGGGCTGGCGGAAAAACAGATCCTGCCCAAGTGGTGGTGCGGGATATTAGCAAAACCAAAAATTGCTTTTTAGCTAAGCAAGTACGAAAAAGATTGAGAAAAGACCACATCAATAAAGGGGTGAAGTGCGTATTTTCCACAGAACTCCAAAAAGAAGACAGCCTAAAACTGACTGATGGCACGCATTATAAACGCTCGTTTTATGGAACGGTGAGTTTTATGCCAGCACTATTTGGGCTCTATGCTGCGGCTACGGTCATTAACTATTTAACAAAACCTTGATGCTCAACCAAAAATTTTATCCTCAAGAAAAACTCAAATCTAAGACACAAATTCGGTTGCTTTTTGAACAAGGGCAGTGGACTTCTTGTGGCAACCTCCGTGTGATTGCGCGCGCTGTTGATGAGGGAGAACAACCGAAAGTAGGCGTTTCGGTTTCTAAAAAATATTTTAAAAGAGCCGTGGATAGAAACCGCATTAAGCGTTTGTTGAGAGAATGCTACCGCCGACACAAAGCGGCATACCGAGACCAATTTGGACACCACGCTCACACGATGCTCTTCTGGACTTCGTATGAGATGCCTCAAAATTACCAAGAAATGGAGCGTACTTTTCTAAAACTTTGCTCGGAATAATTTAAGCTTTGCCAGCGCGAAGCGCTTTTACTTCTTGTATTTTCTCCTCAAAATAAGCCGTTTTTTCAGGGTGTTTCTCCTTTAAAATTTCATAGGCCTCTATCCCTTTGCTAAAGAGGTGTTGCTCTACATAGAGGTTGGCAAGGGTTTCTGTCATCAGGTGCGAAATGTCATCGCCTTTGTCCTTAATAACGAATTCTTTTTCTTCCTTTACGCTGTTTTTTTCGTTTTTAGAAATGGTAGGATTGGTTTCTATAAATTTCTCAATAATTTGGGCTTTTTTATTCTCTGTCTCTTCGGTATTGGTGGCTTTGTCTTCTTCTCTATCGATTTTGAGCCAATTTTGCCAAGTATCAATAAATGAAGAAACATTGCTTTCCTTAGGTTGGACATCGGATAAATTGGTTGAGGTATCCTCTGATTTTGGCGTTTCGGTGGTTTCCTCTAATTTACCCAAATGAGGGCTGAAGAAGGAGACATCAATCACTTGGCGCTCCTCTATTTTTTGAGGTTGGGGTTCTTCTATTTTTGGTGGTGCAGGCTTTGCCGAAGGCGCTGTTTTTTTGCCGATAAGGGCATCAGGCGTTTGGATTTCAACCTGCATCGGTTTCCACGCGGTAGGAGTGTCAGCGGTTGTGTTTTCGTGTTCTTCTACTGCGGTAGGGGTTTCTTTTGCGTGATTATCCACCATGATTTCCGTTTCGTTGGTTTGAGGTAAAGCCTCGGTGATTTCTGGCTGCGGTGGGGTTGGTGTTTTAAATTTAATGTGAGGGAGAAAAGCCTCCATTTGCTGAAAACTGAGCTCTATTTCTTCATTTTCTGAAGCCTCGGTTTCTGTATTTGCTACTTCTTCCGAAGTTGGAATTTCTTCGGTTTGAGGTTGCGTGGTTTCTGGTTTTGGCGTTGTTTCTATTGGGTTAAAATCAACGGTTGGACTGGAAATATCCGAAATATTTTCGGTTGCCGAGGTATTGATTTCTGTGACTTCTTCCGAAGTTGAATTTTCTTCGGTTTTGTGGTCTGTATTTTTTACTTTATTTTCTATTTCTTGCGTTTCTATTGGTTGAGGCAAAACCTCATCAATAGGCGGTTGCGCAAGGTTTTCATCGTGTTGTGGCAGAGCATCATCAAGGTTGTTCACTTGGAGTTCTTCTTCCTCTACGATAATGCCTGTTGCTTCTTCTTGTGGCTTGGCAGTTAGCGGCGTGGCAACTTCTGATGAAACGGCCTCAGGAGCGGTTACAGCGGTATTTTCAAGCTGTGGTTTAATGGAAGGTTCGTTTTTTTTGTGGCGCCCTACAATCAGTTGGTATAGGATTTTTTTGTCTGTGGTGTAAGCTGCCGTTTCGGAAAGCATAGGTTGATAGAGTTCTGGCTGAAACTGGTGAACACCAATCAGTTTGAGCGCCCGCAGGGACTGCAGATAGGGATAATGATCCAGCTCCTTTTGCAAGAGGTCTAAATCTTCTTGTTGGAGGTTTTGGGGCTGTTTTATCAATTCTAAAATTCGTGTCTTCATAATTTACCAGTTAGCAACAATATCATTAAAAATTTTATTGATAATCCTTTCATTAACGAGTTTTACCTGTGAGGCTTCTATTTGTGTGATGTCTAACTCACTACTGTAGGTGGCTTCATCGGTATAGGTTCTATCAAAGTTAAGTTTGGGGTCTATGGCGTTTTCGTAGTGGACTTTTACGGTAATCACCAATTTGTTCTGTGCCGCTTGTACAATGCCGCCCTGAGCCTCCACTCCAGAAGTGATGGTGGTAGGCTCGTTAAGGCGGTAGTCTGTGATTTCCCCTTCGATCAGCAAATCTGGATTTTGGTTGGTGCCTTTAAGCGTGGTTCTTTGTAGAAAGCGGTTTTGTAATTCTATGGTGAACTGTTGGCTTAAGTCGGGATTAACCAAAGCGGCATTATTCGGGAAGTTTTTAATCTGTATGGTGCGCATCTCTGGCGTTAGTGAGTTTCCTGTAAAGCTATAACAAGAAACCAAGAGCCACAGCGCGCCGAATATACCGCAGATGGAAAGGGAAGGTCTGAGCATAATTTATATTCTAAAAAATAGTTGCTTTTGTTTTCGTTTGCTGGATGCCATCTTCATAAGAAGCGTATTGTATAGCATAAACTAAAGGGATTGATAAAATAATTCCAATACAGAATAGGATAAAACCAGCAGCACTTATCAATGAAACAATGATGGCAAAACCGATAATATTGAGTCCATTGCCTTTGCTCATCTGTTTAGAGAGTTTCCAGCTGTCCATTAGCGAATGTCTTTCTAACTCCATCAGAGCTACCACATAGTAACCTTTAATCAGGAAATAAATCGCCACCAGATACATGGCTAAAATATAAAGACTAAATAATGGGGTAGGCTCTTGATTGGCATCAGTAAGGATAGTTAATGGAATTTGAATCAGTAAAGAAAACCCCCAAACAATAAGGCTTAATTTTAAAAAGTGCCTAAAGTCAGAGAAGTCAAAAATATCGCCTGCAGAAGCGTTTTCGCCACGGTTGAGCTTGCGGCATAGTTTAATAAAATTGCCCAGCGCCATTATACCACAGAGAGGGATAATGCTCATCACGATCAGCGCTAAAAATGCCAAGATGATGGTGGACATATGGTTTTTAAATAATTCAAAACCTTGGTTCAAATATTCTCCTAATTTGAACTTTACAGGGGCTGGAGTAAAAGAATGTGTACTCATAATAAATAATTTTTAATGGTTTATGTTAATCTTCTAAATGATATTGTTTAATTTTTCTATACAAAGTTCTCTGCGAAATTCCCAGCTCTTCTGCCGCCTTATTTCTGCGCCCTTTGTACTTTTCTAAAGCCTTTATAATCAGCTCTTTCTCGTTGTTTTGTAACGATAATGAGGTGGCGGGCGCCTCTTCCGCTTCTATATCTTCTGCCTCTATATGCTCGTGCACAGGCTCTACAATGCTGGGCTCTGCGTGGTGCGTAGGCGTTTCAAAATAAAGGAGCGAGTTGTTGCTAACGGGCGGTTGCTCTGGGGTATAAATTCGGTTGATCAGGCTCTTTTCTTGGAGGCTAAAATCCCCATTGCCACGGTTTTTAATCAGCTCTGAGGTAAGGGCTTTCAGGTCGTTAATATCATTGCGCATATCAAAGAGGATCTTATACATAATCTCTCTTTCGGTGTTAAACTCTGAGCTGGAAACCCCACTGCCGCCCTTCTGAACCACGGCAGGGAGGTTGGCTTGCATTGGGATGTATTCCGCTAATCTGGTTGCGCTAATTTCTCTATTGTGCTCCACCACCGTTAGTTGCTCCACCAAATTTCTCAGCTGGCGGATGTTCCCAGGGAACGGATAGTTTTCCAAATAGCGGATGCCATCTTCGGTAAGGTGGATTTCGGGCATTCTGTATTTTTCCGCAAAGTCTATCGCAAATTTTCTAAAAAGAAGGTGGATGTCGCCCTTGCGCTCACGGAGCGGCGGCATATCAATCTGGACAGTATTGAGGCGGTAGTATAAATCTTCCCGAAAACGCCCATCTTGTATGGCATTCATCATATTAACATTGGTGGCAGCCACTATTCTCACATTGGTTTTTTGGATTTGAGAAGAGCCCACTTTCATAAACTCGCCGCTTTCTAAAACTCTAAGCAAGCGCACTTGGGTTTGTAGGGGTAGCTCTCCCACTTCATCGAGGAAAATAGTGCCACCATCAGCCACTTCAAAATAACCTTTCCGCGTGGAAGTCGCTCCTGTGAAAGCGCCTTTTTCGTGTCCAAACAATTCGGAATCTATGGTCCCTTCGGGGATGGCGCCGCAGTTGACCACAATATAAGGTTGGTGCTTGCGCCGAGATTCTGCGTGGATGATTTTGGGGATGTGCTCTTTCCCCACGCCGCTTTCGCCAATCACCAAAACCGAAATGTCTGTGGGTGCCACTTGTATGGCTTTTTCTATGGCTCGGTTGAGGGCAGGGTAGTTCCCGATAATCCCAAATCTATTTTTTATGTTTTGAAGTTCTGTCATCGTTTTTCCTTAATTTTAAAGGTTAATGGCGCACTGTGGCACGTTTAGTTTATTCTTCCCAAGAGCGTTCCTTGGGTGTTGTCATACACGAAAACCTCTACTAAATCGCCGATGTTTTGTCCTTCGGCTTTGTCAAAAACCACTACTGCATTTTGGGAATTTCTGCCTTTCCATTGGTTTTTATCTTTCTTGCTTTCTCCCTCTATGAGGACTTCGTGGGTGCGCCCTACATAAGATTTCATCCGCTTTCTGGAGAGTTCTCCTTGTAGGTCTATGATCTCTTGCAGTCGGCGTTTTTTAACCTCGGCAGGCACATCATCTTCCATTTTTTTATGGGCAGGCGTGCCAGGTCTTTCCGAGTACGCGAACATATAGCCATAGTCGTATTCCACCTCTTTCATCAAAGATAAAGTGTCTTGGTGGTCTTGCTCGGTTTCGCCACAGAAGCCTGCAATCATATCTTGGGAAAAGGCGATGTCTGGCACAATGGCTTTGGCTTGTTTAATGAGGTCTAAATATTCCTCGCGTGTGTGCTGGCGGTTCATCGCTTTGAGGATGGCATTGCTTCCGCTTTGTACAGGCAGGTGCACATATTTGCAGATGTTGGGATATTTTGCCATCATTTTGAAGACTTCTATGCTCATATCCTGAGGGTTAGAAGTGGCAAAGCGAATTCTCATTTTCGGTAGTTCTTGCGCCACCATTTCTAACAATTGTGCAAAGCGAATGGCTGTGGCTTTCTGCATCTCGGAGGCTTTGTCAAAGTCTTTTTTAGGACCGCCACCGTACCAAAGGTAAGAATCTACATTCTGCCCGAGGAGTGTAATTTCTTTGTAGCCGTTGTTCCAAAGTTCCTTGCATTCTTCAATGATGGAGTGGGGGTCTCGGCTGCGCTCTCTGCCTCGGGTAAAGGGAACCACGCAGAAGGTGCACATATTATCACAGCCGCGGGTAATGGTCACAAAAGCGGTCACGCCGTTGCCTCCCAAGCGCACAGGGCTGATGTCAGCATAGGTTTCTTCTTTGGAGAGGATTACATTGATGGCGTCTTTGCCGCCTTCAGTTTCTTTGAGGAGGTTGGGCAAATCTCGGTAGGCATCTGGGCCCACCACTAAATCTACCAAGTGTTCTTCTTCTAAAAACTTGGTTTTGAGGCGCTCTGCCATACAGCCTAAAACGCCTACGGTAAGGCTGGGCTTCTCGCTTTTGAGGTTTTTAAACTGTGAGAGGCGCATTCTTACGGTTTGCTCGGCTTTCTCTCTAATAGAACAGGTGTTGAGGAGGATTAAATCGGCTTCCTCGGCTTTTAGCGTGGTGTTGTAGCCTTGCTCGCTGAGGATAGAAGCCACAATTTCGCTATCCGAAAAATTCATCTGGCAGCCATAGCTCTCTAAGAAGAGTTTTTTATGATTTTTGGGTTTCTCGGCAATGGCGTATGCCTCGCCTTGTTTGGTTTCGTCTATATATTTTTCTTGCACTGTGTTTTCTTTTATGGTTGTCCCCAGTAGGCTCGGCTTGGTGCTGTGCCTGTGGGGTTTATTTTTGGTTTTGTATGCAAAGATAATAAAAATTAGGTCAAAATGGCAGAATAAAATAAATTGTAAAGAAAAAAATACAACGACTTATTTTGTCGGGGTCAGGGTTTATTTTTGCAAAGACTAATAAGGATTAAAAAAATACAGCCTGCGCTATGGGTTATTTGTGGTTTTTATATTATCTTTGTGAAAATTAAAATTTAATGAAGATATAAGACAATAAAAGTAACATATAGAGCATAAAATGCAGACCATTATTTCATTTGGTTAAATCTGGTAAATTCAACTAAGAGATGAAGAGTAATGGGCGAAAGCATGGTTGCTCCCTTTTCCAAGGGACGCAGGCTGTTTTTTCCTATTTTCATCTCAGGCTTTACCAGAGCCCAACCGAATAATATGGACAAAAGCAAGTGCTGTGTCCTTTTTTTTGTAGATGTTTGAGAATCAAAAACAAATATTAACAAATAAAAAAAATAAAACTATGTCCACACATTTATGGCGGGTTACCGCAAAGAGAAATATGAACCAAGTGGTTAAGGGAATGTCCGTAGAGGTGATCGTTAGAAACACCAGTAGAAAACCCAATCAAAAAGAGGTGATTGCCGCTTTTGATGCCAAATATGGCGCTGGCATCGCGTATAATGGTATGCCCGTGAGCTCCACAATATATTTTGAAATGGTTGAAGTGAAATGAGAATAAAATTAAAAAAAAATAAACTATGAACATTAATACCAATGAAAAAGAATTAAGCAAACAATTTCAAAGAGAATTTGAAGAGCTTAAAAAAAACATTAAAAGCCCTAATGTTTTAGTTTTAGGGCAAACAGGTGTAGGAAAAAGTAGCCTTATTAACACCATTTTTGGAAAAGATCTGGCAGCTATATCGCATACAAAACCAAAAACCAGAGGTTTTTACAGATACTCTTCAGATAAAGAACCAGTTAATATTATTGATAGTGAGGGCTATGAATTAGAAAAAACTTCTAATTTTGAAACGGCCTTAAACAAGTATATTGATGAAAATTTTTCTAATATAGAAGATCAAATTCATATTGCGTGGTATTGCATCAGCCTTGCCAACGGAAGAATTCTCCCGTTTGATATTGAGAATATTAAATTTTTAATAGAAAACAAAAAAATACCTACCGCTGTTGTGTTTACACAATGTGATAATGATGACGAAGAAGGGAGTGATGCCAAAGCCCTAAAACAAGTTGTAAAACAACATTTTCCAAATCTTAGATGCTTTGAGGTAAGCAATGATCCAGAATTAAACAAGAAATTAGAATTAGACCAGTTAATAGAATGGTCTGAAGATAATATAAGCGATGAAAATGTAAAATTAGGCTTTATCGTTGCTCAAAAAGCCAACCTAAAACTTAAAAGAAAAAAAGCCGATAATGCAATTAAATTAGCGGCAGCTGCTGCCATAGCCGTAGCCGCTTCTCCGATACCAATCTCTGATGCTCCTTTGCTTTTAGGAGTGCAAACCACTATGGCAATGCGGATTTTTAGTATCTATGGGCTTAATTATGGAATTTCTGATGTGGTGAAAAATGTAATAGGAAACCAAGTGGTCTCTATGATAGGGAAAACTTTAGCGGGGAATTTACTCAAATTGATTCCATTAGTAGGAAGTATTGCAGGAGCTTTGATAAATGCGACGGTAGCAAGTACCATTACTTATTCTATAGGGTATGCCTTGATTAAAATTTCTGAGAAAATTGTCAATGAACAATTAGAAGGTACTTTCAATGAAAGCGCAGTTAAAGAGCTATTGACCAACGGAACTTTTGAATCATTAATAAAATCATATAATGACAGCAAGAAAAAATCTTAATATCGTAGTTGCAGGAAAATCGGGAGTTGGGAAAAGCTCCCTCCTTAACTATCTGGTGGGTAAAAAAGTTTTTGAAACAGGGATAGGAATGCCTGTTACCCAAGAATATTTTGATATTCACACTTATAGAGATCCTAAAACCAAAATACGCTATCACCTCTATGATACCAAAGGTATAGAACCCGATACCACCGAAGAGTTTGAAAAAGCCTTTGAAGAAAAAATAAAAGAAACTCAAGAGTTTGATGATTTTTTTGAGCACTTGCATACGCTGTATTACTGTATTGCAGCGAGTAGCAAACGCTTAGAGACTTTTGAGATAGATTTTATAAATAAGATGAAGAAAATCATCAATGTGGTGATTATTCTAACCAAAAGTGATCTGGTGGGAGATAAAGAATTAGAAGAGTTTTGCCATGTCCTTAATACCGAGTTAAAAGCCTCTGTTGATGACAAAAATGCAGATATAAAAATTATAAAAGTTTGCAATGAAGAGAAAAAAACGCGTAAAGGATCTTCTAAGCCATTTGGACGAGAAGAGGTGTTGAATTATAGCTTTGTAGGTCTTTGGGAAACTTTTTGCAATATCTATCCAGAAAAAGATATGTATGCAATAATATTGAACCTCCCTAAAATTCCGATAAAATTAGAAAGGAGGGAAATAGCAGATTATTGTATTTCAAATTATAGAAAATATTATGAGAAAAAATGGGATTTTTTAAGTAGTGAATATCATGAAGAAAAATCGGTTGACTATTACCAGTTGTTTGATCTTCCTCATTTACCAGATTTAGGAGTAGAAAAATTAAAACAAAACGAAAGAAATAGTCTACAGGCCATATTAAATGGGCATATTGAATTATTAACCTCAGAACAGTATAATGAAAGAATAAAAGATAATGCGGAGCAATATTTTGCAAAGCTTATTACAACAGCACAAAGTTTAATAGACTTTTATGCCAATATTATGGGGGAATCTTTTAAACACCAATTGGTAATTAAAGAGACCAAAAAAGGGATAAATCAAATAATCGAATTTCTAACGCAGGAATTCCCCTCTACACATGTGGAATATCTAACTAAAGTAAGTGATTCTCTTGAGAAAGTTAAAGAGGAAGGAGATGGCTTTTTTGGACTTTCAGGATCTGATAAAGATAAGATAAGAGATTGGTATAAAGATGCGGTTCGATCATCAGATGAAGCTTTCGTAAAATTAATAAAATTAATTGAAAAGTATGAGAATACCTGCATAACAGAACTCAAACAATTTGGAACTCTTTTATTGCAGGTTAATTTAGATGAGGCTTTTCATGAACCTAAAACGGGGCTCAATCTTTCTGCAGAAGAGAAATACGCTAAGAAAGTCAGGAATGCTTTAGAAGACAACTATATAATAGAGGAGGTTTTTAGGGCAAAAGAGAATAACTTATGAGCTTCCAGAAGCGCAAGCCGCAGAGATAGAGCAACAAGTAAAAAAAGCAATGAACCTCTAAAAAAACGCCACCGCTGCAAGCAGCGGTGGCGGAGGTTCTTGTCCCTACACCCGCCCCATATACAGCCGGAGTTCTTGGTATGCTGCTTGGGCATTTTTCGTGAGGCTACTCGGGTGTGGCACCACAAAAAGAGCATAATCACGGTCGTAAGACAGGGTGTGGATCCCGTTGTTATTATGGTAGGCATCTTTAGGAAAATGGTTCCAGAGGCGGTGTCCCCAGAAGATGATGAGGTTGGGGGAGAGCTGTTTTAAAACCGTTTTAAAAGCCGCTTCGCTTTGGGTAAAATCGGCGGCGGTAGGAGCTTGGCGAGGACCTCCCATAGGCGTTTGCACAAAGTTATAAAAAGCCAAAGTCTCCCACAGCGCGCCCAGATCTGCGTTAGACAGCTTTTCACCTTTCAGTAAGTTAGAAAATTTAGTAAAAGTGCGCATCCATGCGGCGCCAGCACCTTGCCCTCGTTTGTAGGCTAAAAACTCGTGCACCACTTTTTGAGTAACGCCAGCCAAGGCAGCGAGGTTACCGCTATTAAAAGTCTGCCAATCCTCAGTGCCAAAATAATGGCTCTCGCCCAAGACTAAAATTTTAAACGCTTGTTGATGAAATTGCGAGCCCACATAAGGCTCAAAAGTAACAGGGAAATCCATATCGTATCCAATTATAATTTCCACAAAAATAAGACTTGCTTCGGACAAAAGGTGTCGTTGTAAAAATTTTTTAACGGACATAGTTTGTCGCTATACCACCCTAATTTTGTCCCAGAATTTAAAAAACAAAAATTATGTTAGATTATCCTAATGCTTACCCTTACCCTAAAACAAAAGGTTTCTGGGGAATTGGAATTGAGAATGTACGCTCCACAAAAAACATCGGTACCATATGGCGTTCCGCCTACATTATGGGCGCCAACTTCATCTTCGTTATCGGCGAAAGTTACAAGCGGATGCGTACGGACACCATTGCGGCGTATCGGCAGTTGCCCCTTTTCCATTACGATACTTTGGAGGAATTCTACCGCGCTATGCCGATGGAGAGCCAGCTGATTGGCGTAGAATTAGACGAACGAAGCGTTCCAATTGTAGATTTTAAACATCCTAAGCGCGCGCTTTACCTTATGGGCTCCGAGTTTTACGGCTTATCCGATGAGGCTAAAGGTTACTGCGATCATATTGTTCAGCTCCCAGGGACGCTCTCGCTCAATGTTTCCGTGGCGGCCTCTTTGGTGATGTATGACAGGCTGATGAAAGCCTTGCCAGAGTATCAAAAATAAATGTTTCATTCAAAAAAATCTCAGATGAAACCCCTAAATATCAAAAATTACGATGCTATTGGGCACTTCCCCAACTCTAAGTTAGGCGAGGGCGACCACCACATTAGCGCAGGGCACATTCGGATTTTTACCCAGCAGAAAAGAGACCACTGGGACACCATTTGGGTTCACGAAAAGTACGACGGCTCTAATGTGGGCATCATCAAACATCAAAACCAAATTTTGGCACTCACACGCTCGGGGTTGTTGGCAAAAAATAGCCGCTTTCTACAGCACAGGCTCTTTGCCCATTGGGTTGCACAGCGCGAGCGTCTCTTCGCCGAAATTTTAGCCGAAGGCGAGCGTTTGGTGGGCGAGTGGATGGCGCAGGCACACGGCATACGCTATAAAATCAGCACGGAGCCTATCGTTTTTTTTGATTATTTTAGCCCTGAAAATGAGCGCTATCTACAGCAAGATTTCCTCGCCAAAGTGAAGCCCCACGGTCTCAACACCCCACGGAAACTCCACGAAGGCGATGCCATTCCGCCAGAAGATTTAATCCCCATTCTGAACCAAAAAACACCAGAAATAGAGAGCGTAGAAATGCCCGAAGGGATGGTGTACAGGGTGGAGCGGTGCGGCAAAGTGGATACTCTCGCCAAGTGGGTACGCTCGGATTTTAAGAATGGACAATACATTAAAAATGTAGCGGAAGCCGATTTCGTTTGGAATGTGCCTCCCGCTACGCTGACTGAACGATGAAAAAGAAATTATTTTTAGACGATATCCGTACGGTGGAGATGGTGTATCCGCCTACCGAGGTGGCAAATTTCCATATAGTGCGCTCCTACAAGGCGTTTGTGGCATATATCCAAAACAATGGATTGCCAGATTTCATCAGTTTTGATAATGATTTGGGCACCGATGAGGCAGGCAATATAGCGCCAGATGGTTTGGCGGCGGCTAAGTGGCTCGTGTACGAATCAGGCTGTGATTTAAGCCAACTTCAGTTTTTTGTTCACTCTGCCAATCCCGTGGCGGCGGAACAGATTAGAGGTTTGCTGAACAATTATATCGCATTTTTAAATCAAAAATAAAGCGGATATTTCGGTAGATTAAAAATGAAGAATCCGATTGAGTCAGTGCCGCTATGGTGCAGTGAGATGAGGTTTGGACAAGATAATTCTACCAATGATGCAAAAGAAAATGCGAGGGTGCATAGTCCAAATCAAATGATATTAAATAAAAAAATAAACCAATAATTATAAAAAAATGGCAGTTTTAGAACATATTTTAAGAATTCAATATATAGGAGAATTTTTGCGAGAGCGTGGAGATAGAGGCGCTTCGTTTGAGGAAATCCAAGACCATTTAGATGAAAAATTTACCCAGCGAGATATGCTGTTGAGTTATGATAAAAGGACTTTTCAACGAGATAAAATCCTGATTCAGGAGGCTTTAGGGTTAGAAATTAGCTACAGCCGAAAGCGAAAAGTCCACTTTATCAGCCGTGAAGAGTTAGACCTCCATCAGGAAAAAGCCCTTGAAAGCGCCATCTTGCTGGATGCCTACCGCAGCTCCAAGAAAAATGCGGAGGTGATGTTTTTTGAAAATAGAACCTCGCTGGCTTTAAACGAAAATTTGACGGGCATTCTCCACGCCATTATCAACAAACGGCTCCTCAGCTTTCAGCACCAGAGTTTGTGGGATAGTGAGGCGAAAGCCAGCCGAAAAACCGTGCAACCCTATGCGCTCAAGGAGTTTCGACACCGTTGGTATCTTTTAGCCAAGCCTTTCAAAGCGGGTGGTGAGCCTTCGGAAATGAGAGCCTACGGCTTAGATCGGATTAGAGATCTGGAATTTTCAAACTCCAAATTTACCCCAGAAAAAATAGACTTCGCCCACCTTTACGAATATTCTTTTGGCATTGTGGCACCGAATGGAGCGCAGCCAGAAGATATCGTGCTGGCTTTTGATCGACAACAGGGCAGTTATGTCAAAAAATTACCGCTCCACGCCACGCAGAAAGTAGTCACCGAAACGCCAACGGAAACCATCATCACCCTGAAGTTGGTGCCCACTTATGATTTTGAGCGTGAACTCCTCTCTATGGGCAGTCGCGTGAAAATCCTCGCCCCAGAATCCCTAAAAACCAGAATGAGAAAGGAAATAGAAAAAATGCTGGAAAACTATTCGGCGTGAAAAAGTATAGAAAATATTTTTTAGTTAATTTTTTATTTTGTAAACTTGTAACAGTATAAAGGGTTTTAAAATAGCAATAAAAAGCGGTTTTTTATTATCTTTTAACTTTTATATCATGCAAATTTAAATAAATTAACTTATGGTGGGGTTCAATAGATTACTGGCTTTCTTATTGTGTTTTGCGCTTGTGGGGCGTGGGTATGCTCAGATAAAAGATTCGGCAAGGGTGAAAAATATAGATAGTATTTTTATAAAACAAAATACCAAAAGCGCTTATAAATCTACTTTTACGATTAAAAAAGATAAATTTATAAAAAATACTAAAATATTAGAGGTGATATCCAGTATTCCTCATATTTCTGTAGGAAATAATAATGTGGTCCACTATAAAGGCAACGCTATCCAGACCATACTCATTAACGATATCAAAGCTTCTATGGAAGAGTTTAAATCCATTCCGATAGAAGAAATAGCCAGTGTAGAGCTGTTGCATGCTTACATCAATACCTCTAATGGAGAAACGGAATTGGCACTCAATGTAAAGACGAAGTTCAAACCAGGGGTTAAGGGCTATTTAGATTTTTCACCAGGTGTTTTGCAAGAATTTTTTTATGGTGGCACCAGTGTTTCGGTTAAAAGTAGGAATACCATCGTGAGGTTGATGCACTCTAATCTATGGAATTCTAACGAAGGGGAAACGGTGCAAAGGTACCTAAATCAAGCGGTGGATTATAAAATGAAAAGAAACCTATATCAGCCATTTGGTATGTTGTCGGTTAATCATCATTTGTCTGATAATCAGTCGTTAAATTTAAAATTTCTATACTCTGGGATTAATGAACAGGGGGAAGCACTAGACAATAATCATCCGTTGAAAAAAGAGATGAACCTGAACTACTACGGCGTTAATTTTTTATATGACTGGTCTTTTGGGAAATATGTATTTAAACTTAATTCTGACTACATATTGAATAATCAAGATTATGAAAATAAGAGCCCTTTGGAGCGCTATACTTCTCACCAGAATTTTAAAGAATTTGCAATTAGCCCTTTCCTTTCTCGTAAATTAGAAAAAGGAACCGTGGATTTGGGTATAATTTATACAGATAGACACTTTGATGTTCAAAATTTGATGAATGGGCAATCACAACCTCATTCTTTTAATCAATCATTATTCAATATAGTGCTAAAAGCCAATTATGATATTACTAAAAAACTCTCGGCTACAGCCAATATAAGATATCAAGCTTATCAAGATGCTTATACTAAAAACGAAACATTTTTGCCATATATTAAAATATTACAAGGAATAGGTGATAAAACAGAAATAGGATTGGCGTACCATAAGAAAATCTACCGCCCTAATATTTATACTCTATCTGGCGGGGTTTATAAAGAAACCAATGGGATCACCACGCTCACCAATCCTTTATTGAGTTTTCAGACTTCTCACTATTACGAAACTTCTTTTTCTCATCAGTGGAATAAAGTTAATATCTCATTATCAGGTTCTTATGAGAAAATTAAAAATCATCTTTCTATCTTAGGAAGGGTAGAGCAAGGCGCGGTGATCAACCAGATGGTTAATGCGGATAGGGAAGAATTTGGACCTTTAATTTCATTATCTATTCCATTATTAAAAACATTAGATTTGAATACCTACTATGGGTATCAATATAGCAATAGAGAATATCAAAATCAAGTTTATTCGGGGGATTATTATAGATTAGGGGTGTCTTTGAGGGGTAAACTGAAGAATTATAATTTTTATGTCAATACAGATTATAGAAATAAAATTTATGATGTGAATTATTATAGAGCGCTAAAACCAGATATTTCTTTTTCTATATCAAGAAACTTTTTTAAAAACTTAATATATGCCTCTTTAGCGGTTCGGAATATTTTAGATAACGATGCTACGCAAGAGTTTACATTTGAAGATCAATCAAGTATGAAGTTAAAAAATACCACTTATATGAATTCAAGGTTGATATTGTTGACTTTATCATATAATTTTGGCAAGAACTTTAATTCTCAAACAAAAAATATCAACAAGATAAATAATGACTTGTTACCCAACTAAGTATAGATAAAACTATTCGGCGTGAAACAACATCGGGCGGGGTAAACCCCCGCCCGATGTTGTTATAATATACAAAATCTGATGCTTATACAATTTCATCAAAACGCGTATAAGTCCGCAATTTTTCAGGAATACGGATGCCGTTTTCCGTTTGGTTATTCTCTAATAGTGCAGCCATAATTCGTGGTAGAGCCATAGCAGAGCCGTTGAGGGTGTGTACCAATTGTGGCTTTTGGTCGCCAGCTTTGTAGCGGCACTTCAAACGGTTGGCTTGGAAATTTTCAAAATTAGAAACCGAAGATACTTCTAACCATTTTTGTTGCGCTGCGCTCCATACCTCAAAATCGTAGGTAAGGGCAGAAGTGAAGCCCATATCGCCACCGCAGAGCCTTAATATTCTAAATGGCAACTCTAAATCTTCCAAAATAGACTGTACATGAGCCACCATTTCCTCCAAAGCATCATAAGAATGCTCAGGCTTTTCTAATCTTACAATTTCCACTTTCTCAAACTGATGCAATCGGTTGAGTCCTCTCACATGGGCGCCATAGCTCCCTGCCTCCCTGCGGAAACACTGCGAAAAAGCCGTATTTTTAATCGGCAATTCCTTTTCATCTAAAATGGTATCTCGGTAGATGTTGGTCACGGGCACTTCCGCCGTTGGGATCAGATAAAGTTGATCTTCGTTAATGTAATACATCTGTCCTTCTTTGTCTGGCAGTTGCCCTGTGCCGTATCCAGAAGCCTCGTTGACCACCTGTGGCGGGTTGATTTCTAAATAGCCAGCGTCGGTATTTCGGTCTAAAAAAAACTGAACCAATGCCCGCTGTAGCCTCGCACCTTTGCCTAAATAAACAGGAAAGCCAGCGCCAGCAATTTTAACGCCCAACTCAAAATCGATTAAGCGGTATTTTTTGGCTAACTCCCAGTGGGGCAGAGCGTTGCTGTCCATTTCAAACTCGTTTTGAGATTGATAAACCACCTCGTTGTCTTCCGCGGAAACGCCTGATTTTACGGAATGATGAGGAATGTTGGGGATTTGATAAAGAATTTGTAAAAGCTGTTCCTCTTTCTCTTTTAGCGCTTGTTGTAGCTCTTGAGATTTCTGTTTATAAATGCTGGTTTCAGCTTTTGCAGCCTCGGCTTCTTCTTTTTTACCTTCTTTCATCAGCCCTCCAATGGCTTTAGAAATTTTATTCATCTGAGCCAAATTTTCATCTAACTCAAACTGTATTTTTTTTCGCTCATCATCAGTATTGATGGCGTCTTCTATCAAGTGTAGCGCTTTAAAGTTCCTTTTTTCAAGGCCTTGTAGCACGCGGTTTTTTTCATCTTTTAAAAATTGAACTTGTAGCATATCTTTAGGTTAAAAATTAAATTTCTGACAAAATTAAGAATTATTTTAGGATTTCCACAGTATTGGGCGCATCATTTTGCTTGGAAAAAATAAGCGCTTGGTTCAGCCATATATTTTTGATTTGAAATAAAGTAGGCGTCCATAAATAATTGATTTGCAGGGTGTCTACTGTGGTAATATGGGTAGAATCATTGATTTTCTGTTGATAAGTTAGGGCAATGTCGGATTGATAATATTTAAGCTCTGGATTGATGGAATCCATAATATTTCTTGTTGCTCCTGAGATATATTGTATAAAATACAACGAATCTGCATCAACCAAAGTCCGGAATCCTGATAAATTGGTATTGGAATAACGGCCACCCAAATCCGAGAGGCTAACGCTGGAAATCGACTGTGGATGCTTGGGGTTGAGCAAATCTCGGTGCAAAGAATCCTTGATGTAAATATTTAAAATTTGGTCGATCTGTTGCGGCTCGGCATCATTTTTTCGGCAAGAAATCAAGCCTAAACCAAGTACGATAAATAAAAAAATCATTTTCATAGAGCAAAGATAGGTTAAAGTTTTTGAATTTCTACGCGGTAGGCCATTGCGGTCAGCAAGCCCGAAAGTGCAATATTAAATAAAGTGAAATACGCGACGCCCTCAATACCGTATTGAGGGATGATGAAGTATAACCCTAAGAAAGTCAGGGTGTTAATGAATATTGCGATTTTTAAATTCCAATGGGATTGACCTAATGCCGCCAAAAGATAGCCAAAAGGCATCCTCAGCATTAAGCCTAAAATAGTGGAAATCAGTAAGATTCTAAAAATAGGCACCACGCGATAATCTTCTCCAAATAAGGATAAAATCAGTTGAGATTGCCAAAAACCAATGCCAAGAATCAGCACCGAGAACAAGGCGATCACCTGCCAATAATTTTTTAAATATTGCTGAAAATGCTGCTTGTTTTTTGAGGATTTGCAAAGTTTAGCGTAATCGGTTTGTAAAAAAATATGTCCAATAAATAACAAATTGAAGGGCAGAATAGAAGCTACCCTATAATTGGCAACATCGGCGGAAGTGAGGTACCAGCCAATCATCAAGAGGTCTATCATAAAAATCCAACCCGAAACTTGGGAAGTTAGAGCGGTGGTCCACGAAAATTGCCATAAATCTCGGCGTTCTTGTTTTGTCTTGTTGGGGAGCGCCCATTGGCATTGGTATCGGTCTAAAAATAAAATGAAAAACGGCGCAATACACAGGGCTAAAACGAAGCCATAAACGCCCCAAAAATAAGTGAAAATAATGCTCAACAGGAGAGAAAGCGTAGCAAAAATAATATCGTACCACGCAAAGGTTTTATTGTCTAATAAGGCTCTGCGGCGGGCTTTGGAGAACTCTAAAAAATAAAATCCTAAAAACCGACTACTGAGCAATAGAATGAGCCAAAACACCTCAATATGATTCCAATAAAACACCAAGGCGAGTGCCAACATCAGAATATTCACGAGTCCCTGCCGAACTAAGCCTATGGAAAACAGGTAGTTAAAAAGCATTTTTCTACTGGTATAGGGTTCCAAGGCTCCAAATCTTAACACGGCTTGATAGTTACCCATTCCCACCAATGCTAAGAAAAAACCAAGAAAATTGAGCGCCAACATTACCGTGCCATAATCGCTTTTAGAAAGCATACGGATGGCCCATAAGTTCATCAAGAAGAAGAACGCTTTAGAAAGTCCTTGTGCCAAAAACACCCACAAGCCATTATTCTGAACAAAGTAGCTGAGGAACTTTTTCATCGGTGGAGTAGGGTTTGATAAAGTTGATGAAATTGCTGCGCTATCGCCTGTTGCGAGTATCTTGCTTCAGCATTTTGATGTTTATTTTTCTTGTCACTGAGTGAATTTGGCGTTGGCAAGAGGTCTTGCATAGCTTGGCGGAGGGCATCTTCATCTCGTGGTGGAACGAGGACTCCCCAATCTGGATGATTGATAATTTCCGAAACGCCGCCCACATCAGTCGCAATGATTTTTAGCCCACAAGACAACGCCTCAATAAGCACGCACGGCAGATTTTCGTAATCGCTGAAGAGGATAAAGGCATCGGCGTTTTTCATACGCTCGGCAACCTCGGTGTGGCTTAGAGTACCAAAAGTTTTAATGTAATGTTGAGCGTCCCATTCTTCAATGCGTTGCTGGATGGGCGCTAAATCACCATCGCCACCGATGTGAAGCTCAAAATTAGGATAATCTTGGTGAAGTTTATGGGCAGCGTTGATGATGCCCGCCGTATTTTTTAGAGGAATTAAATTGGAAATATGCAAAAAGATGAAGGGCTGCGCATTATTTCTTTCAGAAGGGCAGAATAGTTGCGTATCCACCACATTGGGCACCACTTGCATCTTTTTTGGGGGTAATAATTTTTCCAAATCCCTTTTGAGCCGATGGCTTACAGGGCTGATGAGTGCGGCGTGCTGGGCTATGATTTGGGCGGTCCAGCGCTGGAATAGGCTCAACTGCACTTGGTTTTCTTTTAAAAATCCTGACCAATGTTCGGTCAAGAGCATCGGCACCCGCCAGCGTTTTTTAAGATAGACCGCAAAGAGCATCGGCTTTTGCATAATGTGGGCGTGGATGAGGTCTGGGCGGCTGATGTGCTTTAGGCCTTTAAGGTAAGCCCGAAAGCGCCGCAACGGATTGAGCCACGCATATTTTGATTTTTGGTAATACACCAGCACGGTGCGTACGCCGTTCGTGGTCTCTTCTTGAATGGTATAAGTTGTCGCTTGCTGAGCCCTGCCCACGGCATAGAGCACTTCCACTTGGTGGAGGCATGCCACCGCTTCGGCGTGGCGTTGTACAAAATTACCATTCGTAGGTTCTTCCTGAGAGGGGAACCACGAGGATAGAAACAAAATTTTACGGCGCTCCATAGTGGGGTTTATGATGTTTTAACCCACATAAAGCCCTGCCCAACTTCTTTTAAGAGGCAACAGAAAATCCGAAAGATAAGCCACATAAGTAGATTTTGAGAAATCAAAAACTTCAATATCTTCGGAGAGGGTACCGTTTTTTAAGGCTTGGCGGAAGTCTTGGAGTTTCATGGTTTTAACCTCGCTATTTTCTATAAAGCAAGCTTTCATTCGGTCAAACAATCCGAGTTGGTAGTTGGCATCAATTTTACGCATTACCCCATTCAGCGCATCTATGGAACAGCCCGAAGCGGTTTCTTTTTCCTCATCTACGGTGATGATGATAAACTGGTTTTTATCAATTTTAAACGATGAAGATAGCGGCTTGCCGTGTGCTGCCCAAGTGGAAAGAAAATCAAATAATTGCTCGGTAATGGCTTTGCTTTCCTTAGCCGTAAACGGTCGTGAGGCTGGGTAAATCAGCACTCTATAATCGTTGGTTTCTACAACTTCTGAAGATTCTATTTTCATAGGATAGTTTTTTAAGGCTTGTCTTGATAGAAAATTTAAGGCTACAAATCATCGGCTTCGGCTAAAAGCTCTACGATGTCTTTTACCGCTACTTCGGTGTTTTTGTTGAAGTGTTTTACGCCATCGGTCATCATAGTGTTGCAGAATGGGCAGCCTGTAGCGATGATTTCTGGGTGCGTAGATAGTGCCTCTTCGGTTCTTTCAATGTTGATGTCTTTTTTACCTTTTTCGGGTTCTTTAAACATCTGGGCGCCGCCAGCACCGCAGCAAAGCCCGTTTTGTTTGCAGCGTTTCATTTCTACCAGTTCGGCATCCAGCTTTTCAAGGATTTGGCGTGGTGCTTCGTATTCATCATTGGCTCTGCCGAGGTAGCACGGGTCGTGGAAGGTGATTTTTTTGCCTTCAAACTTGCCGCCTTCTACTTTGAGCCTTCCTGTTTCTAACAGATGTTTTAAAAACTGAGTATGATGGAGAACTTCATACTTGCCGCCCAATTCTGGATATTCATTTTTGAGGGTATTAAAACAATGGGGACAAGCCGTTACAATTTTTTTGACTTCGTAAGCGTTGAGGATTTCAATATTGGTGAGTGCCATCATTTGGAAGACAAACTCGTTGCCAGCGCGCTTGGCAGGGTCGCCAGTGCAGCTTTCTTCTTGCCCTAATACTGCAAATTCTACCCCAATTTGGTTGAGGATTTTACAAAAAGCACGAGTGATTTTCTTGGCTCTATCATCAAAGCTTCCAGCACAGCCTACCCAGAATAAAACTTCTGGTGCTTTACCTTCGGCGGCATACTCTGCCATTGTTTTTATTTCCATACTATTTGCATTATTCGTAAGCACAAATATATAAAACTTTTTTGAATAAAATTATTCTAAAATGGAACCTGATTTTTTATTATATTTGAGACATCAATTTTTTAAAATTCAATATGAAATATATTTTTTTAATACTCACTTTAATGGGTTTAAATTTTTTTAATGCCCAGATGATCCCCATTGATAGTTTAAAGATACAGTGTGAATATTCACTAAGCTATCAAATTGATTCTACGGATACTTATAGTAGAAAGAATGAAATGTTTTTACTATTCATCGGTAAAGATCAATCTCTTTACATAAGTAAGAATAAATATAAGAGAGATTCTATAAAAAATTCATTTATTGAACAATCTAATAATATGGGAATGTTGGATTTAGCAAAATTTCCTAAAACAGCATTTTCTTATAAAATTCTAAAAGATTTTTCTAATCGTGATATTATATTTTATGATGATATTTCAGCTAAACTTTCTGTAAATTATACTGAACGCCCTAATCTGATATGGAAGATTTCTGATGAAAAAGATCAAATTTCTGATATAAATTGCGGTGTAGCCTATACAAGTTTTGCGGGAAGAAAATACAAAGCTTGGTATGCCATAGACATTCCTTTGTCAGAAGGACCTTACAAATTTAATGGATTACCTGGGCTTATCATTAAAATTGTAGATACAAAAGGGTACTATAATTTTGAAATTGTAAGTATTAAAGATAGGTCTATGTATAATGAAACGATTGATTTAGACACTAAGCAAATCAATAGTAAAAATGTAACAAAGAAAGAATACTTAAACGCTAAGAGAAATTATCTAAATAATTTAGGAGAAGAACTTAGAAATTCTGGTATTTTTATTGGCTCAGATGCTATAAAGAAAGTTCAAGAGAGAGCGAAAAGGAAAAACAACCCCATAGAATTGATAGATACTGATAGATTGTAGTCAAATAATAAGATGCTCTTCTTTCACGATAAGAAGGGCTTTTTATTAGTTTTCGTTAGCCCAATTGAGGCGGTCGGCTTGGTTGTATTGCCACGGCGCGCCGTTGTTTTCTACATTGGTCATCATCAGGTTGAGTTCTTGAGGGGCGGATGATTGCTCCATTACCAAAAATCTTCTCATCTCAAAAATGATGGATAACGGGTCTATCAGCACAGGACAAGCCTCCACGCAGGCGTTACAAGTGGTACACGCCCAAAGTTCCTCGCGGGAGATGTAATCATCTAAGAGTTTCTTGCCATCATCTACAAATTTTCCATTTTTGTTGATATTTCTGCCCACTTCTTCCAAACGGTCTCTGGTCGCCATCATAATGCGGCGTGGGGATAATTTTTTCCCTGTAATATTGGCTGGGCAGTTGGCTGTACAGCGCCCACATTCTGTGCAAGTATAGGCATTGAGCAACTGCACTTGGTTTAAATCAAACACATCTTCTGCCCCGAATTTGGCTGGCGGCTCTGCATTTTCGGCAGGTGCAGCGTAAGGGTCAGCATTGGGATCCATCATCAGCTTGATTTCTTGGGTCACAGAAGCGAGGTTGTTGAACTCGCCTTTGGGTTTTAAATTGGCGAACCAAGTATTTGGAAAGGCTAATAAAATATGCAAATGTTTGGAGTAATAGAGGTAATTCATAAAGAATAAAACACCCAAAATATGCAGCCACCAAGCGCCTCTTTCTAAGAAGACTAAAAAGCCAGTATCAAAGCTGAAAACATTAACGATAGGGGCAAAAAGAGCCTCGCTAATAGGGAAATAGCCATGGAGATGATAGCCCTCGGCGCCACGACTTTGGAGGATGAAATCCGAAGTGTTCATCGTGAAGAATGCCATCATCAAGACAAATTCTATCACCAAAATCCAGTTGGCATCTTCTTTTGGCCAGCCGAACATTTCCTTCATATCAAACCGCTTAATGTGCATCGCATTTCTCCGAATAAAAAATGCCACCACGGCGATGCTCACCAAAAGCGCCATCACTTCCAAAGTGGCGGTAAAGCTTTTGTATAGGGTGTCTCCTAAAACGCTGGCTAAAAATCGGTGGGAGCCAAACAGTCCATCTACGATGATTTCTATCATCTCTAAATTGATGATAATGAAGCCCACATAAACCAAAATATGCAGAAAGCCAGCAATGGGGCGTTTGGTCATTTTGCTTTGCCCGAGGGCTACATTGGCCATTAGTGCCCAGCGCTGTTTAGGGTGGTCTGTTCTATCAATAGGTCGCCCTAATTTAATATTTCTATAAATCTCTCTAAGGCTTTTTGCGAATAATCCAAAGCCAACGATTAAAAATGCGAGAAAAATAAAATGAACAAGGTACTGCATAGCTTTCCGAGGTTTTTAGTTATTTCCCAAACACTGAGATGTTGAGGTATTTTTTAGGATTATTTTTGATGTCTTCAATCAAGCTATTAAGATTGGCAGAGGTCTGGTTGAGGTTCTGATACAGTTGCTCATCTTTTGTGAGTTTCCCTAACGAGCCTTCGCCTTTCTCTATGCCAGAAATAATTTGATTTAGTTTATCCGAGGTAGTGCTGAGTTTAGAAATGGTGGCATTCAGCTGGTTCACATCAATCTGTTCCGCTACATTGCCGTATTTGTCCAACGCAGTTTTAGCACTTATGGTTGCCAAGTTGGCATTATCCAACATTTGTTGAATTTTAGGATCGTTATTGGCTAAAAGTCGGTTGGTTTGTAGAGAGGTTTCTCTAAACGAGCTCACGGTTTGATTAAGGTTGTTGAGGAGCGCCGCAATCTCTTTTCGGTTCTGCTCATCTACGATTTTATTGGTGCTGATGAGGGTAGAATCTAAACGGCTAAGCACGGTGGAGAGCTGGTCTTTTACAGGCTTAACTTCCGAAGAAAGGCTGCTGAATAGAGAAGTCTCTAATGTCCCCGAAAGGGTATCGCCGTTGGTTGCCATAGGTCCATCATACACCAAGTTGAGTTTGGCTTCTTTACCAGACATTAGCCCCGGTTCAAAAATTTCAACGGTGGTTTTCTTAGAGAACTGAAATTCATCATCTACCGAAATTTTAACTAAAAAAGAAATGTGCCCTTGGGCGTTTTTTATCGGGTTGATTTCCTCCACTTGTCCTACCTTTAAACCATTGATAGACACAGGACTGGAGGCGGCTAAACCTTGTACATTATCATATTTTACATAATAAATATCATCTGTAGAAAATATGTTTTTCCCCTTCATAAACTGGTAGAGGAAGATAAATCCAACGATAGCCAATAGGGCAATGAGCCCCGCTTTTAATTCTTTTGAAAACTTCATTTTAAATTCTTAATGATAACGACAAAGATAGTGTTTTTAATTTTTAACATCAAAAAAGCGACCATAAAGCCGCTTTTATTTTGAATTTATACTGATTCTAAATTACTAATCCTGAGAAGCGGTTTTGTTATACACTTCTATTCTATAGTCTTTAATATCAGCGTTGTTTTGTAGGCTACGCATCAAGCTTTGGGTAAAGATTTGAGCGTTTTGTTGCTGCATCATTTGCAGCACTTGGTTGATGTCACCAGGTTGCTTGTTTTCGGTGATTTTTTTCTTAACCACCACATAAACGCCTGTGTTGCCTTCTATCGGTTGAGAAACTTTGTTGGCGACTACACCAAATGCCGCTCCAGCCACCTTAGGCTCCATTGCCATATTGAGGTTGGGTGATAGCATATTGATTTGCGCTGATACTTTAGTGGTGCCGAACTGTTTCGCAATGGCATCTAACGATGCTGAAGGCTGGATTTTTTTAGCTATTTCCTTCGCGATAAGTTGATTTTTCACCAAAGGTTCTATCTGTTCTCTCACGGATTCTGGGTCGGCTAAACCAGCGTCTTGCTTACCGTTAAGGTACGCCACGATATAATCGCCGTTGCTGGTGGTAAAGATGTTGGTGTCGCCTTTTTCTGTTTTTTTGTTGAACGCCCACGCTAATACATCTTCATCTTTATCCGTGCCTAAACCTTGGATTTGCCCTTGGAAACGCTGTACGGTTTTAGGGTTCGCAAATTGGAATTGGCCTTTCTTCGCGATGTTCGCAAAATCGTTAAAGGATTTCCCTTGAATTTGCTGAATGAAAGTGTTGGCTTGCGTATACACTTTATTTTGGGTTTCCTTAGAAGCGCGGATATCCTTCGCTAAATTGGCAATTTTATAAACAGGCATTTTGTTTTCATTCACGATGATGTGGTAACCGAAAGGCGTTTCTACCACGCCTACATCGCCCTTAGGATGGCTGTCTACCCAATCTGCAAAAGGCTTTACGAAACCGCTTTGCCCTGGAAGTACCCAACCGAGAACCCCGCCTTGGCGCGCCGAGTTGGCATCAGAAGAAAGGTTCACAAACTGGTTGAATTTAGAGGCATCAGCTCTGACTTGTGTGGCAATGCTATCGGCTAATTTTTTAGCTTCTTCCTTTGTTCTTTTAATGGTAGGGTCTTGCTTAGCCACATCTGTTCCCGCGAAAGAAATTAAAATATGCTTAGGCAGCGTGGCTTCAGACTTGCCCTCTAACTTGGTGACATAGTATTTGTTGTCAGATTTATAAGGTCCAAAAACTTGACCGATGGAGGCAGATTTGATGAAAGCTTGCGCTTCTTGTGGCAATTCTTGTTCAGAAACCATACCGTATTTTATCGGTGCTTCGGAGTTGATTTCCACATACATAGAGTCGTTTGGTGTGTTGAGGAAGTTCTCTGCATTTTCTTTGTAGAGTTTGTTGAGTTCCTTCAATGCTAAACTATCATCATTGGCACTTGGCTGCGCAGGGAAGAGCACCACGCCTAAATTTCTGGTGGCTTCGGTTTTGAACGCAATAGGGTGTTTTTTGATGAAATCCGCTAAATCTTGCGTAGTGACCTTTACAGGGTGCTTTTTATCGTATTCGTTATAGTCAATTTTTACGAAATCAATATCCGCCACTTGGTCTCTATTTTTGATGAGTTCTGTGGCTTCTTTTTTATTCACGGTAAGCCCATTGCTGATGTTGCCGAACAACTGGCGCGCCATCATTCTGTACTCAATGGTCTTTTTAAGGTTAAGCCATTGGTTGTACTCTTGTGCTTTGCCGCTTTCTCTTAAACTTTCAATTTGCTTTTTGACTTCCTCCGCTTTAAAGTTGCCCTTGGCATCAAACGCTTCTGGATTTTGAGCGAACATAGGGTCGTACTGCAACTGGTTCCAGAAAAATTCATCATTCATCTCTAAGCCCATTTTTTCAAACTGTTGTTTGATGAGTTTAGACTGCACCAGAGTCTGCCACGCTTGCTCTTCTAAGCCTGTAGTAGGCTGCCCTTGGCTCTCCGCTTGGTTGCGCATAATTAAAAGTTGCTCGTTAAATTCATCACGGGTAATATCTTCACCGTTCACCTTGCCTAAAATGTTAGGGTCTTTGCCAAATACTTTATCTAAACTATCTGGATTAACTAAAAATGCTAATAGCGCAATGGCTATAAACCCTATTAAAATCCAAGGTCTTTTTCTAATTTCTCCTAAAACTGCCATTTATTAAATCGTTTTTAAAATCAATTTGCGAAAATACACATTTTTAGAATAATATGAAATAATATTTTTATTTTTTATAGCGCTTCTGTTTTGGTAAGGTTTAGAAAACAAGGTGTTGATTCTATTTTGAGGCATAGAAAAACCACCTCGGTGAGGAGGTGGTTGGTGGTATTAAAATCAAAACCAATTGTGGTTTATTTGACTAATTTTAATTCTTGAATTAAGTTGTGAGCCCCAGCGTATTTATCTACAACCCAAAGCAAGAATCTAACATCTAAATTGATGGTTTTCTGTAGTTTAGGTTCAAAAACGATATCACCGCTTAGCGCCTCGCTGTTGCCATCAAAAGCCAAGCCGATCAGGTGTCCATCTGCATTGATTACTGGAGAACCAGAGTTTCCACCAGTGATATCATTGTTAGATAAGAAGTTGATTGGCATATAACCTGCTTTGTCTGCATACATTCCGAAATCTTTCTCTTTGTAGAGTTTTAGCACGCGCTGTGGGAGGTCAAATTCTTCATCGCCTTTTTTGTATTTGCCAATTAAGCCTTCCATAGTGGTGTAGTAGTTGTTGGTTACACCGTAATAATTTCTATCTGAGCGGATAGGTAGAGTGTCCACAGTACCGTAAGTTAAACGCATAGTAGAATTGGCATCTGGATAGAATTTTTTCTCTGGCTGAGATTTGATCAATCCATTTAAGAATAATCGGGTATTCTTTGCAAAAAATTCATCTACTTTGCTGTATTTCTTCCCTTGATTTTGTTGCTCTGTCACATAAGTGTTTACCCAAGTGTAAAGCGGATCAGCGGCTAATTTCTGAGCATCAGGCTGGCTTAAGAAATTAAGGGCAGCTTGCTTGTTCGCGAATACAGAACTAAACGCTTGAGTCGCCAAGTCGGCAGGGTTAGCCTTTGCGATGGCTTCTATTTGCGCACTTTTAGCCACTCTTGCTTGGTAAAGAGAAGTGAGTGTGGATAGCATCTCACCCTCCAAAGCGGTGTTAAAATGCTCGTAATAACCCTCAATGGCTTTTTCTACTTCAGACTTCATTTTAACTTGCCCTGCAGCATCTTGTGCCGCGTAAGACTTGAATAAACTACCCAAATGGAACGCTACAGAAATGTATTTGGCGTTTCTTTGTAAAATCGCGTTATAGTTTCTCTCAACATTTCTGTCAGAAACTTGCTCATAATAAGCTTTAATGTTATCTAAAACAGGGCTGTAAGTTTTTTCATTGGCAGGTTGTAGCGCCCAGCTCATAAACTTTTGCTCTAATTTTTGCTTTTCAGAAATGGTTCCATTTTGATTAACCGCTTCTATGGTTCCTGCTCTGTTTTTCCAATAGTTGGCAACAGAAGCGTATTGAGAAGCATATCCTAATCTGGTAGCATCGTCTTGGTTCATATACTTTTTCATGACATCCATCGCCGCTTTAGAAGCCTCTACCCAAGCTGGATAGTCTCTATCTACCAACTGCGAAATGCCGTAAGAAGTTAAGTAACGGTTGGTTCTTCCTGGATAACCTAAAATCATTGCGAAATCCCCTGGTTTTACCCCTTTTAGAGAAATCGGTAAGAAGTGTTTAGGCTTTAAAGGAACATTGTTCATATTGTATTCAGAAGGCTCGCCATTTTGGTCAGCATATACACGGAAGATACTGAAATCAGCAGTGTGTCGTGGCCATTCCCAGTTGTCGGTATCGCCTCCGTATTTCCCCAAAGAAGCTGGTGGAGTACCTACCAAACGCACATCTTTGTAGTCTCTATAAACGAAATAATAAAACTCATTACCGTTGAAAAAATCCTTTACCACTACGGTGTATTTTCCGTTTTCAGAATTTTCCTCTTGGATGGCTTTGTATTCCGCTTTGATGATGCCTTCGCGTTCTTCGGCAGACATATCGTTATTAAGTTTCGCGTTGATGCGTTCTGTAGCATCGCCCATTCTTTCTAAAAATCTTACATAGAGACCTTTGGCGTTGAGTTCTTCGCTTTTTTTCATTGCCCAGAACCCGTTGGTTAGGTGGTCTTTTTCAGGCGTAGATAGAGCGGCGATAGCGCCATAGCCGCAGTGGTGGTTGGTAAAAATCATCCCTTCTGGAGAAACGATTTCCCCCGTACAGAAGCCACCAAAACTCACGATGGCATCTTTTAAACTGGAATGGTTTACGGAATAAATTTCCTCAGGAGTCAGGTGTAGCCCTTCTTTTTGCATATCTACACCGTTTAACCTTTTCACGAGCATCAGAAGCCACATCCCTTCATCGGCTCTCATTTGTACAAAACTCAACAAAAAAGTGAGTGCAAGAAATATTCTTTTCATAAAATTAAACAATTATTATATTGAGTGGGCTAAATTAAACATTTATGCTTAATGCGCCAAATATAAAGGTGCTAAATCGGTTTTTGGTATAAAAATTGAACGGTTTCTACCACAAAATAGACTTTAAAATAAAAGATAATGCTTACCAAGATTTTTAAATTAGGGATCGGTTGGGCGCTCCTGTGTTGCTTGGGTTGTAATAGTGCTGCGCCTACTTTTCAGATGAAGCATCGGGATTGGCTATTGGTTGGGTTTTCCAATTTCTCTAAGGCAGAAATGGTTGCACAAAAAATCCATTTGGATATGAGTCCCACGATGTCAAAAGCCCACCAATATCCTCTATACATCGCAAATCAGAAATTTTATTTTCATATTGAAATGAAGGATCACGGGCGTATTAAAATCTTAAAATTAGGCGATGATGCGGCGCTTTCTACAACGGATTTGGGCACAGCTTTATTGGCTCAATTGCCCCAATTTGTCAAATACGAAATTAAAGGTCAGTTTTTGTATTTATATGATAATCAAGGTGGCGTGATAAAATTTGTCGCTGCCGATTGGGATTAAAGAAAATTTGACTATATTAGCGAAAAAATAAAAAATGCAAACGTTATCTAAACAAGAAGACCGAAACATATTGTTTCTTATGCACTTATCGCAGTTGTTGTCGCTCATTTCAGGAATTGGCGGTTTTGTGGTGCCACTCATCATTTGGCTGATGAAAAAAGACCAAATAAAAGGCGTAGATGAGCAAGGCAAAGAAATCCTTAATTTTCAAATCACGATGTTTATTGCTTTGTTGGTATCAAGTGTGCTGTGTTTGGTTTTTATTGGAATGATTTTATTGCCAATTGTTGGGCTGATTATGATTATTGTACCGATTATCCAAGCTTTCAATGCCAAAGAAGGTCGCCCCGTGCGTTATCCTTTTACCATTAGATTTTTATCTTGATTTTTCTACGGTGATGATGGAAAAGCGCTATCAACAGGCTTTGGAATGGCTCTACGCACAGATGCCTAACTATCAAATCAACGGCAAAAAAGCCTATAAACCAGGGTTAGAAAATATTAAAAAACTCTGTGATTTTTTTGGAAATCCGCAAGAGGGTATTCCAATGGTGCACATCGGCGGAACTAATGGCAAAGGCTCTACCAGCAATATGCTCGCTTCGGTGTTGCAGGAGGCGGGTTATCGTGTGGGGTTGTATAATTCGCCGCATTTGGTGAATTTTACGGAACGCATAAAAATCAATGGTGTGGAGGCAGACCCCGCCTTTGTGCTTGATTTTATAGAGCGATTGAAACACCTGCCCTCGGAGATTAAACCTTCCTTTTTTGAATTCACAACAGTTATGGCTTTTGAGTATTTTAAACGCCAACAAGTGGATATAGCGATGATTGAAGTCGGTTTGGGTGGGCGTTTAGATGCCACGAACATCATTCAGCCAGTGCTCACGGCGCTGACCAATGTCGCCTTGGATCATCAAGATATTTTAGGCGAGACCATAGAGGCGATTGCGGTGGAGAAAGCGGGCATCATCAAGCCTCATATTCCCATAATTTCTGGCGAGGAGCAAGCAGACATCAAAACCATTTTTAAAACCAAGGCGGAGGCGTTGCAAGCCCCTTTTATTGATGCCACTCAGATTGATACCATTCATTTTTCATCAGATTTACAAGGGGATTATCAGCGGAAAAATATCAAAGTGGTTTTGGCGGCGGTGGCGGAATTAAAGCGGCAAGGTTTTACCATTTCCGAAGAGCATATAGCGCGTGGTTTGTCCCATGTACAGCGGAATACAGGCTTTTTAGGGCGTTGGTTTCAGTTTTCGGATGCGCCATTGACCATTTGCGATACAGGACACAACCAAGCGGGGTTGGAAGCGGTGTTGGTGCAACTTTCTCGCTATGAAGAAAATAAACACATCGTTTTAGGCTTTGTGAAGGATAAAAAAATAGAGTCTATCATAGCGTTTTTGCCTCAATCGGCAGATTATTACTTTGTGAAGCCCCAAATTGAGAGGGGACAATCACCAAAAAACTACGAAGAAAGCCTAAAAAAATCAGGACTTCGGTATAAAATTTTTGATTCTGTAGAAGAAGGCTATCAGTCGGCAAAGTCCCACTGCAAGGCAGATGAGATGATTTTTATAGGCGGTAGTAACTTTGTGGTAGGAGAATTTTTAGAAAAAAATTTGTCAGTTTATAAATAACTCGTATATTTGCACCACTCAAATGTGAAAACATTGAGGGCGGTTAGCTCAGTTGGTTCAGAGCATCTGGTTTACACCCAGAGGGTCGGGGGTTCGAATCCCTCACCGCCCACCAGAGTAGGGCTCTTAGCTCAGTTGGTTCAGAGCATCTGGTTTACACCCAGAGGGTCGGGGGTTCGAATCCCTCAGAGCCCACAAAAGCGCTCAGCACAAGTGCTGAGCGCTTTTTTTATTTGCTTCTATTCTCGCGGAAGGCGACTATTTCCCTATTTCTCCTCAAAAAAATTTCATAAGCATTAAACACTCTAAAAAACTCCTACGGTCTTGCCTTAAATTTCTAACGGGGAGAAAATTTTTTTCCGTCGGCATCGAAGAAAATTTGGATGCCGATGGAAAAATTCTTCCATCAGCATCGCGTAAAATTTCCGTTAGGGAGGAAAATGAACACCCTTGGGATAGCGGTTTTCTGGGGGCTGTTTTTTGTAAGGTGTAAAAGTTTCGTATGATGATGAAATTGATCTATAAAAATAAATCAAAGACCACGATTGGCATTAAATATTGAAGGCGATTAAAATTCATTTTATAAAATTACATTTAGGGTTAAATCTGTATTTTATTACAAGTAAAAAAAAATTGTTATTTCCAAAGAAAATCATATTTTTACAATGCTTTAATAACCAAAACGATTTAATTATGAAGAAAATTTTATTTTTACTTGTATCAGTAATGATGTTTACCGCTTGCCAAACCACTCAAACCACTGTGCAACAAGCGAATGCCTCTAAAATGCCGATCAAAACAACCATTCCTCAACGCCCTGCAGGGCAACAAGATGTCATTAATTTGGTAACGCCCAAACTCGAAACCGTGCGTATTGGGGTGATCGGTTTAGGAATGCGAGGACCAGGAGCGGTGGAGCGTTTTATGCATATCCCTGGAGCTAAGGTCGTTGCGCTTTGTGATATTGAAGCTTCGAGAGTGGAAAAAACTCAGAAAATTATAGAAAAAGCGGGTCAGCCTCGTGCTGCAGCCTATTCGGGCTCTCAAGACGCTTGGAAACAGCTTTGCGACCGAGATGATGTAGATTTGGTATATATCGTAACCGACTGGAAGACTCACGCAGAAATGGGAGTTTACGCCATGGAAAAAGGAAAACATGTCGCCATCGAAGTGCCAGGAGCGATGACTTTGGATGATATTTGGGCGTTGATCAACACTTCCGAAAAGACCCCGAAAGCATTGTATGATGTTGGAAAATTGCGTGTATGACTTCTTTGAATTGACCACCTTGAATATGGCTCAAAAAGGCGTATTTGGTGAGATTTTGCACGCCGAGGGGGGCTTATATCCACAATTTGGAAGACTTTTGGGGTGCTTATCACGACAATTGGCGTTTGGACTACAACCAAGCCCACCGAGGCGATGTGTACCCTACGCACGGTATGGGACCTGCCTGCCAAGCACTTAACATTCACCGAGGGGACAAAATGAATGTATTGGTGTCAATGGATACCAAAGCGGTGAACGGTCCTGCCTATATTAAGGAGAAAACAGGAAAAGTGGTTACCGATTTTAAAAATGGTGACCAAACTACCACTCTCATCCGCACAGAGCAAGGAAAAACGATGTTAATTCAACACAATGTAATGACGCCTCGCCCTTATAGCCGTATGTATCAGTTGGTGGGAACGGATGGTTTTGCCAACAAATACCCTATTGAACAGTATGCTCTTCGCCCTTCGCAAGTGGGGAGTGATGAAGTGCCTAACCACGAGGATTTGAATGCGCACCGTGCCGTTTCAGAAGAAACCAAAAAGGCTTTGATGAAGCGTTATAAACACCCTATTCAAATAGAATTGGAAGAGCAAGCCAAGAAGGTTGGCGGCCACGGAGGGATGGATTTCATTATGGATTACCGCCTGATCTATTGCCTACGAAACGGACTTCCTTTGGATATGGATGTGTATGATTTGGCTGAATGGTCTTGCTTGGCGCCACTTTCCGCAATTTCTTTGGAAAACGGTTCTGTCCCAGTGGAAGTCCCTGATTTCACACGAGGAAGTTGGAACAAAGTAAAAGGGTATCAGCATGCCACCTTAGAAAATAAATAAAGATTTAATCCATTTTTAAAAGAAAATCCCAAGTGTGTACGCTTGGGATTTTTTGTTGATAGATAGCTCGACATCATTGGTCGGAATTTATTATAGATAATATTGAGGATTTATTAAGTTTTGTTTCAATAGATTGTAACTAAAAAAAATACTATCGGTTTATAAGATTTGTAGGTTATTTTATAGAGAAAGCCAAACGAGGCAAAACCTAAGAGGAGAGCAATAGTTTCGTTAGGAAATCTTTGTCGCCGTTGCCTCTGGCAGGGGAATATTCTCTGCCGTAGAAAATGATTTGAAGGTGGAGGGTATTCCATTTCTCTTTGGGGAACCACTTTTTAGCATCTTTTTCCGTTTGTACCACATTTTTTCCAGAAGTCATTTTCCATTGGGTCATCAGTCGGTGGATGTGGGTATCCACGGGAAATGCAGGCACGCCGAAAGCTTGGCTCATCACCACGGAAGCCGTTTTGTGCCCCACGCCAGGGAGGGCTTCCAGCTCCTCAAAAGTCTGTGGAACCACGCCATTATGCCGCTCTACTAAGAGCTCTGCCATCGCTTTTAGGTTTTTGGCTTTGGTGTTAGAGAGCCCTATTTCTTTGATGAGTTCCTTAATTTCTGCCACCTCTAAATCCTTCATTTTAAAAGGCGTATCTGCCACGGCGAAGAGTTGGGGTGTGACTTCGTTCACTTTTTTATCCGTAGTCTGTGCCGAAAGTGCAACGGCAACTAATAGAGTATAAGGATCTTGATGATCCAGTGGGATAGGCGTTTCAGGGTAGAGGCGCTCCAATTCTCGGATGATAATTTCAGCTTTTTGTTTTTTGGTCATTTTAAACTAAATTTGGACAAAAATAAACATTATGATTCACATAGGCGATCAGCTTCCGACTTTCCAAGGGCTTAACCAAGAGGGCGAGCTCGTAAAATCATCAGATTTTAAAGGACAAAAACTCATCATTTTCTTTTATCCGAAAGCCAATACCCCTGGCTGTACTGCCGAGGCATGCAACCTGAGCGACCATTATACTGAGCTTAAGAAGCAAGGTTACGCCTTGTTGGGCATTAGTGCAGACTCGGTGGAGCGGCAGAAAAAATTCCATGATAAGTTCCACTTTCCTTATGATTTAATCGCTGATGAAAGTAGGGCTATCATAGAGCAATTTGGCGTGTGGCAGCTTAAAAAATTTATGGGGCGAGAGTTTATGGGCATCGTGCGGACTACTTTTATCTTTGATGAAAATGGCACTTGCATCAGAATTATCGATAAAGTAAAGACCAAAGACCACGCGGCACAAATTTTAGAAAACGAAACCAAATAATCCATATTATGAAGATCAAAACCCTTTGTATAGGTACGGCAGCGCTGGCGCTAAGTGCGTGCAGTACCCAACAGAAGCTAACCAAAACTATGTATCCAGAAACCAAGAAAATCAACCAAGAGGAGGTTTATTTCGGAACCAAAATCGCAGACCCTTACCGCTGGTTAGAAGATGATAGAGCCGAGGACACCAAAGATTGGGTAAAGCGCGAGGTAGCGTTTACACAAGACTATTTAGCTAAAATTCCGTTCCGTGAAAACCTCAGAAACCAACTCCGTGAGATTTGGAATTACGAGAAAATATCGGCGCCTTTTCAGGAGGGCGACTATACTTATTTCTATAAAAATGATGGCTTGCAGGCGCAGTCGGTGCTGTATAGAAAGGACAAAAACGGCAAAACGGAAGTCTTTTTAGACCCTAATCAATTCTCCAAAGATGGCACCACCTCTTTAGCGGGCATTGCTTTTAATAAGAAAGGTAATTTGGTGGCTTACAAAATCTCCGAAGGCGGCAGCGATTGGAATAAAATCATCATCCTAAATGCCGAAACCAAACAGCCAATAGACCAAACTCTGGTAGATGTAAAGTTCAGCGGTATTGCGTGGCTTGGCGACCAAGGTTTTTTCTATTCCAGCTATGATAGACCCGATGGCAGCGTGCTTTCCGCCAAAACAGATATGCACAAAGTCTATTTTCATCAATTGGGGACCCCACAATCTCAAGACCAGTTGATTATCGGTGGCGAGAATTTTAAACGAAGATACATCAGCGCTTCGGTGTCGGAAGATCAGCGTTTTTTGATTATTTCGGCAGCCAATGCCACCAATGGTAATGAGCTCTATATTAAAGATTTAAAACAAAATTCAGATTTTATCCCAATTCAAACGGGCTATGAGTATAACACCGATATTATAGACACCAAAGGCGATGTGATTTATGCCCTTACCGATAAAAACGCCCCTAATATGAGGTTGGTTAAATTCAACATCCAAAAGCCAACAGTTTGGGAAGAGGTGATTCCAGAAACGGAGAATGTCCTCAGCGTATCTAAGGGCGGTGGCTATCTTTTCGCACATTATATGAAAGATGCCATCACGCAAATTCAGCAATTGGACTACCAAGGCAAGAAAATCCGAGAGATTAACCTACCAGGCAAAGGAACAGCAGGCGGTTTCTACGGTAAAGATGAGGAAAAAGTGCTCTATTACTCCTTTACCAACTACATTACGCCCAATACCATTTATCAGTTTGATGTGGCACAGGGCGCTTCCAAATTATACCAAAAACCGAATTTAAAATTCAACCCTGATGATTTTGTTTCGGAGCAAATTTTCTACACCAGTCAAGATGGCACCCGCATTCCGATGACCATCAACTATAAAAAAGGTTTGAAGTTGGACGGCAAAAACCCAACGATACTCTATTCTTACGGTGGATTTAACATCAGTTTAAAGCCTGCTTTTTCCGTAGTTAATGCCATTTGGATGGAAAACGGTGGCATCTACGCGGTGCCGAATATTCGTGGCGGTGGCGAATATGGCAAGGCGTGGCACGATGCAGGCACCAAAATGCAAAAGAAAAATGTCTTTAATGATTTTATAGCCGCAGGGGAGTACCTCCAAAACCGAGGCTATACCTCGCCAGAGTTTATGGCGCTTTCTGGACGTTCTAACGGCGGACTTTTAGTCGGCGCTACGATGACGATGCGTCCTGATTTGGCGCGTGTGGCATTCCCTGGGGTTGGCGTGTTGGATATGTTGAGATACCACACCTTTACCGCTGGTGCGGGCTGGGCGTACGATTATGGCACCTCGCAAGACAGCCGAGAGATGTTTGAGTATCTCAAATCTTACTCGCCGGTGCATAATGTAAAAAAGGGCGTGTGCTATCCTTCCACTATGATTATCACCAGTGACCACGATGACCGTGTGGTGCCAGCGCATTCCTTTAAATTCGGGGCTGAGTTGCAAGAGAAACAATCTTGTGCGCGTCCTATTTTGATCCGTATCGAGACTAATGCAGGGCACGGAGCAGGGCGCTCCACAGAGCAAGTGATTGGCGAAAATGCCGATTTGCTGAGCTTTGCTTTATATGAAATGGGGATTCGCCAATTGCAGAAATAAACCTTATTTAAGGCGTTGATACAGAGTTAGCTCCGACCGCTTAAGCGGTCGGAGCTAACTTTTTGGCAGACCAATGAAGACGCTTTAAATTTCATCAAAAATACAACTGGCAGTGGTATGCGCCATAGGATTTTATATTTTGCTTTTAATTTAAAATAAACCTCGAATCTGTTGGTTTTTTATCAGATTTTTCGGTTTATTCCTCGTATATTTGCCAAAATTTAAAACAATGAACAAACACCAAGCAAGGATAGAGGAGGTGCGGGGGCATTTTCAGAATGGGGATATTGCCATTGGGTTTCGGCGGTTGTTAGATGTGGCGATGGATACCCAAAATATGGACATCTACCAACAGTGCATCGCATTTACCGACTGGAAATCTCAACACGAAGACGATACCGAGGGCATCTGCAACCAAGCGTTTCAGCTGTTGGAGACCATTGCCCAATGCCCTGTAAAAGCCGTTTCTACCGAAAACCCCGTGATAGAAGCCAAGAACATCATCAAAAGTTATGGACTGAAAGCCTTTTCTATGGGGCCTGTTTCGCTCTCAATAAAAAAAGGCGAAGTCTATGGATTGGTGGGCGAAAATGGCAACGGAAAAACCACGCTGTTGCGGATTTTGGCACAGGAACTCTCGTATGATGCGGGCAGCATCCGCTATCGGTTTGAGCAGGAACCCACTTCGGAATATGAGCTGAGAACGAAGTTGGCGTACATTCCGCAGCGCACGCAAAAATGGTACGGCAGTTTGCTGGATAACCTCCGCTTTGTCCTCGCCAACTATGGCACGCCGCCGCAGGAAATAGAACCTCGGGTGCTGATGATGGTGGCGCGCTTGGGGCTTTGGCAATACAAACATTTGGAATGGAATGCCCTTTCTTCGGGCTACAAAATGCGCTTTGAACTCGCACGAACCCTCCTCCGCAAGCCAGAATTATTGCTTTTAGATGAACCTTTGGCGAATTTGGATATTCTGGCACAGCAAATCATTTTGGAGGATTTGAAATCCATAGTGCAGTCGCTCACGCAGCCTGCTGCGCTTATTTTCTCATCGCAACAGCTCTACGAGGTGGAGAAAATTTCCAACCAAGTGATTTTCCTGAAAAAAGGTCGTTATCAAGACCTCAACCCTCGCTCGGATACGCCAAACGAGGCAGAGATTCCGCCTGCGCTGGTGGTAGAATTGGAGGTGAACAACACCAAAGAAGCGTTGCTCCGCACCTTTGCCGATATGCCTGCGATGAAAATTACCGATAACGGAGGTATGTTCGTGCTGGAGATAGAAGATGGCACCACCTTCCACCAATTGTTGGCAAAACTGGCGTCCAGTACTCTATCCATCGTGTATGTGCGGGATATTTCTCGCTCTACCAGAAGATTTTTTATCAACTAAAAAACTCACTTTATGTTTGCAAAATACAACCAATGGCTCTTAAAAAGATACCCGAATATTTGGAATTATAAACTCTTTCCGTTCCTGCCTATCGCTTTGTTAATCAATCTATTGAATTTCATATTAGGAATGCTCTATGCCCAAGACAACAAGCTGTTACAGAATGGAGGTATTTATTTCAGTGAGTTTGATAGTTCCCTTGCGATGATCAATGGCATTGCCTCCATCGTGCTACTGGTACTGTGGATTAGCCGTGTCGTGAAGAATAATGCGTTCAAAAATTATTACCCGATGAAACACAGGCAGTTGTATGGGCAATTTTTGATGGTCTTTCTGATGTTTTTCGTGTCGGTTTCCTTTTATTATAGTTTTTATTTGGGCAAAAAAACGGTGGTAGAATACCGATTTTCCGATGAAAAAATGGCGAAAATGACAGAAACGATTAACCTTGGGGGGGCATTTTTGGGCGATGATCTTACGCTCTATGAATTGGACCAACGCCGCTATTCTAAAATTTTTGAGGAAATCGAATGCATTACTACCCCAGAGGACATCATCAAAACTGAAAAATATTACCAATTTGCGGATCGTTATTACCAATTTGTAACTTTAAAAAAGGTAAAAAGAACCCATAAACCTGAGCCTATCGAAGAGGAGGACGATGAGGCTCCCGATCAGCCTAAGTCAATCCATAATAATATCATTCGGCGAAATGGCAGTGCCTATGTGGTGGACAAAGTGGTGGATATGGATGCTTATGTGAAAACCGCAAAACCCTCATACCGAAATTATTCTACAGAGTTGATTAGCCCCAAAAATAACAAGTCGGGTTGGCTCTATTATCGGTATAGGGAGCCTTCTGCGGCGATGAATCAGAAAATCAATGCGTTATTGGATCGTAATGACCCGAAAGAGATTCAGAAAGTATTACAAGACTTCCTTGATCTGTCCAAAGAGCTTAAAATAGACCATAAATTATCGGCAGAAGCGTGGCTAAAAATGGTATATCACCCCGATAATTTTGAGGTGAAAACCATTATTGGAGAGAAGTTGGATGTGTCCAATGTAACGCCTACAGCCATATCCAAAACAGATGATGATGAGCTTGTAGCGCTTATTGAAGATGGGGGAGATCGCTATTCCAATCAGCTTTTATCTAAAAATAGTTGGTATGAATTATCGCAATTGCGGGATTTGATGAATGTCGTTTCGGATATAAAAAGTGAGGGTATTTGGACGATCTTAGGGATTGTGCTGTTGTGGATTGCGTTTGGTTTTTCCACGCTATTTTTCACTTACCGAGTGCTGAATTTCCGAGCTATTCTCTTAGGGATCGTTACCTCAGGGGTGCTGAGCATCGTGAATGGACTTTTTGCCTTGGTGTCCTTTAGTGGCACTTCGATAGTATTTACCGCGTTCATTACTTGGAGCATCTTGGCTTTATTCCCAGTGCTGAGCCGTATTGATGGCTCCAAAAAGCTCAATTCCGTTGCGATTGCCATTACGCTAAACGCCTTCCCACTGATGATCCTCAATGGGATGCAGCTCCACGATTTAATTAAAGATGCTTTGTATCCAAAACCCGATACCCGCCCTTACGATAGAGATCTCTTTTTATTTATAAAATCTCTATCACCAGAGCATATTTCCCTACTGATACTGGTGCTCTCTTTCGTGCTGATGCGCCTCTATATCCCCATCCTCTTCAAATGGCAACAAGCGAAGGAGTGAGAACCATCGGCTACTGAGCTGTAATTTATGGCTTTTCAATAAATTTTAAAATCAACTAAAAACCGCCTAAATTGGGGCGGTTTTTTATGCTTCTATAAAACGCCAGAGCAACGCTCCGAAAAGAGGGTTGCCCTGACTTTGAAAAAATAAAAAGTAAAATGAAAAACTTATTTTTAGTGTTTTTTAAAACTGATAATTGAGCTGTACCGCAAAATTTCTTGGGTCGTTTCTGTTGATATAACCGCCTCGGTAGTAGGCATTATAGCCGATAGCGTCCGTTAGGTTGTTCGCGAAAATTTTAACCCCCATATTTTTATAAGTATAGCCTATTTGGGCATTGAGCGTGGTGTAGGCTTTCAGCATAAAAGGCTCTTTATCAGGGACGGTATTGTGGATGATTGGCTTTTGTGTGTATTCATTCACAGGTCTTTCGCCCACATAATAAACGCCACCTCCGAAGTTAAGCCCTCTCAAAAAGCCCTCTCTCACGGTATAGTTAAGCCAGCCATTGGCGGTATGTTTGGCAGCCATCATCGGTCTGGAGCCATTAACATAAGCGGGGCTGTCGTGGTATTGCGCATCAAGGTAGGCATATCCAGCCATCACCTCCAGCTCTGGAAGGATTTTCCCGATGAGGTCTATTTCTACCCCTTTTCTCGTGCGGTTCCCAGCTAAGGCATAGAGATTTTTAATCGGGTTACCGCTATTATCCACCACATTATAAGACAGGTTGTCCATCTTCATATAATAGAGGTTGAGGTTAAACCTTAATTTTTCATCCAACCAATCGGATTTAAAACCGCCTTCCCATTGTTGGGTGGTAGAAGCTCCCACTGTGTTGCCATTTTCCAATAGGCGGTCGTTGCCTCTTAGGCTGGTAATGGTGGTGTAAGAAGCATAAAAATTGATGTTTTCCATCGGCGATAGCATTAACCCTAACGAAGGATCCCAAGCATGTTTTTGTCCCGCTTGATTGTTCCCAAGATATTGGCTGTATCTAACGCCCATAATGGCTTTTACATACTTACCGATATGTATCACCTCTTGCGCTGTAGCCCCAATAATCGGCGATTTTGGACTACTGGTTTCACCAATTTGTTTCAGTTGAGACCAATCAAAATTTTGAGGAAGGTGGTTGTTTACCGTTTGCGTAACATCGATAATATCTACATTGATGAAGTTATTTCTCGGGTTATTATTGGTGCTGTATTGTTTAGAGGTGGTGTAAGACTCTTTCCAGTCAAAGCCCAATTGGAAAGTGTGTTTCAAAATTCCAGTTTGGATGTCTTGCCCAATTAAATCCACTTGGAAGACCTTGCTATGGTCAGAACCGTCGGATATGGAAACGCTCCGCTGGCGCAGATTGTACGCTTGACCTTTTACAGGAGCGAGGCGCCCAGAGGCGTGGCTATTGCTATAATTGTCAGAAGCCATATAAGCTGCGCGCACCTTTAAGAAATCGCCCAATTTCCTATCAATAGCAGTGTAGAAATTCATTGATTTTACTTTGGCTTCATCTGTGGCAAAACCTAAGAATTTATTTTTAGGCAAATCATAAATGGCATAAGTATCATCATCAGCGAGGTTCACTGTGCCTCTGTTGGGCGTTCTTACATCATCAAGGTAGTCCATTTGCACCACAATATTGGTTTTATCATCAGGGCGAAAAGCCGCGGAAGGGTTGATGTAAATTCTTTCGCCTTTCACAAAATCGGCAAAAGAGTGGTTGTTTTGATAAGCGGCATTAAAGCGGATGGCTACTTTTTCATTAGCATCTAACACACGCTGGATGTCCACCGTTGGGCGGTACATCTCCCAGCTGCCATAGCGGAAACCAATGTTAGAAGCATTATAGAACCGTGGGGTTTTGGTCACGAGGTTGATCACGCCACCAGCGGCACCCAGCGCACTCCCAATACCTTGAGTAATGGCTGCAGAACCTCTAATCACTTGGATGCTCTCCACACCTTGCATATCGGTGAGCATAGAGCTGGTGCGGAAATCCGAGTTCATTAATACCCCATTTTTAAGAACGGGTGTTCCTCTATAACCACGGATAGACATACTCTCTGCGCCGCCGCCATAAGTACTGAATAGCACCACACCAGGGATATTTTTGGCGGCATCGGTTACGGTTAGCGCTCCCATTTCTGAAATGGCTTTATCCGAAATAATGGAGATACTTTGAATTTGGTCACGAGGTTGGAGCGGCAGCCTTGTGATGATTTCTAAGCCTTTTTGTTGCTTTTTAGAGGTTCCAAAGAGTTGGACTTCTTCTATATTTTTTCCGTTTTTAATGGTATCCTTGGCGGTTTGAGCCTGCGCAATCCCAAAGCCTAAGACCAATAATGCACAAATGTGTACCTTGTTCATAATCAAATTTTTTCTGCAAAGATATAATTTTTAATCATTCCAAATAGATTTTACAAATGATAATTATCATCAATTTTAAATTAACGATAGAAAAAGGGCTTTATAGAAAAAAAAGACTACCTTTGTGGGCATATAAAATCGTGATGCTATGCTTGCTATACAGCCGTTTATCTTCAATCCTTTTTATGAAAATACTTATGTGGTTTATAATGCATCAGGCGAGGCTTTTTTGATAGACCCAGGGAACCAAACGCCAGAGGAAACACGGCAGCTATCGGATTTTATAGAAGAACATCATTTAAAGATTAAGTATATTCTACTGACCCACGCGCATATAGACCATATTATGGGACTCCAGTGGGCGTATGATACTTACCAAGTGCCAGTACTGATGCACGAAGCCGACCGAGAAATTTTGGAAATGTGCTCATTAACAGCGCAAAAATATGGCGGACAGATGGCAGTGCCACAAGTGGCAATAGACTATTTGAAAGAAGGCGACAAGCTTCAGTTGAGAGAGGCGGTTTTAGAAGTTTTGCACCTGCCAGGGCATTCGCCAGGGAGCATTGGTTTTTATCATCCAGCGGCGCATTGGATTATTTCTGGCGATGTGCTATTCCAAGGCAGTATAGGGCGCACCGACCTTTACAAAGGCGATTATCATCAATTGATAGACAGCATTAAATCTAAACTTCTCAACTTAGCACCACAAACACAAGTGTTCTCTGGGCACGGCGAAGTGACCACCATTGGTTTTGAAAAAGAGCACAATCCATTCTTAGTGGATTAGAATTGCTGCACATTTAATATAAAATCAACAAAAAAACACCCCAATAAAAAAGAGGTGTTTTTTTGCTTTAAAATAAAGCTATATAAAAAGGATAAGTTAAGCTTCTTTCCATTTGATATTACAGCCTAAACTTGGCTTTTGTAAGTCCTCTTGAGGCTGACCAGCCAAAAGATTTTCAAACGCGATGATGAGGTCCTCCCCAGTGACTTCATTTTGGTTGCCAGGGCGAGCATCATCCATCTGTCCGCGGTAGACCAAATCTAATTTATCATCAAAGAAATAAAAATCTGGAGTACAAGCGGCATCATACGCTTTCGCAATGGCTTGGCTTTCATCATAAAGATAAGGGAAATGCACGCCGTGCTCCTCCGCAAAATCTGGCATCAACTCTGGCGAATCGGCAGGGTAGTTGAGCACATCGTTGGAGTTAATAGCGATAAATTCTATACCTTTGGCTTTGTAATCATCATAAAGTTCTGCCAGTTGGTCTATCACATGAACCACAAAAGGACAGTGGTTGCACATAAAAATTACCAGTGTTCCTTTTTCCCCTTTCAGGTCTTCTAAAGACTGTATTTCGTTGTTTTTTGCAGGGTTAGGAAGTTCAAAAAAAGGCGCTTTAGTGCCTAAAGCGAGCATATTAGAGGGTGTTCTTGCCATTTTTATCGAATTGATTGGAGCAAAGATAATAAATTTTTATCAGAATAGAGGTAGGGCAGCTCGGCATCTATCGCTAATTTGCGGTTCCAAGTCAGCTGGCGTTTGGCGTAGCGCCGAGAGTTTTTCTTGATTTCGGAAATGGCAAAATCCCAATCCCAAGTGCCGTTAAGGTATTGAAACAACTCTCTATAGCCCACAGTTTGTAGCGCCACGAGGTGTTGTAGAGGCTCTAATGCTCGTACCTCTTCTAAAAGCCCTTGGGTTATCATATGCTCCACGCGTTGGTTAATGCGCTGATAGACCACCTCCCGAGGGGCAGAAATCTGAACTCTAAAAGTTTTGAAATCCCGCTGTGATGGCTTTTTCGCTATGATTTTGGAATAAGGTTCTCCCGTTTGCCAGATGATGTCTATCGCACGCAAAAGCCGCCGTGGATTGTGAAAGTCTACAGTTTGGTAATACGCAGGGTCTAAGGTGCTGAGTAGATTTTGTAAGGCTTCTATTCCTTCGGTTTTTAAGAGATGCTCTAATCGGTGTTGATGTTCTGCATTGGCTTCTGGGAGCGTGTTTAATCCTTCTACTACAGCTTTTTCATACATCCCGCTGCCGCCTACCATCACCACTACGGAATGGCTTTCAAAAAGTTCGGATAATTTTGCCAAAGCATCTACTTCATATTGCCCGATGGAATAATTTTCCGCTACAGAGCGGTGCCCAATAAAATGATGCGGTGCTTCGGAAAGTTCTTCCGCTGTGGGTGCTGCCGTACCAATAGGCATTTCTCTAAAAAACTGCCGAGAGTCACAAGAGATAATTTCGGTTTGGTAGTGCTGAGCCATTTTAATCGCCAGTTTGGTTTTGCCAATGGCGGTAGGTCCAATGATAGAAATGAGCGTTTTCTGTTGCACGATACAATTTTATTTTGATGCCGAACAATGGTCGTCAGAATGATAAGGTGGCGTTTCAATTTCGATGGTGCTATGCTGGATGTTGAAATGCTCCAACTCGTGCTTGACTTGGTTTTTTAACGCTTGCAAAGCTTCATCAGAAAAATAGTTTTTTACCACCAAATGCCCTGTTAGAGCGTTTTCTGTGGTGCTCAGTGCCCAAATGTGAATATGGCGAAAGTCTGCCACGCCGTCTATGTTTTTAATGGTGGTTTGGATTTTTTCAATCTCAATATCATCAGGAATGCCATCCATCGCCAGCCTAAAACTGGATTTGAGCAACTGCCAAGTGCTGACCAACACAACAATAGCGATGATAATGCTGACCACCCCATCTACCCAATACCAGTGCGTGAACATCACCAAAATGCCCGCAAGAACCACGCCCAAAGACACCAAAGCATCTGCCACCAAATGCAGATAAGCGCTTTTAACATTAAGGTCTTGGTCTTTATTGCTCATAAATAAATAGGCAGTAATGCTGTTGATGAGAATTCCAATAAAGGCGACAATGGCCACGGTTTTCCCTGCGATGGGTTGCGGCGTGTTCAGCCTTATAATGGCTTCGTAGATGATGCCGCCCACGGCAAAAAGCAAAATAATCGCATTAAATAAAGAGGCTAAAATGGTAGATTTTCGGTAGCCGTAAGAGTAGCGTGGCGTAGATTTTACCTTTGCTAATTTAAATGCCAATAGAGACAGCGCCAAGCTTGCCACATCGCTTAAGTTATGTCCAGCATCTGATAACAGAGCCAGAGAATCGGTGTAGAAACCCACCGCCACCTCGATGATCACAAAGCCCATATTGAGGATAATCCCAATGATAAAAGCCCGATTGACCACCGTGGCGGTGTGCGTGTGATGATGGTGCTGGTGTCCCATATTATATGCGTTCTATATCGGCACCTAAGGCTTTTAGTCTGCCATCAATATTTTCGTAGCCTCGGTCTATTTGTTCTATATTATGAATGATGGATTTTCCCTCGGCAGAGAGCGCCGCGATGAGCAAAGCATTCCCCGCACGGATGTCTGGTGAGGTCATCACGGTGCCTCTAAGCGGTGTTTCTTGGTTGAGCCCAATAACGGTGGCGCGGTGCGGGTCGCATAAGATGATCTGCGCTCCCATATCGATGAGTTTATCCACGAAAAATAACCTTGATTCAAACATTTTTTGATGAATGAGCACGCTGCCTTTGGCTTGGGTAGCCACGACCAAAATAATGGAAAGTAAATCTGGCGTGAAGCCTGGCCATGGCGCATCAGACACCGTGAGGATGGAGCCATCAATAAACTTTTGTACGCGGTAATGCTCTTGTGCAGGGATGAGAATGTCATCTCCACTTTTTTCTAATTGGATGCCTAATTTTCTGAAAACACTCGGGATAACGCCCAACTGGTTCCAGTGTACATCTTTAATGGTGATTTCGGACTTGGTCATAGCGGCAAGACCTATCCACGAGCCTATTTCCACCATATCAGGGAGCATCGTGTGCTCGGTGCCGTGGAGGTGAGACACGCCCTCTATGGTCAGTAGGTTAGAGCCGATGCCAGAAATCTGCGCCCCCATACGGTTGAGCATTTTGCAGAGCTGTTGTAGGTAAGGCTCGCAGGCGGCGTTGTAAATTCGGGTTTTGCCTTGTGCCAGCACGGCAGCCATAATGATATTTGCTGTTCCCGTTACAGAGGCTTCTTCTAACAAAATAAATTTGCCGTGCAAAGAGGCGGCTGTTAGGCTATAGAAGCTTTCTTCTTCATTAAACTGAAAGCTGGCGCCGAGTTCTACAAAACCTTGGAAGTGGGTATCTAACCGCCGTCTGCCTATTTTGTCGCCGCCAGGGGTTGGCATATAAGCCTCGCCGAAGCGTGCCAACATAGGACCGAGGAGCATAATGGAGCCTCTGAGTTTGGCGCCTTCTTTTTTAAATTCTTTGGATTTGAGGTAATCAAAGTTGAGTTTGTCGGCTTGGAAGGTAAAATCTCCAGCGCCATTTTTGGTGACTTTAACGCCTAAATCTCTTAGAATATCGATGAGTTTATTAACATCTTGTATATCTGGGATGTTTTTGATCCTTACCTCTTGGTCTGTTAGAAGTACGGCACAGAGGATTTGTAAGGCTTCGTTTTTGGCGCCTTGTGGGGTAATTTCGCCGTGGAGTTGTTTTCCTCCTCTAATTTGAAAAGAGCCACTCATTGCTTATTTTCTATTTTTATGTTTGGTGTTGTTGTTATGGTTGTATCTTCGTTTGTTGTTTTTCTGGTTTCTATTGTGGTTGTTATTGTAATAGATTTTACTTTTTTCCAGCGCTTCTATGTTGGTCAGGTCTAAACGATTTTCGGACAGCTCTTTTAGGTGGCGAAAAATCACGGCATCTTCCACATGCTCTTTATTATAGACATTGTAAGATTTTTTCATATTGTTGGCAATGACCTCTATCAGAGCATCTTTTTCATCGCCTTCTTCTAATTCTAAAGCCCGTTCTATGAGCTGCAGGATGCTTTTTCCGTAGAATTTATAGTCGCCTTGTAGTTTGGGGTAATCCATTTTTTTCGGCTTCTGGTGGAGTTCTTCCAAAGTGGGGAAAGGGTATGGTGATTCTACATCTAAATCATAACCTGATAAAATATAGAGGTGGTCCCAGAGTTTGTGCACATAGTTTTCCTCATCTCTAAGGTGCGGATTTCTCACGCCCATAAAGTTGATGATTTCATAAGCCATAGCTGTGCGAGCCTCTCGTGTAGGCTGTTGTTTACAGTGGGCAACCAGTTCTTGTATAATTCTGCCGTACTCTGGCATATACAGAGGCGGTCTTTCGGTATTATATTCCATAGGTGCAAAGATAGAAAATTTAAAAATAGGTTAGGCGTTTCGGTTTTTTAATTAAAATGAAGTTAAGGATAAACGAGGGCGAGCGCCTTTCCCATCGGGCAATCCATCAATACAAAAGCGAAATTTCTTTATGATAAAAAGCTTGTAGCTCGGGGGCGTTTTCTAATTGAATCCAAAGGTAGCCGTTTTCATCCGCTTGTTGGATAATGCCATTTTGTCTGATTCCGTTTTTTTCAAATACCGCTACTTGCCCTTTTTTATACAGATGTTTATTAAAATCAGCCAAGATTGCCTCTTGAGAGGTTGTCTCACTGATGCATCGGCTAAAAAACTCAAAAAAAGCGGTTGCCAACTGATGTGGATTGTACTTTTGTTGGGTTTGGGTGTAGAGAGAACCCGCTTTGGTAATATCTTGAAAATCATCTTGTAAAACATTGATGCCGATGCCGATAATCAAATGCTGATGTTTTTGCTCTAAGAGGATGCCGCAGATTTTTTTATGTTTCAAAATGATGTCGTTCGGCCACTTAATATCGGGTTGCACATCAGTCAAATTGGCAATAAAATCCCTTAAAATAACAGCGGTATAGTAATTGATGAGAGAGAGGTTGTGGCTAAAAGTTTGAGGATTAACCGCAAAACTCATCGCAATGTTCTGGTCTTCTTGGCTCTGCCAAGTGTTGCCATACTGCCCTTTGCCGCGTTTTTGCCTTAGGGTGTAGAGGGCTAAAATCTCGCCTTGTCTTAGCGGAGGATTAAGCAAGTGGATGATTTCATCATTTGTAGAAGAACACTCGGGAATGTGGAGGAGTCTTGGCATTCGTTAAAAATTAAAGCCACTAAAATAGACAAAAATTCAAGAAAAAACAATAATTTTGCAGACCATACATTTAATTAAATGAATAATACAAACGAAAAGCAACAACTTCTGATAGACACCATCGTAGGCGCTATACAAGATACGAAAGGCGAAGATATTCAAATCCTTAACCTGACCCAGATCGAAAATGCTGCCGCAGATTATTTCATTATTTGCAGTGGTAATTCGAACACGCAAGTCGCCGCCATTGCTGGGAATATAGAAAAAACCGTGAGAAACGAACTCAAAGAACGCCCTTGGCATACGGAAGGTACGGAAAATGCACTATGGGTTCTGGTGGACTATGTGTCTGTGGTGGTGCATGTGTTCCAAAAGCACATCAGAGATTATTATGAGATAGAAGAACTTTGGGGCGATGCCGAAGTGACCAAAATTGAAGATTAAGAATAATTGATATAATTAAAATTGAACAATGAAAAAAGAAAATAAAGGGTTTAATTGGTTTTATCTGTTGGTATTAGCAGCCTTGGGCGCATTATTTTTGCCTAAGCTCTTCTCATCAACGAACACCAAAAGCATCAATGAAGACGCCTTTTTCCAGATGATGAAAGAAGGAAAAGTAGAAACTTTGGTGCTGATGAAAGACACCCAAGAGGGCGAGGTTTTCTTAACCAAAGAAGCCAAAGCCGCCTCTAAAACCACAACCAAATCATCAGAAAATCCGTTGATGGCACTGCAGCCCGCACCAGACTATCAGTTTAAGTATGGGGATTTGCAGTACTTCCAGCAACGGTTTAGCGAGGTAAAAAAGGAAAATCCGCAAATTACCACCGCAATAGATTTTGACAATTCAGACTCTCCAATGCAAGGCTTTTTAGTGCAAGCCATATTCTGGTTAGCGCTAATGTCGCTCTTCTATTTCGTTATTTTTAGAAAAATGATGGGCGGAAGCGGCGGCGGAAGCCAGATTTTTAACATCGGAAAATCAAGAGCCAAATTGTTTGATGAGAATGATAAAGTACAAGTGACTTTTAAAGATGTGGCAGGTTTAGAAGGCGCCAAAGAAGAGGTGCAAGAAGTGGTAGATTTTCTTAAAAATTCTGAAAAATACACCAAATTAGGTGGTAAAATTCCGAAAGGGGTACTTTTAGTAGGGCCTCCAGGAACAGGGAAAACCCTATTGGCAAAAGCCGTAGCGGGCGAGGCTAAGGTGCCATTTTTCTCATTGTCGGGTTCAGATTTTGTGGAAATGTTTGTGGGCGTAGGTGCCTCACGGGTGCGAGATTTATTTGCGCAAGCCAAAGCCAAGTCACCAGCCATCATCTTCATTGATGAGATTGATGCCATTGGTAGAGCCAGGGGTAGAGGCGCTATTACTGGTGGAAATGATGAACGCGAAAATACCCTCAACCAACTCTTGACCGAGATGGATGGTTTCGGGACTGATACCAATGTGATTGTGATGGCAGCCACCAATCGCGCCGATATTTTAGATAAAGCTTTAATGCGTGCTGGGCGTTTTGACCGCTCTATTTATGTGGACTTGCCAGAACTGCACGAGAGAAAGCAAATTTTCAATGTTCACTTGGCTAAGATTAAATTAGACTCATCGGTAGATGTGGAATTTTTAGCCAAACAAACACCAGGGTTTAGCGGGGCAGACATTGCCAATGTGTGTAATGAAGCGGCGCTGGTTGCAGCAAGAAATGGCCATGAAGCGGTAGAGAAACAAGATTTCTTAGATGCTGTAGATAGAATTATCGGAGGTTTGGAAAAGAAAAATAAAGCTATAAAACCATCGGAAAAGAAAAGGGTGGCGTTCCACGAGGCAGGCCACGCCAGTGTAAGTTGGCTGTTAGAGCACGCTGCACCATTGCTCAAAGTGACCATTGTACCGAGAGGGCGCTCGTTAGGGGCGGCTTGGTACTTGCCAGAAGAGCGACAACTGACCACTACCGAGCAAATGTTGGATGAAATGTGTGCGACTTTGGGTGGTAGAGCGGCGGAAGAAGTGGTCTTCGGTACCATTTCTACAGGTGCCCTGTCCGATTTAGAGCGTGTAACTAAGCAAGCGCAAGCCATGGTAACCATCTACGGATTGAGCAAAAAAGTGGGGAACATCTCTTATTATGATAGCTCAGGGCAGCAAGAATACAGTTTCGGTAAGCCTTATTCTGAGGAAACAGCAAAGATGATAGATGAGGAAATCTCGGAAATTATAGAAAAGCAATACCAAAGAGCGGTGGAAATCCTTAGGAATAACAGAGATAAGTTAGATGCTTTGGCAGAAAAACTTTTGGAGAAAGAAGTGATTTTCAGAGAAGACTTGGAGGCTATTTTTGGGAAAAGAGCGTGGGATCCAGAGTTGACAGAAGCGCCTGTGACCAATGTGGTAGAAGGGCAATTGAACCAAGAAGAAGTGCCCGCTTCCTCAAACGAAACCCCTCAGGTGGATACGCCAGAAGAAGGAAATGTAACTGATAATCAGAATGTAACAGGATAGATTTAATAATCGGCTTTAGGAATGCTGAAGCCTATACGATAATAAATCCCGATATTTTTCGGGATTTATTTTTTTATGCTTTGTATATAATAAATATTTATTATTTTTGTTGTTTATTAAAACCCAATGCGTTGAGTTGGATTAAAAACATAGTTAATAAATTTTTTAACCCAGAAACGGAACCCTCTAAGCCAGATGTTATTGGCTTAGGGAACCAATTGAGTTCGGCAGATTTAGACTATAAATTTGCCCAATTGTTTACGCACGCAGGTGGGGTGTTTAATTATTGTGAAAACGAGGCAGAAGCGCTGCAAGTGCTGGCAAGCATTATAAAAGTGGAAGATTTGAAATCTATTTTCTGTTGGGATGAAGATTTAAAAAACTTCCTTAATGTTATTAAAACGCCTTATACCGAAGATTTAGAACTGTTTAATGATGCCGCTTTTATCACTTGTGAGTATCTCATTGCATATGATGGTAAGGTGATGCTCTCTCATCAAAATATTAAACATTACAGCTCTGCCAAATTACCGAATAAGATTATCATTATGGCTACTGTATCTCAGATTGTTACCAACTTAGCCGAGGCGATGATGAAAATCAAAAGGAAAAAAGCCGCCCTTAAAAACCTGACTTCCATTAGTGGCAGTGGTGCGGATTTAGATGGCTTAGCCAAAGGCAATACCAAACTTTTCTTACTTTTATTAGAAGACCAAGAACCCTCTTAAATCATTTTATTTTGGATAAAAATTTAATACAGCGTATCATTTTCGGATTAGTATATGCCTTGGTTATTACGGCTTGTACTACGCCATATGGCGCTCAAGTGATCAATAATATTGCGGGAACGCAGGTGGTTTTTCCAGAATATCTTTATTTTGGGCTGATGAGTTTTTTCCTTTTTGTGGGTGTTTGGGAGTGCGTTAGGATAATGAAGTTTGATGCCTCGTTTTGGAAATGGCTGGTGCTGCCCGCAGTGCTGGTGGTGTATTACCGCTTTGCCCATAAATATTTTTATAGCGGTTTTTATGCACAAATCAAACTTTCGGAAATTTTAGGGCTTTCACTATTGCCGATTGCGGCGGTTACGCTCTTCCGCTATCCTAAGGAGCTTTATTATGAAAATGGAAAATTCATTTTTACGGTGGTTTATACCGCCATTCCTTTTAGTTTTGCTTTGGGGCTGCCTCATTTTATTTCGGGGATTCCAGAAACTTTCTCTACCGAAGTGTTTTGGCTATTTGTGCTCATTTGGAGTAGTGATTCCTTCGCGTATATTTTTGGAAGGTGGTTAGGAAAACACAAAATGGCACCGAAAATCAGTCCTAAAAAAACTTGGGAAGGCTACATCGGTGGGTTGGTTTGTACTCTTATTTTGGGTTATATTATTGAAATCAATATGCCAGATTTAAAAGGCAATTGGATAGTGGTGGGCGGTTTAGTAGCGCTATTTGCACCGTTGGGAGATCTGTTAGAAAGTCAGTTGAAAAGAACTTTTGGCATAAAAGACAGCGGCAATATCATACCTGGGCATGGCGGCGTTTTGGACCGTTTGGATAGTTTTATGGTCTGTGCGCCAGTGGTGTATTTGTATTTTGCGCTATCATCACTTTTTTAATTGATTTTCATCACTTTAATAAAAAATATTAAGAAATAAAAAACGATAATGAAATTACACAGAGAATCTAAAGGAACCTTATTGGTGGCAGGAATCAGCATTGCGGTATTGAGTGTGTTAGCCATCAGGTATTTGGCGCTATGGTCGTTGGTGGTGATTATTCCGATGTTTGTCATTTTAGGGCTTATCCTTTGGTTTTTTAGAGTGCCGAACCGAACAATTTTAGAGCATAAAGAAAATGTAATTGCTCCTGTAGATGGCAAGGTGGTAATGATTAAAGAGGTGGAAGAAAATGAATTTCTAAAAGAAAAGTGCCTCCAAATTTCTATTTTTATGTCGCCGCTCAATGTTCATATTTGTCGCTATCCCGTGAGTGGCAAGGTCATTTATAAAAAATACCACCCAGGGAAATATTTGGTGGCGTGGCACGAAAAGTCATCTACGGATAACGAGCGCACCTCGGTGGCGATAGAAACGGCAACCCAGCACAAAGTGCTTTTCCGACAGATTGCAGGCTATGTGGCACGCCGTATTGTGTTCTATTGTAACGAAGGCGACGAGGCTAAAGCTGGGCACGAATTTGGCTTTATAAAATTTGGCTCAAGGATGGATGTCTTTTTGCCTTTAGATACTGAAATTTACTGTAAAATAGGTGATAAAACCAAAGGTGGATTAGATGTTATCGCCAAATTAAAAATATAAAACAATGGTGAGAGAGCGGTTGCAGAAGCTAATAGAGGTATTTAGCTTAATATCACAAAAGGAAACCTTTGATACCGTAAAAGAAAATGTAGCGGCAAGCATTCCTTTTAAGGGGACCAATTTGTGGATTTTGATTTTTGCTATTTTCATTGCGTGCTTAGGGCTTAATATGAACTCTACTGCGGTGATTATCGGTGCGATGTTAATTTCCCCACTGATGGGACCTATTATGGGCATCGGTTTTTCTGTGGGCATTAACGACCCGTGGATGCTTAGAGATGCCATTAAAAATTATGCCTTTGCCACAGGCGTGGGCTTGGTGACCTCTACCATTTACTTCCTCATCTCTCCGATTGATGATGCCTATTCTGAAATTTTAGCCCGTACCTCGCCGAATATTTATGATGTGCTGATTGCCTTTTTTGGCGGCGCGGCAGGTTTTGTGGCAACTTGTAGTAAACTCAAAGGGAATGTGATCCCTGGGGTGGCTATTGCCACAGCGCTCATGCCGCCACTCTGTACTGCAGGCTTCGGCTTGGCGACAGGCGAGTTCAGCTTCTTCTTTGGGGCGCTTTATCTTTACCTGATCAATACGGTTTATATTGCGGTGGCTACCTTTATCATTCAGAAAATATTGGGCTTTCCGCAGTACCATTTCAAAGATGAAAAAATAGAAAAGCGCTCCCAGAAAATTATGTGGGCATTGGTGATTTTAACCCTCATCCCGAGTACCTATTTTGGGTATGTTATGGTGAATAAAAATAAATTTGAGCAAGATGCCTCTCGTTTCATCAATACCGAAGCCATTTTCCCGAACAACTTCCTTTTGAATAAGAAAATCAATTACGAAGATAAGGCTTTAGAACTGACCTATGGCGGGGAGAAATTAGATGAAAAAAGCAAAAAAATGTTGGAGGAAAAAGCCCTCAATTACGGTTTAGATGGTGTGAAAATCATTATTAAACAAGGGTTTAATTTTATCCCGTCGAATGGTGCGGCTAATGCGGTTCCTGCCAATAATGATGCTGAGCAACAACTCAAAAAAATGCTCGTAATGCGCAGCGACAGTTTGAAGGCACAAGCCCAGCAAGTTAAACAATTGTATAGAGAGCTTAAAGTTCAGAATATCAATATTAAAGAAGTGGCTTTTAGCAAAATGGATGAAGCCAAAGACACCACCATAATCAAGAAAAATGTGATGGTCATCGGTACGGATAAACCACTGCGAGAGGAGGAAAGAAAACAGTTGGACAGATGGCTTAAAATCAGAGTGAATGATGACAAGGTGCGGATTATTTATTATACAGAATAGCCGAAATGTGTTTTTTAACGCTTTTTTAAGACAAGGCTATATTTAAAAATTTTATATTTGCACATTGTTTATTATCTGTTAATGAAACAATTATTTTTATGAGAACAAGAATTCTTAGCGTTTTATGCCTCATTAGCACCTTTGTTATGTCTTTTGGACAAAGGCATGAGTTGGGCTTGCAAATAGGTGCCACCAATCTGGTGGGGGATATAGGGCGCACCAATTATGTCTTACAAAAACCGATGTCGCTTACTCATATATCAGAATTCGGAGTTCCTTTTTATTTCGGTGCTTTATACCGAATGAATTTTAACCCATACCAAACGCTAAGATTTAATTTAGGCTATGTCAATATTCAGTTTAACGACCAATTAGCACAAGAAAACTACCGAAACCAAAGGCATAACTACGGTGCCAATAGTTTATATATGGCGGAAGCTTTGTTTGAATACAACTTTCTTCCCATCAATAATGAGCAAAAAACACCGATGTTCAGCCCTTATTTGTTCGCAGGTATAGGCGGGATGATGTATTCCACTACGCAACACACTTTAGACTATGGCAATACCCCAATGGTAGATGCTTCGGGGGATTTTGTACCACCAACAGATACCCCAGACATCAAAAAAAAGATGAACAACAGTCTAACGGTTGCAGTGCCCTTTGGTGTTGGTTTGAAGTATAAATTCAATTACAATTGGACGATTTTCGGCGAGTTTACCTTCCGCCCTACATTCTCCGACAATTTGGATTATAGCCATTTATCAGAAAAACAAGTGAAAATCATCTATGATAAAGAAGCCGTAGCCGCCATAAGAGGGGCTAAGAAATACCTTACCAAAGATGAAATTAATCAATTGATAACCCCTTATTTAGAAGCCAACCGCGTGGGCAACTTGCAGTCCAAAGATTGGGCAAATAGCATTACCTTAGGGATTTCTTATTCCTTTGGGCGTCCACCGTGTTATTGTGATTAAAATAGAGATGTCAGAAATAAAAAACAAAATCAATAGAGCGCAGTTGCCGCAGCATGTTGCCATTATTATGGATGGCAATGGGCGCTGGGCAAAATCCAGAGGCGAGCATAGAACTTTTGGGCATAAAAGTGCCATAAAAGCCGTTCGTAATGCCATCAATGCGTGCAACGAAATTGGGGTGCCTTACCTCACCCTCTACACCTTCTCCACAGAAAATTGGGGGCGCCCATCTGATGAGGTAGATACTCTGATGAGCCTCCTCTCCGAAACTTTGCTCCAAGAAGCAGAAGAGATTTTTTCTAAAGGCTTGAGAATGCATGTGATTGGGGATATAGACCGCCTCCCAGCTATGGTTAGAGACCAGTTGATGAATGTGGTAGAGCTGACCAAAGAGAATACCAATGGTAATTTAGTATTGGCACTGAGCTACGGCTCCAGACACGAAATCTTGAAAGCCGTACAACAGATAGCGAAGCAAGCAAAAAATGGCGAGATAGCACCAGAAGAAATTACCGAGGATACCATAGCTCAGCACCTTTATACCAAAGAGATTCCAGATGTAGATTTGCTCATCAGAACCAGCGGCGAGGTGCGCATTAGTAATTTCTTGCTTTGGCAAATAGCCTACGCCGAGTTGCAATTTTTAGACATCTTGTGGCCAGATTTTACAAAAGATGATTTTTTCCAATGCATCGTAGATTATCAAGCCAAAGAAAGGCGCTACGGCAAAACCAGTGAACAGATAAACCCTTAAAATAAAGAATCCATTTTATCATGAGATATAAATTTTTACCCGTCCTATTTTTTGCAGCTACAGCCTATTTGTATGGACAGAACACCCCAGAAGTGCCGCAGACCGTATCTACGGAAACTACAGCGCAACTGCCTGCCACAGATGGTCCTTATATTCTGAAGGACATCGTGATCGATGGGGCTAAAAAATACAGTGCCGATCAAGTCCTCAGATTCACAGGACTGCGGAAAGGCGAAATGGTGGAAGTGCCAGGACAAAAAATCAGTGAAGCCATTAAAAAACTTTGGAACTCGGAGTATTTCTCTGAGGTAGAAGTTTATGTGCAGAGCATAGAAGGGCAGAATATTGTGCTCAGATTTCTTTTAGAAGACCTTAAAGACCTCGGCGAGGTAAAAGTGGTTGGGGTAGATAAGAAAGTCAGTAAGTCTAAGGCGGAAAAAATCATCAAAGATAACCACCTGAAACCAGGCATTAAAATCACCAATGACCTCATTTCTTCCGTTAAGCATAATGTTGCGAAACAATATGTGGACAAAGGCTTTGCCGATGCCAAAGTCGCTATTAAAAACCAACCCAATCCCAAAGATACCAATATGATGGATTGGACCATAGAGGTGCAGCGCGGCAAACGGATCAAGATAGACCATATAGAGTTTGAAGGCAATGATAATGTGAGCGATGCTAAATTGAGAAAAAAAGCCTTCAAAGAAACCAAGCAAAAACGCTTCTTGTTAGGAATTTTCAAACCATCACGCTTCATTAAAGAGAAGTACGAAGAAGACAAGAAAAATTTGGTTAATTATTACAACTCGTTAGGGTATAGAGATGCCACCATTGTTGCGGATTCTGTATGGCGCAACAAGAACAACAATTACGAAATTAAAGTCAAACTGAACGAAGGTAAAAAATACTACATCGGCGATATTAGTTTCGTGGGGAATACCGCTTATACTACAGAGTTTTTACAAAAAGTTTTGGGCTATAAAAAAGGCGACATCTACGATGCTGTGGGCTTTAACAAGAAAGTAGGCGAAGACGGCGGTAAAGAAGATGATTCTGACATCCGCTCCGTTTATCTTAATAATGGTTATCTCTTCTCGCAAGTTACCCCAGTGGAAAAAGCGGTAAAAGGCGACACCATAGACTTGGAAATCCGCATTAAAGAAGGCGAAAAAGCCACTTGGGATAGAGTCACTTGGAGTGGCAATACCACCACGCACGACCATGTGATTCTCCGCTCATTACAAACCCGCCCTGGGGATTTGTTCTCCAAACGAGACCTCAGAGGGACTATGTTTGATTTAGCGGGAATGCAATTCTTTGATCCACAACAAATTAAACAAGATATTAAACCTGACCCAACCAATAACACGGTAGATATCAACTGGAGTTTGGTAGAAAAAGGCTCATCACAAGTGCAGTTGCAGGCGGGCTATGGGGGAAATTCCTTCATCGGGACTTTAGGTTTAACATTTAACAACTTCTCACTAAAAAATTTCTTGAGAGGTAAGGACTTTAAGCCAGTACCTCAGGGTGATGGGCAGGTGCTTTCGTTACAAGCGCAAGCTGGGCAATATTTCCAAAATTATAGCATTGCCTTCACAGAGCCTTGGCTATTCGGAAGCCGTCCTACAGCGCTTTCGGTGGGGCTTAACCATTCCAGAGTGAAATATACAGATTATGATGGCGCCGCACAGAAACTCAATATCTTTTCTGCCAGCGTAGGTTTAAATAGAAGGTTATTATGGCCAGATCAATATTTCTCACTATATACTGGCGTTTCTTACCAAGGTTATGATTTCCAGAACTATCCATTCCAGTTCGGTACAGAGCAGGTGAATAATGGTACGGCGAACAATTTCAGTTTTAATATTTCATTAAGCCGAAATTCCGCAGGATACGACCCTATTTTCCCTACCCAAGGGTCTAATATAGAAGCATCTTTGAAGTTTACACCGCCATATTCTGCCTTTAATAATAAGGATTACGCCAATCTATCTTCGGCAGAAAAATACAAGTGGTTAGAGTTCTACAAAATCAAGTTAAAAGCGGATACTTATAACACGGTTATTGGCAAGCTCGTGCTGCGTTCTACGGCAGAAATGGGTTTTATGGACGGTTATAACAAAGTATTGGGCGCACCACCATTTGAAAGATTTTACTTAGGTGGAACGGGACTTTTCGGAGGTAGATATGATGGTAGAGAACTCATTCCGTTGCGTGGTTATGAGAACGCCTCTACTTACGGAGGGCTTTCCGAAGATGTAACGCCAGTGGGCGGAGGTACGCTCTACAACCGTTTTGCGGTGGAGCTAAGATATCCAATCTCTATGAACCAAACGGCGAAAATCTATGCTTTAACCTTTGCAGAAGGTGGTAACACTTGGAATGGCTTTTCATCTTACAATCCGTTCCAGTTGAAGCGTTCCGTAGGTTTAGGGATTAGAGTTTATATGGGAGCCTTTGGGCTTATCGGTTTTGATTTTGCTTATGGCTTTGATAGCACATTGGGCAACCAACAGCCATCAGGATGGAAAACCCACTTCCTAATGAACCAATCATTATAATAAAACGAATTAAAAAGATTAAAAATGAAATACATTAAACATATCATTGGGCTGGTTTTATTTTTAGGCTACTTTGGCGTGGCTTCAGCCCAGAAAATCGGTGTGGTGGATACCCAATATATCCTTGAAAAATTACCACAATACAAAGCCGCAGAGTCTCGGCTAAGTGCTCAGGTGAAAACTTGGGAGACCGAAATTAGCCAACTCCAAAGCGAGTACGAAACTAAAAAAGCCGCCTTGGAGAATGAAAAAGTCCTCCTCATTGGGGAGCAACTTAAACAAAGGGAAAAAGAGGTTGCGGATTTAGAACAAAGCCTAAAAACCTTGATTACCAAAAGATTTGGCACCGATGGCGAAATCAATCAGCTTCGGGTTTCTTTGGTTAAGCCCTTCCAAGATCAGATTTGGAATGCCATAAAAACCGTTAGCGAAAAAAGCAGCTTGGGCATAGTTCTTGATAAAGGTAACGCCGCAAGTGTTCTTTTTCTTGATAAAAAATACGATTATACAGATAAAGTGTTAGATGTATTACTGAAAAATCAGAAAAAATAAGTATAATTGCAACTTAAATAGAAAACAATAAAAAATTAAAATTTAAACAATCATTATGAAAAAATTAAGCGTATTATTTGCAGCAGTAGCTATGATGTTCACTTTCGGTAACGCTAAAGCACAAAAGATTGCCACTATGGATTTAGCGGGAATCATCAATGCGATGCCAGAAAAGAAAAAAGCCGATGAGCAACTTCTATCTACTTTTAAAGTAAAGCAAGCCGAAATAGAAAAACAAGCCAAAGCTTGGCAAGACGAAGTAGCCGCTTACCAAAAAGGCGCTGCAGCGATGACAGAAGCTCAGAGATCTGCAAAAGAGCAAGAACTCCAAAAGAAACAACAGAACTTGCAGCAATTATCAGAGCAAGCACAGAAAGATTATGCTGAAAAGCAACAAGCCGCTTATGCGCCTATCGACAAAAAATTAATGGACGCTACTGAGAAAGCCGCTAAAGCGAACGGTTGGGATTTCATCTTTGATGCCAACACCGTGGGGCTTATCTACAAAAATGGCGCAGACGCTACTGCAGCTGTTAAAAAAGAATTAGGACTTTAATCTTTTTTAGAAAACCTACTTTAAAACCACTCTTATCGGGTGGTTTTTTTAATCATCAACCTTTAAAAATCCACTTATGCTCAAAGAATTTTCATCACTGGTAAAAATAAGATTTTCGGATTGCGACCCTTTGGGGCACCTCAATAATGTGAAGTATTTGGAATATATGCTCAACGCTCGGGAAGACCATGTGGAAGAGCACTATGGCTTCACTTACGAAGCCTACGCCCGCGAGCACGGCTGCACTTGGATTGCCATAGAAAACCAAATAGCCTACCTTAAAGAGGTGAGAGCCAACCAGAAAGTCCACATCACGAGTAAAACCATCGCGATAGATGACAGAACGGCTACAGTAGAGCTTTTGATGAAAGATGAACAACAGAAAAAACTCCACGCTGTCCTCTGGATTAAGGTGATTTATTTCAACCTCAAAACCCGAAAATCAGAGCTACAACCTAAGGAAATCTTGGAACAGTTTGGACATTTTTTAGTGGAAATTCCAGAGACTTCTTTTCAAGAAAGAGTATTGGCGTTGAGAAAGAAAAACCGTGAGCATTAAACCAAACGAACAATGAAAATTTTAATCACAGGTGGCGGAGGGCAGTTGGCACAATGTTTTAGAAAGTTGGAACCGCAATATCCATCATACGAATTGATATTTAAAACTTCGGAGGAGTTGGATATTACCGATAAGTCGGAGGTGGAAGCCGTTTTTGAGGAAGAAAAACCACAATATTGCATCAATACGGCAGCCTATACCGCAGTAGATTTAGCCGAAAAGGAAGCCGAAAAAGCCTTTGCCGTGAACAGAGATGGCGCACAGAATTTAGCCGAAATTTGCTACGAAATGAAGGTGTGTTTAATCCATATCTCCACGGATTATGTCTTTGATGGCGATACAGAATTGTCCTATACCGAAGACGATTTCACGGCGCCTTTGGGCGTATATGGCGCTTCCAAATTGGCAGGCGAAGAGGCGGTTTTGGAGGCAGCACCAGAGAGCATCATCATCAGAACCTCGTGGCTCTATTCTGAGTTCAACAAGAATTTTGTGAAAACGATGCTTCAGCTGTTTGCTCAAAAGGAAGAACTCGGCATTGTGAATGACCAGTTTGGACAACCTACCAACGCCAATGACTTGGCAGAAGCTGTGATGAAAATCATCGCTACAGAGCCTAAAATCTCAGGAATTTACCATTTTTCCAATTATCCAGAGACCACATGGTTTCTGTTTGCGGAGAAAATTAAAGCATTTTCGGGGGCTAAGATAGGCCTAAACCCCATCACGACGACGGAATATCCTACGCCAGCGCAACGCCCACAGCGAAGCACTTTTTGTTTAGATAAAATAGAGCAAGATTATGGCGTAGAAATTCAGCATTGGGAAAATAGTTTAGAAGATTGTATTAAAATTTTGAACCATGATTAAGATCATCAAAATGATGTGCTTGCTGTGGGGTACCCTCGGCTGGGCGCAAACTTATCACTTGGTGGAAGCCAAAGGCCGCCACGAAAATACAGATGCCTTTTTCTATCCACTCTCTGCCGAGGCGCAGCAAAAAGCCCAATATTTAGGGAAAATAGAAGTAACCCAAGCGGCGGCAGATGAGGTGCAGAATTTTGAACCGATTTATAAAAAAGCCAAACTAACGGGCGCTAATGCTTACCGCTTGCATTTCCCGAACGATATGGAAGACCACCCGAGAAAAAAACACCACAACTACGAGGTTTTGCTTTATTACTACCCGTTCTCCACCGAAAGTTTTGAGCAAAATATAGCCTATTTTTTCAATTTAAATCAGGATAACCGCATCAAAATCAATGGTAAAAAAGTGGAAATTCCGAGTAGACATTATGTGGAAGTGCCACTCACGCCAACCATCACAGAGGTGGCAGTCGGTGGTTTTTTAGGTTCCAAAGTGCGGCTTCAAGAAAAGGAAAATGCGCCACAGCCGCCGCTTTATTTTTCCATTGGTGCTTCTCGCCTCAAAGGTCAGGAGGGCAGCCTCCAATTTAAGACAGGAGATATAGAGCGCTTAGATGATTCTTTAGCCCAGTTTTTAATGTTATTTTATGAGAAAGTGAGTGAGAATTAAATAGTAAATGATGTTTTTTCTGTTTATATCAATAAAAAGTAATAATTTTGAACTTTAAAAAAATACAGATGAAAAAACATCATTTACTTTTTTTCTTTGGTTTATTATTATCCTTTCAGTCCATTTATATTAAAGCTCAAAATTGCCCTAGATTAAAGAGTGAATCTGGGGAGGAGGATAAGGTGTTAATCAATTGTTCTAATAGTGCCAACTCTTGTGTTAATTTAGTCGCTGATTTTCCAGTGCTTAAGGGTACGGAGGTTTACCAAGTTCAGTCACGGTCTTTTTCCCAGAGTAAGGCATTGGATGATGGCACTTCTATTGGGATGTACCAAAATGAAACTAAAGTAAAAGATGCTTATGTTAAGAAAATTAGCTTTTCTGATGCCTCTATTTTTGGTGCGCATCCGTTTAAGTTTTCCTATTTTGGCAAGGTCTATTCTTCATTTTTGATTAGTAGTAATGGTTTTATCACCTTTAATGACCTTTTAGAAGTAGGAGATTTTAGTAGTCCTTATATTTCGGGGGCACAAATACCGTCACAATATCTCCCAAAGTTATCCATATTTGGTGTATTCCAGAGTTTGGAATTTGATAAAGGGGTAGGGGATATTAAAGTAAAAGTGGAAGGTGTAGCGCCGTGTAGAAAACTTATCATCAGCTTCTATAAAGGAAAAATAGCAGAGACCAATCATTTGGTGTCATCTCAAATTATTCTTAATGAACTGTCTAGTGATGTGGAAGTTTATGTAGAGAATAGACCTATAATCACAGGACGGGCAAAGAGTAAAGATGCCGTAATTGGACTAACGGATGATGCCAATAGCGGCATAGCGGCACCGAGAAGAAATACAGGGAACTGGGCAGCAACAAAGGACGGCTGGCTCTTTAGAGGCGCAGGGGAAGAAATGAAGAAAACCATATTCTGGTTTGAGGATGGGCAGCACCTCAACAGTGGTGCGTATAATAACCGTACGACTGTCAAAGTATGTCCACAGAATTTATCACAAAAATATAAAGCGAAGGCTCAATATGAAACTAAATTTGGCTTTGTCTTAGAAACGGATAAGAGTATAGAGGTAGGTTTTGATTCGTATTATCCATTTTCAAAAAACTATGTTGAGGTTTTTTGCGGCGCTTCAAGAACGCTCTACCAGTCAGAATATAATGCTAAAATAACACCTAACCCAGTTGCTAATTTTAATTTTAAATATTATCCTACCGAGGAAAAAGCCAGAAATGGAGACGCCGATTATTTGAATCCAGCACAGCCAATTACCGCGAATGAAGTTTATTATGTAAGGGTGGAAAATAAAAATAACCCTTCTTGTTTTTCTGTTGCATCTTTAAAGGTAGGGGATGCCCAAGCCGCACAGAAAACCAATACAGTTCGGGTCTGTGAAGATGATAAGAAAGGTTTTAAACTCAGCAAACTACTCTGTCAGCTATTAGATTCGGGGTTAGAATATCAGTCGCCACGGTTTTTTATTAACTCACCAAACTCAGAAGAGGTAAGAGAAGCTGATTTAGAAAACAATACGAAAATCTACCTTAAGGTGACCATCCCTTCTTGTGGGGAAGTGACTTATGGACCAATAAGCGTTAATTTTTCGCCAGGGCCGCCTATAGAAGATATACCACAGCCTATCTTGATCAACTTATGCGATATTGTGACCCAAGGCAACCCTACTTTAAAAGAGACTAATTTTAATTGGGTTCAGTTTTTTGAAGACAGCAACATTGTGATTACTCAAGAACCGGATGTCAATATTACAGTGCACGCGACAGAGAAAGAGGCTAAGAACAATCAAAACCCAATGAGTTATATATTGGAGAAAAAAGGCAATGGTGATTATACCTATGATGTTTGGGTGCGCGTACAACCGATGGTGACCACGGCAAGCACTGATGATTGCGATGCGCCTTGTTTCAGTATTGTTCAGTTATCTATAAAAGTGATTTTTGATAAAATTATAATCAATGTAGAAGATGCGGATGAAGATAGAGCTCCAGACGACCCAGAGGTATTTGATGATGAAAGTGCGGACATCTATTTGTGTAAAACAGACCAAGCCACCAGAACAGTAGATATATCGGCAGATGCAGATCAGGTGATCAAGCTCATTACCACGGGAAATAACATCAAAAGAACATTCCACGAAAGCTATAGAGATGCTGATAATTTAGACCAAGTAGGCATTTCTGACCAACAAACAATTCCGGCTAACCAGAATAAAACCTATTATATAAGATATAAAATAGATGATGGGACACTCACCTCTCCTGATGACCCAGGTTGCTATGTAGTGGTGCCATTAAATTATAATATTATTGATTTTCCTATTAAAGCTGCGGGAACGATATTTCCTATTTGCTCTAGTACACAGAACGAAACGGTTCAGTTAAAAGATTATGATAGAGCTATATTAGGAAATATGTGGAGAGAGTTACCACAGCCCACCATTTTATATTATGATAATGCGGCAGCTAGCGGCGCGCCAATCGATAATTTAACATTAACAGAATATAATCAACCTAAAAGCGTTTGGACGGTGGTTACTTCGGGCTATAATCCAAGTTGCCAGTCTGAACCTACAGAATACCAATTTAGAATGGTTCAGAATCCAGTTTTGGACCAGAACCAACAATCTATATTAATAGAATGCGATAATAATAATGATGGAGTTACCAGATTTAATCTAACTGATCTTAATGATGGATTTGTTAGCAATTCTAGCCAATATGAGATAAAATACTACCGTAGTTATGATAGAAACACCAATAGGCTAAGTGGAGAGATTTCTGCAGAGCAAGCTCAAAATTTTGAAATTGATGCATCAGGAGAGCAGAGCATATACTATAGTTTTTCATTGCCAGGTACACCATGTTTTTCTGTAGCGCAGGCAGATTTTAAAGTTAATATAACAAAGCGCCCAATAGTACTTAAAGCTCATAAAGGACTGATTAAGTGTACAGGTTATACCTACGAAGTGAAATTTAATTTGGAAAAAATTATCCCAAAGGTATATGATGATTCTAATTTAGATTATGATACTTTTATTACCAATGTAACATTCTACGAAACTGAAGCAGACGCCAACCAAGGGCTAAATGCTATCAGTGGTTATCAAAACTATACCCTTAATACGAGTGATGTTAAAAAGATATTTTGGGTAAGGTTTGAGTCTACAGAAGGTTGCTACTCGGTTGTTTCTTTCATTATTAAGGTAGTGAATGCCACAGATTTAAAATTCTCTAATGAAGAAATGGAAGTTCACCTTTGTGAGTACCAATTTAGTGGCGCATTTAAGATTGATTTAAGAGCGTGGCTTGACCAACAGATAGAAAATAGTGAAGAAGGCAACAGCTTCCTAAATGATTATGAAGCCACATTGAGTGCTGAATATAATTTCTATTTAGAAAATCCAGTAGCTAATGCAATGGCGGTCGCTTTAACTTTAGATGAAGAACACCATTTTCAGCCAGACGCCCAGCATTATCCATATATTTATATAAAAGCTAGGGCAGATGACGAAGACTGTTTCCAAATTGCTAAAATAACTTTTAGCTTTGCAGATACTGCATTTATAGAAATTCAATCTCCAGAGATATGTAGAGAAGATACCATAGACCTCACCTTTGTAAAGCAAGATTCAAGAATTAACCCTAATTCAGAATTAACATTTTATAGAAACCAAGAAGATTTAATTCAGGATAAAAACGCTATAGAGACCCCCGAAAGCTATCAATATGAAGAAGGCATTGATGAAATCATCGTGAAAATTATAGATAGCAATGCACCATGTCCTCAAAAAGCGAAAATTAAGTTGAGATTAAAGCCTGCACCAGAATTCTCCATTGAACCAGAGTTTTTTATATGCCCAACCGCACCAGGGATAGAGGTAGCGCCAGACTTATCTCAAACAGCAGCCGTGGGGCTCACACCAGAATTATTGATATGGGAGTTGCCAGATGGTAGTCAGGTGATCAAAAATTATCCAGAAACACAACTTAAAATCACAGAGGTCGGACAATATCAGTTAACCGTTAAAGCCAATAATGGATGCCAAGTTTCCAAAAGCTTTATAGTTACCCCTTATGATATTCCTACCATAGATCGTTTGATGGTGGATGGGAATACTGTAACCGTTGTAGTAGATACACCAGAGCCAGATAAAACTCTGTTATACACTTATGAAGGATTAGGCGAGTGGCAGGAATCTCCTGTTTTTCACCAAGTGCCTTATGGGGTAGCCACATTCTATGCAAGAAATGATGGTATAGACTGTAATAGCCTGCCATACGCCACTTTGGTATTGCATAAAACCAATGTTATTACCCCTAATGGTGATGGCAAGAACGATATTTGGACTTTGGATAACCTCCAAGTATTTGGAGGGCAGAAGGTGCAGCTCATTATTATAGATAGATACAACAGAACGGTATTCAATCAATCTTCTAACGAGAGCATTGTTTGGAACGGCTATTTTGAAGGTCGGGTGCTCCCAGAGTCTACCTATTGGTATCAGCTAACTTTGCCAGATGGTAGAGTGCTTTCGGGTTGGATTTTATTACGCAATAAATAGAGAAAACCTTGAGCAAAAATAATAGAGAGAAGGTTTCAGGGTACTAACCTCAAACCGCTCATCTCAAAAAAAGCCTTATCTTTGCTCACTGATTGGGCTCCAAGAGTTGGAGTAACCCATTTTATGATTTTTTAAATAGAAATTATGTCAAATATCGTGGCAATTGTAGGACGCCCTAATGTAGGCAAGTCCACATTATTTAACAGGCTTCTGGAAAGGAGAGAAGCCATAGTAGATTCCACGGCGGGCGTGACCAGAGACCGCCATTACGGAAAATCCGATTGGAACGGTGTAGAATTTACCGTGATCGATACAGGGGGGTATGATGTAGGCTCTGATGATGTCTTTGAAGAAGAAATACGCCACCAAGTTCAGCTGGCGGTAGAGGAGGCCACCTCCATCATTTTTATGCTCAATGTAGAAGAAGGGCTGACCGATACCGATAGAGAAATCTACGAAATGCTAAGGCGCTCTAATAAACCTATCTACATCGTGGTAAATAAGGTTGATTCAGCCAAAGAAGAACTTCCCGCTACCGAGTTCTACCAACTGGGGATAGACAAATATTACACCCTATCCTCCGCAACAGGCTCTGGCACTGGAGATTTGTTGGATGATGTGGTGGCAGGCTTCCCAACCACGGAGTATAAGGACCCCTTTGAGGGCTTACCTAAAATTACGATTGTGGGGCGCCCTAATGTCGGCAAATCCACGCTGACCAATGCCCTATTAGACAATAAAAGAAATATCGTGACCGATGTTGCAGGCACCACGCGAGACAGCATAGAGACGCTGTACAACAAGTTTGGACACGAGTTTGTGCTGGTAGATACCGCAGGGATGCGCAAAAAATCTAAAGTCAGTGAGAATTTAGAATTCTACTCCGTGATGCGCTCCGTGCGGGCGATAGAAAACTCAGATGTGGTGGTGATTATGGTAGATGCCACCCAAGGCTGGGAGTCGCAGGATATGAACATCTTCGGCATCGCTAAGAAAAACCGCAAGGGCATTGTGATTTTGGTGAATAAATGGGATTTAGTAGAGAAGGAAACCAACACGATGCGAGATTTTGAAAACGCCATAAAAGAACGCATAGGGCAGTTTAATGATATCCCTATTCTGTTCATCTCTGCCCTAACCAAACAGCGGATTCTCAAAGCCGTAGAAGTAGCGATGGAGGTTTATGAAAACCGTAAAAAGAAAATCAAAACCTCTAAACTCAATGAGGTGATGCTCCCAATCTTTGAGCAAACACCACCGCCAGCCACCAAAGGGAAATACATTAAAATAAAGTACTGTGTGCAGTTGCCTACGCCATCGCCGCAGTTTGTATTTTTCTGTAACCTGCCGCAGTATGTTAAGGAGCCCTACAAACGCTTTACAGAAAACCAACTCCGCAAAGCCTTCGGCTTTCAGGGCGTACCCATAGAGGTCTACTTCCGACAAAAATAAACGAAAAGCCCAGTTGATGCTGGGCTTTTTTTATGGCTTGCAGGGCGTGGAGACTTCCTTTAATGGTATAGCGCTACTGATGATTTTATATCCTCCATAGCCTAATGACCTCCATAGGTGGCACGGCGAAATCTATTCTCAGGCTAAAACTTAGCTTCATCAGAAAAAGGAAGGAATTATCATTTTAGCAATAAAACATCATAGAATTAGTATTTTAGTTAATGTTTTGCCTCTTTTGCCCCCTTCCGAAGGGGCTGTTGGTCGGTGGACTATTGTTCACTTTCGGGGGTAGGGGGTGTGGGCTTCCTACTCCTACTGGCAGGGTATTGCTGTTTCAGGTCGGCGAAGATGCTGCCAGCGCCAGGGTCGTTATTGGTGGCAGCCACCTTCATAGCACGGTAAAACATCAGGGCGGTACCATCTAAATCATAACCTAAGAGCATATTGGTGTCCTTCATCAGTTGTAGTTGTTGGTCCAAGAGGTTAATCAGCTCATTCAGTTGTTTGTGCGCCGTATAGTCTTGGTCAAACTCGGTTTTGTCCACATAGGTCGGGATTTTGCTGGGGTTGGCATCCATCTGTAGTTTTACGCGGTCTATCCATACCTCCTTCTCATACTTTACCCTACCGAAGCCCTTGCGCTGTGTAGGCGTTAGGCTTTTCACTTTTCCACTAAGCACACCAGCAATGGTGCTGATGGCGGTTTTCACTTGGTTGATTTCCTCAGGACTGAAGCTGACAGAAATCGTGTTCTCATTACTCATTTTTCAATTGTTTTAAAATGTTAAACTTTAATGAATATCAAATGCCTTATTCGGGGTTTGTGTGTCAATACGACACCCCTTCCTAAAGACTGTTTAAAAATATCACATTTTCTGTATAACTACCAAATGATTTTTAAAGAAAATAAAAAATAGGCTTTATTTGGAGGTTTCGGGCGTGGGGGTGATAAAAAAAATGTATTTTTGTAGTCGTTAAAAAACCATAGAACAATGCCAAAAATATCTCAAAGAGCGGCTCATATGCCTGCATCGCCTATCAGAAAGTTAGTCCCTTATGCCTTAGCAGCGAAACAAAAGGGCGTTAAAGTCTACCACCTGAACATCGGTCAGCCCGATATTAACACCCCAGAGGCGGCATTAGAAGAGCTGAAAAACATCCACCTCAAAGTCTTAGAATATGCCCTCTCCGAAGGTAATTTAGACTACCGCGAGGCACTGGCAACTTATTACCAAAGCTTAGGCTTTTCGGATATTACCACAGAGCACTTCATCGTGACCAATGGTGGCTCCGAGGCGCTTAACTTTGCCCTCTCTACCCTCTGTGATGAGGGCGATGAAATCATCATCCCAGAGCCTTATTACGCCAACTACAACGGATTTTCTAACCACATCAAAGTCAAAGTAGTGGCAGTGCCTTCTTCCATAGAAAACGGCTTTGCCCTCCCAAGTATAGAGGCTTTTGAAGAAAAAATAACCGATAGAACTAAAGCCATCTTGATCTGTAACCCGGGCAATCCTACAGGCTACCTCTACACCAAAGAAGAGCTGGCACAACTGGCACAGATAGCCCTAAAACACGATGTGGTGATCATCTCTGATGAGGTCTACCGTGAGTATGTTTATGACGGTGAGAAGCAAACCTCTATGCTGGCATTCCCAGAGCTGAAGGAGCATTGTATCATCATCGATTCGGAATCTAAGCGCTATTCTATGTGTGGGGTGCGCATCGGCTGTATGGTCACCCGTTCAAAAACGATTAAAGATGCCGCGATGAAGTTCGCACAAGCGCGCCTCAGTCCTGTGCTGATAGGGCAAATTATCGCTACCAAAGCCCACCAGAACGACCACGCCTACATCTCCGAAGTTCGAGAAGAATACACCAAGCGCAGAAATCTATTAGTAAAACTCCTTAACGAAATCCCTGGGGTGTACTGCCCAATGCCGAAGGGGGCTTTCTACTGTATGGTGGAGCTGCCTGTGGATGATGCGGAGAAATTTGCGCAGTGGCTTTTAGAATCTTATGAACACAACAAAGAAACCATTATGGTGGCTCCTGCGGGCGGCTTTTATTCTAATCCAGAATTAGGGAAAAAGCAAGTGCGGATGGCGTATGTCCTCAACGAGGCAGACCTCAAACGCAGTGCCGAGATTCTTAAAGATGCTTTAGAAAAGTATAACCGCCAATAGTCCCACCTCTCTAACCCATTTTTATACCCTTTGATGATGAGTGCCATTAAAACCAACCAATCGCTAAAGCCGTACAATACCTTTGGGGTAGAGGCTTCGGCGCGTTATTTTGCAGAAGTCCATACGGTGGAAGCACTAAAAACGCTACTCCAAAATCCAGAGTTCAAGCCTTTGCCTAAGCTCTTTTTGGGCGGTGGGAGCAATCTGTTGCTGACCCAAGATTTTGAAGGCTTGGTGGTGGCGCTCCAGATGAAGGGCATCACAGAAACTCTGGTGAATGATGATGAGGTGCTGGTAACGGCGCAGGCAGGTGAAAATTGGCATCAGTTTGTGTGCTATAACATTGAGAGGAACTACGGCGGATTGGAGAATTTATCCCTCATCCCAGGGAATGTAGGCACCTCGCCGATACAAAACATCGGGGCTTATGGCGTGGAGATTAAAGACTATTTTGAGTCTTGCGAGGTGCTCAACTTAGCCACTTTGGAAGTGGAAACTTGGGACCGCACAAAGTGCCGATTTGGCTACCGAGATTCCATCTTTAAACAGGAAGCCAAGGGGCAGTATATCATTCTTTCGGTTACATTTAGGCTCACGCGCCAGCACCACCGCATCAGAACCGATTATGGCGCTATACAAGCTGAACTCCACAAAATGGGCATAGCGGAGCCGACCATTAGCGCAGTCTCTCAGGCGGTGATCGCCATCAGGACTTCCAAACTTCCCAATCCAAAGGAAATAGGGAATGCAGGGAGTTTTTTTAAAAACCCGACCATTAGCACAGAACAATACGCAAAACTCAAACAAGAATACCCAGAAATACCAGGCTATGAGGGCTCCCAAGGGGTTAAAGTGCCAGCGGGTTGGCTCATAGAAAAAGCGGGATGGAAAGCAAAGTCCATCGGCGAGGTGGCCACGCACCAGCACCAAGCCTTAGTGATTATCAATGCCACGGGCAAGGCATCAGGGCAAGAGATTTTTGATTTCTCCACGCAGATCATCCAAGCTGTCCAGCGGCAGTTCGGCATTACCTTAGAACGAGAGGTTAATGTGATTTAAAGCAAGGGAAAAAAACAGAGATATTTTAGGTAAAAAAAGAATGGCAGTCTTCTCACGAAGCTGCCATTTGTCCTAATAAATACAAACCTTTGAGCGTATGGAGGCGGTCGGCAATGTGGATTTTATCTGTTAGTGGCTTATAGATGTGAGACACGCCACCTGTAGCAATCACCAAGCATTGGTCTTCCACCTCTTCGTTAATTCTATCGATAAAGCCTTCTACCATCCCCAGAAAGCCGTACATCATTCCGCTTTGCATACAAGTTACGGTATCCAATCCCAGCACTGTTTTGGGCTTTTTGAGTTCTATTTCTGGCAGTTGTGCGGTCTGTCCCACTAAGGAATTCAGCGAGGTGATAATCCCAGGAGCGATGATCACGCCGAGGGTCTCGCCATTCTCTGCCAAACAGCTGGCGGTAAGAGCAGTGCCAAAATCAATGATGATTTTCTTCTTCTGTGGGTAGAGGTGGTGCGCTGCAACCAGATTGGCGTAAATATCCGTGCCCATTTGTTTGGACTTCGGTTGCACCGCCGAGGGCGTATTTCTATCCACTAAAATAGGCACTTGCTGGTGTATTTTCTCTATCGCTTTTACAATATCGTGGGTCATCTGCGGCACCACAGAACCGATAATCACCTTAGAAATACTGCCCAGCGCTATCCCATAGGATTGATACATCATCTGGAACTGTATAAAAAGCTCATCTTTAGTTCTATAAGGTTTGGTATTGAGCACCCAAGAGAGGCTACAATTCTCCCCCTCAAACAGCCCAAAACGGATATTGGTATTCCCGATATTGATAACAATGGTGTTCATAGAATTGATAATTAAATGAGAATGAGCGATGGTTTACTTTACTTCTACAAAATTATTTTCAGGGTTGATATCGGCTAAGCGCTGAGAAAAATCTATGCCTAAAACCTCAATTTCGGCTTTGGTGTAAGGGATTTCAAAGGTGTATTCTTGCGTGGTCCAATACCAATAAGGCAGCGTGGTAAATGCCCCAAAATAATCCGAAGTTTTAGGCTGGCGCATCAGATTAGAGGGGATATGATAGATTTTGATATCTTTATTTTTAGTCAGCACCCCAAAGTCTATCGGCATCGGGATTTCCCCTTTGTTGATTAAGGTAATTTGGGTTTTGTCTTTCAGATATTTAACCTCTTTTATGGCATAGTCTATCGTCTTGGTGGTGTTGATCCAATAGTGCTGAAACCACTTTAAGTCCATTCCAGATTTTTGTTGAGCAATATGCAGGAAATCTCGGTCAGTAGGGTGGTGGAGCACCCATTCATCATAATAATTTTTGAGGGCAGATTTTAAGGTTTCCTCCCCCATAATGTAGCCCAATTCTACCAAAAATAACTCGCCTTTGGTATAGCTGGCGACAGAATACGCCGAGGCATCATCGTGGTGGTCACCCAACCAAACGGCAGGCTCTTCTTTTCCAGATTTTACCATTTTACGATAGCCCTCCAGCGCCCCAACGAAAGGATTAGGCAGCGGCTGTTGCGGTGGGAATAATTGGTACATCACAAAATCTTCGGCATAGCTGGTAAAGCCTTCATCCATCCACGGTCGCACGCTTTCATTGGTGGCGAGCATTTGTTGGTACCAAGAATGTCCGCCCTCGTGAGCCATCAGACCAATTAAAGATTCTAAAGACTTGGCTTCGCCCAAAATCATTGTGCACATCCCGTATTCCATACCGCCATCTCCCCCTTGGATAAAGGCATAAGTCGGATAAACATAGCGCCCAAAGTTGGCATTCATCAGTTGGAAAAATTGCGTAACATAAGGCTGAGCTTGGCTCCAATATTTTGTTTTTTCGGACGGTTGATAAACGAAGTAAACCTTAGGTCCATCAGGAACGATGAAGGATTCCACGGTGTAATCAGGGTCTGCCGCCCAAGCGAAATCCAGAATATTTTTAGCAGTCCAGTGCCAAACGGCTTTGCCCCAAGCATCGGTTTTAATGTCGGCATCGGTTTGGTAGCCTTTCACCGCTTCAGGATTTTTTAAAATGCCCCCTGCCCCGATGATATATTGCGGGTCAATATGGATGCGAACATCATAATCCGAAAACGGCGCGTGGAACTCCCTGCCCACATAATCAAAAGTAGCCCAACCATCGTAGTCGTACTCCGCAATTTTAGGATACCACTGGGTCATGGTCATCTCTATGCCTTCTTTATTTTGGCGCCCTGCACGGCGGATTTGATACGGAATGTTGGCATCCCAAGCCATCGTGAAAGTAGTGGTAGAGTTTGGTTTTATAGGCGTGTGGAGTTTGACTTTCATAATGGTTTCTTGGATTTCAAACTCTAAATTTTGTCCGTTTTGTTTAATCCAATGGATGTTCTGGGCGCCCTCCTCTCCTTGTGGAATTTGGATGAGGCGAGAGACCATTTTTCCGTGTTTATTTTTCTCGGCAAGGCGTCTGTCTGCGTGGTTGCCTTGTTGCTGCACGCGCTGATCCATTAAAGAATTAGGCTTAAAGGCATTCCAATATAGATTAAAATAAACCTCGTGAAGTTCATCAGGAGAGTTGTTGGTGTAGGTAATGGTTTGCTCGCCTTGGTAGGTGTAATTTTGCGCATCTACTTGGATGTCCATTTGGTAGCTGGCGTGCTGTTGATAGTAGGGCTTTTTCTGTGCCCAACCCCAGCTGAATAGATTAAAAACTAAAGCGAATAGAAAGGCTTTTTTCATCTTCAAAGGTTAAAATTAAGCGCCAAAGATAATAAAATTATATAAGAGTGGCGGGGAGGCTGTGACTTTTCATCGGTTATTTTTAAGCGAAAAGTAATACCTTTGTAGTTTTATTTTTAATATCAAAAAATGACACAAGAACAACAACACTGGCAGCAGGTGGAGGCTTTTTTTGAAACGCATTTTCAGGCGGAACCTCACTTGCCGGTTGAAACAATGCTCTTTCTAATTGGCGTGCAGGAGCTTGGCGGTGGTAAACAAAAATACAGCAAAGATGATAAGGTGAATTTAATCCACATCGCGGTTTGTAGGCTGTTGGAGCCTTTTGGTTTTTATCGCTTTCAGTCTTTTGATGCCGATGGTTGGCCGCATTATGAAGTCTTGGAACCTTTACCAGAACTCAAACCCAATGAGCAAACTCTATTGATGAAAAAGGCGATTATCCAATATTTTTTAGATGAAGGCTTGATTTCTTAAATTCAAAACTCTGGTTGAGTGTGGGGCAGCCAGTTCAATCATCAAGAGAGGAAAATAAAACAGGGTAAATTCATAATATTTTGTTAAAATTATCGTTTTTAACTTTTATGGTTTAAAAAATAAGTTAAATAATTTTTCAATAACCAAAATAGTTGTAATTTTAACACTTCAAAAATAATATCTAAGGTGCGCAATAAGTTCATACCCATTATATCCATTCTGATGACGGTTTCGCTCATCATTTTTGTCAGTTTTCAATTCTACTGGCTTAAAGAGTATTACGCCTCTCTGGAGCAAGAGTTTTCATCTAAGGTAGAGCAAGTGCTGGAGCGGTCTACGGAGCAATTGTCAGAAATTGAAGTGAACAAAATGGTGCATCAGTACGAGGATTTGCTCACTTCGGTTAAAGCCAACCAATCTCAGCCCACGCTGAATATCATCAAGCAAATTACAGACTCTGCCGATAAAAAACTCATCTCGTTTAGCCGAAGCATTATAGAGCCGCAGAAAATCCCTGTTTCCACTAAGGGCGATACTTTGGAGCGGTTTAAAGTCTATACCGATGAGGGCATTTATCGCATCAAAAATAACAGCACAGAGCTCCTGACTACGCAGCTCAGCAAAGATTTGAACGACAACACCTATTCCTTTAAAGATTTTGCTAAGCTCAATGCTAACAACATCCCCATCCAGCAACGGGTTAATGGCAAAGTCATCGATTCTGTGGTGAAGAAAGCCTTGGAGGAAAATAACATCCACACCGATTTTGGCTACGGCATTTTTGATAAAAACCACAAGCTGACTTCCGTGGTTAATGAAACCTATTTGAATGATAAAACCAAGACCACATACAGCTATCCGTTATTTCGGGATAATGAAGACCAGCCGCTTTACTCGCTGTCTTTGGTCTTCCCGAATAAAAATTACTCCCTCATCAGAACCAACCTGCCGATGCTCTTGGGAACGGTGCTTTCATTGCTGACCATCTTGTTTATTTACATTATTTCCATCAATTATATGCTAAGGCAGAAGAAAATTGCAGAGATCAAAACAGACTTCCTCAACAATATGTCTCACGAGTTCAAAACGCCGCTGGCAACCATTTCCGTGGCTACAGACTCTCTGGCGAATGACAAAATCGCTACAGACCCTACCAAGGTTAAATATTATTCAGGGCTGATCAAACAAGAGAATTTGAGGATGAAAAAACAGGTGGAAAATGTCCTCAATATGTCCAAACTGGAACGCAACGAGATGAAGCTTTTCCTTAAAGAAACCAACCTGCGAGAGCTCATTACCAATATCGCTAACTCGGTGCGGTTGATTGTTAATGAACGAGGCGGCACGCTCACGGAGGACTTCCAAGCCGAGCGCTATTGGGTTAAAGTCGATGAGTTCCACCTTTCTAATACGCTCATCAACCTCTTGGATAATGCCAATAAATACTCGCCAGAGGCACCGCAGATTAAAATCACCACCAGAAACGAAGGCAATTATTATGTTATCGCAATTTCTGACCAAGGAATGGGAATGGAGCCGCAGAATAAACAGAAAATATTTGAAAAATTCTTCCGAGAAGAAACGGGCAATATACACAATGTAAAAGGACAAGGCTTAGGGCTTTCTTATGTTAAAAAAATTGTAGAACTCCACAAAGGGAGCATCAGCGTGGAGAGCCAAAAAGGCGTGGGCAGCACCTTTATCATTAAACTGCCGATGAGCAAATCCGTAAAATAAAAAATACACAATTATGAGCAATAAAATATTATTAGTAGAAGACGACCAGAGCTTTGGCGCGGTGCTTAAAGACTACCTGACCATCAATAATTTTGAGGTGACCTTAGCCACAGATGGTGAGGTAGGGCTCAAAGAATTTACAGACCAAGATTTTGATATTTGCATTTTCGATGTGATGATGCCTAAAAAAGACGGCTTTACCTTAGCCGAGGAGGTTAAAAAATTGGAAAAAAATGTACCGATTATCTTCCTTACCGCCAGAAACCTGCGCGAGGACATCCTCAGAGGTTATCAACTGGGCGCAGATGATTATATTACCAAGCCGTTTGATACCGAGCTGTTGCTTTACAAAATCAAGGCGATTCTTTCCCGAAGCGCCGCGTTGGAGGAAGAGACCGTGCAAGAGCAATTCAGTATCAGCCATATGGAGTTTGACTCTATGCTGAGACAGCTGAAAGTGCACGACAAGCAATATAAACTTTCGCCAAAAGAAAATGAACTCCTCAAGCTCCTTTGCCTGCACCGCAATGACTTTATGCCGAGGGACTTAGCACTGAGAAAGATTTGGAAAAAGGAAAACTATTTTACCGCGCGCAGTATGGATGTGTACATCGCAAAGCTGAGAAAATTACTCAAAGAAGATGAAGGCTTAGAAATCATCAATGTTCATGGCGAAGGGTTCAGGCTGTTGGTAAAGAATTAATTTAAACAAAGACCAAGAGTGCCGCCGAGCACTCTTTTTTTTCATCGCGATAGGTCGCAGGACTTTACCCATACGATTTGTTAACTTTTTATTAAGTTTGCAATCTTAAAAAATACCACTATTAACAGACATTCTTTTTTCAAAACACTCTGGCTGGCAACACCGCTGTATTGGCGCGTGCTGTGGTTTTATATGCTCGGCACGGCAGTGCTGGCAGCTTTCTGTTGGGCGTTTGGGCATTTTGAGGTCTCCTTTTTGAAAGAAATTCTGAGCGTTAGGCTATGGTTTGTGCTTTGTTACGCTTTGGCGATGCTATTGTGGTGGAAACTTAAAACTTCGGCGAAGAATAAAATCGCATTGAATTTTTTGCTGGCATACGCCTTTTTAGGACTCATTTATAAAGATACGGCGGTACTCAATCAATTATTTTTTGATAAAATAGACCCATTTTTAATGCAAGCGGATGTCCTAATGTGGGGCTTCCAACCTGCGTTAAAATTTTCAGAAGTGATGAATGCCACTTGGTTTAGCGAGCTGATGTTTTTCAGTTACTTTTTCTACTATCTGATGCCGTTGGTCGTCCTTTTTACGCTGTATCAAAGGGCACCACAAGTCATTGCAGAATTTGGCACGATGCTTATCACCGCTTTTGTGATTTATTACAGCATTTTTATTGTGCTACCTGCTGTGGGACCGCAATTTTACTTCCCTGATCCAGAAAATACCATTCCACAGCGCGGACTTTTTTCGTTCTTAGTAAAGCAAATCCAAGCGATGGGCGAAGCCCCTACGGCAGCCTTCCCGAGTTCCCATGTGGGCGTGAGTGTGGTGGTGCTTTTGTGGCTTTATCCAAGATATAAACGCTTATTTTATGGCATTTTGCCGTTGAGTATATTGCTGTTTTTTTCAACGGTTTACATCAAAGCCCATTATGCGATAGATGTGCTGGCAGGACTGGTTTCAGGGGCTTGCATTTATGTTTTTATCGCCCTATTTTATAACCATTTTAAAAACAAAAACTATGAAATCTAATCTCACAATCAAAGAAGTTAAAACCAAAACCGAGTGGCGGACTTTTATCTACCTCCCAGAGGAAATCCATGCCGAGCATCAGCAATGGTTGCCGCCGCTTTATATAGATGAGGAAAAATTCTTCAACCCCAAGCGAAACCCTGCGTTTCAGCATAATGATACTTTGCTGTTATTGGCTTATCGAGGCGATAAAGCGGTGGGTCGCATCATGGGCATCATTCCTCACGAGTATAATAAAAAACAAGGACAGTACACGGCGCGTTTCAGTTATTTTGAATGTTTTCCAGATGAGGAGGTATTTACAGCATTGATTTCAGCGGTGGAAAATTGGGCAAAAAATAAAGGTTGCGAGAGCCTCATTGGGCCTATGGGATTTTCGGACAAAGAGCCCCAAGGTTTCCTTACCAAAGGTTACGAAGAACCTACGATGATGATTACCAACGCCAGTTTTCCGTATATGAAAGAGATGATTCTCAAGCGCCGCTATGCCCCTTTTGTAGAATTATGCCAGTATGATGTGCCGTTGTCTTCCCAAATTACCAAGCGCTACGAGGCTTTTACCCAGCGTTTGCTCAACAGAGGTGCGGTTAAGGTTCACGAATTTACCAAAACCAAGCAAGTTAAGCCGTTTGTACGCCCTGTTTTTGAGCTTATTAACGCCACTTACCAAGAGATTTATGGCTTTACTTCCGTTTCTGAGGAGGAGATGCAGGAGTTTGCTCAGCGCTTTTTTGCCGTTGCTCAATCCCAAACTGATCAAAATTGTAACCGATGCTAACGACCAAGTGGTGGCGTTCGTTATTGCGATGGCAGACCTCAGCGAAGGGATCAAAAAAAGCCCGTGGAAGGCTATTGCCACTGGGTTGGTATTCTATTTTGAAAGCGGCTAAGCGCTCCAAAAGGTTGGTGCTTCTTTTGGGCGGTATAGCACCACAGCATCAGAATAAAGGTTTAGATGCCGTGCTGGCGACTTTCCTCTTTAAAACCGCGTTGGAAATTGGCTTTCAGTCGGTGGACAGCCACCTGATTATGCGAGAAAATTATAAAATGCGAGCGGAAATAGAGCGGCTACCACAGCACAGGATGTATAAAGAATACACCATTTACGAGAAAAAATTCGGCTAAGTTTATTTGCCGTTGAAGCCCGTCATTGCGTTCTGGATGCCTGCAAACACAAAACTAAGGCTGGCATTGGCAAACTGCGTGATTCTTTCGGGGAGTTTTTGTTGTTCCTCTTCTGTCCAAGTGCCCAGCACATAGTCCACTTGCTTGCCTTCGCTGAAGTCGGCAGAAATTCCGAATCTCAACCGAGGATAGTTGGGCGTTTGCAATTGTTCTTGGATATTTTTAAGCCCGTTGTGTCCTGCGTGGGAACCTTTCATTTTCATACGCAGCGTACCGAAAGGCAGTGCCAAATCATCGGTGATGATGAGCACATTTTCTAAGGGGATATTCTCTTTTTTGAGCCAAAACTTCACGGCATTACCACTGAGATTCATATAAGTATCGGGTTTTAGCAAAAGTACTTTTCGCCCTTTGTATTTGCCCTCTGCCAGCCAACCGAAATGATTCGTTTTGAAGGGCGCCTCTATGGTCTCGGCTATTTTTTCTACCACCTTGAAGCCGATATTGTGGCGTGTGTTGGCGTATTCCTCGCCTTTATTTCCTAATCCTACAATAAGGTATTTCATCGCATCGTTTTTTCGTGGCTACAAAAGTATAAAAAAAGCGTGATATTCAGATTTTTCAGTGCTAAGGGCGTTTTGTTTTCTCTTGAAATGATGATGTGGTGTCTGAGCATAGCATTAAAATACAATTGATTTTCGCCAAGGAACAGCACGGAAATTATAAAAAATGATTATCTTTACACTTTAAAACCGAGAAATAATGAAAAAAATATTATTGATATTATTGGTGGCTGGCGTGATGATTCAGTTTTTTCCGATTGACAGAACCAACCCAGAAGTGAACAAAGGAATGGATTTTTTAACCATTAAAAGAACGCCAGAATCTACCGCTCAACTGATTAGAAACGCGTGCTATGATTGCCACTCTAACGAGAGCCGATACCCTTGGTATACCAAAATACAGCCTGTGGGTTGGTTTGTAAAAGACCATATAGAAGAGGGTAGAAAACACCTTAATTTCTCTACTTTTGCCACTTATGAAGCCAAGCGCCAAGCGCATAAATTAGATGAATGTGTGGAGGAATTGGAAAAAGGAGGAATGCCTTTGGAGTCGTATCTGTTGATGCACCAAGAGGCAAAACTGACCGAAGAGCAAAAGCAAGAACTCATCAATTATTTCAGAAAAGAAGCTAAAAATACGCGCCTAATCAACGCAATATTTGATGTGGTGACTCCTAAGTAATGCGGCGTGAAAATCTATATTACCTCTTCTATGACGGCGATTGCGGACTTTGTAATCGTTGGGTGCAATGGGTGCTTAAATATGATAAAAAAGACCAATTTAGATTTGCTGCCTTGCAGTCAGATTTTGGGCAAAAATTTTTGAGAGAACGCCAACTTCCAACCAAAGATTTTAATACCCTTTACCTTTGGAAACCCAACGATTTCTACCTTGAAAAATCAGATGCGGTGTTAGAAATTGCACGGCAGTTGGGTGGGCAGTTTTGGCTGTTGTATGCTGGAAAAGTGGTACCTCGCGTGGTGCGTCATTGGGTTTATGATGCCGTGGCAAAGGCGCGTTTTCGTTTAGCTAAGCCCACTTGCTTGCTCCCTACGGCGGCAGAAAGGCATAAATTTTTATAAATTCAACTATTGGTTAGCGCGCTTAAAATAAAGGTAAAGAGCCAACGGCGCAAAGACCATATTAGGCATCCACATCGCGACGAGTGGTGGCAGTATGCGGCTGGTGGAAACCACTTTTAGCGCTTCAAAAGAGAAAATGAAAACAAAAGCCAAGGCAATTCCAATGGCTAAATTAACCCCAATGCCACCCCTTTTCTTCTCCGATGCCAATGCCAAAGCCAACATCGTTAATATTAAAATAGAAACAGGCATAGAAGTTCGGGCGTAGAGTTCGTTGAGATAGGCGTTGATATTGCCATTGCCTTTTTCTTTCTCTCTGCGGATAAATTTGATGAGGTCTGGCGTAGTTTTGTTCTCGCCCAACAATTCATCTGGGAATAATTCCTCTGGAGGATAGCCAAAGCTTTGGAATTTTTGGTTGCCATTGCTCAAAATTTCCGTATCGTTTTTTGAGGCTTTTCTCTCATAAAAAGAGGAGATGGAGAAGGCTTGTTTTTTCTCATCCCAAGCGATATAAGCGCCTTTAATTTGATGAATAAGGCGGTTGTTTTTGTCAAATTTCTGATAGAGATAGCCAGAACCTCTGCGCTCCTGCCGATTATAAGAATCGATAAAGACGTATTCCGTTGGCGACATTTGCGAGGCTATGGCAACGCTTTGTTTGCGCTCTTGTTGGCGTGTTTGGCTCTCCGTGAACACCATAAGTTCATTCTTTTGAACATTAGCCCACGGCAACACCAAGTGATTGAGCCACAGCATAAAAACAGCAATACCCGTGGAAACTAAAAAATACGGTCTCGCAAACCGATGAAAACTCGCGCCACTACTCACAATCGCTACCACTTCGGTATTATCTGCCATCCGAGAGGTAAAATAAATCACGGAGATAAACACCAAGATGGACATAAAAGTCAGCACTAAGTAAATCATCCAAAATGGATAAAAATGAATGAGAAAATAGCCAATAGAATAGCCACTTTTCTCAATATTGGGTGCTTTGGCTTGCACATCTACCACAATAACGATGATAGAAAGCAACAGCAACATAAAGACCAATGTGCCGAGAAATTTCTTGATGATATAGCCGTCTAAAATTTTCATAATGCGGATAGAACGAGGTTACAGCCTGGTTTTTAATATAGGAATGATTTGGTCTTTCCATTCATAAAAATCGCCCGCTAAGATGTGGGCTCTCGCCACTCTGACCAAATCCAAATAAAACGCCAAATTATGAATAGAGGCAATCTGTTTGCCCAAATATTCCTTCGCTACGAATAAATGCCTTACATAGGCTTTAGAATACTCTTGATCTACAAAGCTGGTGCCCGTTTCATCAAGTGGTGAAAAATCATCTCTCCACTTATGGTTTTTAATGTTGATAACGCCTTGCCAAGTGAAGAGCATTCCATTTCTGGCATTTCTGGTCGGCATTACGCAGTCCATCATATCTACACCTAAACCAATGCTTTCTAAAATATTCCAAGGCGTGCCCACGCCCATCAGATAGCGCGGTTTATCTTTTGGAAGAATATCGGTCACCTCATTGGTTATGCGGTACATTTCTTCTTCGGGTTCGCCTACGGATAGCCCCCCAATGGCATTACCTTCGGCGCCAGCTTCGGAAATTACTTCTGCGGAAATTTTCCTTAAATCTGAGTAAGTGGAGCCCTGCACAATAGGGAATAGCCGCTGCTGGTGTCCGTAGAGTTCAGGGTTATTTTTGGTCCATTCTATACATCTTTTTAGCCAGCGGTGCGTTAGTTCCATAGAGGTTTTAGCCTGTTGATATTCGCAAGGGAAAGGGGTGCATTCATCAAACGCCATAAAAATATCAGCCCCAATTTTTCGCTGGATTTCCATAGATTTTTCAGGCGAAATAAAGTGATAACTCCCATCAATATGAGATTTGAATTTCACCCCTTCTTCGGACATTTTTCTACTTTTAGAGAGTGAGAAAACTTGGTAGCCTCCAGAATCCGTTAAAATAGGGCGATCCCAGTTCATAAAACGGTGAAGTCCGCCCGCTTGTTCCATCACCTCCATACCAGGGCGAAGGTACAAATGGTAGGTATTGCCTAAAATAATCTGCGCTTTTATATCTTCTTTGAGCTCCCTCTGGTGCACGGTTTTCACGGAGGCTACAGTGCCCACGGGCATAAAAATAGGGGTTTGGATATCGCCATGAGCGGTGTGGAGTACGCCAGCACGCGCTTTGGATGTTGAGGTCTTATCTATTGTAAAAAAAGGTTGCATTGTGTTTTATTTTTCAATTTTTAAAGGTTCAAGAGACTCTTGATCCGTATTTTTCTGTTTTTCTATTTTTTCTTTTATATATTGCTCTAATGCTGGGTTTTTCTTGAGCAATAGCGCTTGGGCTTCATCATAAATATCATCAATATCCGATGGTTTTACCAAGTAATAATTAAAACTTTCGGTAAAGGTTTTGGCTTTGGTTTTATTTTTTTGGAGGACAAAGTGGTTGATGCTCTCCACATCGGTTTGTCGGTTAATGTTCGGCGATTGGCTATACAGAGCATAGTCCGCAATAATTTGTGCCATCTCTTGTTTAGAAAGCAATTCCGAAGGTTTCTGTGCTGGCGGTCTACACGCAATGCACAGCCCAAGCATCAGTCCGAAAAAAAGCCACCGTTTGATCATAATTTTCCAATTATAGATTTCCATCTTAAGTTTAAAACGCCTACCACAGCTTCTTTGATGATGCCGCCACTCATTTTAGACTCGCCTTGCGTTCTATCGGTGAAGATGATGGGCACTTCCACAATTTTTAAATTCTTCTTGAAGGCACGGTATTTCATCTCAACTTGGAAGCCATAGCCTTTCAGTTTTACACGGTCTAAGCCAATAGCCAATAGGGTTTCCTTTTTAAAACAAACGAAGCCCGCCGTAGTATCGTGCACGGGAAGGCGGAGGATAAACCGCACATATTTAGAAGCAAAATAAGACAACAAAACCCTGCCCATAGGCCAATTGACCACATTAACCCCCTGCGAATACCGCGAGCCCACTGCCATATCGGCATTCAGGCAGGCTTCATAGAGGCGTGGCAAATCTTTGGGGTTGTGAGAAAAATCAGCATCCATTTCAAAAATGTAATCATATTGTTGTGCCAATGCCCACTGGAATCCGTGAATATACGCCTTGCCTAAGCCTTCTTTTTTCTTCCGTATGGTCAGGTGGAGGCTTTCAGGATAGGTGCTTTGTAGTTGTTCTACAATCGTGGCGGTACCATCTGGTGAGGAATCATCAACCACTAAAATATGAAATCCCTGCTCTAAATCCATCACAGCTTTAATAATCGCGCGGATGTTTTCTTTCTCGTTATAAGTAGGGATGATAACTAATTTTTTCATTAAAATAATAAAGTGCAAAGTTAAACTTTTTTTTGATTGTACTAAAAGGAATCGGGCTTTCGTGGATTTTATAGCACTTGTGGCGGTATCAGGGTGCTGCTCAGGCATTTGCTCATAAGCGATAAAAAAAATATCTTTGTAGGCTTTTTGCTAACAAATAAACGATGATACGGCGGATTTTAGGTCAGCCCATTCAGGTGGGTTATTTTTTGCAAAACAACAATGATTAAAGTTAATATACATTTATGAAAATCTATAAAATCCCGATGATTGGGCGGGCAGTGGACGAGAAACACAGGGCTGCCACCCCGCTGGAACTCTTTTTTGATTTGATATTCGTGATCGCCATCGCTTCGGCAGCGAGCGGACTGCATCATTACTTGGCTTCGCACCACTTTTGGGAAGGGGCGGTGCTGTATGTGCAGATGTTTTTCTACATTTGGTGGGCGTGGATGAACTTCACTTGGTTCGCCTCCGCTTATGATACCGACGATACGCCGTTCCGGCTGACCACCTTCCTCCAAATGTTTGGGGCACTGGTCTTTGCCGTGGGCATTAAGCAGATGTTTGCCACCAATCCCAGCTTTACGGCGGGCATCATTGGCTATATCATTATGCGGGTGGCGATGGTCATTCACTGGCTGCGGGCAGCACGAGAGTCGGCGGTGGATAAGAAAGTAAACTACCGCTATGCGTGGGGTGTGGGCTTGGCACAGGTGGGCTGGACGCTGTGGTACCTCCTGCCGATGGCATATGATGACAAATCTTGGATGATACCGCTACTAATCTTGGCGGAAATGTCCGTGCCTGTCATCGCCGAAGGAAATCGCCTAAGCACCACTTGGCACCCCCACCACATTGCCGAACGCTACGGTCTCCTCACCATCATCGTACTGGGCGAGGGCTTATTAGGCACGGCGAATACCATTGGCAATCTCATCAGCGATGAAGTGAGCTGGGGCAAGGTGATTCTGCCACTTGGCGTGAGCGCATCGGGCTTGATTTTTGCCCTTTGGTGGATTTATTTTGACATTCCTTGGGCGAAGATTTTGGAGCGAAACCGCACCCGTCGCGTGGGTTTCCTCTTTGGGTATGCGCATTATTTCGTGTTTGCCTCGTTGGCAGCGGTGGGCAGTGCGTTGGAGCTGGTTGCCGATGCTGCACAGCAATACTATCTGCCCAGTAGCACGCACATAGAGCATCCTGTCTCCCGCCTTTTTGCGATGGTCGTTTTGTCCATCACCTTGGGCGTTTATTTAGTGAGCATCAGCCTATTAAAAATCACGACGACCGAGAATTCCCAAACCAACCGAATGGCACTTTGGCTCGGACTCTTGGTAAGTGCCTTGCCTGCGGTCTTGGTGTATTTCCGTTTGCCGATGATGGTCTCCTTGGGCATCACCGTACTGGGCATCATCGCCTATATCCAGCTCTGCAACTGGGAAAGCTGCGAACGCACGATTAAGAAACGCTAATTTCCTTGCTTGTCATCAGTATTGAAAATACAAAACGCCACCTGATCAAAGATGAGGTGGCGTTTTTTCGTGGAGATAAATAAAGTCGTTCAGATAGGAGGGAGGCTCATTCCGTTAGAGGGAAGCCATTTGCATATGAAAAGTGGTTTTTTCTATATAGAAAATGACTTTTTTGAGATGGAAAATCGTTTTTTCAAGATAGAAAATTATTTCTCCAAGATAGAAAATTATGTTTTTGATGTATAAAATTGTTTTTTCAAGATAGAAAATTATTTCCCCCACATAAAAATTTATATCCTTAAGATAATTTTAATCAAAAATGAATTGATTCTCTGATTTTATTTGAAATTTCCCCTAAAAACCAACTATTTTATGAAGATATTAGTATCTTGCGAAGACAAACTAAACCCTCAAAAATATGACAAAATATATACTGGAAGCCTTGTTGCAAGTGGTGGTGATTGTGCTGTTGGCGTACTTTTTCCTGAAAGAAAAGAACCGATTGAATTTGCAGCGGATAGGGTGGGTGGCGCTGAGTTATGTGCTGTATCAGGTGGCTTTGGTGTTGCCTAAACTTCATCCCAATTTTGATTTTGTAAAAAGCCGTTGGAATTGGGACGGCAAGATTTGGGGCATAGGTTGTTGCGTTTTGTTGTATTTTGGGCTGAGAAAATACTTTCGCACGAATGATTTTTTCACTTGGCGCCAAGATCAAAAGAACTTTAAACCCGCTCTAATGGTCGCCACAGCGGTAGTGGTGCTCTCTGCGGTGGTTTGGTTTCTCCTCGGATCTTCGGATTTTGATGCGGAAACCTTGGCATTTCAGTTCTTATTGCCAGGGCTTGATGAAGAAATGCTCTTCCGAGGGATTTTGTTGAGGCTACTGATGAGCTCGCTGAAGGATAAAATTTCTTTTTTAGGAAACCCCAGCGTGATGCTGGCGGCGGTTCTTTTCGGGTTGATGCACGGCTTAACGCTTAAAAGTTCGTACAAGGTGGATTTTAATGCTATTTATTTTCTGCAAACCGCATTTGCAGGCTATCTTTGGGGTTGGGTTACGGTGAAAAGCCGAAGTTTGCTCCTCGCCATCGCCTCTCATAATCTGAGCAATTTTCTGGGCACTCTTTTGATGATGATGAAGTGAGGTATAATCCCCAAAACGAAATATCCATTTTTCCAAAACGAAATGTCCAAAAAAATAAGACTTCCAAAAGTCTGTTATCGTATCCTCTAAAATAAAAAAAGACCTACATTGCTGTAAGTCGTTTTTTGCTCCTCCTGCTGGGCTCGAACCAGCGACCCTCTGATTAACAGTCAGATGCTCTAACCAACTGAGCTAAGGAGGAAGGTTCCTTCGTTTTTCGTGGTGCAAATATAGAAACTTTTTTTAATACCAACCAAATTTTTTGAGAAAAATTATTTAAAAAGTTTGAAAATATCCCCACCAATGATGAGTAGCATCAGTCCCATAAGGAAAATCACCCCAATCATCTGGGCATTTTCTAAGACTTTTTGAGGTACAGGCTTGCCCGTAATCATCTCCCAAAGCGTGAACATCACATGCCCGCCATCTAACCCTGGGATAGGCAATAGGTTGAGGAATGCCAACCATACCGAAAACATCGCTGTAAAGCTCAAAAGCGCTTCCCAGTTGATTTGCTCTGGCATCATTTTAATAATTCCAATTGGTCCAGATACTTTTTTGTAGCCTTGTGTTTTTTGGTTGAAGATGATTTTAAACTGCTTCACCTGCATAACCAAAGCATTGATGGTACGCTCAAAACCTCTCGGAATGGCTTGTAGAAAGCTGTAATGCTTCGTTACCAAAGACTCATCAAGTGCCTTGATTAAATTTTGAGGAGAGAAGGAAAACCCTAATTTGCCCTCCGCATTCACATGGGCATTAAGGCTCATAGGCGTGCCATTTCTGGTGATGTCTATGGTGATATTTTGGTTTTTATTTTGAGAAAGAATAGAAATAAATTCATCTACGGCATTGATTTTATGCTGATTAACCGCGATGATATTATCACCTTTCTGAAGTCCTGCCGCCTGCGCTTCTGATTTGGGTAAAACCTCATCTACCACGGGCGTATAGCGTGGCGAAAAGTAGATATTCGCCTCGTTGGATTTGATAACTTCGGCAACGCCATCTTCTTGAATTGGAAAGGTTACCTCTTTGCCATCACGAATGACTGTGGCTTGGTTGGCAAAAAGTAGGTTGATGAGCGTGTTCTCCATGCGTTCGGCAGGTTGACCATCTATCGCAATGATTTTGTCGCCCGTTTTAAGCCCCATTTTTTGTGCAGCGCTGGTGGCGTAGATGCCGTTTTCAAACTTGGCGTTGTCGTGGTAAGTTTCGCCATTAAAAAAACTGAGCCCAGAGTAAATCAGCCACGCCAAAAAGAAGTTAACCGTTACACCGCCCAACATAATGATTAGCCTTTGCCACGCTGGTTTAGCGCGAAATTCCCAAGGCTGAGCAGGCTTTTTGAGTTGCTCGGTGTCCATACTTTCGTCCACCATACCTGCAATTTTCACATAGCCCCCAAAGGGTAACCAACCGATGCCGTATTCGGTTTCGCCAATTTTTTTCTTTACCAAAGAGAACCACGGATCAAAGAAAAGGTAAAATTTTTCTACTTTGGTTTTGAAGAGTTTAGCGGGGATAAAGTGCCCCAATTCGTGCAATATAACTAAAAAAGAAATGCAGAGTACAAACTGAAATATCTGATTAAATAGTATCATTTATTATAAAATTAAATAAAAATTGATGCAAAGGTAAGAAACTAAAATGAAATGCAATAAAAAAGGCTTCGTAAAAATGAAGCCTTAATATAGATGATATGATCATTTTTTATAAATTGATGGACAGCCCAATGCCACCATTGTTGCCAATCTCTGCAAAAGCCCCAATTTTCGGTGTGAAGAAATACCTTACCCCAATATGAGCACCCAAGCCGAAAGTATTGCCCAAAACCCCCAAATCTAACCCTGGATAAATGTCCCACTCATCAGGCAAATTAAGAACATCTTGCAAGTGGTAATTACCACGCCCGAAGAGGAAAAAGCCTTCATTTTGGTTCTTAGAGAAGTAAAAATGAGCCCCAGCGCCTATGGAAATAGCATTAGAAACGCCATAGTCATAAGTGCCAGAAAGCCCTGAGCCATAGCCCCATGCGGAGAGTCCTATCTGTACTTTTTGGTCGCCCTTGCCGTTCCAAGCTTGTGCAAAACTCAACTGTGCTAAAAGCACCATCGCCATTACTAAAATCGTTTTTTTCATGATATTTCTTTATTTTTGTTTAAAATTAAGCCTCAAAGATAAGGGCTTTATTTGATAATTAACGCTATTGAAGATTAAAAATTATGCTTGATTTTAAAATTTTGGCTTTAAACCTTGATATACAGTGGAAAAATCCCCACGCCAACCGACAGCAAATAGAGGCGCTTTTGCAAGAGACCACTGCCGATTTATACCTATTGCCAGAAATGTTTACCACGGGGTTTTGTATGGATGCAGAGGCTATTGCGGACTCTCATAACGAAACGCTCCAATGGATGCAAAATTGGGCAGAAGCGAAGCAAGCGGCGCTTTGCGGAAGTGTGTCGATAAAGGAAAATCATCAATTTTATAACCGATGTTTTTTTGTGATGCCCGACCGCCGTTATGTGCAGTACGACAAACGGCATTTGTTTTCTTACTCTGGCGAAGATCAAATTTATACCGCTGGCAAAGAGCGTGTGGTGGTGGATTATCAGGGCGTTCGGTTTTTGTTGCAAATTTGCTACGACCTTCGGTTTCCTGTTTTTAGCCGAAACCAAAATGATTATGATGTCGCCTTGTACCTCTCCAATTGGCCTCGGCAAAGGATAGAAGCGTGGCAACACCTCCTTAAAGCCAGAGCCATAGAAAACCAAGCCTATGTTTTTGGCGTGAATAGAATTGGCACTGATGGTAATGGACTGCATTACCCAGAAAGCACTTATGCCTATGCGCCTGATGGGCGTTTGGTTTCGGAGCAAAATGGAACCTTGGTTTCAGCTTCTATCGATAAGGCTATTCTACAGCGGCATAGAGCGCAGTTTCCTTTCTTGGGAGATGCCGATGCGTTTACCCTTAAAATATAAAAGTTACTTTTTTAATATCGGTTGGAGCACGCTCGCTTTGCCATCAATGGTGCTTGGCGGCTCTACCCCTAAAAGGTAACAAATGAACGGATAGACATTCACATTTTCAAACGCTGGAATTTGATAATTCACTTTGATGCGAGGTCCTGTTGCGTAGAATATAGCGCCCATATCTGGCGTGGTATAAGGGTCGTAGCCGTGTGTGCCCCAAGGCTGGGTTTTCTTTGCTACGGGATGATTAGCGCTCGGCAACATATAATAAGGCGCTTGGGTCACCAATAAAATATCGCCAATTCTTGGGCTGTTTCGGTAGTGCCATTGCTCGGGCGTATCCTCTTTTTTATAAACTTGAACGGGCGTATTTTTAAAACTTTGGTTGAGATATTGCGCAATTTGAGCCTTGTTGGTACTGTCTTTAAGGTAAATATGCGTATGCATTCCGTTGTTCACATAGCGGATTTTATCTTTAATAGACGCCAATTTATCATCAATGAAAATCAGGTGTTCGGGCTGAGAATCCATCTCCGCCATACCGTGGTCAGAAACTACGATAGTGGTGATGGGCAATGGGATGGCTTTGAGTTTTTCGTTGAGCAACCCTAAAAGTCTATCGGCTTCTTTTACCGTTTTTTCAAGTGCTGGTGAGTTCGGTCCCGAGTGATGCCCTTCCGTATCTACCAATGAGAAATAAAGCGAGATGAATTTCGGTCTGTCTTTTTCTGGGAAATTTAACCACTGGACTACGCGCTCTATTCGGTTTTCATTGGGGATTTTTTCATTGTATTTATAATAATAAGAGGGCAATATCCCTTGGATTGGCGTTTCTGAGCCTACAAAAAAATAAGAAGCGGTTTTGATGCCTTGCTTTTCTAACAATTGCCAAAGTGGTGTGCCACCGTAATAGTAAGGATCTTCTACTTTGGGACGGTCGCTGATGCTATAGTAAGCATCGCGTTGGCGGTCATAAAACCGATTGTCCACCAAGCCGTGGTGACCAGGGTACATCCCCGTGACAATGCTATAATGGTTGGGAAAAGTTTTACTCGGAAAGCTGGGGAGCATCGCCGTTGCAGAGGTGCCTTCTTTCGCCATAGCGAGGAAATTTTTGAGTTGGTACTTCTGCGCATAATCATACCTAAATCCATCGAAAGAAACAAGAACCACATAGGCAGATTCCTTTGGCGGGGGCGTGTTGGTGGCTGTGTTTTGATTATTGTGGCGACTTTCACAAGAAAACACCACCAAAAAGCTAACGAGAATTAAAAAATATCTTTTCATCATAAAAACATCATAGATTGAGCCAACAAAAATAAGAAAAATAAGAAGAGTAAGCCGTTTTTATCATATGATATTTCAACGGTATTTCCTTTTTTGAGAATGATCATTATTAGCCTTAATGGTGATAACTAATTTCCTCTTACATTCGCTCTTTTTCTTCTGTATCCTTAATCTTTTTCGCAGATTTTAGTTGGGTGTTTCCGAAGTTGTAGATGAGTTTTAGGGTGAGTTTTTGCGTGTCTTGATAGTCCCAGAAATAATTATTTTGGTTGGCATATTGGGTGCTGAGTTTGTTTTTGTTGGTTCGGAAGAGATCATCACAGAAGAGGCTGATTTCCAGTTTTTTTGTTCCGAAATTTACGACTCATCAACAGGTAGACATTGGCAGATGGCGAAAAGGAAAAACTACCTTGAATACCGCCAGAAATATAGTGCCCACCCACTTCCAAATTCCAGTCGGTTGTGCGGTCTAACTTGAAGGCGTGCGACATCTGTGCGAAAACATAGAACCCTTTATTAAGGTAAATCTGTTGGTCTAACCCGAAGAAATGATTTTCCACATATTCGCCAGAAGTGTAGAGGTTGAGGTCCCAAAAGGAAGCCACTTGCCAACTTTTACTCAGGTCTATGCCCGCCGCTTGCTCTTTTTCAATGTTCATATAGCGGTAGACCATCATTTTAGATGCTGGAATTTGAAAAGCGATTTCCATAAAAGGTGATGTTTTCTTGCGGTAGTAGGCTTCTACATTCCAATTTTTATGCGTATAGGTAAGGCTCAGTTGGTGTGCCAGCATTGCTTTGAGGTTAGGGTCGCCTTGAAAATAAGAAAACAAGTTGTAGTAAGATTTCGCAGGGTTGAGGTATTGATAAGGTGGCCGCTCAATCCTCTTGCCGTAGGACAATCCTAACTGATGGTTACCAGCGGTGGTATATTGGATATAAAAGGTCGGAAACAAGCTCCAGTATTGGTTTTGATGATTCCGTTGCTGGGGCATAGACCAACTATTGATGCCCGTATATTCCGCACGAAGTCCTGTTTTAATTTGCCATTGCTCCCAATCGTGAGTGGCAGAAATATAGGCAGCAAAGTTGTGTTCGTGGTATTTAAAATCATTGCTTTTATCCGCCGAAATTTGGAGATCATTCTGTTGTTTCTCCCAAAAATCTAACTGCATATGGGCGGTAATATAGCTGTATTTGCTCCCAGTTTCTATCTGCCATTTTCCTGTTTTTAGTTCAGTATCTATTTGCGTGGCATAGAGGTTAATGCGGGCGTTGTCTTGGGTGCGAAATTCCGTTTCGGCAGGCGGTTGGTTTTTAAAATTGAGTTCCGTATAGATGTGGCTCCACGGTTGGCTGTGCTTGCTGCTCCAATAATTTAGCCAAGACAGGCGCCAACCATTTTTGAACTGATGCTCCATCTGAGTGCTAAGATTATGGCTTTGGTACTTTTTTTCGTGGGTGTTCACCGTTCTGTAAGAAGAGGCGAGTTGCCCATTTTGATAAATAGAAGTCGGCACATCGTACACCCCATAGCTGCGGAGGCTGGTAAGATAGCGGTAATTTAGACTAAAACTGGTGAGGCTGTCTTTGGCATAATCTGTATTGAGGAAAAAAGAATGCTGACCAGCATTGGTCTCTTTGCGGTTCATCACGCTTTCCCAAGTTTCGTTATTTTCTGTATAATGGACCACATCTAAATTCTCTCGGTAGTAGTGCCCAGCGGAGAACTGATAGCCACTTTGCAGCGTCCATTGCTTATTTTTCCATTGTTGATAGCCGCCAAAGTTGCCTCTGCCATAAGTCGCTTGCGTGTATTGGGCATTGAGCCTGCCGCGGTAGCCAAGAGAAGTCACTGTTTTGATTTTAAAATTGATCACGGTAGTGCCAGAAGCCTCGTAGCGCGCTGGGGGATTGGTGATGATTTCTATCGCTTTAAGGTCATCGCCTTGGATATTTTCTAAAAAAGTTTGGAGTTCATCATCGCTCATCGTTACTTTTTTATCATTAATGGTGATGATGTGGCTGGTGCTGCCTTTAATGCGGATACTCTGCCCAAGAATGCTCACACTCGGGGTTTTCTTTAAAATCTCCCACGCATTAAGCGCCGAAAGGTTAGAGTTTTCTACTTTAAATTCTAAGCGGTCTATTTTTCTTTTGAGCACAGGGCTTTTCTTGGTGAAGACCACCTGAGCAATACTGTCGGTTTTGATGATGCTATCCTTTTGTTGCGCTCGTCCTAAGGCGAAAATGAAGAAACATAAGGTTGAAATTCTTAAGATCATAAGGCTTTTATTTTGAGACAAAGGTAGGCGGTGAGCTTCGGGATTTGGGTTAATGAAAGGTTAATGAAGGGTTAATCTATCAAAGATGTAAAACCGAAGCCTTATCTTTGCTGATATGAAACCTCGGTATAGACTTTATTTCATTTGGTTTGCGCTATTGTTTGGCGCGCTCATTTCGGTGCAGGGCTATCTGATTTACCATGTGTGGCAACTTAAGAAATCCGAAACCCAGAGAGAAGTGGCACAACTGCTTAAAAATATGGAGCGAGATTCTGGGATTTTTGGGCTCAATTTCAATAGTAATGAAATGGTGGAATTGTTCATTCATAAAAACCAAAAACCAGAGGAGCGCATAGACTTTTCAGCGTTTATGCGGTATTTTGAAACTCAGAAAAACAGCATTCGCCCAGCATTGGAGGCGTGGCTTAAGAAAGTATTTGAAAACTAAGGGATAGAAGTAGGTGTTAAGAAAACCTATACCTTAGAATGACCAGAGCGGGAGCAAGCGGTGCCAATGCCTCTATTGGTATTTTATGAAACCCAAAGACCCGTAACGGCAGGGCGTGAACTATCCTCAGGGGTGTGGAATATCAACCAGACCTCTACTAATGATGAGCAACCTCATGAGGATTACAACCTCCACATCATTGCCCGTACCAAAATAGAATATCAAATATTTAATTTGAATGATGTTTTGCTCTTTAAGATGTTGCCGCTTTTGACGGTTTCCTTGCTGATATTGGTGGCGGTGTTGCTCGTTTTTTATCTTACAATCAAAAATTTAGAACGCCAAGCCGAAGAAGCCGCCGCGCTCCACGACCAAGTGGATACCATCTCCCACGAGTTTAAAACCCCTGTGGCTACGCTTAAATTTGGTATTAAAAATTTGATGAATACCAACCCAGAAAATACCACCAATTTAGATTTGCTCTATCGGCAAGTGGGCAGGCTGGAAACCTTACTCCATCAGCTCCACGAGGAGGAAAGCGCACAACAGCCATTTTCGGTGGTGGCGACCACGCTTTGGTTGGAAGACTTTAAAAAAGCCCATACATCGCTGGCGTTGCATTGGGATATTGCGGTTACTCATCTGCCTGCAATCACGCAAAATGAAGTGGAAACTTTGCTCTCCAATATTTTGGATAATGCCCTAAAATACGGCGGTCAGCATATAGAGGTGCAACTGAAAACCACAGCGAAAAATGCTTTAAATATCAAAATAAAAGATGATGGCATCGGTATAGCGCCTCACGAGCAAGCCAAGATATTTGATAAATTTTATCGTATTTCTACGGGAAATTTGCACGTCACCAAAGGTTTAGGCGTAGGGCTTTATATTGTGAAACAAATCGTAGAAAAGTACGGCGGAAGCGTGGTGGTAGAGAGCGTTCCGAAAGTTGGTACCACATTTAAAATCAACCTATGATGATGTGTAACAGAATTCTTTTAGTGGAAGATGATGAGGATTTTGGAATGATTCTCAAACAATATTTGGAGTTGAGCGGCTTTGAGGTCGTTTGGGTACCGCAGCCCACGCTGGTGGCAAATTATTTTGCCAATTGGCAGTTTGATATTGGCATTTTAGATGTGATGATGCCCGACCTCGATGGGTTTAGTTTGGCAAAAAATATTCTTGAGCGCTTTCCCGATTTTCCTTTTTTGTTCCTTACGGCTAAAAATCAGAAAATAGACCGCCTAACAGGGTTGAAAATAGGCGCCGAAGACTACCTCGCCAAGCCCTGCGAACCCGAAGAGCTGGTGCTAAGGTTAAAAAATATTCTAAAAAGAACGCAGCGCCTGCCGATGTCTTCTGTTCGTATAGGGCGCTATGAACTTTGCAGAGAAAGCCACCAACTCAAAAGCGCTAACCAAGTGCAACGGCTCACCCAAAAGGAGTTAGAAATTTTGATGTTTTTGCTGCGGCATAACCATACTTTGGTCACGAAGGAGAGTATTTTAGCGCAGTTTTGGGATGAGGTAGATTATTTCTCGGCACGGAGTTTAGATGTGTTCATCAGTCGGTTGCGTAAATATTTCCACGAAGAACCCACCGTGGAGATTCGCTCTGTGCGTGGGGTAGGCTATCAGGTGGATTTTCCTCTGGATGAGGTGGGGTGAAAAGTTGGAGTAAAAAAACTCTGGCGCAGCACGAAGTGCTGCGCCAGAGGAGGTTCTTTTATTTCTATTTCCTTTTATCTTGGCAAAAAGACCTCTGCCAGCATACATCTGGCACTGCCGCCGCCATTGGTTTCTATGGTATGGAGGTCGGCATAGAGAATTTCGGAATATTGCTCTATGCGTGCAATTTGCTCAGCGGTGAGTGATTGGTATGCACTTTGGCTCATCACCAAGAAAGTTTTGCCCTCTTGGTTGCGCACCTGGAGCATATTGCCTGCAAAATTTTGCATCTGCGATTCGGAAATTTCTATGATGTCTTTTCCTGTATTTTTGAGGCTTTCCACCACATTTTGACGATCTTGAACATCATCAATACAATCTAAACAAATCACAGCAAAGCGGTCGGCTACGCACATCATCACATTGGTATGGTAGATAGGCAACCTTTCGTTTCCTGCAGTTTGGAAGGAGTGGAAAACCACTGGCGTATAGTTGAATTTCTCGCAAAATTCACGGAAAAGTCCTTCATCTAATCTTAAAGATAAGGAACCATAAGCTATGCGATGCTCGTGGTCAAAAATCATACTGCCTGTACCTTCTAAAAACTTTTGGTCTTGCTCGGCAGCGGTAAGGTCAACCAATTCCTTCACTTGGAAGCCTTGATTTTTTAAATCTTCTATGATGTCCATTCGGCGTTCATCACGGCGGTTAGGAGCATACATAGGGTAGAGCACCACGGTACCATCAGCCCCAAAACTAACCCAGTTGTTAGGGAAAATAGAATCTGGCGTGTGCGGTTCTAAGGTATCTTTTACGGTAATCACTTGGATGCCTTTATCCCGAAGTTTGGCTACAAAATTTTGAAATTCCTCTAAGGCTTGGCTTTGGGTGCTGGCGTCCTCGGAGTTGACTTGAAAATAATTGTTCTGAGCCGTTTGGGCATTATAGCCAAAAGCGATGGGCTCTATCATTAAAACGGTGGAAGTGGCTTGCATTCGTTCTATATTAACAAAGATGAGGTTAAAAAAATTAAGCGTTGTACATTTGGGTTCTCAGCTCTTTTACTTTTTTGTCTTGTAGGTATTCATCATAAGACATTTGTCGGTCAATGATGCCTTTTGGCGTGAGTTCAATCACGCGGTTACACACGGTTTCCAGCATTTCGTGGTCGTGAGAAGCCAATAGAATGGTGCCTTTAAACGCTACCAAAGAGTTGTTAAGCGCGGTGATGCTCTCCAAATCTAAGTGGTTGGTCGGCTCATCTAATAATAAAATGTTGGCTCTTTGGAGCATCATTCGGCTGAACATACAGCGCATTTTTTCGCCTCCCGAAAGGACGGTGGCAGATTTCAAGGCTTCATCGCCAGAGAAGAGCATTTTCCCGAGGAATCCTCTCATATATTCTTCGTGGCGCTCTTCATCGTTTTTAGTAAATTGTCTTAGCCAATCCACCAAATTGATGCCTTCTTGGAAGAAATTGGTGTTGTCTAACGGCATATAAGACTGCGAAGTGGTAACACCCCACTGGTAGCTACCTTGGTCTGGTTCTACATTGCCAGAGATAATTTGGAAAAACTCGGTAATGGCTAAGGAGTTTTTGGAAAGCACAGCTACTTTGTCGCCTTTTTTCAGGTTGAGTTCTATGTTAGAGAATAATAACTCGCCATCTTTGGATTTGGCTAAGTTTTTAATTTCTAAAATCTGATCGCCCGCCTCTCGCTCTTGTTCAAAAATGATAGCAGGGTATCTTCTGGAAGTTGGTTTAATTTCATCAATATTGAGTTTATCCAACATTTTCTTTCTTGCGGTGGCTTGTTTGGCTTTGGCTACATTGGAAGAGAACCTCGCGATGAATTCTTGGAGTTCTTTTTTCTTTTCCTCGGCTTTTTTATTGGCTTGAGCTCTTTGCTTGGTTGCTAATTGAGAGGCTTGGTACCAATAAGAATAGTTACCTGTGTAGAGGTTGAGTTTAGCGTAATCTAAATCGCCGATGTGCGTACACACGGTGTCTAAGAAGTGTCGGTCGTGAGAGACCACAATCACGGTGTTTTCATAATCGGCTAAGAAATCTTCTAACCAAGCGATGGTATCAATGTCTAAGTCGTTGGTAGGCTCATCTAAAATCAGCACATCAGGATTCCCGAAAAGGGCTTGTGCTAAGAGCACTCTTACTTTGTCTTTGTTCTCCAACTCGCTCATCATTTGGTAGTGCATTTCTTCTTTAATGCCTACATTAGAGAGCATGGTTTGGGCATCGGCTTCGGCATTCCAGCCGCCCATTTCATCATAGATAACTCCGAGTTCCCCCGCTTTTATGCCGTCTTCATCTGAGAAATCAGGCTTGGCGTAGAGGGCGTCCATTTCTTCTTTAATATCAAATAATTTTTTGTTCCCGCGGAGTACGGTTTCTAATACGGTGTATTGGTCGTACGCAAAGTGGTCTTGCTCTAAGACGGACATTCTCTTGCCTGGTTCTAAGGATACATGCCCTGTGGTAGGGTCTTGTTTGCCACTAAGAATTTTTAAAAAAGTGGATTTCCCAGCGCCGTTGGCACCGATGATACCGTAGCAATTGCCTTTGGTAAACTTTATATTCACCTCGTCAAAGAGGACTCTTTTTCCAAATTGTAATGATAAGTTAGATACTGTAAGCATATAGTTTCGTAAATTTGCACAAAAATAAGAAGAAATTTTAAATTATAATGTAACCCATCTCAAATATCAGCCTTAAAAAATAGATTGGTATAAAAATTGGAGGGAGTTTTAAAGATGAAGATTCAAAAGACAGTAAACATCCTTAATAAAAGAGCTCGTTTTGAATACGAGATTTTGGATCAGTTGGAAGCGGGCATCGTGCTCACGGGTACGGAGATTAAGGCGCTGCGCTCCTCTAAAGCGTCTATTACTGAGAGTTTTTGTCAGTTTATAGAAGGGGAGTTGTACATTATCAATATGACTATAGATGAGTATAAATTAGGAACTTTCTATAATCATAAAATAAAACGCGAGCGGAAATTGCTCCTCCACAAGCAAGAGTTAGAGAAATGGGAGAAGAAGATGAAAGATGTGGGGAATACCATTGTGCCGCTAAAACTCTATATCAACGACCGTGGCAAGGCTAAACTCCAAATCGCTTTAGCCCGTGGTAAGAAGCTTTTTGATAAAAGACAGAGCATTAAGGATAGAGATAATAAAAGGCAGTTGGAGCGTATCATAAAAAAAAGTTAAAAAAAAATTAAAAAACTTTGCCAGAAAGAAAAATTTGTATTTATTTTGCATAATCAATTATTTAATCATTTAATTCTATGAAAAATCTAAAATTAGGAATTTCAGCATTAGCATTAGCTGTAGCGACTACAGTGTCTGCACAGACGACCAGCAACCCGTGGTTAATCGGAGTTGGTGCTCACGGTGTAAACCATGTAGCAGCAGGCGGTAATGCAGGAGATGTTATTAAAACAGCGTTCTCAGGTAAAGATTTGTATAATATTAACAATTATACAATCACACCACCACTTTCAAAATTAACAGTGGCGAGAAATTTAGGAAAAGCTTTAGTTATCGACTGGCAAACTTCCGTAGGGAATGTTGATAACAAAAGAGTAGGAATGGACAAAGAATTTATGTTGATGACTGGTCTTGGTCTTCAGCTTAAAATTGCTGGTCTTTTCGGAAACGAAGAATTATGGTTTGACCCATATGTGAGAGTAGGTGCTAACTACTTAAGACACGATTACTCTGGTGTAGCTGCTGCTGTAAATGATAAAAACGAAAATATCGGTAAAAATCACTTTGCTTTAGCTACAGGTTTAGGTACTAACATTTGGTTAACTAAAAACTTTGGTTTAGGTATCCAAGGAGACTATGTATCTACACCAACAGATAACTCAAGCATTGCTAACTTCTGGCAAGCTTCTGCTACTTTAAACTTTAGATTTGGTAACAATGATAGAGATAAAGATGGCGTACTTGATAAAGATGACCTTTGCCCAGATACTCCAGGTTTAGTAGAGTTCCAAGGATGTCCTGATACTGATGGTGATGGCGTTCCAGATAAAGATGATAACTGTCCAGATGTAGCCGGACCAGTAGATAACAATGGTTGTCCTTGGCCAGATACTGATGGAGATGGTGTTCTTGACAAAGACGATGCTTGTGTAGATGTTGCAGGTCCTGCTGAAAACAACGGTTGTCCTTGGCCAGATACTGATGGAGATGGTGTTCTTGATAAAGATGATAAATGTCCAAATGTACCAGGTTTAGCTGAATACCAAGGATGTCCTAAGCCACAAGAAGCTTTCGCTTTAGAAGCTACAGGAGCTCTTAAAGGTATCTTCTTTAACTTTAACAAGGCTTCTATCAGACCAGAGTCTAACGGTAAATTAGACCAAGCGGCTGAAATCATCAAATCTTCTAACGGTGGTACTTTCTTAGTAACAGGTCACACTGATGCTAAAGGTAACGCTAACTACAACTTAAAACTTTCAAGAGAAAGAGCTGCAGCTGTAGTATCTGCTTTAGAAGCAAGAGGTGTTAACGGTGCTCAGTTAAAATCAAGAGGTGTAGGTGCTACAGAAGCTAAAGTTCCTGCTACAGCATCTGACGCTGAAAGAATGGCTGACAGAAAAGTAGTAGTATCTGCGGTAAGTGGTGCTGCTTGGGAAGCTCTTGAGAAATCTGACCTTCCAGTTGTTAAGAAAAAAGTAGTTAAAAAATCTACTAAAAAAGCAACAAAAAGAAGAAGAAAATAATTAAATTTTCCTCATAAAAGAAAAACGCTCTCAGTTATTGAGGGCGTTTTTTTATAAAAAATGATTATTTTTGTAACTTAAAAATAAAGATCAATTATGGGACGCGCATTTGAATATCGTAAAGCTTCTAAAATGGCCAGATGGGATAAAATGGCTAAAACTTTTTCTAAAATCGGGAAGGATATTGCTCTGGCAGTAAAAGCTGGAGGTCCCGATCCAGACTCTAACCCCGCCCTTAGAAGGTGTATCCAAAACGCCAAAGGGGCGAATATGCCAAAAGATAATGTAGAAAGAGCCATCAAAAAAGCCAGTGGCGCAGATGCTGAAAATTACGAAGAGGTGACCTATGAAGGCTATGGACAAGGCGGTGTGGCTTTCTTTGTGGAGTGTACCACCAATAATCCAACCAGAACTGTGGCTAATGTAAGGGCTATTTTTAATAAATTTGATGGTAACCTCGGTAAAAATGGAGAGCTTTCGTTTTTGTTTGACAGAAAGGGAATCTTCACGATTGATAAATCTTTAATCACGATGGATTGGGAGGATTTTGAAATGGAAATGATAGATGGCGGTGCAGAAGAAATTGATACTGATGATAGCGAAGTGATGATCACCACAGCATTTGAGGACTTTGGTTCACTTTCTCATAAATTAGATGAGTTGGGAATAGAGGTGCAGAATGCAGAACTCCAGCGAATTCCTAACAGTAGTAAATCGGTTTCGGAAGAACAGTTCCAAGCCAATATGAAAATGCTACAACGCTTTGAGGAAGATGATGATGTGCAGAATGTTTTCCACAATATGGAGATGACAGATGAGATGATGCAGTCGCTATAAAATAGCTTTAAATACAATGATAAAGCCGCTTCTTTTTGAAACGGCTTTATTTTTTATCACGATGAAACCACGCGTTAAATAGGCTTGACCAACTTGGTGCCATTCACGGTAACCTCATAACTAATGGTCACTTTCGGTTCTAAAGTTTTAGACACGGAGCAATATTTTTCAAACGATAGTTGGGCGGCTTTTTCCGCTTTTTGAAGGTCAATATCGCCTTCTAATATAAAGTGAACCAAAATACTTTTGAAAGGTTTGGCTTCATCTTCAGGGATGCGTTCGCCCTCCACTTCGGCTTTAAAGCTCGTGATGTTTTGGCGTTGCTTTTTGAGGATGTTCACCATATCGATGCCGCTGCAGCCTGCCACTGCCATCAGCAAACTTTCCATTGGCGAAACGCCTTTGGCATCAGGTTGAGAAGTGTTGTCTAATAGAATTTTGTTGCCAGCGGCGTTTTGACCTTCAAAAAGAAAATCATCATTAAGTCTATTGAGTGTAATTTTCATAAAACTAAAATTTTAAAAATAAAAGGTAAAGTTACAACTATTTTCTAAAATAAAGATGATAACATATTCAAAAGGGGGCTGTTTGGCGGGAGGCTCCTCGCTTAGATGAAAAAAGTAAATTAAAAACCACTTCTGATAAGCGTCATAAAGAAGAGTAAAACTGGTATTGATTAAAATTTGAAAGGGAATTTAAATCGTGTTTAATGCTTTCAAAATTGATAAAATTAGCGCGGATTACCCAATAAATTAAAGAATTTTTCTTTGTGGTTCAAAATTTTATTGTAATTTTAACCTTTTAAAATCAATAAAAATGAGAGTATTTTTGCTATGCATCGCTTTATTTGCAATGGTAGGATGTCAGAATAATGAAAAAATTTCGGATGTGATTCCAGAAAAAAGAGATACGGTAACCGTGGTGGAATCGGAAGAGAATCAAGGTGTCAATGCTACGAATACACCAGCCCAATCTTCGGAAAAAACGGCGGACAAGGTGGTTTTTACTCAAGGTAACCACGCGATTATAACTTTTAACACTGTTTCTAATGTTGGTGTGGCGCATCTCAATAATACAGAATATGCACTCAACCAAATGGAGTTTGCGGAGGATACCTATACGATTTCGGGTAAAAAAATTAAAATAGTAGCAGAAAATGGCGATTTCTATACAGATGCCAAAGGGTGCACGGTGGGAACTTTTCCAGAAGTAACAGTGGAGGTTGGTACGCAACAGCAAACCCTCAAAAATGTGAAAGTGCAAGATTGTAGCAGTTTGTAAAATGATACTATTTTTAAATAGATACTAGATAAGTCACTATATTTTTTAGTGATTTATTTTTTTGTCTTGTTAAAATAAAAATTTAGATATAAATTATAGTCACTTAAATTAAAATAACAAAACTATAGATATTGCATCTGTAAAAGGTTAGTTTTATGTGAAATGTTTTGTGTATTCAAAATAATATTTTATATTTGCTACGAAAGTATATTTTATAGAAAGCAATAAGTTTAGGTATGGATAGCTCAATTGATGTACTTATGAATCTATCAGTTGATAATATGAAAAATTCTAAATAATTGTTTTTTTATTTTTTACTTTTAAGGAGATGATTAAATTTTAGAAAAAATGTCCAAATCTTCTTTAATAGTGTTGTGCTATAAATGGGGTGAAAAATAAAATTATCATGAAAAAAATATTTTTTTTAAGTTATTAGTTGTATTGTTATTTAGTACTACTTTAAGTGCAAAAGGGGGGAGGTCTGCCAGAGTTTCCAGAATATTCTCCTGTAATGAATTTAGGAGGCGGGTGTGAGGCGGACTGTTTTTTGAGTTCATGTAGTGGGCAGGGGATGTGCTTGTGCTCATGCAGATGGTTTTCTTGTAAGTGTGTGATTAATAAGGAGGAACCCGCGCCAGAGGAGTTTGTTTCTATGAATAAGGAACAATATGAGAGAACTAAAGAGTTAGCGGAATTTATAAGAGGGTTAAAGACAGAAGAAACAGATAGAGTCTATATTTCTTTATCCAATATGGTTAGAGCTCTTAGGGATAGAAATAAAACGGATTTTTCTAACTATAGAAAAGAATATTTAAATAATATTCAAAGTATGAGTGATAATAATAAAAAAAGTGCTTAACAATTATTTTATTAAAGTTGGGGCATTGGAGAGAATTTAACTTTTTATCAAATTATTCTTAATAACTATTAATTCAAAAATATGAAAAACAAAATTTTATTATTTCTCGTGCTATTATGCTTAGGCAGTATGATGAATGCACAGAACATTGATGTGTTTTATAAATTAACCATGAAACCCAATGTTAATGATAAAAACTATGTAGAGAACGACCTTTTTGTTCTACAAATCAGAGAGAAACAATCGGCGTTTTATAGCCAAAATTATATGAAAATGATGTCTGACCCCGCCAGCTTGGCAAAAGCGAAAATAGACATCAATAAAATTTCATCTAATTACATCATCGCAAAAGAAGAGGGCAAACTTTACCATTTTCTTAGGATAGAAGAAGATATGGTGAAGTATGAAGACCTCAATAAACCTGTATGGAAACTGAAAAAAGAATATAAAACCATAGATTCTATGAACTGCCAACAAGCTACCACTTCTTTCGGTGGTCGGGATTATGTGGCGTGGTTTTCTAAAGATATTCCTCTGCCCGAGGGGCCTTATAAGTTTAAAAATTTGCCAGGTTTGGTCGTAGAGCTGTATTCTACAGATGGCGATTATCATTTTGTTCTTGAAGGTTTGCAAGAGTCAAAAGAGGGCTTGATGTTGCCAAAAGCGACTTTGCTAAAAGATAGAGCGCAATATTTAAAAGAAGTGAAAAAATTTGCGGACAATCCGAGTTATAAAATGCAAATGGCAGATGGCGTTAATAGCGACCAGTTTAAATATAAAACCTATAAAGAAGGTCGTGAAGTATCTGATAATCAAAAATATAAAATGATCAATCAATTTGTTTGGGATTTTATGAAAGTTCACAATAATCCTATCGAAAAAGATGATATTTGGATTAGATAAGACCACTATTATGTCTTTGGATTGATTTTTAAAATTGGGCAATCCTCTTTCGGGAGGATTGTTATTTTTTTTAACTTATTGTTTGTCAGTTCAAAAAAAGTTTTTATATTTGCACTCTCAATTTAAGGGTGAAGTGTGCCTATAGATGAGCTATCGGCGCAGTGATATTTTTTAAATTGTTGAAAATAAGTAAAATAATTATATTTAATTTTTAATAATGTCAGGTATTATTGGAAAAAAAATCGGGATGACCTCGTTATTTGATGAGTCTGGGAAGAATATTCCTTGTACGGTAATCCAAGCGGGTCCATGTTCGGTTTTACAGGTCAGAACCGTAGAAAACGACGGCTACAAGTCCGTGCAGTTAGGTTTCGATGACAAGAGTGAGAAGAATGTCGGAAAGGCATTGGCTGGTCATTTTAAAAAGGCTGGTTCTACTCCTAAAGCGAAGTTAGCGGAATTTTATCACGCTTTCGTAGACACGCTTAAAATAGGAGATGAGGTAAAGGTAAACCTTTTCAAAGAAGGGGAGTATGTAGATGTTACAGGAACTTCTAAAGGTAAAGGTTTCCAAGGGGTTGTTAAAAGACATGGGTTTGGTGGTGTAATGCAGGCTACCCACGGACAGCACAACAGATTGAGAGCTCCAGGTTCTATTGGTGCTGGTTCTGACCCATCGAGAGTATTCAAAGGCTTAAGAATGGCTGGGAGAATGGGAGGTAAGCAGGTAACTGTACAAAACCTTCAGGTGTTAAAAGTAGATGAAGAACAAAATCTTTTAGTTGTAAAAGGGGCTGTTCCGGGAGCTAAAAATTCTTACGTAATTATTAGAAAATGGAATTAGTAGTATTAAATACATCAGGAAAGGAGACGGGAAGAAAAATCACTTTAGATGATGCAATCTTCGGAATAGAGCCTAACCAACACGCAGTTTACTTAGAGATTAAACAATACCTTGCTGCACAAAGACAAGGAACGCATAAAGCTAAAGAAAGAAGCGAAATCACGGCTTCTACTAAAAAGCTTAAAAAGCAAAAAGGTTCTGGTTCTGCAAGATACGGTGATATTAAATCTCCTGTGTTTAAAGGTGGAGGTAGAGTATTTGGACCAAAACCAAGAGATTATAGGTTTAAGCTTAACAAAGCGCTTAAGAGATTGGCTAAAAAATCTGTGCTTTCTCAAAAAGTAAAAGATAATAACGTGAAGGTGTTAGAAGATTTTTCATTTGAAGCGCCAAAAACTAAAGAATTTATCAATGTAGTAAATGCTTTAGGCTTAACAGGTAAAAAATCGTTATTTATCTTAGCAGATGCCAATAAGAATGTATATCTTTCTTCAAGAAACTTACCAAAGTCACAGGTGAAAACTTTTAACGAGATTTCTTCTTATGACTTAGTGAACGCTGGAGAAATTGTATTCTTAGAAGGTGCAGTAGAAAAGTTTCAAGAAAATTTAAGAAAATAAATCATGTCAGTAATCATAAAACCAATTATTTCAGAAAAAGCATCTAATCTATCTGATTTGAGAGGTGTTTACAGCTTCTTAGTAGATACTAAAGCGAACAAAATACAAATCAAACAAGCGGTAGAAGAGGCTTATGGTGTAAAGGTAGCAGATGTAAGAACCATGATTTATGCGCCTAAAGTTTCTGCGAAATACACTAAAAAAGGACTTCAAATAGGGAAGACCAATAAATTAAAGAAAGCAATGGTTCAGCTGGTAGAAGGTGAATTCATTGATATTTTTGCAACTAATTAAATAATAAATAATAGTAATGTCTGTTAGAAAATTAAAACCTATCACCCCAGGACAGAGATTCAGAATTGTAAACAATTTTGAAGAGATTACTACCAACAAACCTGAAAAAAGCCTTACAGTAGGGCTTTCTAAGAAAGGCGGTCGTAACAATACGGGTAAGATGACCATGCGTTACACTGGAGGTGGACACAAAAGAAAATACAGAATTATTGACTTCAAAAGAAACAAATTTGATGTTAATGCAACTGTAAAAACTGTGGAATACGATCCGAATAGAACTGCGTTTATCGCTCTATTAGAGTATGCCGATGGAGAGAAAAGATATATGATCGCTCCAAACGGGATTAAAGTAGGTCAAACGGTAGTTTCTGGTGAGTCTGCAACTCCAGATGTGGGGAACGCAATGAAACTGAAAAACATCCCTTTGGGTACTGTGATTTCTTGTATAGAACTTAAGCCTGGACAAGGCGCTATCCTTGCAAGAAGTGCAGGTTCTTCAGCACAATTGACTTCCAGAGATGGTAAATTTGCAATCGTAAAATTACCTTCAGGAGAGTCAAGAATGATTTTAGTAGAATGTATGGCAATGATAGGCTCTGTGTCTAACTCTGACCACCAATTGACCGTATCTGGTAAAGCAGGTAGAAGCAGATGGCTCGGCAGAAGACCAAGAACAAGAGCGGTAGCCATGAACCCGGTAGATCACCCAATGGGTGGTGGTGAAGGTAGATCATCAGGAGGACATCCAAGATCTAGAAACGGTAAACCAGCTAAAGGTTATAAGACGAGAAAGAAAAACAAAGTGTCTAACCGTTACATCGTATCCAAAAGAAAATAATTATGGCAAGATCACTTAAAAAAGGACCTTTTATTCACTATTCATTAGAGAAAAAAGTTCAAGCGAATATAGAATCCGGAAAGAAAACGGTAATTAAAACTTGGTCTAGAGCATCTATGATTTCTCCAGACATGGTAGGTCAAACTATAGCTGTACACAACGGGAAATCTTTTATCCCTGTTTATGTAACAGAAAATATGGTAGGACATAAATTAGGTGAATTTTCTCCAACAAGATCTTTCAGAGGTCATAGTGGTAATAAAAATAAAGGTAGCAGATAATCATTATGGGAAAAAGAAAACAAGATAGTGCATTAGCACGCAAAGTAGCCAATCAAGATGTGGTAAAAGCCCGTCTTAATGATTGCCCTTCTTCTCCAAGAAAAATGAGACTCGTTGCTGATATCATTAGAGGAGAAAATGTAGATAAAGCGTTATATATCCTTAAATACTCTAAAAAAGAAGCTTCTAATAAGTTAGAAAAACTCCTTCTTTCTGCCATTGCCAACTGGCAAAACAAAAACGAAGGTGCAGATATTGAAGAAGCCAATCTTTTCGTAAAGGAAATATATGTAGACAGTGCAAGACAGTTAAAAAGACTGCGCCCTGCACCACAAGGTAGAGGTTACAGAATTAGAAAAAGATCTAACCATGTAACATTAGTATTAGGTTCAAAAACAGATAATCAATAATCAAGATATGGGACAGAAAACAAATCCAATTGGTAATAGATTAGGTATCATCAGAGGATGGGATTCTAACTGGTTTGGTGGTAACGATTATGGCGACAGAATCGCAGAAGACTACAAAATCAGAAGATATCTTGAAGCAAGATTATCTAAAGGTGGCGTATCCAGAATCTATATAGAAAGAACGCTTAAACTCGTTACAGTAACCATTACCACAGCAAGACCAGGTCTTATCATTGGTAAAGGTGGACAAGAGGTAGATAAACTAAAAGAAGAGCTTAAAAAACTAACAGGTAAAGATATTCAAATCAACATCTTTGAAATCAAAAGACCAGAGTTAGATGCCGTTTTAGTAGCAGATAGCGTAGCCAAGCAAATAGAAAACAGAATCTCTTACAGAAGAGCTGTTAAAATGGCGATCGCTAGTGCTATGAGAATGGGAGCAGAAGGGATTAAAATCCAAATCTCAGGAAGATTAAACGGTGCCGAAATGGCAAGAAGTGAATCTTTCAAAGAAGGAAGAATTCCATTATCTACTTTCAGAGCAGACATAGATTACCACATTGCAGAAGCACATACTACCTATGGTAGATTGGGGGTAAAAGTGTGGATCATGAAAGGTGAAGTGTACGGCAAGAGAGAGCTTTCTCCTTTAGTAGGCACACAGAAAAAACCTTCTGGAAGAAAAAGAGATAGAAAATAATTTAATTAGGAGTTAGAAGATAGAAATTAGAAATTAGATCTTCCGTTACAAGAGCTGAATTTAATTTTTTTCAATCTAACATCTAACATCTAACATCTAATACTTAAAATTATGTTACAACCAAGAAGAACCAAATTCCGTAAGGTTCAGAAAATGAAAATGAAAGGCAATGCCAACAGAGGTCATAGGCTTGCTTACGGAACATTCGGTATCAAAGCAACGGAAGGGGCGTGGATTACTGCAAGACAGATAGAAGCCGCCCGTATCGCTGCAACCAGATATATGAAAAGAGAAGGACAACTATGGATTAAAATATTCCCAGATAAACCTGTAACCAAAAAACCAGCCGAAGTAAGGATGGGTAAAGGTAAAGGTGCTGTAGAATATTGGGTAGCCGTAGTAAAACCTGGAAAAATCATGTTTGAAATAGGTGGTGTTCCTTATGATGTAGCTAAAGAAGCACTTAGATTAGCCGCACAGAAACTACCTGTAGTTACTAAGTTCATCGTAGCTAATGATTTTGTTAAACCTCAATAATCTGATTAAAGTATGAAAAAAGCTGAAATTAAAAATCTAAGCGTAGAGGATTTAAAATCTCAATTGGTAGAAGCTAAAGCCACTTACAATAAACTGAAATTGGCACACAAAATTAGCCCTATTGAAAATCCTATCCAAATCAGAGATTTGAGAAGAAACATCGCAAGACTTGAAACTGAACTAACTAACAAACAATAAGAATTTCATTTTATTATGGAAAGAAATTTAAGAAAAGAAAGAATCGGCGTAGTTTCGAGCAATAAAATGGAAAAAACCATTGTTGTTAGTGAGACTATGAGAATGAAACATCCGATGTACGGTAAGTTCGTTTTAAAAACGAAAAAATATACCGCACATGATGAAAACAACGAGTGCAACGAGGGGGACACTGTTCTTATCCAAGAAACCAGACCTCTAAGCAAAAACAAAAGATGGAGATTAGTAAGAATCATAGAAAGAGCTAAGTAATGTTACAAACAGAATCAAGATTAAAAGTAGCTGATAATACTGGTGCTAAAGAAGTATTGGTAATCAGAGTTTTGGGAGGTACCAAAAGAAGATATGCATCTGTGGGTGATAAAATTGTAGTGACCATCAAAGATTCTACTCCTACAGGAAATGCTAAAAAAGGACAAGTCTCTAAAGCTGTAGTGGTGAGAACCAAAAAGGCGGTAAGAAGAAAAGATGGTTCTTACATCTCTTTTGACGATAACGCTTGCGTTCTCCTTAACGCCGCTGGTGAGATGAGAGGAACGCGTGTTTTCGGACCCGTAGCGCGTGAGTTAAGAGATAAGGAATATATGAAGATTATTTCATTAGCCCCTGAAGTACTTTAATTTTTAAAAATTTTAAAACAATGACTAAAGTTAAAATTAAAAGAGGTGATAATGTCATCGTTACCACCGGTAAAAATAAAGGTAGTAAAGGCGAAGTACTTGAAGTAATCAAAAAAGAAGGCAAAGACCCAAGAGTGATCGTAGCAGGCGTGAATATCGTAAAAAAGCACACCAAACCCTCTGCGGCTAACCCTCAAGGTGGTATTGTAGAAAAAGAAGCTTCTATCCATATCTCCAATGTAGCTTTAACCGATGAAAATGGAAAAGCCACTAAGGTAGGTTACAAAATAGAAGGAGATAAAAAAGTAAGAGTAGCTAAAACTACTGGTAAAACTATATAATATAGAACAATGGAATATATAGCAAGACCTAAGAAATTATATAAAGAAAAAATTGTTCCTGCAATGATGGAAGAATTTGGGTACAAGTCTATTATGCAAGTGCCTAAATTAGAAAAAATCGTTGTATCCCAAGGTTTAGGAGCTGCTACTGCGGATAAAAAAATCGTAGACTACGCAGTGGAAGAATTAACCGCTATTACTGGGCAGAAAGCTGTAGGTACCGTTTCTAAAAAAGACGAAGCTTCGTTTAAACTTAGAAAAGGAATGCCTATCGGTGCTAAAGTAACCCTAAGAGCAGACAAGATGTACGAGTTTTTAGATAGACTAACCTCTTCTGCTTTACCAAGAATTAGAGATTTCAACGGTATCAAAGCTGATGGTTTTGATGGTAGAGGAAACTACAACCTTGGTATTACGGAGCAAATTATCTTCCCAGAGATCGTTATCGATAAAGTGAAAAAAATCCAAGGGATGGACATCACTTTCGTAACATCTGCTAAGACAGATAAAGAAGCAAAAGCATTATTAACACACTTCGGTTTACCATTTAAAAAGAACTAAGAATGGCTAAAGAATCAATGAAAGCGCGTGAGCGCAAAAGAGAAGCGTTAGTAGCTAAATATGCTGCTAAAAGAAAAGCTCTAAAAGAAGCAGGAGATTATGAAGCATTACAAAAATTACCAAAAAATGCTTCTCCAGTAAGATTACATAACAGATGTAAACTCACCGGAAGACCAAGAGGGTATATGAGAACCTTCGGTATCTCCAGAGTAACTTTCAGAGAAATGGCTAACCAAGGGCTTATTCCTGGAGTGAAAAAAGCAAGTTGGTAATAATTTTTAACAAATCAAGGTAATTAAGTTGATTGAAGCAATCAAGATTACAAGAGGTTTTTCATAACAACACTATAATCTCGGTTCTTCAATCAATACTGATTATCACTAACCAATAACAATTAAAAACGAAAAATGGTAACAGATCCAATTTCAGATTTCCTAACAAGAGTAAGGAACGCACAAAGCGCAGGCCACAAAGTGGTGGAAATTCCTGCATCAAAAATCAAAAAGGAGATTACTAAAATCTTATTTGATCAAGGGTATATCCTCAACTACAAGTTTGAAGACAACGCTGTACAGGGGAATATCAAAATCGCATTAAAGTACGACAAGCAAACGGGTAAACCAGCAATCAAGTCTATCCAGAGAGCTTCCAGACCAGGTTTAAGACAGTACAAAGGTTCTGCGGAACTTCCAAGAGTGCTTAACGGTTTAGGCGTTGCCATCATCTCCACTTCTAAAGGGGTGATGACGGATAAAAAAGCGAGACAAGAGAAAGTAGGTGGAGAGGTAATCTGCTATGTATATTAAAATTATAATCAAAGGAAAATGTCAAGAATTGGTAAAGCAATTATAACAATCCCTTCTGGTGTTACTATCTCCGAAAAAGATGGTGTAGTAACCGTAAAAGGTCCTAAAGGAGAACTATCACAGGAACTTACAGGAGGTATTACTATAGAACAGAATGGTGGCGAGCTTACAGTAAACAGACCATCAGATTCTAAACAGCACAGAGCTCTACACGGTCTTTACAGAGCGCTAATTAACAATATGGTAGTGGGAACTTCAGAAGGTTTCACTAAAAAATTAGAGCTTGTGGGGGTAGGTTACAGAGCCTCAAATCAAGGACAAAGACTTGAGTTGGCTTTAGGTTTCTCTCACGGTATTGTATTAGAACTTCCGAAAGAGGTTCAAGTAGAAACTTTGACTGAAAAAGGTAAAAACCCAATCATCACCTTATCTTCTTATGATAAGCAATTATTGGGAATGGTAGCTGCTAAAATCAGATCTTTTAGAAAACCTGAGCCATATAAAGGAAAAGGTGTAAGATTTGTAGGAGAACAAATTAGAAGAAAAGCTGGTAAATCTGCTTAAAATTTAAGAATATGGCACTAAATAAAGAACAGAAAAGATTAAGAATAAAAAGAAGAGTTAGAGGGAAAATCTCTGGAACTCAGGCAGCACCAAGATTATCCGTTTTCAAAAGTAATAAGGAAATCTATGCTCAGCTTATTGATGATAAAGAAGGAAAAACTTTAGCACAAGCTTCTTCAAGAGAAAAAGGCGTAGAGGCTAAAGGTACAAAAGTAGAAATCTCTACCGCTGTAGGAAAAGCCATTGCTCAAAAAGCTTTAGCTGCAGGGATTGAGACAGTCGTATTTGATAGAAACGGTTTCGTGTACCACGGTAGAGTGAAAGCGCTTGCTGATGGTGCCAGAGAAGGAGGTTTGAAATTTTAAAAATTAAAAAATTATGTTAGGATTAGATAATATAGAAAGAGTAAAACCAGGAGGTCTCGAGTTAGTAGACCGTTTAGTAGCGGTAAATAGAGTAACCAAAGTAACCAAAGGTGGTAGAGCATTCGGGTTTTCTGCTATTGTTGTAGTAGGGAATGAAGATGGTATTATCGGTTTCGGTCTTGGTAAGTCTAAAGAAGTGGCGTCTGCGATTTCTAAAGCCGTAGAAGATGCGAAGAAAAACTTAGTGAAAGTACCGGTAATCAACCACACTATTCCACACGAAACGACAGCCAGATATGGAGGGGCAAACATCTTTTTAAGACCAGCTTCTCACGGTACAGGGCTTATCGCGGGTGGTGCGGTAAGAGCGGTATTAGAGTCTGCAGGTGTGCATGATATTCTTTCAAAATCTAAAGGTTCTTCTAACCCTCATAATGTGGTGAAGGCTACTTTTAAAGCATTATTAGACATCAGAAGACCAGAGGAAATTGCAAGAATGAGAGGTGTAACATTAAACAAAGTATTTAACGGTTAATTTTTGAAAAAATGGCAACAATTAAAATAAAACAAGTTAAAAGTGCTATTGGTAGAACTAAAACTCAAAAGAGAACCCTTGAAGCTTTAGGTTTTAAAAAATTACACCAAGTAGTAGAGCACGAGGCTACTCCAGCCATCTTAGGTATGGTAGCGGCAGTAAGTCACTTAGTAGAAGTTCAAAAATAAGAAATCATAATGCGGGAAATGAGGTTTTAGGCTCCCCGTCTGAAATCTCAGTTCTCCCATTGATAATCTCAAATCTCAATAACAAAAATGAATTTAAATAATATTAAACCAGCCAGCGGTTCTACACATAATTCTAAAAGAATTGGTAGAGGACAAGGCAGCGGAAAAGGTGGTACTTCCACAAAAGGGCACAAAGGACAAAAATCTCGTTCTGGATACTCTATGAAAATAGGTTTTGAAGGAGGTCAGATGCCTTTACAAAGAAGACTCCCTAAATTCGGATTTAATAATATCAACAGAAAAGAGTACAGAGCCATCAATTTAGATGTGCTTCAGAACCTTATCGATACGAAAGGAATCTCTGGAGATATTACCAAAGAGGTATTGGTAGAAAATGGCTTAGCTTCTAAAAATGATTTAATCAAGATTATGGGAAGAGGTGAGCTTAAATCTGCAGTATCTGTATCTGCACATAAGTTTACTAAATCTGCAGAAGAACTAATTAACAAAGTAGGCGGTAAAGCTGTTACTCTTTAATACACACAATGAAAGAATTTATACAAACACTTAAAAACATTTGGAACCTTAAAGAGCTTAGGGAAAAAATTCTCTTTACTCTTGGGATGATATTGGTGTATAGATTCTCATCCTTTATCTCTCTGCCAGCTATCAATATGACGGAAGTAGGTACGCTCTTAGAGCAATACCAAAACCAAGGCGGTAGCAAGCAAGGAGCTGGATTATTAGGATTACTATCGTCATTTACTGGAGGTGCGTTCAGTCGTGCTTCCATTATGGCGTTAGGGATTATGCCTTATATCTCTGCATCGATCATTGTTCAGTTGATGGGGATGGCGATTCCTTACCTACAAAAACTTCAGAAAGACGGAGAATCTGGTAGAAATACCCTTAACCAAATTACCCGCTGGCTTACCATAGCCGTGTGTTTGGTACAGGCGCCTTCTTATTTAGGCTCTATTACAGGGTTATTCTTGCCATACTCTCAGTTTGCCTCTGCCTATTATGTAGAACCATCTTCTATTATGTTCTGGCTACCGAGCATTGTGATCTTAGTCGCAGGCTCCGTATTCGCGATGTGGTTAGGAGAAAAAATTACAGACAAAGGCATTGGTAACGGTATTTCTATCCTCATTATGGTGGGAATCTTGGCAGACTTGCCTATGGCATTTATACAAGAAGTGACCACACAAACCAGCAAAGGAGGCTTAGGATCTATTATGATTTTAGTAGAAATACTCTTCTGGCTCGTGGTTGTGCTATTGGCAATTATTCTCTCCGTAGCGGTAAGAAAAATCCCAATCCAGTATGTAAGCCGTGCGCAGGCCAGAGGCGGTAACAACAGAAACTTAATGCAAGGCGCAAGACAATGGATCCCTCTCAAAGTGAATGCCGCGGGGGTGATGCCTATTATCTTTGCACAAGCGTTAATGTTTGTACCAGGGCTATTAACCAAAGTTGATGAAACCAACACCTTCTTGGCTGGTTTCAAAAATGTATTCAGCTGGCAGTATAATGTCCTCTTTGCGATTTTAATCATCATCTTCTCATTCTTCTATACCGCCATTACCATTCCGGTAAACCAAATGGCAGATGATTTGAAAAGAAACGGTGGTTTAATCCCAAAAGTAAGACCTGGAAAAGAGACCGCAGATTATTTAGATGATATTTTATCTAAAATAACTTTGCCTGGTGCAATATTTTTGTCTATCTTTGCAGTCCTTCCTGCAATAGTGCACGGAAGTTTTGTGCAGACAGATAGATTTGCTTTGTTCTTCGGTGGTACCTCGCTCCTCATTATGGTAGGGGTTATATTAGACACCGTACAACAGATCAATACCTATCTGTTAAGTCACAATATAGATGGTTTAATGAAATCTAAACTTTCCAGAACCACCAACTAAAAAGGTATATAGACTATGGCAAAACAGAAACATATAGAGCAAGATGGCGTGATAGTGGAAGCACTATCTAATGCTATGTTTAGAGTAGAGCTGGAGAATGGACATATCCTGATAGCCCACATTTCTGGAAAAATGAGGATGCATTATATCAAACTCCTACCAGGGGATAAAGTGAAATTAGAACTTTCACCCTATGACTTATCCAAAGGGAGAATTACATTTAGATACTAATCCATCGCTTATCTATAACGGTATAGTATAAGCATAAAGAAAAAAATATGAAAGTAAGAGCATCAATTAAAAAAGAGAAGTGCAGACTGCAAAATCGTAAGAAGAAAAGGCAGACTGTATGTGATTAACAAAAAGAACCCTAAATTTAAACAAAGACAAGGCTAATTTAGCAAAATTAAATTATGGCGAGAATTGCAGGTATTGATTTACCAAAAAAACAAAAGAGGCGTGATCGGACTTACCTATATCTACGGAATAGGCAGAAGCACAGCGTCAGAAATTTTGAAGAACGTTGGAATCAGCGGAGACAAGAAAGTCAACGAATGGAATGACGATGAATTGGCAGCTATCAGAAACTACATCTCTGACAACATTAAAGTAGAAGGAGAGTTGCGTTCTGAAGTACAATTGAACATCAAGAGATTGATGGACATAGGATGCCAAAGAGGAATACGTCACAGACTGGGATTACCTTTAAGAGGCCAAAGAACGAAAAATAATTCTAGAACCCGTAAAGGAAAAAGAAAAACTGTTGCTAACAAGAAGAAGGCAAGTAAATAATCGTTAAGAATTATGGCAAAACAAACTAAAGTAACGAAAAAAAGAAAAGTAAAAGTTGAAGCGATTGGCGAAGCTCATATCCAAGCAACTTTTAATAATATCATTATTTCTTTAACTAATAAAAACGGAGAGGTTATCTCTTGGTCTTCCGCAGGTAAAATGGGCTTTAGAGGGTCTAAAAAGAACACCCCTTTCGCCGCTCAGATGGCAGCCGAAAACTGTGCCGCAGTAGCACACGAAGCTGGACTCAGAAGAGTGAAGGTTTTTGTGAAAGGTCCAGGTGCAGGTAGAGAATCTGCAATCCGTTCTATCCACAACTCAGGGATAGAGGTTAGCGAGATTGTAGATGTAACCCCTATGCCACATAACGGATGTAGACCACCAAAAAGAAGAAGAGTATAATCACAGTTCAATGTTAAAAGTTCTTTTAACTTTCAACTCAAATAATTAAAGAAATATGGCAAGATATATTGGACCTAAAACTAAGATTGCGAGAAAGTTTGGTGCTGCAATCTACGGAGATGACAAAAACTTCGAAAAAAGAAGAAACCAACCGCCAGGACAGCACGGCCCAAACAAAAGAAGAGGGGCTAAAAAATCCGAATATGCAGTACAGTTAGCTGAAAAACAAAAAGCTAAATATACCTACGGCATCTTAGAGAGACAGTTCTCTAACTTATTTAAAAAAGCGCACGCCAGCAAAGGTGTAACAGGTGAAGTTTTACTTCAGCTTTGCGAATCTCGATTAGATAATGTAGTATACAGATTAGGCTTCGCTAAAACAAGAGCAGCAGCCAGACAATTAGTGTCTCACAGACATATTACTGTGAATGGAGAGATTGTGAACATCCCTTCATATATGCTAAGAGCAGGTGATAAAATCTCTGTAAGAGCTAAATCTAAGTCTTTAGAAGTGATAGAAGATGCTTTAGCTTCTAAAGTCAACTACGAATGGTTACAGTTCAATGATGAAACTAAGGAAGGTACTTTTACCAGTGCACCTGAAAGAATTCAGATTCCTGAAGACATCAAAGAACAGTTAATCGTCGAATTATACTCTAAATAATCATCAAATTTTTGCTCAACCCAAAACTATGGCAATTTTAAATTTTATAAAACCCGATAAAGTTATCCTCCTGAACTCTACCAACTTCCAAGGTCAGTTTGAATTTAGACCTTTAGAGCCAGGGTACGGATTAACCATCGGACACGCTTTGAGAAGAGTTTTACTCAGCTCTCTAGAAGGTTATGCTATTACATCAATAAAAATAGAAGGCGTAGAGCACGAATTTTCCACCATCCCAGGCGTTATAGAAGATGTAACTGAGATTATCCTTAATCTAAAACAGTTGCGTCTAAAAGCAAAAGCAGAAAACCAGCCAGCAGAAACAGTAACTGCTAAACTCTCTAACCTCCAGCAGATTACCGCAGGAGACTTAGGGAAGGCCATCTCTGGTTTTGAAGTTCTAAATCCTGATTTGGTAATTTGTAACCTTGCAAAAGATGTAAATTTAGAAATGACTTTTAGCATCAATAAAGGCAGAGGTTATGTTCCATCTGAACAAAATAAATCTAACAACGCTCCACTCGGTACTATCGCGATAGACTCTATCTACACCCCAATTAAAAAGGTGAAGTACAGCATAGAAAACTACCGTGTAGAGCAAAAAACGGATTACGAAAAACTAATCTTAGATATTGAAACAGACGGTTCCATCTCTCCACAAGATGCACTCATAGAGGCTTCTAAAATACTGATCTATCACTTTATGCTATTCTCAGATGAAAGAATTACTCTGGAAACTGAGGCCGTAAAAGCATCGATCCAGTACGATGAAGAAACTCTACACACCAGACAATTATTGAAAACTAAACTCTCAGAAATGGACCTCTCCGTAAGAGCCCTTAACTGCCTAAAAGCTGCAGAAGTAGAAACCTTAGGCGAGTTAGTTTCTTACAGTAAATCTGATCTGATGAAGTTTAGAAATTTCGGTAAAAAATCATTAACGGAGCTTGAAGAATTAGTACACTCTAAAGGCCTCAACTTCGGTTTTGATGTAAGTAAATATAAGTTGGACGCTGATAAATAATCCTTAAAAATGAGACACGGAAAAAAATTTAATCACTTAGGTAGAACAGCACCTCACAGAAAAGCGATGCTTTCTAATATGGCGTGTTCCCTAATTGAACATAAAAGAATCAATACTACAGTAGCTAAGGCCAAAGCCCTTAGAATGTACATAGAGCCGCTTCTTACCAAAGCGAAAGAAGATACAACACACAACAGAAGAGTGGTATTTTCTTACTTGCAAAACAAATACGCTGTAAGCGAGCTTTTCAGAACAATAGCCCCAAAAATCGCAGAGAGAAATGGTGGCTACTGCAGAATTATCAAAACTGGATTCAGATTAGGTGATGCTGCGGATATGGCAATGATAGAGTTGGTTGACTTCAACGAACTTTACAACCCTAACGAGGCTGAAAAGAAAACAACAAGAAGAAGCCGTAGAAAGTCAACTTCTAAAAAAGAAGAAACACCTGTAGCAGAAACTACAACAGTAGAAGAATCTACAGAGGAGAAAACAGAAGAGTAGTCTCACTACTTTTTATTAAAGATAGCCCGCTCGGCACCTTTGGTGCCGAGCGGGCTTGTTTTATCCCTCCAATAAAAAAGCGAGGATACCCAACAAAAATCACCTACAATAAGCGCGTTACTTTCAATATAATTCCCTAAATTTGTGGGATAAAAACGATAAAATATTAAAAAATGAGTTACATTTCTTACATTGAGGCGAGACAGATTTTAGACTCGCGTGGTAATCCTACTGTAGAAGTAGATGTATTTACTGAAAGTGGTGCTATGGGTAGAGCTGCCGTACCTTCGGGGGCATCTACAGGAGAGCACGAAGCGGTAGAACTAAGGGACGGCGGCACCGATTATCTCGGCAAAGGCGTTACCAAAGCCGTAGAAAATGTAAGAGAAATCATCGCTCCAGAGCTCATCGGCTTGCCAGTGTATGAGCAAAACCTTATCGATCAGATTATGATTGACTTAGATGGCACGCCCAACAAAGGCAAATTAGGCGCCAATGCCATTCTCGGCGTATCTTTGGCAGCAGCTAAGGCAGCAGCTACAGAGCTCAGACTTCCGCTTTATAAATATGTAGGTGGCGTGAATGCCAACACTCTACCGGTGCCGATGATGAATGTCATCAATGGAGGTTCCCATTCCGATGCCCCTATCGCATTCCAAGAGTTTATGATTATGCCAGTAAAAGCAGACTCGTTCTCCCACGCATTGAGAAAAGGAACCGAAATTTTCCACAACCTTAAGTCCATATTAAAAGGCAGAGGACTTTCCACAGCCGTAGGAGATGAGGGTGGTTTTGCACCAACTTTCAACGGAACGGAAGATGCGCTGGACACCCTACTCCAAGCCATTGAAAAAGCAGGCTACAAACCTGGCGATGATGTGATGTTGGCATTAGACTGCGCTTCATCAGAATTTTATACCGATGGCACCTACGATTATAGAAAATTTGAAGGCGACAAAGGTGCACACAGAAGCCGTGAAGAGCAAGTTTCTTACTTAGCAGAATTAACGCAGAAATACCCAATCATCTCCATTGAAGACGGTATGCACGAAGACGACTGGGAAGGTTGGAAAATGCTAACCGACAAAATAGGTGATAGAGTACAATTGGTGGGTGATGATTTATTCGTAACCAATGTAGAACGCCTTTCCAGAGGGATAAAAGAAGGCGTGGCGAACTCTATTTTAGTTAAAGTGAACCAAATTGGCTCCTTATCCGAAACGATGGCAGCAGTACAGATGGCGCAGCACAACAAATACACTTCGGTAATGTCCCACCGTTCGGGCGAAACTGAGGACTCCACCATTGCAGACCTTGCCGTAGCGATGAACTGCGGACAGATAAAAACAGGTTCAGCCTCTCGTTCAGATAGAATGGCGAAATACAACCAACTCCTCAGAATAGAAGAAGCCTTAGGCGAAACCGCTATTTTCCCAGGAATGGACGCCTTTAAAGTGAAGAGATAGTTAAACCTTTACGATACAAACAATACAGCAATAGCATTTATCCCAAAAGATAGATGCTATTTTTTTTGCTTAAATGGAGGCTAATTCATTTTTTATTGTATCTTTATCCAAAAGTTTTGATAAAATAATAGTTCTTATTTGATTTTTTGAAAAACTTAAATGGATTATTGATGTAAAACTTAAAGATGACAAAACGAACACTATGACCATGAGAACTCAACCATTTAAAACACAAACCCATAAAATCAATAAAATTATGAAACATTTATTTTTAGCCTTGTTAGTAGGTTTTTCGCTTACTACTTGCAGAGAAAGAGAGCCCGACCCTAATATCCTACCACCAGCCACCCAGTCTGGAGCGAACACCGCAGGGTGTTTAGTGAATGGAAAGGTACTTGTTTTTGCGAGGAGTAAAAAAGACAATTTCTCTCCAGAAGAGTCTTTTTATCAGCCATCAATGGACGGTAAATCTTTTAGAATTAAATTGTATATGGGCTCTATAAAGAACGATGTAAATAAAGGGCGCTTTGATCTTTTTTTAAGATCAGACAAAAGGTTAGAGCTCAACAAAAAATACATTGTCGGAGATACGACGGATATTGCCAATAAAGACTTTCCTTCAAACAATCTTCTTATTGGATACAGGGATAATGGTTATAGAACGGATAATAACTATAAATGCGAGATCATTTTTACAAAAGTTACTCAGGGAGGTATTGCTTCGGGTACATTTAGTGGGAAATTAAGAGGGATAAGGTTCCCTGAAAAAGTTATTGTCATAACAGATGGTAGATTTGATATAAAACTTTAACAACTAAATTAGATCAAGATGAGAACTCAACCATTTAAAACACAAACCCATAAAATCAATAAAATTATGAAACATTTATTTTTAGCCTTGTTAGTAGGTCTTTCGCTTACTACTTGCAGAGAAAAAGAGCCCGACCCTAATATCCTACCACCAGCCACCCAGTCTGGAGCGAACACCGCAGGGTGCTTAGTGAATGGAAAGGTTTGGGTAGCGAGTAAAAAAAGTAGCACTAGAGGATTTTATGTTGGTGCAACTGGAGCGGAAATTTATAGTGATGGAACCTTTAAGATAGGGGTAGAGTTTAAAAATGTATCCAATAAAAGTTATATAAAAATGGGAATTAAGAAAATTAAATTAGAATTAAATAAAGAATACACTATACCTATAAATAGTCCCTTGGGTGAAAATATAGGAGGGGCATTTTATGTGCAACATTCTGTTATTGGACCAGCTTATTATACTAAATCTCCAGACTATACAGGTAAAATAAAAATCACAAGATTAGATATTCCTAATGAAATTATATCAGGAACTTTTGAGTTTGATGCGGTTGATGAGGATGGGAATGTCGTACATATTACCGAAGGAAGATTTGACAAAAAATTTGATTAACTTTAACAACTAAATTAGATCAAGATGAGAACTCAACCATTTAAAACACAAACCCATAAAATCAATAAAATTATGAAACATTTATTTTCAGCCTTGTTAGTAGGTCTCTTGCTTACTACTTGCAAAGAACGAACCTCGGAAGATCCTCAAAATCAACTTCCTCCTATTACCCAAAACGGAGCTAATACCGCAGGGTGTTTAGTGAATGGAAAGGTACTAATCCCTAGAAATGGAGTTTCTGCAATCCCTACGGTTTATGGATTATACATTAACATTAATAATTATAATCCAGGCTATTATATACGCTTGTATAATGTTGAAGAAAAAAGGCGAATGTATATATATGTACAGAGTCAAAACAAAACAGGAAACTTCACTATAAATCAATCGAATGGTAATGGCACAGGGACATCCCAAACGCTTTCTCAAATGTTCTATGAAATAGATAATAAAAAATATCTTTCATCAGACCATTCGGGTTTAATTACCATTACCAGATATGATTATCCGATAGTTTCAGGAACTTTTTCAGCAACGCTTTACAATGAAGACAATCCATCAGAAAAAATCCAAATTACCGATGGAAGATTTGATATTAATGTAGCAACTCTTAATAAGTAAAAATATGAAAACAATTTTAAAATTTTCAGCCCTTTTTCTTAGCATCATACTGTTTGCTCAAGAAAAAACTTATACACAAAAGATGGACAGTCTTATGATGTATGTAGATAAAAACCAAATGACTACACCTATTCTCTATGACCGGGTATTTTCTTTTTCAGACCTAAATACATCGGTGCCAAGTAGTATCTCCTACGATTATTTTCTCCAGTCGTGGAGCGAGATGTACCGCGCCAGTTATCAGCCTAATTTTGTTTCTCCTGATCATCTTCAAGAATATGCTATAAACAGTTTACAAAACAATCAAGTACAGATAGGGGTGATTAATCTAAAATACAACTACATTGATTTTGGTACAGATGAAGATCCAAACTTGGTTTTTGAGGAAGGCTATTTTAGAAATGTACCAGGTAAAAATCCATTTAAAGAAGCTCAGATCTGTTTAGTAAGCCCCTTAGTGTCAGAGATTACAAGCCCTCAGGTAAACTATATACTTACCAGCAATACCATAGCACAAGACCCTACACTACCGCCTATTGAAAGTATAGAACTAAACTTAGGTGACGGGGTAATACGGAATTTAAACCTCAACTCACAACTCTCTGTAGCCCAAGCTCAAAAATTGGTGGTAAATTATACCTCTGGGGGCAGCAAAAATCTCTCTTTCAAATTAAAATTTGCAGACGGAACCAGCAGAACATTTCATAAAAGTATAGAGGTAAAACTTGAAGATAAGCGCGTGGCTGCCAGTACCAATAGCAGACTTTATGCTGAGGCAGAAGATTTTATAGGGAATAGGGGGATCACACAAACCACACCATTTAGAGGCTATAATGAGTCTGTTGCCAAATCTGGAACATTAGAGTACAGAACCTATTACAATAGAATATCTAACTCAGGATATACACCTGGAACTAATGGAAGTTTAGGATTTTTTTCAAAACAACCCCAACTTAGAAAGCCTGTGATTATCTTAGATGGATATGACCCCGGAGATGGTAGAAAATTAGATGAACTCTATGATCAAATGAATTATTATGTTAATGATATAAAGAATGAATCAAATAAAAGAAACCTCATTACCAAACTTCAAAACAAAGGCTTTGATGTTACTCTGGTCAATTTCCCTAATGGCGCAGATTTTATAGAACGAAATGCGATGGCAGTAGTAGAGCTTCTTAAAAGAGAAAATGATAAACTAAAACAAAACGGGAGTTCAGAAAAAATTATACTAATAGGTCCCAGTATGGGAGGGCTTATTTCTAGATATGCCTTAGCCTATATGGAGAAAAATAATATTCCCCACAATACAAGGCTATGGGTAAGTTTTGATAGCCCTCACCATGGGGCTAACATTCCACTTTCAGCACAGACCAATTTATTCTTCTTCGGAACCATAGGAGGCTCAGAACAAGCAGCTAATAAATTTAGAGAAAACTTCTTCTCTCCAGCTGCACGGCAGATGCTTATTGAGCAGCTTGATGGCTATCCTAATCCCACCTCTCTTTCAAGTAATTCAGGAAGAAACAACAATCATCCTTTTCGTAAACAATTTTTACAAAACCTAACCAACAATGGCATACCAGGTTCAAATGGATTTCCCACACAGACAAGGAATATAGCCATTGCCAACGGAACTACCACAGGGCAAAAAACAAATTCAGAAGCGCAAACACTATTAGAAATGGCAGGCTTTGGACCATTTAAATTAAAAGCAGTAGTTTTAGTTGACAACGCTTTGCCAGCCTCTAATACTTCTGCACTTAATTTTGAAGGCAAATTTACAAAAATAGTGAAATGTCGCGTTCCACTTACAGGAATGACTTTTACTTGTGGGATAAACATTATTAATGTAAGACGGTGGACGGACAACCCTAACCCCAGAGGCGCTATGGATGTAGTACAAGGGGGAACATTCAACACCCAAGGAATTTTAAAAGATGAATTTGACCCTGTATTAAGAAGCAGTTTAAAAAGAGTAGAGTGGAGAGGGTACAGACCCAATCATGCATTCATCCCCACAGTAAGTTCTTTAGCCTTTAAAAACCCAAATTTTGATTGGAATGCAGACATCAATAGAAATCTACTCTGCAATAGAGAAATCCCTTTTGATGCCTATTTTGCCGCAGAAACAAACGAGGAGCATGTATCGGTATCAAATGAACTAGTCAACTGGCTTATGAAAGAAATAGAAGGTAATAACCAAGCCCCCTATCTTAATTTGTCCAACATTACATTATCCACTACACAAAAAATACTTTGTGCAAACGAAACTACACAAGTATCCATAAATACAACAGACTCATGTAGCTTACCTAGCAGATTTACATGGAGTACCTCTCCAAATCTACAGATTATTGGTAGCAATACAGAAAATACAGTACAAATTAAAGGAAAACAAAATGGGTTGGGGTATGTTGATGTAAACTTCACTAACGGACAAAAAATAACCCAAAAAATCTGGATCGGCAAACCACAAATACACACAAAACCAGAAGAAGGCAACACCAACTATGTCGTCCAGAATATAAAATCCCTAAACAAAGAAGCTACCTTAGAAGACCAAGGCTTAACACCAGCAGATGTTACTTGGAAAAGAAAAGACACAGGAGCCATAAGAACAGGCTATACTTACTTTGCAAATGGGCGTGGGTACAACTGGCATTTAGATTTAGAAGTAAACGCTAAAAATAAATGTGGCAGCACTACCTATGCTACCACTATAACTCCACCCCCTCCTGGTATGTGTGATTACACCTACACCGTATCAAAAATTCAAAATGACCAGTACACCGTTATCAGAATAATAGATCCAATGTGCCCTAAACAAACCCCAGGAGACCATAACCTAACCCAAAGCACCCTCAGCAGCACCTACCATATCACAGTAGTCAACAGCTTAGGGAACACCATAATTCAAAAAACAGGCAAAGACTTCAGCCTCTCCAACCTCCCCACAGGAAGCTACTTTGTTAAAATAATAAAAGATGGACAAATGCTCGTAGAGCAAACACTCATTAAAAAATAAAACCCTAAAGCAGATGATTTTTCATCTGCTTTTATTATATTCGCAGTATAATAACCCAAAAAACAATATATTATGAACAATCCACAAAACCCAAAACCAAACAAAAACTCCGTGAGCGAAACAGGGCACGCCAAAAATGTAGCCAACCTACAAAAACTTACAGAACAAGTAAAAGTCTACACCCAGTACAACCCACCAGTAGACAATTTAAAAGTAGACAACCTGCAAACCCTTTACACCAGCGCAGCCACAAAACTCAACGAAGTAGAAGAAAAACGGAACGCCAACAAAAACGCAATAGCACAGCGCCAATCCGCCTTTGAAAACCTAAAACCCACCTGCACAAAAATCATGAACCACTTAGCCATTTTAGGACTACAGCAGGGAACAATAGACAGAGCAAAATCCTTAAACCGCCTCATTCAGGGCGGACAAAAGAAAGAAACACAACCCACAGAAGAAGGCAAAGAAACACCAAAAACAGCCTCCACATCCAGACAATCCTACACCCAGCAAGCCGAAAACTTCGGTATACTACTACAACTATTAGCAACAATCCCCGCCTATAACCCAAACGAAGACGACCTGAAAATAGAAAACCTCAACACCTACAAAACCTCATTAATGAGCGCCACCCAAGCCGTTGACCAAACCGAAGCAGAACTCAACAAAAAAATGATAGAAAGAAACCAAATACTCTATGGAGACGGAACAGGACTCTACACCATAGCCCAAAATGTCAAAAAATATGTTAAAAGCGTCTATGGAGCCACCTCCTCAGAATACACAACCATATCAAACATTAAATTCACCTCCTATTCCTAATATGAGAACAACCCATATTTCAATTAAACCCATCTAACTCCATATCAAAGCATCCTAACCCAGCATACCGTTAAGATGCTTTGATATTTTTACATTAGAAAAAACAATTAAAGCAAACCAAAAATATATTTTACCAAACTCATACAATATTATAGCAAGAACAAAACATATTTTATCAAACCAAAACAATATTATATCAAGAACAAAATATATTTTACCAAACCAAAACAATATTATAACCGTCATAATTTATATTCTGGCAACCATAAAACCAAATCTTGCTTACCAAAACAATATGATAGCACCCCAATGAGTAAATTTTTTGACAATAATGAGCCATCACCTCACCCCAAATTAAAATCCCGACCATAAAAATAAAACCATTATAGAAACCATCAATAGCACTAATCGTTTGTAGTTAATGCTATTTTTTTTGTACCTTTATCGCGAATTTTTTCTAACCCTTAAAAAACACATCCAATTATGTCAGATAATAAAGTATTTTTGAAATACGATGGAAAAGAGTATGAATATCCTATCGTAGACAGCACCTTAGGAGATAGAGGTATAGATATTTCCAAATTAAGAAACGAAACAGGCTTAATCACCTTAGACAAAGGCTATAAAAACACAGGAGCCACCATCAGTGAGATCACTTTCCTTGATGGAGACAAAGGCGAATTGTTTTATAGAGGTTATCCCATAGAGCAGATCGCAGAAAAATCCAACTTTACAGAAGTGATGTATCTATTGCTTCACGGAGAGTTGCCAACAGAAGAGCAGTTCAAACAATTTGAAAACAACATTAAAGAATACAATTGGGTAGCAGAGGAAATGAAGAAACTCATTGATGCCTTCCCTCGTTCTGCGCACCCTATGGGCGTTCTCTCTTCGCTGACTTCTGCCTTGACAGCCTTCAACCCTAAATCGGTAGATGTTAAATCCAAAGAAGATTTAGACCACGCCGCAGAAATGCTCATCGCTAAATTTGCACACTTAGCCGCTTGGACTTACAGAAAAAAACAAGGGCTACCCATCAACCACGGCGATAACAAGCTCAACTATGTAGAGAACTTCTACAAAATGTGCTTCCGTATGCCAAACCAAGATTTTGAAATGGATCCAGTAGTGGTAGATGCTTTGGACAAACTCTTAATCCTCCACGCAGACCACGAGCAAAACTGTTCTACCTCCACCGTAAGAATGGTAGGCTCTGCACACACAGGACTTTTCGCATCTATTTCTGCGGGGGTTTCAGCACTTTGGGGACCACTCCACGGGGGCGCTAACCAAGCCGTGATTGAAATGTTAGAACTCATCGAAAAAGATGGCGGCGATGTAGAAAAATATGTGAAAAAAGCCAAAGATAAAGAAGACAACTTCCGCTTAATGGGCTTCGGACACAGAGTTTATAAAAACTTTGACCCAAGAGCCAGAATCATCAAAAAAGCAGCAGATGATATTCTAAACAAACTCGGCATCCACGATAAAACATTAGACATCGCGATGCAGTTAGAAAAAGTAGCCTTAGAAGACGATTACTTCGTAAGCAAAAAATTATATCCAAATGTAGACTTCTATTCTGGCATCATCTACAGAGCATTAGGCATCCCTACCGAAATGTTTACCGTGATGTTCGCCTTAGGAAGACTCCCAGGATGGATTTCTCAATGGAAAGAAATGCGCTTAATGGGGGACCCTATCGGAAGACCTCGTCAAGTATACCAAGGCGCTACCAAGAGAGATTATGTACCAATGAACGAAAGATAATCTAAGGGTATGCAGATTAAAAAGTTCTTTCCAAACCAATGGGGAGAACTTTTTAGTAATAAAGAAACACGCTTATCAAGATTAAAATTTTAACAACAAATGAAACTGAACATACAAAACGAAACAGGCAGGCTAAGGTCGGTAGTTTTGGGGCAGCCGCAGTCTAACGGCGCTGCACCCACATTGGAAGAAAGCTATGATGCCAAATCCTACCACTCCATTCAGAATGATATTTATCCTGTGGAAGCCGACATTATTTCGGAGATGAACGCCTTTGAAGCGGTACTCAAAAAATACGATGTCAAGGTTTTTCGCCCAGAGGTCATCCAAGATTATAACCAAGTATTTGCGAGGGATGTTGCCTTTGTGGTGGAGGATAAAATGGTGCTTTCTAACCTTATCCCAGACCGCGCCGATGAGCAAGAGGCATACAGCAAAATCTTTGAACAATTGGAATGGCGGAAGATCATCAACCTCCCAGAAACCGCTCATATAGAGGGCGGAGATGTTATTGTCTGGAATGATTTCCTATTCATAGGCACTTGTTTTAGTGAGGATTACAGAAACTTTAAAACCGCACGAACCAACGAGTACGCCATAGACATCCTCAAAGAATATTTCCCGAAGAAAAGAATTTTAGAGTTTGATTTAAAGAAAAACGACAAAGTTCCTTACGAGGGTATTTTGCACTTAGATTGCACCTTTAACCCTGTGGGCAAGGACAAGTGTATTATTTACAAAGATGGCTTTGTGGAAGAGAAAGATTACGAACTCATTCGGGATATTTTTGGCAAAGACAACTGTTTTGAGGTCACTGCGGAAGAGATGTTTGCAATGAACCCGAACATTTTCTCTATTTCGCCAGAAGTGGTGGTTTCGGACCAAGCTTTCACGCGGATGAACAAGCACCTAAGAGAAGAGTGGGGGCTTACCGTGGAGGAAATTCCTTACCGAGAAATTTCTAAAATGGGTGGCTTACTCAGATGCTCCACAATGCCACTGGTGAGAGATTAGCACCAACCATAGACCAATAAAAAACTTCTCTTATAACGCTAAGAGAAGTTTTTTTTGTATTAAGGGAGGGAGGTTTTATTTTTCTTTTCCTGTGCGGCTTTGGATGTCGCTATTGGCACTCTCCACCTCTTTTACTTTTTTCAGCTTTTTATTTCCGAAGTTGTAAGTAATAGACACCGAGAATTCGCGTTCATAAGTATATTGTTGAACATTGTTATAATAACCATTGGCTTGCTCATTCGTAATATTGATGTTAGAGTTGGTGCTGAAAATATCATTAGCAGCGACTTTAAAAGTCCAGTTGTTCCAATTTTTTCTCAATGCCAAACTTAAATTTTGTATGGCTTTTAACCGACCTAATTCTATATCTTGAGGAGAAACCCAGAAGTAATCAACATCTAACCACAGGTTTTTACTTGAATTCAGCGCCACTTGGTTATCAATACTCAGCACCCAAAAGTTGGAAGTTCTACTCACCACATAAGGTTCAAACTTTTCTTGAGAAATAGGGTCGGTATCCACTTGCCCAGAGAATTTTTTATGAATCCCCGTAAGGGTTAGGCTGTTCATCCATCTATTGTTGAAGAAGGCTTTTTGCATTCCTATACTCGCCGTAAGAACATTCTCATCACCATAATTGGTTCTGATGTAGCGGATTTCCGTTTTGTTATTCACCTGTCTTTGCAGTGGGATCTGCGTGTTAGAATTATTTCTGATGCTATGACCTAAATTAAAGAAATAAGCATTTCTGAACATATACATCAACCGTTGATTATAGCTGGTAGTGGCTTTCATAAAAGGGTTGTTCTGTATAAAGTTGGTCTCGCTGGTGTAGGTTCTTACAGGGTTAATTTCCCAAAACGAAGGGCGGCGCACACGGCTGGAAAAAGAGTAACTCAAAGAATGGTTGTCATTGATTTGATACGCTACATTCACAAACGGTAACCAGTTGTTGTACCTTTGGGTAAAGTGATAATAAGGATCATCTTTGCCCTCTATATCGCCTTTGGTGGCGGTGGTTTCGTAGCGAAGCCCTATTTTGGTAGAAAGCTGGTTGCCAAAATTTCGGCTATAATTGGCATAGAGCGCTCCAATATTTTCGGTATAGATAAAATGGTTGCTCAACCCATCATTTTTGATGAAAGCTTGCTGTGCGGCAGCCTCTTCGTAGAGGGCGTCATTATCCGTTTTCGTGTTAGAGAAATAACCCCCGAATGCCAACTGGCTTTCATCTTTCATTTTCCAAATATAGTCCGCTTTGCTGGATATGTTGTGGATGGCTTGCGGTGTGGTCTGCCTTAGGCTGTGGCTCAGAAGCTCCTCCTGCGTATTTTGGTCAATGGTGTAGAAATCACTATTCTTCTCCAAATGTTGATGATAGTTGAGGTACGCCACATTGAGCTTGAGCAAACTCCCCTGTTGATCGGTTTTTAAATCATAGTAAAGCGAGGTAGAATAGTTTCGCTCTTTATCGTTCCCTAAACCTTTGGTCAGCCTGATGGACTGCAGGGCGCCGTGAACATAGTCATAATTGATGGTGTGGTCTTTACTCTCTTTCTCCCACGACTGCGAGGTATAAAAATTAAAATTAAGATGGCTTTTATCAGTCAGTTCATAGTCGGCAATGAGGTTAAAGTTAGACTTCTCACTTGGATTATCAAACAGAGATTCAGAAGAAGTTTTGTAGGTTGCGTTGCCATTATCTAATAATGCTTTCAGATGATTGGTGTTTTTCTGATAACCCGCACTGGCACTAAGCCCAAGCTTATTTTTACGGTAGTTAAGGCTAAGGCTGGTAGCCGTATTATTATAATAATCTTGCGTATTCTCCATTTTTAGCGTACCGTTGAAGAGGTCTGTTTTGCTGCGTTTTAGCTCAATGTTGATGATGCCTACATTCCCTTCCACAGCGTATTCACTACCAGGTGTTGCAATCACTTCTATTTTTAAAATGCTTTCCGAAGGCGTATTTTTTAACAATTGAGACAGTGCCTCTTGGCTCATATTGGCTTTTCTTCCGTTGATGTAAATAACGGCGGGGGTAGAGCCTAAAATTTTGAATTCCTTACCATCGGTTGTAGAAATGGTTGGCGTTTTTTTGAGAACATCAATCGCGGTGTTGCCCTTAGCCACTGGCGATGCCGATACTTGATAAACCAAACGGTCGGCTTTCTGTTGAATGTACTTTTGGGTAATCACCACCTCTTCTATTTTTTTAGTTTTCGTGGTGTCTGTTTTTTGCTCTTGGGCAAAAGTGAAGCCGAAGGCTAAAGTTCCGAGGAGAATGCTTAGTTTTTTCATGGTATTTTACTTTTTTAGTTTAGTTTTTAATAAAAAAGAGCCGAAATGAAGTTGGTTATTAGCTTTTGAAGTGGTCTTTCGGCTCTTTTAGATTTTGGTTATTAGTTTTTATTGGTTTTGGTTATTAATTTCTGTTGCAAAGATATGTAAAAATATTATTATCTTGCAATACAAAGTAATGATTATTTTTATTAAAATCTATTAAGTTGCTGATTGTCAGTGTTAAAAAAAATATAAAAAATTTTCCTCAATAATAGAGAAGACCACCCATTACCCTTTTTTTAATGAAAATAGAGGGGCGTATTCAGGGTTGAACGATTGAAAAATTTGTGAAGTGATCAAGCGGCGGTTGGTTTTTATACGATGTTTGTTGAGGCAGAAAGGTTATTTTTCACATCAAGTGTCTCAGCATAGTGAATATTCCCCTCCTCTGGAGGGGGGGCCTGAAAGGCGGGGTGGAAAAAATTCACAGATTAGCAACTGTGGTAATTTAAATACCCTTCAGACAAAACACCCCGCCCTGCGGTTCCCCCTCTTTTTAAAGAGGGGAATTTTTCCTTTTTAAAATCCCCAACTATCCATTACAAAAAAAGCTGCCCCTGTGGGCAGCTTTTTATCAATCCATTAAAAAGAATTTTTAAAACTCCATTTCATCTTCTGGGTGGAGGTGGGTGTAGTCTGCTACCATTAGAGCGTCGTAATCTTTTTTCTCGTGTTTGGAGAATTTTTGTTCTATTCTTACGATGATATAGTACACTACTGGCACAATAACTAGGGTAAGGAATAGAGAGGAGAGTAGCCCCCCGATAATGACGATGGCAAGTCCGTTATTCATCTCCGAAGCGGCACCTGATGCCATAGCGATAGGGAGCATACCAAATACCATGGCGATAGTGGTCATTAGGATAGGTCTTAGCCTTGCATGGTTGGCTTGTATTAGGGCATTTGTGATGGTTTCACCATGTTCTAGTCTATGGTTAGCAAAATCTACCAAAAGGATTGCATTTTTTGCTACGAGCCCAATGAGCATAATCACACCAAGAATGGTAAAGATGTTTAAACTTTGGTTGGTGAGGGCTAGTGCCCATAGTGCACCGATGAATGATAATGGTATAGAGAATAGCACGATGAATGGTTTAACAAAATCATCATAGAGGATTACCATAATCATATATACGAGCATAATGGCTGCCAAGAGGGCGTATCCCAAAGTACCAAAACCTTCGCTTTGGTCCTCCATATCACCGCCCCAAACCCATTTTACGCTGGCTGGTTTTTCCACAGATTCTAAAGCTTTTACCCATTCCTGAGCCACGCCACCAGTGGTTTTACCAATGGTTTGAGCTTGTACTGTAACCGATGGCGAACGGTCATAACGCTCTAATAACGCAGGTCCCGAAGAGAAATCCACTGTCGCAAATTGAGAAAGTTGGATTTTCTGCCCTTGGTTATTGATGAAAGTGATGTTTCGCACATTATCAATGCTGCTGCGGTTGGCTTCATCTAAGATGATGTTAATATCATACTCATTGTTCCCTGTACGGAATTTATTATCGGTGTCTCCACTAAATGCCGTTCTTAGGGTTTGCCCTACCACAGCCACATTGAGTCCAAGCGCCGTCATTCTATCACGATCTACGGAAACGGAAATTTCAGGGTTACCTTCTTCCACACTGAGTTTAATCTCGTTGGCACCCTCTATGGTTTTGAGTTTGGCTTCCGCTTTTTTTGGCGTAGTCCATTGCTTCTTCTAAACTGTTACCAGTGATCACCATTTGGAGGGGGGCCTCCTCTGCTCCCATAAGCCCCATAGGTACAGTGGTTACCTTTGCTCCTACGAGTACTTTTTCTAGTTCTCTTTTGATTTTGGCGGCAAAGATTTCACTAGGGTCTTCTCTTTTAGATTTGTCTATAAGTTTTACATTAATTTCAGATTTGTAGGCTGTAGACTGAGATGCCCCCATACCACTACTAGACTGCCCTACGGTAGTAATGAGAGTTTCTACATTAGGGTTTTTAGCAAGATACTGCTCTGCCTTCTGCGTCATCCAGTTAGTTTGCTCTATGGATACATCTTTGGGCATTTCTATTTGTACTAAAAACTCTCCTTTGTCTGTTTTAGGGGAAGAAGTCTGATCCTATATACCCACCTACGAGTAAAGCTATAGAGCTAACAAATAAGATAAATGTAACCAGGAAAGTAAGGATTTTATGCCCTAGGCACCATTTAAGTAAATCCGTCATAAAATGTGTGAACTGCGTGAGTCCATCTTCAAATTTATAAATGATTTTTCCAAAGAAAGAGGTCTTGCTGATGAGCTCCAATTTTCCGTATCTGGAAAACAGCCAAGGCACCACGGTAAAGGATACCAAGAGGGAAAGCAAGGTCGCGATAACTACGGTAACACAGAACTGGCGAATGATGTTGGACACCAAGCCAGAGCTCAATGCAATCGGTAAGAATACCACCACGATGACCAAGGTAATAGCCGTTACAGTAAAGCCGATTTCCTTAGAACCATCATAGGCGGCGCGCACTTTATTTTTCCCCATTTCCATATGGCGGTGGATGTTTTCTATCACCACAATGGCATCATCTACCAAGATACCCACCACCAACGAGAGGGCGAGCAAACTCATCAAGTTTAATGAGAAGCCAAACAGCGCCATACCGATAAAAGTGGCAATTAGGGAAGTTGGGATAGATACCATCACAATCACGGCATTCCGCAAACTGTGGAGGAAGAAGAGCATCACGAAGGCTACCAATGCCACCGCAATCAGCAAGTCATGCATTACGGAATCTGCAGCATTTAGGGTAAATACAGAGGTGTCATTCGCTAAGTCTACTTTTACATTTTGGGTTTTGTATTGCTCCTCTATGCTTTTGATTTTCTTCTGTACCAGCTCACTCACCGTTACGGCATTGGCATCGGTTTGCTTTTGCACTTGGAGGAGGAGGGTATTTTTCTGGTCAATTCTCGCAATTTTTTCCACTTGCTTTTGGGTATCTTGCACCTCTGCCACATCAGAAAGTTTAATGTTGATGCCATCTTTGGAGGCGATGGTCAAATCTCTCAGCTGTTGTACGGAAGTGATTTTCCCTGAAAGTCTAATCAAAGTAGAGTTGGTACGCGTGCGGAGGTTCCCCGTTGGGAAATCCATATTAGAAGCCGAGATGATCTGCACCATCTGTGGAATGGTAAGCCCATAACCTTCTAATTTGGCTTGGTCTAAGTTGATGCGGATTTCTCGCTCCTGTCCCCCTACGATGTTCACTTGTGCCACCCCAGGGATACGGGAAAATTCAGGTTGAATTTTTTGGTCAATAAGGTCATAGAGTTCGCTTTCGGTTAAATTCGCTGTTACCCCCATACTCACGATAGGCAGGTCTGAGAGGGAGAATTTAGAAAGTGAAGGCTCTTTGGCATCTTCTGGCAAATCCGAACGAATAGCGTTGATTTTCCGCTGGGCATCGTTCAGGGCGTAGTCGGTATCTACCCCTTCGTTAAACTGCACGATAACCACCGACAGGTTTTCATAAGATTTGGATTGTAGTTTTTTAATCCCTTCTAATGAAGACACGGCATCTTCTATTTTCTTGGAAACCGTATTCTCTACCTCCGATGGCGATGCCCCAGGATATACAGTGGAGATGGTAACTACTTTGACTTCAAATTTCGGTACCAGCTCATAGCTCAGCTGTTTGTAGCTGAATAACCCCCCGATGATGAGCAATGCCAACATCACAATCACAAGGCTGGGTCTTTTTATGGATACTTCTGCTAATTTCATAATGTTTTTTAAAAAATTCAGAGTTATAAAAAAGGCGGTTGGCTTATTTCAACACTTTTACTTTGGTTTTATCAGAAAGGTTGATTTGTCCACTGGTTACCACCATATCGCCAGCGTTGAGGCCGCCAGTTACTACCACTTTGTCGCCATAGTTGGCACCACTTTGGATTTTGGTCAGGTGGGCTACATTGTCTTTCACTACAAAGACTAAATTATCGCTAACCCCACCTACAAAGGCTTCTCTCGGTAAAGTTAGCACATCGCCAGCACCACTGGTTTTGAAGATGGCTGTGGCGTACATTCCAGCTTTGAGGTGGCTGCCAGCATTGTTAATGGTAATTTCTACTGGGAATTTCAACGCACCATTAGAGGCAGGAGCGATGAAAGTGATTTTCCCATCAATAGTAGCATCAGACACGCTTGGTTTAATCTGCACGGTGTTGCCCACGGCAAGTTGTGTTACTAAGGCTTCATCTACCTCTACTTTGAGTTTAAGGGCAGAGATGTCCACCACTTCCACAATCGGAGTTCCAGCGCCAATCACGCTCCCGAGTTCCACCATTTTTTTGTTGACAATCCCACTGATTTTAGACACCACATTGGTATCGCCAGATTGTAAATTTGCCGATTGCACTTGGGCACGGGCGTTTTTCACTTGTAGGCGTGCTTGGTCTAATTGCAAAGCAGTAACCCCACCTGTTTTATAAGCGGCTTCGTAGCGGCTAAGAGCAGAGAGGGCTTGGTCTAAGTTGGCTTGCGCATTGCTGGCATTCACATTGAGTTTGTCGCCTTTTAGTTTGGCAATCACTTGTCCTGCACGCACATAGCTGCCTTCTTTCACATAGAGCGCCACCAGCTGACCGCCCATTTCCGCAGCGATGTCGGCTTTTTTATTCGGAAGGAAAGTCCCGTTCACACTAAAATCTCCGCCGATGTACTCTTTCTTCACGGGTACAGCTCTCACGGTTACGGCGCCATTGCCGCTATTGGATTGGGCTACAATGTCCACCTTCTCTTGGTTATTGGCTTTGTTTCTTTGTAAAATAAAGTAGAAACCTACGGCTACAGCCACTACCGCGATTATGCTTAATAAAGTTTTCTTATTCATATCTGTTCTATTATCTATCGTTTTATTTCTGGTTTAAAGTTCTGAGTTTGCCTTGAGATTTAAGGAGTTCTATCTCGGCAAGTTTATAGTCTAATTTAGATTTTGTAAGGTTGTTTTTGGCGTCGGCTAAATCGCGTTCTGCATCCAAAATATCGTTCAGCGTTGCCAGTCCGTATTGGTAATTAGAGCGGGTGTTGTCCATCACTTCTTCTGCCAATTGCACATTATTTTCTTGATTTTTAATGGTAATCAAGCCGTTTTGCAGTTGTGTAGCGGCGTTGTGATAGGCTAAGCTGAGCCCCAATTCGGTTTCTTTAAGGTTGGCTTGGGCTTTTTCTATTTCTATTTTATCTTGTTCCACTTTGGATTTGGTAGAGAAGCCGTTGAAAATCGGAATGCTGATGTTCAGCCCCACGGTCGCCATATCCGACCAATAAACTTTGTCCTTTTCTCCGTGCCAGAATGGGAATTTTGCCCCTTGCCCTAACCAACTATAGTTGGCTAAAAGCGTTGCCGTTGGGTAATACTCTGCCTCGGAGGCTTTTTTCTTCCAATTGAGGAGCTCCACCTGTTTGTTGAGGAGTTTGAGCTCGGTTCTTTCGGAGAAATCAGGCGCATTATCCGCCACCAAAATAGAAGGTTCAAAGGTGCCTTCTGGTAGGCTAATCTCTTGCTCCATAGGCATTCCAATCATAAATTTTAGGGCGTTTTCACTCAACTGTACAGCGTTGATGAGCTGTTGTTGGTTGGCTTTCAAGTTATTCACGGATACCAAAGTTCTGTCGTAATCTATCTTTTTGGCTAAGCCTGCATCATACAGCCCTTTGATGATTTTGATGGTTTGCTCTGCAATGTCCAAATTATCTTTAAGGTTTTTGAGCATCTGTTGCGCTTGATAAACTTGGTAATACGCATCTGCCACCTTTTCGATGATTTGTTCCTCGGTCAGTTGGGCATTGATGAGGTAAAACTCTTTGGTAGATTTTGCCGCCTTCAGCCCTGTGAACACCGACTGATTGAAGAGGATTTGCTGCAACTGCACCATATTGGTGCTCTGCCACTTTTGCCCAAAAGAGACTTTAACATTCTGCCCAGGGAGCCCAAACATTTCGCCTGGCAAAACATTTTGCTGGAGTAGCGGATTGTAGTTGGTGGTGCTATTCACCGTGATTTTGGGTAAGGCGTTGGCTTTCACTTCCGCAATTTCGGCATCGCCTTTTCGGATGTTGAGCCTTGCTTTCTCGGCATCGGCTTTGTGCTCTATGGCGTAGTCTATCGCCTCGGGGAGCGTGAGCGTCTTGGCGTTCTGCGCATAGAGCCCCGTTTGGAACAATAAGGCGAAAAGCCCTAAAATTTTAAAATGTTTATTCATGGGTTTATATGTTGTTATTTTTAAGTTTCAATTCGTTGATGATGGCTTTGCCAGCGGGCGTTACAATGGCGTTGAGGTAAAAATCTACCACACCTTGGCAATAGGCTTCTCTACCGATGTCTTGCTCGTCTTCAAACAAGGCAGAACGGTCATAGGCGAACATCAGTTCTAATAAATATTTGATGTAGATTCTCGCCTCAAAATCTGGTCTATACAGCCCCTCGGCGCGCCCTTTTTCAATGTTGGAAAGCAAAATCTCGGACACCGCACGGTTCACTTCCGCCAAATGGTGGTTGTAGATGTTGGGGTAATACTTGATGAGTTGTCTGATGAATAGTGTTTTGTTATTTTTGGAGATGGTTTCCATTTCCGATTTCCGTAGGAACATCCGTTGGATAGGGTTGAGGTGTTTTTGTTCCTCAGCTTTCAGCATCACCACAAGTTTTTTCAAGCGAAACATAAGGACTTCCACCAATAGGGCTTCCTTGTTTTTATAATGTTGGTAGAGTGTTTTTTTAGAGATAGAAAATGCCTTGGCGACCTCGTCCATTGTGAGGGTTTTGGCACCATTTTCCCAAAAGAGCTCAGATACTTTTTCTAAAAATGCGGTATTGTCATTCATAATTCGGCGACAAAATTACAACTAAAAAAACTAAAAAACAAAAAAAGTTTCCAAGTTTTTTAAGGGTGGGGTTGGGGGCGTTTATTTTTTTCATTACCTTTGTTCGTTATGAATCAGAAGTGGATTTTTAAAACAGAACCCGATGAAGAGGTAGTAGATGGGCTCATATCCTCCATAGGCTATGGCTCTTTGGAGTCTAAAATACTGGTGCTTAGAGGGATTGATGATTATCCTAAAGCCCGAGAGTTTTTTAAACCCAAGTTAGAAGATATGCACAATCCGTTTCTTATGGCAGATATGCAGAAGGCGGTGGAGCGGATTGCTACAGCCATAGAAAATGGCGAAAATATATTGGTCTACGGCGATTATGATGTAGACGGCACCACGGCAGTTTCTCTAATGTACCGTTACCTTTCTAAAATTGTAGGGAAGAAGTATTTGGATTTCTACATCCCAGACCGCAACGGCGAGGGCTACGGCATTTCTAAAGAAGGTATAGACTACGCAAAAGCCAACGGCGTGTCGCTCATCATTGCTTTGGATTGTGGCATTAAGGCGATTGATAAAGTGGATTATGCCCAAAGTTTAGGCATTGATTTTATCATCTGTGATCACCATTTGCCTGGCGATGAAATCCCCAAAGCTGTGGCAGTATTAGACCCCAAACGCCAAGATTGTCGCTATCCTTTTAAGGAACTTTCGGGCTGTGGCGTGGGCTTCAAGCTCTGCCAAGGGCTCAACACCATTTATAAAATCCCTGAAGCGGAACTATTTGAACTGACCGATTTATTAGCGATTTCCATCGCGGCGGATATTGTTTCTATGAAAGGCGAAAACCGCTTGCTGGCAAAATTAGGTTTAAAACACCTCCGCAAAACCAGAAATATTGGGCTAAGGCTCCTCATCCCGAAAGAGAAATTGTCCACTTTTAACATTTCTAATATCGTGTTTGAGATTGCCCCTAAAATCAATGCGGCAGGGCGAATTTCGCACGGCAAGGCAGCGGTGGAGCTGATGGTTTCTGAAGATTTAAAACACGCCACAGAGATTGTGGAAAACATCATCAGCCTGAATAACGACCGTCGAGAGATGGACCTCAGCTCTACAACGGCAGCGCTCCAGCAAGTGGTAGACACCCACCAAGAGGATAACGCCACCACGGTGGTCTACGGCTCGGATTGGAATAAAGGCGTGATTGGCATTGTGGCTTCTCGGTTGACCGAAGTTTATTATAAGCCCACTGTGGTGTTTACCGATGGCAATGCTGGCGAGATTGTGGCTTCTGCGCGCTCTGTGTCAGATTTTGATGTGCACCAAGCGCTGGAGGAGTGCTCGGATTTGTTTTTGAAATTTGGAGGACACCCCGCTGCGGCAGGGCTTTCTATGGAAAAAGAGAAGTTGGAGTTGTTTAAACAACGCTTTGAGGCAGTTGTGGCGGCACGCATCCAAGAGCATCAGAAGAGCCCTTCCATCACCATAGATACGGTGATTGATGTAGAAAATCTGAACCGAGATTTCTTTCAATTTCATCGTAAATTGGCGCCTTTTGGTCCACATAATATGAAGCCTATTTTGGTTTTGGAACGGCAGGAAGTGGTGGGGCACATCAAGTCTATGGGGAAAGATGGCAGCCATGTGAAATTCCACATCCATAACCCAGCCACAGGGCGAAATATAGAGTGTGTAGGTTTTAAAATGGGACAATATCTGGAAGATTTTAAACATAAGAAATTCAATATGGCATTTACCTTAGAGGAGAACCATTGGAAGGGTAATGTGACCTACTACCTTAATGTGAAAGATGTCGTATTCATCGATAATTAAAGAGATACTATGAAGAAAATAGGCTTGTTTTTTGGGTCGTTTAACCCAATCCATATCGGGCATTTGATTTTAGCCAACTACATCCTTGAGCATACCGATATGGATGAGCTTTGGCTGGTGGTAAGCCCACAGAATCCGTTTAAGGAAAAGAAATCTCTACTGGCAGACCATAATCGGTTAGAGATGGTGGAGCTCGCTATTCAGCATTATCCTAAAATGCGGGCTTCTAATATAGAGTTTGCCCTGCCACAGCCCAGTTATACCATAGACACGCTGGCGTATCTGCACGAAAAATATCCTGATTATCATTTCAGCCTGATTATGGGCGAGGACAATTTGGCACACCTCCACAAGTGGAAAAATGCAGAAAAATTGGTCAGTGAACACCAGATTATCGTTTATCCAAGGCTGTTTGATGGCAATAGTGCGGATTATCCTTATGCCCAGCATCCGAACATCCACCAAGTGTCGGCGCCCGTGATAGAGCTTTCGGCAACGGAGATTCGGCAGATGATTAAGGCACATAAAAATGTACGCCCTATGCTGCCGCCAGAGGTATTTGCCTATTTAGATGGCAGTAGTTTTTATCAATAATTTCAGTTTTACCTTAGAATAATGAACAGAATAGAAGCCTTTTTTAACCGATATCCAACCGAGAAAATCATCCGTTGGTTTAAGCAAGTTTGCATTGCAGAGGCTATTTCTTGCTTCCTCCTCTATGGCATCGCGATGGTGTGGAAGCGCTACGATAGCGAGGGCGTGCTGCCTACGGTGTTCATCATTATTATTGGGAATATCCACGGCTTGTTTTTCACCCTCTATCTGTTGCTCTGTATCCCTGCACGGCGGATTTTTCATTGGGATGATGAGGATTTTGTCTTCGCCTTGCTATCGGCATTCTTCCCATTTGCTACCATTTGGGTGGAGAAAAAGTTGGCGCGCCAAGATCGAGAGTAGCCCGCCGCGGTGGTGTTATTCTTCTAAATGGTTGAGCTCGTCATAGTTGGCTTTCAGCTGTTTGAGAAGCTTGCCGTAGAGTAATTTTTGGTAAAGATACCTTAGAATGTAAAGGAATAGCCCAGCCAAAGCGAGGGTGAAAAGGGTTAGAGCGCTGAACACCAATAGTTTAATCCAGAAACTTTGGGTGCCATCGAATAAGACATTGTAACCGAGGTAACCATAGGCGATAATAAAGGAAATGGCGGTCTGCCAAAGGAAAATCCGAATGTACCACTCCACGATTTTTCGGGTGAGGAGAATGCGCTGCATCAGTTTTTTGGCGTTCTCTTCGGAGCGGATTTTAAAGTTGAAAAAGAGTAACAAAATAATGAATGCAATGGGCATTACCACCGCAAAGAGGTCCAAAGCGGTGATGAACCACGGCATATCATCAGGGGTGCTCAGGTCGGTATAATGTTCTAATACGAGGTCTAAAATCTGCCACGCCGAGATTTCTAAAATCCCAATGATGAGCACCCACTGGGCGATAGAGATGGATTTCTTCTTCAGCATCCCAAAGAGTTCTTGCTCGGTATAGGTTTTAAAATCTGAGGTATTGTCCCAGTTTTTTTTCAGTAATTCCAGTTCGTCCATAGGATGTTAGGGTTTTATCAGTTGTTTTAACTTCTCGCGCGTTCTCATCATTTTTATGCGGGCATTGCCCTCGGAGATGCCTAAGATATTGCCGATTTCTCGGTAAGAATGGTCTTCTAAAAAGAGCATAATCAGGGCCTTTTCTATATCGGAGAGGAGGTGAATGGCTTGGTAGAGGGCGTCTATTTTCTCGTTTTCATCGTGGTTTTGGTCGGCTTTGGAGAAGAGGTGGTGAATTTCTTTCTCTGTATCTATGCGGGGTTGCTTGCTCTTTTTACGATGGAGGGTCATAGCGGTGTTCAGTGCTACGCGGTACGCCCAAGTGGAAAATTTAGCCTCTGCACGAAACTGAGGATAGGCGTGCCACAACTGCATCACGATGTCTTGAAACAAGTCCTCGTGGTCTTCTGGATGGTCGGTGTATATTCTACAAACTTTGTGTACCAAACGCTGGTGTTCCTTCAATAACTGCACAAAATCTGCCTCTAAGCGCGCACTCATATTTCTTAATTAGTGTACAAAAATAAGATTCGTTACAAGACTGGGCAATGGAAGTTTTTTTAATTAAAGAAATTGGCTTTAAAAAAGAGCCTTTTAATCCAAAAAAGCCCAGTATTTTGCTGGGCTTTCTATTGAAGTAGAATATGGATTTATTGAAATTTGAGGCTTACACCGAACATAAAATTGATGCCTGCCTGAGGGAAATAATACGGATCTGTGCTGTACACATAACCATTGCTGATGTATTTCTTATCAAACACATTATTGATGAGAAGGTTAAAATCCACCTCGGTTCTTTTAAGGTTAAGGCGGTACTGGGCGCTAAGGTCTGTCAGTGCATAATCATTGATGCGGAATTTCTCGTTTTGAGTGTTGTCCAAATACTGCGACCCTACAAACTGCTCGCTAATACCTACGCTAAAGTTTTGAAACGGCTGAAATTTCAAACCGATATTTCCAATGAAATTAGGAGATAGCGCAATGTCGGTATTGCTGAGCGTGATAGGCAGTCCTTGGGCATCTTGAGCATCCAAATGCTTCACTTTATTTTGGCTTAAAGTGGTGTTGGCAGTCAGTTGCACCTTAGGACTTAGCTGTGCAGAAACGCCCAATTCTAACCCCAAGCGGTGGCTTTTAGGCACATTCTGAAGAACGAAATCCCCCGTGCTGCTGATGAGTCCAGAGTAAACCAACTGATTTTTATAGTTCATATAATAGGCATTGGCGGTAAAGGCGATGGCGTTCCACTGTTTTTCTAAGCCCAGTTCCCAGTCGTAGAGGCGTTCCGCTTGTGCTTGCGCATTGTTTTGGAGCGCGCCTCGGTTAGGTTCTCTATTGGCAACCGCAAACGAGAAAAAGGCTTTTCCATGCGGAATTTTGTAACTGATGCCCGCTTTAGGATTGAAAAACAGCCAGTTTTTGTCCACTTCTATCGCCTCATCATCGCCGTCTAAAATAATTTTGGTATCATAGGTGATGTTTCTAAGCTGAACATCGCCAAAGAGTTCCCATTGGTTGAGTTTAACAATAGCTTTTGCAAACCCAGAAATCTCATTTTTTAGCGAGCGGTTGCGGTAGTATTCGTGTTCGTAGATGTCTTTAAACTGCACCGCAGAAACATTGCCATAATGTCTGCCGTAATATTGATTGGCTACGAGTCCAAAGTTCAAATCCACTTGCTCAAGATTACCATAAAGCGTAGAAACAACACCGTAGAAATCGTTATTTAACCATTTTTTTCTGATGAAATCTGCGCGTGTGATGGTAGCGCCATTAACGATGAGGTCAGGTAAAAGATAACTTTTGAACTTTTTGTTGGCTTTATAGTTTTCAAAATAGCCCTTGCCCTTAGTATAGTGGAGGGTGGTTTCTAACTGCCACTTCGGCGAAAGCCCCTGCTGCCATAGGAGTTGATAATGGTTTTGGCGGTAGTTGTCCGTTTCGTTGTCATAGAAATGTATTTTTCCATCGGCGGTTTCATAAACACCACAAGGGTTGAATGTGCGGTCTGTAGCGAGGGTAGCAGCATCTATACCATACCACGCTTGGTAAGTTTTCTCCTTTCCTCCGAATGCCAACATTCTGATTTTAGTGTTTTTTCCCTCAAAAAGGGCAGAGATGTTATAGGAATCTAAATTTGATGAGGCGCGGTCACGGTAGCCATCAGAGTGGATTTTAGTGTATCGTCCCATTACGGCAACACGGTTGTTGAGGATTTTTCCAGAGTTGAGCTCGGCAGAATATTTATAGGTGTTAAAAGAGCCATAGCTGTCATCGGTTTTAACATAAAACTGATCGGCAGGCGCTTTGGAAATCACATTCACGCTGGCACCGAAGGCAGAAACCCCATTAGAGGAAGTCCCCACACCACGCTGAATAACAATCTGAGAGGCTGTACTTGCCAAATCTGGTACATCTACAAAGAAAGTTCCCTGCGATTCGGAGTCGTTATAAGGAACGCCGTTCATCATCACATTGATGGAAGAGCCCGCTGTACCACGGATTCTCATACCTGTATAGCCCACGCCATTCCCCGCATCTGAAGAGGAAATAACCGACATCTGGTTTTTGAGCAACACAGGAAGGTCTTCGGCTAAATTACGGTGACTCAAATCCTTGTCTACGCTTAGGATGGTTTTAGAAACGGGCAATCTTTTGAGGAGTTTAATCTCCGCGATGTCCTTCGTTTTTGTGGAATCTACTGGCATTTGCTGTGCCAAGTAAAACGAGCTGATGAACAGCCCAGAAAAAATAAATCCTTTCATTCTTATAAATTTTTTTGAGTTTAAAATTTAGTGGGAATAAAAGGGGTATCATTATACAAAGCCTTTGCAGGCACACTTTCCCTAAACAGCATTACCTGTTCATAGGTTCATTGGGTATAATCTCAGCCTATTACAGCACCCCTTTAATTTCTTGAGGGCAAAGATAATCTAATTTATGAAAATACCAAAAATATCGCAGTTTTTTAGTTAAAAAAGAATAAAAGCCTTATCAATGAGGCAGATATTGCGGATGTGTTAAATTGATAGTGTAATCATGGAGACCATAGCCCATTGGATGAAACACTTATTTATAATCAATCTAAATGAATGTAGTGCACGGCTTTAAAAAATAATTTTCTTATTTTTGTAATCATTTATAAATGTTAATAAAATACTTCACAATATGACTTTTGACTTAGATATGATTAAGCGCGTTTACACTGATTTTGAAAACAGAGTAAACGAAGCCAGAGCCTTTATGGGGCGCCCTCTTACTTATTCTGAAAAAATTCTTTGTGCCCACTTATTTAAAGGCCAAAAACCAGAAGCATTTAAAAGAGGAGAATCTTATGTAGATTTTGCACCAGATAGAGTAGCGATGCAAGATGCCACAGCACAGATGGCATTGCTCCAATTTATGCAAGCTGGAAAAACCAAAGTGGCAGTGCCTTCTACAGTGCACGCAGACCACTTGATCCAAGCCAGAGTAGGCGCTGATAAAGATTTACAAGAAGCTGAAAACAAAAATAACGAGGTTTACCAATTCCTACAATCGGTGTCTAATAAATACGGCATTGGCTTCTGGAAGCCAGGGGCAGGGATTATCCACCAAGTGGTATTAGAAAACTATGCATTCCCAGGTGGGATGATGATTGGAACCGACTCCCACACGCCAAATGCAGGTGGTCTCGGGATGGTGGCGATTGGTGTAGGTGGTGCCGATGCGGTAGATGTAATGGCAGGAATGCCTTGGGAGCTTAAATTCCCGAAAATGATAGGGATTAAACTTACAGGTAAACTAAGCGGTTGGACAGCTCCTAAAGATGTGATTCTAAAAGTAGCGGGCATCCTTACGGTAAAAGGAGGTACAGGCGCTATTGTAGAATATTTTGGCGAAGGTGCCGAGGCGCTTTCTTGTACTGGTAAAGGAACTATTTGTAATATGGGAGCGGAGATTGGTGCCACGACTTCTATTTTCGCTTATGATGAAAATATGAGCCAATACTTGCGTTCTACCGATAGAGCGGATTTAGCTGATGCAGCCGATGCCATCAAGCATGTACTCCGTGCTGATGCTGAGGTTTATGAAAATCCAGAGCAATATTACGATCAAGTGATAGAAATCAACCTTTCGGAATTAGAACCACATTTGAACGGCCCTTTCTCTCCAGACATCGCGACGCCAATTTCTCAAATGAAAGAAATTGCGGAGAAAAACGGATGGCCAACCAAAGTAGAGGTCGGTTTAATTGGCTCTTGTACCAACTCTTCTTATGAAGATATTTCTCGTGCCGCTTCCGTAGCGAAACAAGCCAAAGAAAAAAATCTAAAAGTTGCTGCAGAATATACCATTACGCCAGGGTCTGAGCAAGTAAGATACACCGTGGAAAGAGACGGCTATTTGGATACTTTTGATCAAATTGGAGGTAAAGTATTTGCCAACGCTTGTGGTCCTTGTATTGGTCAGTGGGCGAGAGAAGGCGCTGAAAAACAAGAGAAAAACACCATTGTACACTCGTTCAACAGAAACTTCTCTAAAAGAGCCGATGGTAACCCTAATACTTACGCTTTCGTGGCATCGCCAGAGTTGGTAACGGCACTGGCTATCGCTGGAGATTTAACTTTTGATCCAAGAAAAGACAAACTTAAAAACGAAAACGGCGAGGAAGTTCTTTTAGATGAACCTCAAGGTTTTGAGTTGCCTCCAAGAGGTTTTGATGTAGATGATCCAGGTTACATTGCACCAGCCGAAGATGGTTCTAAGGTGGAAGTGATTGTTTCTCCAGAATCTGACCGTCTTCAGTTGTTAGAGGCGTTCCCAGCGTGGGATGGTAATAATGTCTATGGTGTGAGGTTGCTCATCAAGGCTTATGGTAAATGTACAACCGACCACATTTCTATGGCGGGACCTTGGTTGAAGTATAGAGGGCATTTGGATAACATCGCGAACAATACCCTTATCGGTGCGGTTAATGCATACAATATGGAAACCAACAAAGTGAAAAACGAGCTGAATGGTGAGTATATGGAGGTGCCAGCATCAGCGAGAGCTTATAAAAAAGCAGGCGTTAAAACCATTATCGTTGGGGATAACAACTATGGTGAAGGGTCTTCTCGTGAGCACGCAGCGATGCAGCCGAGACACCTTGGTGTAATGGCGGTACTGGTGAAGTCATTCGCGCGTATCCACGAAACCAACCTTAAAAAACAAGGTATGTTAGCCTTGACCTTTGCTAATGAGGCTGATTACGATAAAATCCAAGAAGATGATACTTTCAACTTTATAGATTTGCAAGACTTTGAGCCAGCGAAACCATTGACTATTGAAGTGGTACACGCTGATGGTTCTAAAGATACTATTATGGCAAACCATACATATAACGAAGGGCAAATTGCTTGGTTTAGAGCAGGTTCTGCTTTAAATTTGATTAAGCAAGAGCAAGAAAATAAATAATAATTTGATTTTAATGGTTAGTAAAGAAAACGCCGCTTTCAATTTTTTGAAGCGGCGTTTTTGTTTTTTAGAATTTTGTATTATATATATGAAAAAATTTGATTGCCCGTTTAATGTAATAATTCTTCCAATATAGGTTAATATAGAGATTATTGGAGTTTATTTAAAGTATTGGTTGTTAATTGATTTTAAATTTATTAAGTTTCATAAAATTGTAGTTATTATAAAAAATGGGTATATAATTTCATATTATTGCCCTTGAAAGATAAAAAACTTAAAAATTATAGTTAAAGCCTGCGATGACATAGCCAGATTGAGCAGCGTGTTCTGAAAATTCTGTATATATTGGATTGTATTTCTGACTATAGATAGAAAAGTTATTAAGATTTAAGATATTATTGGCCCGTGCATACCAACTGAGTTTCTCATTTATTTTATACGATAATTCTAAATTCATCATTCCAAATGATTGAATGCTTTGGTTTTTAGTATTAAGTAAGTTAAAATAATAATTCCAATTGAAAGACCACTTCTTCAGATGGTAATTTAGAGTATATATTCCCTCAAAGGTGGTTTGAGTCATATGATCACTCATTGTGTTTTTTACAAAAATTTTTTGAAGTTTCTGATAAATGCTAAAATTTATTTTACTCTTATTAAAAACGCTTAAAAGTTGATTTTTTATCCCAAAGCTGGAAATATTTTGGTGGTTCCATAGATCTGCAATAGAGCTATAATACTCGCCGTAGGTATAGACGGCATCCCATTTAGATTTTATTTTGCCTTTTAAGATTGTATGGTCAAAACTGATGCCTGAGTAGAAATCCTTTGTTTCAGGAAATAGATTATAACTGATTTTTGATATCGTTTCTTTAAAATCAATATTTTCCGATATCGTTTTAGGCTTTATACTCAGACTAATGTATGGCCAAAAAAACTTTTGTTTTATAAAATCTCCATAAAAATAGCTTAGCGTCAGGCGGTGTTCATCTCTTATAAAATTCTTAGGCAAAAGGCTCGGGGCGAAAATCTCTCTGTAATTTTTAATGATAGGAAAGTTAAGCAGATTTACTATGCTTGGTAATTTTTGTTGTTTTTGATAAGAAAATGTAAAATTCTGTTTTTCATCAGTATTCAGATTATACTTAAGTTCTAATTTTGGATTTATATAGAATTGATTTTCAGAGTATAAAGAATAATTTATGGCTTCCCAACCAATATTCCACCAAAACTGTCCTACATTTTTCCCAAAGACAGAAGACACTGTATGGGCTTGAACTTTTCTTTCAAATTCATTAAAACGATCATTAGAATTGCCTATTGAAACGGTATTTTTTAAAAACAAACCATTGTTCCAGTTTTTATTCCATTTGATAGACAAGTCTAAAATCTTCTTGTTTAATGAATTATTTTCTGTAAGATCATTGGAAAATATAGAGATTGGGCTTTTATCAATAATAAATTCATAATTATAGTATTGTTTTGAGAATAAAAAATCTGCTTTTAATTCGTTATTGTTTTTAAAAGGTAAATGAAAACTTAGATTTTGATAGAAGATATTAGATTGGGATGTAATAGGAAACGAAATTGATGATAAAATTTGGCTATTTTCAGAATCAATATCGCCTGTATTTCTTGAAGGGATGTAGCCTGTAGTTGATACTACATAGCTGTTTTCTCCGATTTGTTGCTTTATCTTTAATTGTGTTGTAAGGAGTAGGTTTTTAAAGTTTTTCTTAAGGCTTTCTGAAAAATCATTTCCTTCTTCCAAATAATTAATCTTCTTATCAATAAGCGTTTGAAATGAAGTATAGCTACCGACGCTAAATAAATAGATTTGGCTCTGTTTTAGTTTTTTATTAAGCTGAAGCGCAATAAGTTGATCGTTATTTTCTTTTCTGTAATTTGAGTCTTCTTCTGAGAAATTGTAGAGATTCTCTATCTCTTGTTGAAGGGTATTTATATTATTGTTTCGGATATCTTTTAAGCGTTTATAGTCTTCCTCAGATAGTTGTGATTTTGAAATATTATTGGCATCTAAAATAAGTGCAGTATTACCATTTTCATAGAATTTAAAAAAATTAGAGTGCAGAGCCAATCTATTTTTAAAACCTCCAGAAATGTCCAATGCACCCGATAATCTTTTCTTATACTGGTTTTTTAATTTTAAATTAAGGGCTTTACTTTTTTCACCGTCAATATTAGTGTATTTTTCAATTAACTCAATGCCATCCAGCATATTAACCGTTATATTTTCTGTAGATAATTTGTGTACCTTTCCAAAAAATTCATTACCATCAATAACTATTCTGTCAATGGGCATTCCTCGGTAACTCACATTTCCATCTTTATCAACCTCCATCATAGGCAGTTTTTTGATTACATCTGCTGAAGTTTGGTCAGACGCTGTGAGTACAGATTTAATATTAAATTTAATGGTATCTTGAGTAATTCGTGCGGTTCTTGGTCTTGATTTTATAACGACTTGCTCTATATCATTAACTTTAGGCATAAGTTTAAAAACGAGAGCTTTTATCGGTTCATCTAATTGAATAGTTTTGGTTTGATAAGACCAGTGTTTCACCACCAGAGTAGAGGGGATATCTATATTATTAAGTAGAGCTTTACCAGATTGATTGGTGGTTGTAAATTTTTCTTTTCCTTGACTTTTATAGATTATGGTAGCCGAAGAGACGGCATGAGCATTATTGGCATCTAAAATACTCATCTGTACGCTTGACTGCCCTAGACATACATTAGAGATAAAAAGAATAAAACAGGTAAGCCAAAATTTCATTAAAGTTCTTTAATAGCAGGTCTGGATTTTAATTCTTTTACAAAGTCTTCTTCAGACACTCTTCTCAAGGTTTCATCTGGTAATGGAATATCTATAGCTTTATCAAGGAAATTGATTGATGTAGCATAGATCGTTCTTACTAATGACTCCGCTTTTAGTACTAACCCAGGAAAGCCATAGTAGAAACTAGGTCCTGCGTTTACAGGGATTTCTTCTGCCACCCAATAGACCGTCGGGTCATCTTTTCTTTCATATACTTTACAAAGAAAATTATCAATTTTTTCTGAAGCGATGGATTGTAGATTTTCTGGTAATGAGTTTTTGTAAACCACATAAAAAGCCCCCTTGACATCCCTTTGGAGCTGAAGCAATTCTTCAGAGTCTATATTTCTGAAATATTCATCATTTTTAGATTGAAAACTGTTTTTAGAAAAAGGCTTTTCTATTTTAGATTCTTTAAAATTATAGGTGCCGTATCCAAAAAAACTCCTACCGTTGGATACGAGTAAAACAAAAGGAACAGGTTGCTTTATGGAAGCTAAATAATTTTGTTTGACAGATTGAGGAATCTGCTCATTATTCAAAAAACTTTCTTGGGGTTTCATTATAACTTCGTACTGAACCACAATGCTTTGTGAATAATAAAAATGTGTTGAAATAAACAATAAGAGGTATAGAATCTTACTCATCTGCTTTCTTTTTATATTGTTTCATATACGGCTGTATGTCTATATCTTGGTCTATCTCTTCTATGGCGATTGCGGTATATCGTGCTTCTATCAATTGGAAATCTAATATCATCCCAGGCATCATCCCCATCTCTGCAGGCGTGCCTTGTAAAGCAATATCTTCCGCATAGTAAGCGTATTCCCCATTATCCAAAGTGGCCTTTCTACACGGATGCCCCAATATTATTTTTCTCTCATCTGTATCGGTGTAGAGGTGCATACCCTTGGCATTCTTTGTATATTGTTCTCCATCTGTATATTGATAAAGACAAAAACTTTGATCATAATCTTTTACCACAAATTCTAATTTGCTGATATTATCTTCCTTAGCGGGAACAAATAAAGAGTGTTTCTCGTTAACCAATAGATAGAACAAATCTTTTGCATTTTTTCTTCTCTCATGCAGCTCTGGGCTATCATCTTTGTACTCCTCAAGATTATAAACCTTTTGAAATGTAATTTTATAGGTTTTGATTTGTGCCTTAACCCCAAAACCGATTATTAAAAGTATTAAAATGAAAATTCTATTCATAATAAAATTAAGAATTTAGGGACATACAAATGCCCCTAAATTAATTAGAATGATTACTTTTGTCTTTTAACTACACAATCCAATTTGATACAGTTATTCCCACAGTCTGTCGCTTCACATTCAATTACATGTTTTGCTTCTGTTTGAACTTTCTTTACTTCTTTCTCTTTTGCACCCATAATTCCTGCAACACCAAGCGTTGCAACTAACTAATAATAATTTTTTCATAATTAAAAAAATTAAATTGTTAACTTCTGCAAAGATAGAAATAATAATTTTAATATGCAAAATTATTTAGGATATAACCGTTAAAAATCACTTAAGTCTAAATTTAATATAAGTAATTGTTTTTCCTTTGGAAGAAAACAGGCCTTCGTAATAGGTTTTAATCTCTCTGAGGAGTGGTGTTTCGGGGTCGTATTCAGGTGCACCGTAGATATCGTGGTGAGCGGAGATGATTTCGTGCCCCAAACCTTGCAACAAGCCCAAAGTATAGCCGTGTAAAAATTCAGAGTCCGTTTTCAGGTGGATGACGCCCTCTGGCTTTAGGATTTTTTTGTACCGCTCAAGAAAATCAGGGTGGGTTAGGCGGTGCTTGGTGCGTCGGTATTTAATCTGTGGATCGGGGAAGGTAATCCAAATTTCATCTACTTCATTTGGTGCGAAACAGTGGTCAATCAGCTCAATCTTAGTTCTTAAAAAAGCCACATTATGAAGATTTTGTGCCAATGCGGCTTTTGCACCGAACCAAAATCTCGCCCCTTTAATATCCACACCAATAAAATTTTTATCAGGAAATGCCTGTGCCAGCCCCACGCTATATTCGCCCTTGCCACAGCCCAATTCTAACACGATAGGATGGTCGTTTTTAAACACTTTTTCTCGCCATTTTCCTGCCATAGGATAGCCAGAAAGGGTTTCCTCTCGGCTGGGCTGGTACACGTTTTCTAATATTTTATTCTCCGCGAAACGCTCTAATTTATTCTTTCCCAAAATTGATTTTTTTAGGTTGCAAAATTACATATTTAATCTTAGACTATGAGAAAAAGCCGACATAAACCTTATGGAGATTTACAAAAATAAGGCTTAGAACTTAAGAAACCAACAAGCTACACCCCCGAATATCCGAATGGTCAATCCGCCCTAACACTTCAAAAGCGAAAGGATACCTCGGGTTGATTTTTCCTAAATCTTGGGTGGCAATAAAGCTGCAAGAATGGCGATTAGCCAAGTCAATAATGTTGATAGCACCTGTTTTTCCATCTGCAACATAAGAAAAAGGATCTTCGGTATTGCGGATTAAAATGCGCATCCACGCTGGCGTTTGGTAGATATTATCCCCCAAAGAATAGGCTTGAGAAAGCAACTCCGTCATAGAGTATTCGGAGAAAATATTCTGGGTTTTAAAGGCTTTTTTGAGGATAGACAGCAACTCGTCTTTGGTTATTTCTTCCTTTCTGCCCTTCATTCCACCCGTTTCTATGATTTTGAGTTCTGGGAAATTGGGTGCTTCCAGATTTTCGGCTTTCAAGGTGTCCAAATAATCCAATAGCGCAAAGGAAACTCCAAACAAAATGGTCGGTTGTTTTTGGGCTTGGAGCTCTAAAAGTAAGCGGTATAAATCCAAATGGTTGTAGAGGTAATAGCCATTTTCCGCCCGTGCAGATTGCTTCATCAGAAAATCCACCATATATACCAAAGAGGAGTTTTGGCGCTCCAAATAATTGGGCAAAAGCCCTAAAAATACGAAATTTCGCGGCTTTCCAATAAAATGTTCAAAGCTTTTGTAAAGGCTTTCTTGGTAGAGTTTTTCCTCGGCAATCCAGTGTTTAGAAAGGTTAGCCTGCGTGGTGCCAGAGCTTTGGAAATAGAAATGAGCCGTTTTATTTTGGTCTAATACGGTATGATTTTTAAACATCTCAATCGGCAAAAAAGGAATCTCCTCAACCGCTGAAACACGCTCAGGATTGATGTTGAGAAAATCAACAAACTGCCGATAAACGGTCACATTTTCATATTGATAGCGAAAGGTTTCAAGACACGCCGCATCAAAATCTTGTGCTGTTTGGATGTTGAAAATCTTCATAATAGATTAGAATTTTAATCCAATTTCAAGTCTTTTAGATGAGGTAATCCTTTCTGAGAGCCTCTTTTTTCGGCTACTTTTAGAGAAATGGTATTCCCGAGTTTCACACAATCATTCACCGTATTGCCGTGGCATAGCGCTACCGCAAACCCTGATGTAAAGGCGTCTCCCACTCCCATTTTAAACACTTCTTTACCGTTTTCTGGATCGTTTCTGAGGTATTTCATCTCGTTGCCATCATAGTAAATAGTGGAGTTGATGCCATCTCTTACGAAAAGGCGATTGGGTAATTTTTGCAAAATGGTTTCGTGGTGGTTCTCGCCAAAAATAATAGGTAAGTCATTGGTTTTCGCTACGATAAAGCTGGCGTAATCAATCAACTCTTGTGATAATCGGCGGGCTGGAGAGGCGTAGATGCCTAATTTTTTGCCGTGTTTTTTACAGAGTTCTAAGGTTTTAAGCACCGTTTCTTCAGAAAGCTCTAATTGTGTGAGCACCAAATCTGCGGCATCAAAAACTTTTTCTGCGTTTTGGATGTGCTTAGGTTTTAGGGAATAGTTGGCAGAAGGTGCCACGATGATGCTGTTTTCGCCATTAGCACTGATGACATAGGCGGTTCCAGTTTCATTTCTGGAGTCTTCTTTTACAAAACCTACATTGATGCCTTCATCAATTAAATGCCGTAAAATCTGTTGTCCATAAGGATCCATTCCCACACAGCCGATAAAATAAGTTTGGGCGCCCAGCCGAGAAACTCCCACGGCTTGGTTGACACCTTTACCACCGAAAAAGTTTTCAAAAGACTCTGCCATAATGGTTTCGCCTGGTGCTGGGTGGAATGGTGTGTTGAGTATTAAATCTATAGATGAGCTTCCTACTACTACTATTTTAGGTTGATATGAAGTACGTTTCATTGTTGGTTTGGGGTGTTTTAATCAATTTTAATTTCAATAAATTCTGTAATGAGTTGGGTGGGGGCGCCTGTGGCATCATAACCGATGTAGGAGGCATAAAAGCCCTCGCCGTAGCCTGTTTCAAAGGCAAAAATATTATTTTTTTTAGCCTCGTTGGGCGTGAGGAGCGCATATTGGTCTATGGCGCCTTTTTCATCAAAAAAATGATGATGGAAAAATTCCTCATAGAGCCCCATAAAATCGTCGCCTTTTTGTTGGAAAAGGCTTTGTTCCAGCGCATTGAGGTCAGTTTGGGTTTCTAAATCCATTAGGCAGCCCATTCCTGATTGCACGGGATAGCCAAAAATTTCCTCGCCCACCAGCGTTTTAGGATCTTGACCTGCGGTGGTCGCCATTTGCCATTGCGTGGTAGGGTTTCGGCTAAAAGCCACCTCCACATAGGCAATGCAGTGCGAGTCCTTTTCTCGGTGTACCGTTATGGGGAAATCGCCCTTGGGAAAAGGCGTCTCAAAAGGCAACATATCATTGGTAATGAGTGGATCACACGCCACCATCTGCCCCGTGGAGAGGTGGAGGTGTCCCGCATCATAAGACTCGATCAGCGGGTGTTCTACGAAACCTTTGCTAAATAATTTGGCAATATTTTGAATAGGGTTCATTTTGTTTTAGTTTATAACGAAAATTGTACCGAAAAAGTCTGCCTTAGGGTTATAAATTTTTTAATTTCTCCTCTAAAAGGGCTATTTTTTCTTGGGCGTCTTTTTGTTTTTTACGCTCTATTTCCACCACTTTTTCAGGGGCACCGTTGACAAATTTTTCGTTAGACAACTTCTTCTCCACGGAGATTAAGAAGCCTTTGAGGTACTTTAATTCTTCTTCCGTTTTGGCTTTTTCTTCCGCGAGGTCAAGGTTTTCACTCAGCGGAATGGATAATTCTGTGGCGCCAATTAGGAAAGAATAGCTCGGCAGCTGGGTCCGCTCTTGGTAATGAATTTCGGACACATTGGCGAGTTTTTTAACCAAAATATCCAAGTCAAAATGCGAAATATTGGTGTAAATTTCCACGCTTTCTTTTGGCGAAATGCCTTTGCTTTGGCGATAATTTCTCACACCAGAAATCCATTCTTTGGCGGTTTCAAAATCTTGAATAAGCGCATTGTCAAACGCTTCTGCTTTCTTCTGTTGGGTGATGATGAGAGCTTGCTCTGGCGTTCTCTCAGCGATGTTTTGCCATAATTCTTCGGTAAGGAACGGCATAAACGGATGCAGCAATTTCATCAATTCTTCAAAATAAAAGATGCTTTGCTCATAGACCTCTTGCGAGATGCTTTCGCCATATTTCGGCTTGATGGCTTCTAAGTACCACGAACAGAAATCGTCCCAGATGAGTTTGTAAATCAGGTGCAAGGCATCAGAAATACGGAATTTTTTAAACTGTTCATCAATCTCTTGTATCGTTTTGTTGAGCTGATTTTTAAACCACGCAATGGTCTTTTCTTCCACGGCACTTGCAGGTTTGTTTTCTTTGGTCCAGCCCTGCATTAGGCGGAAAGCGTTCCAGATTTTAGTGGCAAAATTTCGCCCTTGGAGCATTAAATCTTCATCAAATAAAAGGTCATTCCCTGCGGCAGAACTCAGCAAAATCCCTATCCGCACGCTATCTGCGCCATATTGGTTAATCAGATCTATGGGGTCTGGTGAGTTGCCCAAAGATTTGGACATTTTGCGTCTTTGCTTATCCCGAACAATGCCCGTGAAATACACATTTTTGAACGGAATTTGCCCACGCCATTCCAGCCCTGCCATAATCATCCGTGCTACCCAGAAGAAAATAATATCGGGACCAGTCACCAAATCTGTGGTTGGGAAATAATAGTTAATGTCTTTATTTTCAGGGTCTAACAAGCCATTAAAAACCGACATTGGCCATAGCCAAGAGGAAAACCAAGTGTCTAATGCATCTTCATCTTGCTTTAAATCAGTGAGTTGCAATTGTAGATTCTGCGATTTTTCTCGTGCCAGTTCTAAGGCTTTTTCTTTGGTTTCAGCAACGACATAATCGTTTTCGCCTTCGCCAAAATAATAGGCAGGAATTTGCTGTCCCCACCACAATTGGCGCGAAATATTCCAATCTCGGATGTTCTCCATCCAATGTTTATAGGTGTTTTTAAATTTCTCTGGATAGAAGGTAATATCGCCCTCCATTACTGCATCTAACGCAGGTTTGGCGAGATTTTCCATCTTCAAAAACCACTGTTGCGAGAGTTTAGGCTCTATCACCGCACCAGTCCGCTCGGAAGTGCCCACTTTGTTGAGATAATCCTCAGATTTTTCTAATAAACCTTTGGTTTCCAGCTCTTTCGCTATTTCTTTACGCACCACAAAACGGTCTTTGCCTTGGTAATGCAAGCCGTGGTGGTTGAGTTTGGCATCATCATCCAGCGCATCAATGATTTCCAACTGATGTTTTTGCCCAATTTCGTAGTCGTTGGTATCGTGGGCAGGGGTGATTTTGAGGACGCCCGTTCCGAATTCTATATCCACATATTCATCGGCAATAATCGGAATTTGGCGGTTGACAATAGGAACGATCGCCTTTTTACCGATGAGATTTTGGTAGCGTTCATCGTGCGGATTTACGCAAAGTGCTACATCGCCAAAAATGGTTTCAGGGCGTGTGGTGGCTACAATGAGGTAGTCCTCTGTGCCGTCTATTTGGTATTTTAGGTGGTATAATTTTCCGTTTTGTTCCTTGAAAATCACCTCTTCATCAGAGATGTTGGTTTTGGCCTCGGGATCCCAGTTGATCATTCGGTAACCTCTGTAAATCAGTCCTTTATTGTATAAATCCACGAAGGATAGGATAACCTGTTCGGAAAGTTGGTCTTCCATGGTAAAACGGGTTCTGTCCCAATCGCAGGAGCAACCGAGTTTTTTGAGCTGTTCCAAAATGGTGCCGCCATACTGGTGGGTCCAGTCCCAAGCGTGTTTAAGGAATTCTTCTCGTGTGATATCCGCCTTGTTGATGCCTTGTTCTTTGAGTTTTTTCACCACTTTGGCTTCCGTAGCGATGGAGGCGTGGTCGGTTCCTGGCACCCAACAGGCATTGAAGCCTTGCATCCTCGCCCTGCGGATGAGTACATCTTGAATGGTGTTGTTGAGCATATGCCCCATATGCAAAATTCCCGTTACATTAGGCGGCGGAATAACAATGGTATAAGGCGGTTTATCGTTAGGTTCTGAATGGAAATATTTTTGGTCTAACCAGTATTGGTACCATTTTTTTTCGGTATCTTGTGGGTTATATTTTTCTGAAATCTGCATGGTCTATTCTTTAATGAAAAATCAGTTTGGCTTATATTTTGCAAAAATAGCATAAAGAAAATTAGAAAAGGAACTTTTAATAAGAATTTTATAACTTTGCAACTTTAAAAATATTTAGAATATGAAAACAGTTTTGATGGGGCTTATGCTTTCAGTAGGTTTTATGGCATCGGCTCAGACCATTAGTTTTGATAAAAAGACCATAGATTATGGCAAAATAGAAAAAGGTGCGGAAGGTCACCGCTTTTTTACCGTTACGAATACGGGAGACAAGCCTTTGGTGATTTCTAAGGTGCAGCCTTCGTGCGGATGTACTACGCCAGAATGGAGCCAAGAGCCTATAATGCCAGGGAAATCAACCAAAATTAAAGTGGGCTATAATACCAATATTGTAAGTCCGTTTAAGAAATTGATAGAGGTGTATTCTAACGATCCTAAGGCGGGCAGAAGCGTGGTGTGGATCCAAGGCGAGGTGTTAGATCCTAATGCTAAAAAGTAGCACCTAAGATTTAAAATATCAATAAAAAAACCGCTTAATTTTTTAAGCGGTTTTTGTTTTTTTTTAGAAAAATTTGCCTCTCTGTCTCATATGAGGGTTGTGCATATGTTTCTGCATCGTTGGCATTTTTATTTGGTCTTTCATCATTTTTATTTGGTCTTTCATCATTCCTGCGGAGTCTAATCTTTTGGCTTCTTCTAATAGTTTTTGCGCCTCTTGCTTGCGCCCTCTTTGTAGAGCGCCTGCGGCTAAATTGAGGGTTGCCATAGCGCGGTCTTGTTTCATATTAAGACCATATTCTAAGGCTTTTTTCATCAGAGGTTCTACTTTTCGGGGTTCGTCTTGCGCCAAAGTGAGCCCTTGCATATAGTGGTAATAACCGTACTGAGAGCGGTGCAATTGCGTTTGATAATTGGTAATTCGGTTGAGCCATTGTTGGGCTTTAGCGATGTTTTGTTTTCTAAGTTGCCAAAGTGCTAATAGAATGTATTCATTTTTGAAAAATAACAAAATAGGGATGGCGGATAAGATGATTAAAACAATCCCCCAGCCTACATTTCTGTTGAACATTAAAAAGATACCTAAGGCAATGATAAGCCCTGCAATAATAAACTTGATATATTTATTCATGGATGATGATTTAGATGGTTGCAAAGATAAGTCTTATATTTAAAGTGGTCAAATTTAAAGCGAAATCTTGGCACGCCCGTGTTGCTTGGTTTTATGAATTTTTTAAATTAAGATTTTCCGAATTCTTTATAATATGCCTCGGCGGCTTCGGTAAGGGTCTGGTAGAAAGCCTCGCCATATTTTCTGATGAGTGGCGTTTTGAGGAATTGATACACGGGCACTTTGAGCTCTTTGCCGAGTTGGCAAGCATCAGAACAGATATTCCACTCGTGGTAGTTGAGGGCGGTAAAGGTGGAATATTCCGTGGCTCTGATAGGGTAGAGGTGGCACGAAATCGGTTTTCGCCAATCGATAACGCCAGCCTCATAGGCTTTTTCTATGCCGCATTTGGTGATGCCATTTTCATCAAAAATCACATAAGCGCAATCTCTATCATCAATGAGGGGCGTAACCAAATCGCCTTCAAAATCTTCCACCGAAGTGCCTTGTTGTTCTATCGCTTCTATGCCTTCGGGGCGCAGGAAAGGTTTTATTTTAGGATAAATTTCTTCTAAAATATGGGTTTCCGAAGCTTCTAACGGCGCGCCAGCATCGCCTTCTATACAGCAAGCGCCTTTGCATCGGCTAAGGTTGCACACAAATTCTTCGGTGAAAATATCTTCGGAAATAATTTTGTCTTCTATTTGAATCATAAGTTGATAATTTGTTGAATGGATAAAAAAGTATCTATTTTAAATAAGATTAAACTGATGATGATGAGCCAAAGGCTGATTTCCTGCATTGCATATTTTGGCATAAATCTAAGTCCTCTGCTGAGGATAATGCTGATAGGAAGTGCTAAAAATAATAAATATTCATAATTTTTGCCCATATACAAAATGCAGATAATCCCTTGGGTAATGGTGTAAAGTAAAATAAAAGTATATCTAAAACGGCTGCGTGGGCTTTTTTCGTGAAAGTGCATAAAGTGGTTCATCACGGCATAAATAAGGAGTAGCGCAATGGGACTTAAAAAATATAAAGGGTAAAATTGCCTCTGAAAATGCGTAGGGATAAATGGGAGATAGTCTGCATTAAAACTTGTAAAATCAATGAGATACATACCGCCTAAATATGAAAAAACGACCAAAGCTGCTCCAAAAAATAATCGGAATAAATTGAGCCCTATTCTATCCGAAGTGGCGATAAGGTGCGTAATCACGAAAATGAGCATCGCCCAAGTGGTAGGGAGAACCAAGTAGCCCGCCGCCAATAACGAGCCTATAATAAGGTAATAGTTTCTTTTAAAAAGTTCCTCTCGGGTGGTAAGGATGAGGAGAATAAAGGCATTGGTGAATAGATTGATGGCAATCCCGATGTCCAAATCTCCTGTGTAGAACGCAAAAACCAAAAAAGTATAGATGAAAAACGGTAAATGGGTATGGTAATTGAGCCCAATTTTGTTAAATAAAAAATAACCTAACGCTATACCTGCAAAACTAAATAATCCAGAAAATCCATCTAATATATTGAAATCTAACGCGTTAAAACTAATGACCATAAAAAACAACAGTCCAATATATATAGGGATGGAAAAAATTTTTATCTCTTTTGAGAGTAGTCTGAACATTTTTTTATAATTTTGTGCAAAGTTAATTTAAAAAAGAAAAACAATGACTTCTTTCTGGTTATTTTTAAGCGGTTTATTTAAGTGGTCTTTTGGCCTCTATGATGCTACAGGCTATGTGCTCAACTGGATTTTATTCTTAGTAGGCTGTGCGTTTTTTATCTATTGGTGCTATGTGTTAGTAGCCGTTTTAGGCAACAATAAAGATAAAGAATATTACTCTCCTACGGAAGGAAAATTCCCTTACTACGAGCCTGAGCTCTACAAAAAAGAGGATTAAATGAGTTTTTTATAAATAAAGATACCCCAAACTTAATTTTTTTGAGTCTGGGGTTTTGTTATTTTCTTACTTTGTCTTATTTATGGCACGGAATGACCAATACAGGAATAGGCGAACTCTTGGTAAGCTCTTTGGTTAAACTGCCTACAAAAACATCATAAATACCACTTCTGCCGTGGGAGCCCATTACGATATAATCGGCGTTTTTTTCTTGAGCAAAATCAAGGATGATGTCTTTTGCGATGCCTTGTTTTAAAAGATGGCTGCAGTTCACACCTTGGGAGATAATGCGCTGTTCTATCTCGTTCAATTGCAATAATTCTTGCTTAATCTCATTTTTTTCAACCTCTGGGAAATACTGAAAGCCCATATCTCCAATAGCAAAACCTAAATCCGAAGGTGCCACATGGATCAGATGAATGCTGCCATTGGTTTCTTTAGCAAATTTTACGGAGGCATCTACCAAAAAATCAGTAGTTTCTCCAAAATCGATAGGGAGGATAATCGTAGTCATAACGCTGTATTTTTTGTCCTATAAAGTTACAAAAAAAATCTAAATCCGCCAGTGGGTTTTATAAAATTCTAATATCCAAAACCTTTTGCCCTTCTAAATAGCCTTCCAAAACATCATTCTCCACTACTTGACCCACGCCTTTTGGAGTTCCCGTGAAGATTAAATCACCAACGCGGAGGGTAAAATATTGAGAGGCAAAAGCAATGATGTCTTCTGGAGAAAAGAGCATCTGTTGCGTGCTGCCCTCTTGCACCAGTGTTTTATTTTTATGAAGTTGGAAACGAAGTTGCGAGAGGTCAAATGCCGCTTTATTAAAAAATGGACTGACCACGGCAGAGCCATCAAAACCTTTGGCTAACTCCCAAGGGAGCCCTTTGGCTTTGAGCTGACTTTGTAGATCTCTGGCGGTAAAGTCAATCCCTAAGGCGATGTCTTCAAAATGCTTGTGCGCATTTTCCTTTAAAATATATTTGCCACCTTTGGAAATTTTGAGCACCACTTCAAGCTCATAATGAATGTCTTGTGAAAACTCAGGAATGTAGAAATCTTGACCTTTAAGAAGCGCCGTGTCTGGTTTCATAAAAATAACGGGTTGTTCGGGAACCTCGTTGCCCAGTTCTTGGGCGTGTTCCGTATAATTTCTTCCGATGCAGATGATTTTCATAAGCGACAAATTAAGATTTTAAAAATAACTACGGCTTAAAATTTCCTTTTGAGTTGCAGGTTGGTCAGCACTTTTTTGGTGTATAGCGGAAAGTCGGCATTCTGAACCCAACCAAAATAACCAGGGTCTTTTTCTAAAATATCAGCCACCAACTGCCCTTTGTATTTTCCGAAAGTAAACACCTCTTGCTGGTGATGATTCAAACCGATAAAACCTGCCAAATCCACAAATTTCTGATGGTACGAAAACTCACTAAGTCCGTTAATATCTTTGGGAAGATTAGGATATTTTCCCACTTGGGCATCTAAAATTTCAAAAGTGGCGAGGGTATCAGCCTCGGCGGAGTGGGCATTTTCTAAAGTTTTATGACAATAAAACTGATAGGCAGCACTCAGGTTGCGCGGTTCCATTTTATGGAAAATCACTTGGGCATCTACCAATTTAATTTTATTCAAATCAAAATCAACGCCCGCTCTTAGGAGTTCTTCGGCTAAAAGAGGCACATCAAAACGGTTAGAATTGAACCCACCTAAATCGGCGCCGTGTAGCATTTCCATAATTTTTGGTGCTATGGCTTTAAAGGTAGGTGCATTTTTGACCATTTCATCTGTGATGCCGTGTATGGCAGCGGCTTCGGCAGGGATATGCCTTTCTGGGTTAACCAGCCAAGTTTTGCTCTCGCGAGAGGCATCTGGATGGATTTTTAAAATGCAAATTTCTACAATTCTATCTTTAGAAATATTGGTGCCTGTGGTCTCTAAGTCAAAGATACAGAGTGGTTTATGGAGTTGTAAATTCATGATTTTTAAAGTTGTTTTTTGTGGTTATTGTGGCGTTTTGGTTTGTGGCAATACGATCACGGAAATCAGGATGTAATATAAAATTACCAACGGAATACCGATGATGCCCAACCCAACTAAAATCAAAAGGCTCCCAAGGACCAAAACCAATGCAGGGATGTTGTCTTTTAATTTTTTGGATTTAAATTTCATCGCCATCATTTTTATGGGGCTAACCAACAGCCAAGAGGAAACGATGGTGATGAGCAACAATACCCACGGATTTTCTACAATAGTGGCGAAGGCTTGTTGTTCCTGATAAGCGAAATAAAGCCCAAAAATAAGGATGGTATTGCTGGGCGTGTTCAGCCCTTTGAAGTAAAATTTCTGTTCATCATCAATGTTGAAGATAGCCAATCTTAAGCACGAGAATAGCGTAATCAATAGCCCTAAATAAGCCCCATAATCTGGCGTAATGCCGCTGTTTTTTAGCATCGTGAACATCGTGAGCCCAGGGAGAAGTCCAAAGCTGACCATATCCGCTAAGGAGTCCAGCTGCACACCAAGGTTAGAGTTGGCTTTTAGCGCACGGGCAACAAAACCATCAAAAAAGTCTAAAACCAAAGAAATCACAATGCAATAAGCTGTGGTGAGATAATCACCAGCCAAAAGATGAATAGCGCCAATGCAACCCGAAAAAAGGTTGCCCAAAGTAAAAGCGTTGGCAAGGTTGTTTTTGATAAAATTCATAGTGGCAAAGATAAGGCGTAAAAATGAAACCCCCGAGTGCACACGCCATATTTTTATCCCTAAGCGTATAGAAAATGATTATCTTTGTCCCGTTTTTATTGATGAAGATTTATTATGAAAAGGCTTAGGCTTAATGAAATTGCGGTATTGGCGTACCGTCTTTTTTTAGCGTTTTTATTTTACCAAGGCGCACGGTTTTTGTTTTGGTGGTTTAACCGAGATTTATTTCCGCTAACGGGTGGGCAGTATATGAAGTTAGCCTACTACGGAACGGCGTTTGATACCACCGCGATTTTATATGTCAATTCGTTGTTTATTTTGCTGAGTTTGGCACCTTTGGTGGTCAATACGAAAGCGGGCTATCAGAAAATGCTATTTTGGCTCTATTTTCTGACCAATACGGTGGCTTATGCTATGAATTTCGGCGATTTTATCTATTATCGTTTTAGCCAATCCCGATTGACCTCCGCTGTACTCAGTGTGGCAGAGCACGAAACCAACCTCGCAAAAGTTTTTTGGGTTTCTATCCTCCAAAATCCGCTGGTGTCAGTGAGTTTTTTCGTGCTGATGGCGGCTTGGATAGTGCTCTATCAACGCATTAAGGTAAAACCCAACCTACCGCAGAATATGGGCATTTACATCGGTTATTCTTTGGTGTTGCTGAGCATCACGGCGGTTTTGGTGGTGGGTGGCATCAGAGGCGATTTTAAACACAGCACCAGACCCATCAATTTGGTAGATGCCAATAGGCACACGGACAACCCACAGCAAGCGAATGTGGTGCTGAATAGTGTATTTTCATTTTTTAGAACCATTGGTACCAATGCGTTTAAGGAAGTTCATTTCGTAGATGATGCTTATATTAAGGAAAACATCAAGTCTTATAAACAGTACCATAGTCCAGTGCCAGAGCCTCGCCCTAACTTGGTGATTTTCATTGTGGAGAGTTTGGGTAGAGAATATTCTGGAGCATTTAATGAAGGTACTAAGATTAAAAATTATGAATCCTACACGCCATTTTTAGACAGTTTAGCGCAAGAGAGCTTGATTTTTACCAACGCCTTTGCCAATGGGCGACAGTCTATCCACGGGATGAGTAGTATTTTAGCTGGAATTCCCAGCCTTACCGATGCTTTTACCAGCTCGCCTTACGCCAATCAGAAGATACAATCCATTGTTTCCGTGTGCAATGATTTGGGTTATGATACCTCGTTTTATCACGGCGCGCCTAATGGTTCTATGGGTTTTCAAGGTTTTGGAAATATTTTAGGATTTCAGCATTATTATGGCAAAAACGAATACGCTAACGACCAAGATTTTGATGGTATTTGGGCAATTTGGGATGAGCCATTCTTGCAGTATTTTGCGAAAAATGTAGGAAAAGCGCGGCAACCCTTTATGGCAACGGTGTTTACGGCATCTTCGCATCATCCATTTAAAATTCCAGCGCAATACCAAGGTCGGTTTAAAAAAGGTTTTATAGAAATGCACGAGCCTATCCAGTACACGGATTATGCGTTGAAAAAATACTTTGAAACCGCTAAAAAACAGCCGTGGTACAAGAATACTATTTTTGTGATTACGGGCGACCATACCAACCAGGTTTATTATAAGGAATACGAAAAAGCGATGAATAAATTCGCGCTGCCGCTTTTGTTTTTCTCGCCGAACCCTAAATTCCAATTGAAAGGAAAACGCGAAGATGCGGTACAACAGATAGATATCTATCCAACTTTGGCGGATTTAATTGGCTATCACCAACCCATAAGGAGTTGGGGCAGGAGCTTGGTTGCTACGCCAGATGCGCCTTCCATTATCGTTAATTCTGATGGCATCCAAGAGCAAATGATGATCGGAAATTACATTTACAGATTTGATGGCAAAGAGGTGACAGGCGTTTATCGTAAAACCGATTTGGGCTTAGAGCATAATCTGATTGCAACGCTGCATTCTCCAGAAGTGGAACAAGGCAAAACCCTTTGCAAAGCGTGGTATCAAGACTATATGGACAGGGTTATTCATAAAAAACTGCATTAAAATAAAGGTTGAAAAAGACAGTTTTTAGATTGAAAAAATGAAAACTTGGAAGCAATGTCAAAGTGAGAATTTAACCTCAATTGTAAAAAATAATGATAGAAATATTGGTGTATATGGATTATTTTAATATCTTTACTTCCAGAATTTAAAAAAGATTTAAAAATGAAAAAAATAGCATTCGCCACATTGGCATTATTATTCAGTGTGATGTCTTACGCCCAAATAGAGGGCAAATGGAAAACCATAGATGATGAAACAGGAAAAGCTAAATCTATCGTGGAGATTTTCAAAAAAAACGATGGTAAATATTATGGCAAGGTGGTTCAGTTGCTCATTACGCCTGCAGACCCCAATTGTTCCAGCTGTAAAGATGACAGAAAAGGTCAGCCTATTTTAGGTATGGAAGTGATTAGAGGTTTGAAAAAAGACGGCAACGATTTTGACGGTGGCACCATTACCGACCCAAAAACAGGCAAGGTTTACAAATGTTCTGTTAAGCGAGAAGGCAATCAGTTGAATGTGCGCGGATATGTTGGTATCTCGTTATTGGGAAGAACGCAGACTTGGCATAAGGTCAATTAAAATGAAAAAATAATTAAAATGATCAAGCAATTTCTCTTCGGAGGGATTGCTTTTTTGCGTAAAGAAGGACTGGGCGTGTAAAATTTTTTTACTCAAATAAAAATAACTAAATTTGCACCATACAATACTTAAAATAATGAAAGAATATACATTTCGTGAAGTAATTGCTCAGGCGATGAGCGAAGAAATGCGTAAAGATGAATCCATCTTCCTTATCGGTGAGGAAGTTGCAGAATACAACGGAGCCTACAAAGCTTCAAAAGGGATGCTGGACGAGTTTGGACCCAAAAGAGTGATTGATGCTCCTATTGCAGAAGGCGGATTTGCAGGGATTTCCGTAGGTGCCGCAATGAACGGTAACCGCCCTATTGTAGAATTTATGACTTTCAATTTCTCCTTAGTGGCGATAGATCAAATTGTAAACAATGCCGCCAAAATGCTCCAAATGAGTGGCGGACAGTGGAATATTCCAATAGTGTTCCGTGGGCCTACAGGTTCTGCAGGACAGTTGGGTGCAACACACTCGCAGGCGTTTGAAAGTTGGTACGCCAACTGCCCAGGGCTAAAGGTGGTGGTACCTTCTAACCCGCATGATGCCAAAGGACTACTGAAAACTGCCATCCAAGATAACGACCCCGTGATTTTTATGGAGTCTGAGCAAATGTATGGCGATAAAATGGAAATTCCAGAAGAGGAATATTACATCCCAATTGGGAAGGCAGATATTAAACGAGAAGGGACAGATGTGACCTTAGTATCTTTCGGTAAAATTATGAAATTAGCGCTACAAGCCGCCGAAGATTTAGCAAAAGAAGGCATTTCTGTTGAGGTGATAGACCTAAGAACCGTGCGCCCATTGGATTATGACACTGTGCTTGCCTCAGTGAAGAAAACCAACAGATTGGTAATTTTAGAAGAAGCTTGGCCGTTCGCTTCTGTATCATCAGAAATTACCTATATGGTACAACAAAAAGCGTTTGATTATTTAGATGCCCCAATTAAGAGAATAACCACGCCAGATGCGCCAGCACCATATTCTTCGGCGTTGTTTGCAGAGTGGTTCCCTAAATTAGAGAAAGTAAAAGAGGAAATCAAAAAAGCAATGTACATTAAGTAAAAATCGTTTTTTTTTGAGATATTTAAAATCGGTAGGCTGTATGAGTCATACCGATTTTTTTATTGGTGGAAATAAAGGTATTTTTAGTATTTTCATCAAGTCTATTGAACGATTTTGTTTCAATAGAAAACAAAAAAGCTTTCCAAAATTAGGAAAGCTTTTTTATGGTATGATGACATTTTTACCATCAAATATGATATTTTTTTGATAAAAACGCGTGATTACGTTTTTTTATTGAGGTAAGCATCCCAACCTTGGGCGGTGAGGGGCGTTAGTTGCTCACTACCACGAAGTACCAAATGATTGCCTTGGTCTAATTCTGTAGCGTGCCCAATCACGGTAAAATCAGGGTGGTTGCGGATATTTTGATAATCCTCTGGGCGGATGGTAAAGAGGAGTTCATAATCCTCACCGCCGTTTAGGGCTGCCATAGCAGGGTTGAGGTTAAACTCATCTGCGGTGGTAATGGTCAGCGTATCCATCGGGATTTTGTCTTCATATAATCTAAAACCGACTTTACTTTGGTCAGAAAGGTGCAGAATTTCGGAGGCTAAACCATCGGAAATGTCAATCATAGCGGTAGGTTGCACGCCTAAATCTTCCAAAGTTTTTTTGATGTCGGTGCGGGCTTCAGGCTTTAGTTGGCGTTCCAGAATATAATCGTAGCCCTCCATATCGGGTTGCATTTCTGGCTGCGCAAGATAAATGGCGTGCTCTCGCTCCAAAATCTGAAGCCCCATATAAGCGCCGCCTAAATCTCCAGTGGTTACCAATAAATCGTTAGGGCGCGCGCTACTGCGGGTTACGGCTTTGTCTTGTTCCACAAGCCCAATGGCGGTAATGTTGAGGATTAAACCACTCTGGGAACTGGTGGTATCGCCGCCCACCAAATCTACGCCATAGCGCTCACAAGCGAGCTGCATCCCAGCATAAAGTTCCTCAAAAGCTTCTACTGGAAAGCGGTTAGAGGCAGCAATAGATACCAAAACTTGGGTAGGCGTGGCATTCATCGCGGCGATGTCGCTGAGGTTAACCACAATGGCTTTGTACCCCAAATGTTTTAAGGGAACATAGCCTAAATTAAAGTGGACGCCCTCGGCTAAGGCATCGGTGGAGATGACGATTTGCTTCCCTTCGGGGTTGATGATGGCGGCATCATCTCCCACGCCTAATTTAGAAGATGGATTTTTAAGGTTAAAATGTTCTGTGATATGTTTGATGAGCCCAAATTCTCCTAACTGAGAAACTGGCGTGAGGGCGGTTTTCTTTTCTTCTAACATAAGATTTTTTATTTTTGAAATAGGGCAGGGTCTATATTTTCTGGGCGAAAAGGTAAGTTTTTAATGTCTTCTTTGGTGAGCACTTTGGTGTGTTCTGTTTTATAAGGAGTGATGCTCGCTAAAATATCATCTGGCGGCGAGGTGGTTTTTCTCAACATCATATCAATCCAAACGCCTATGACTTCTGCTGTAGCACAGTGGGTGCCATCTGGCAAGTAGAATTTATGAACGAAGCTATAAATGCTGGCATCTTCGGACACGCCAGAAATTTCTAATGATACATAGACGCTCTGGTCGGAATAGATTTCTTTAAAAAATGAATAGCGCTCGTGGAGGAGCACAGGACCTATGCCCCAGCGGTTGAGTTGTGCTAAGCCCATTTTATGCTGATTCATAAACGCCATTCTGGTCTGTGCGCAATACTGAACATAGGAGGCATTGGCGAGGTGGCGGTTGGCATCTATATCACTCCAACGGACTTCAAATTTATGGTAAAATGTGGACATATCTAATCGATTTTAAATTTTTAATGTTCAAAGATATAACAATATTTGATAAAAATAAAAAACTCCCTCAGCAAGGCTAAGAGAGTTTTGGAAAGCGTGGGCTTTCGTGGTGTTTTATTTCCAGCTTTGGTTTTCTTTAGCTTCAGAGCGTTTTACACCATTGTCAATGGTATAAGCGAAACCTACGCCAAGGGTTTGTTTAAGCTGTGTTTTCTGGATTTGGTTGTGGTCGTAGATGAGGTCAAGGGTAATGACAGAAGAGATGTATTTGTTGATCTTCATGTTTAAAGTCCCATTGTAACCTAAAACCAATCTTTCTGGGTGGTCTAAATAGTTAGAGAATACAGAAGCAGAGTTGATGAGGGAGATGTTGTCCATTAACTTAACTTTGTAACCCGCTGTAGCTAAGAACCCGAATTGGAATAGAGAAGAATCTCCATCATTTTTCAACCCGAAGTTACCCGCTTTCTGAAGGTCTTTGTCTAAAACGAAAGTCCATCTGGCGTTAGCAGGGCGTAGTGTCATCGTGAAATTGTCGTTTGGTTTGTAAGTGAAACCAGCTCCTACCATAAGGTATCCAGGTGCCATAAAGCTGGAGATTTTAGCAGCGTTAGGGTTGTTGCCATCTTCGTAACCAGCAGCAAATTGAGTTTGTAATCCAGCCCCAGCAGATGCATACCAGTGGTTAGCGATCTTTCTACCATAGTTAGTAGAAAGGTTGATGATGTCTTGGGTTTTTCTGGTTCCAGTCCCTTGGGTGTTATTCTGTCCGTAGCCTAAAATAACGATGTTTTCCCAAAGGTCTTGCCCTTTTTCGTAAGTCATATTGTAGTTGGTCCCAGCAATCCAACCTACATTATTAGCTCCACCGCCTACCCAGTTAGAGAAAGCCGCTTGGTTAAGCATTAAAGTGTTTTGTCCAATGATAGACCAATTTTTAGTGCTATCCGCAGGAACGCCTTGTTCTTGAGCCATAACCGTAGTACCAACTAAAGCTAAAGCCATCAAAAGTGTTTTTTTCATTGTCGTAATGTGTTATTGTTAAAAGGCAGCAAAGATATGAAAAATAAAATAAGTGTAAAATGAATAAAATCAGGTGGGCTTTTTTGCGGTATATTTTTTAATAGAGATGGTTAGCAGTATTATTTTTATTTTTGCAAATCAATTTTATATTTAATAAAAATGCTCATTTATAATGTGACCATACACATTGCACCCAGTGCAGAAGCTGATTTTGTAGCGTGGATGCAAAACGAACACATCCAAGAAGTATTGGCTACGCAGTGTTTCCACAAGGCTATTTTTCTAAAAAACCAAACTGAAAATACCGAGAAATACGGTGCTTATACTTGTCAATATTTCTGCGCAACAGCCACAGACTTAGACCATTATTATCAGGAGTTTGCACCTGCACTGAGACAAAAAGGACAACAGAAATTCGGGGAGGCTATGGTGGGCACTCGCACGGAATTTCAAGTTTTGGCAGCGTTTGAAAATCCTTAAAATAAAACCACCAAGAGGGTAAAAATCATCTTGAAGCCTTATTTTATTTAGAAAAAGCTTATTTTTGTAAAAATACGCTGGATATGGAAAGTAGCTTTACCGAGAAACAAATCAACATCCTTAATGCTGCCGAAGCCTTGATTGCAGAAAAAGGCTTTGATGCCACTTCTGTAAGGGAAATTGCTAAAAATGCCAAGGTTAATGTGGCAATGATTTCCTATTATTTCGGTTCTAAGGAAAAGATGATGGTGGCGCTCTACCGCTATAGAGTAGAGAAAACCCGCGAGATTTTTAGCCTATTTACCCAGACCATTGCCAAGTCTGCGCCGCCAGTTCAGATTTCGGAGATGATTACTTTTATCGTTCGGCATATCCTTAAATTCAGCTATTTTCATGGCTTTGTTACGCAAGAGATGCAGTTTAACTCCAATTTAGCGGTGTTTTTAAAAGACTTTTATGACCTCTGCATTCATCGGCTAAAAGAAGCCATAGAGCAGGGCGTGATTACAGGCGATTTCAAAAAAATGGCAAAGCCAGAAGAAATGTTGGCAAGCCTCATTGGCACCATTGTTTTTACCATCAGAAACCAATTTTTTTATGAAAACTACCTCCCCAAAGGCAAAGCCTACCTGCCAGCATTGGAGAAAAAATTAGACCATTACCTTAAATGTATGCTCTTTTCCCTTTTGGGCTATGAGTACGAATAAAACTAAGGCTGATTGTTCAGAATAATTTCTGTATCTCGGTTGATGGTCTTAGCAGAGCGGTATTGGGCGTGGCAAATATCTGCCGATAGCGTATAATTGCCCTTGTCCACTTGTATAAAATTAGAATTCTGCGCTAAAACTTCCAGATGATAGTTGCGTTTTCCCGAAATATGCACCACAATGTTACACTGCGAACGGTTGGTAATCAGGATATAAGCTTCTTTGGAGTATTCTTTTTCACTACTGAAAAGATGGTTGAGTAGATCCACCGTTTTTTGCGTTTTGGAATCCACAGGCGCTGCCGCTTTGGAGGACGCAGGCACACGGCTTTTAATGGGCGCCGCAGCACGAGGTGATGAGGCAACACTCCCCGAAGAACCACCATTGAGCAAATGGTAAAGCTTAGCCTTGAATTTAGGCGTATCAGGGTGGTTAGGGTTATATTTAATAAAATTAGCAATCACTCTAATGTCCGAAGATTGAGCCACTTCTGCCGCGGTATATTGGGATTGTGCCAACAGCGTAGAGCTCAGCATAAGAAAGGTTATTGAAAAGAGTTTAAGAACATTCATTTTGAAATTAAAAGTAGGGTTTAAAACTATAAACGCTGAAAGTCTATTTTTAGTTTGTATTAAAATTATTATCTTTGCACGGGAAAAAATGAAGCCCACAAAAATACACATTTAAAAATCAAAAATTAAAATATTATGTATACACCAGTTGCCGCAGATGTAGCGAAACTAAGAAACATTACAGGAGCAGGGATGATGGACTGCAAAAAAGCTTTAGTAGAAGCTGAAGGAGATTTTGATAAAGCCATTGAAATCCTTAGAAAAAAAGGACAAAAAGTAGCCGCTAATAGAGCAGATAGAGAATCTTCTGAAGGTGCTGTAATCGCTAAAGTGAACGAAGATAATACCTTAGGGGCTATCATCGCTTTAAACTGCGAAACCGATTTTGTAGCGAAAAACGAAGCCTTCGTAGTATTAGCACACGAATTGGCAGAACAAGCCCTCAACTATGCTAATAAAGAAGAATTCTTAGCCTCTGACTTCCACGGTATGACCGTAGCAGAGAAATTGATAGAGCAAACAGGCGTTATCGGAGAGAAAATAGAAATCGGTGCTTTTGAAACCATCCAAGGTCCATATTTAGGCGCTTACATCCATGTGGGGAACAAAATTGCTGCCATTACAGCATTATCTAAGAAGTTTGACCACGCTGCAGAATTAGCCAAAGATATCTCTATGCAGGTGGCTTCTATGGGAGCAGATACTCTATCTTACAAAGATTTTGATCCTGCCTTCATCGCCAGCGAAACTGAAGCTCGTATTGCTGTAATAGAGAAGGATAACGAAGAATTGGCGCGTTTAGGCAAGCCGCTTAAAAATGTACCAAAATACATCTCTTACGCACAATTAACAGAAGAAGTGCTTAAGCAAGCAGAAGAAGATGCCAAAGCAGAACTTAAAGCTGAAGGTAAGCCAGAACAAATTTGGGATAAAATCATTCCAGGTAAGATCCAGAGATTCATCAGTGATAATACCTCATTAGACCAAGAAAAAGCGCTATTAGACCAAAACTTCATCAAGGATGATAGCAAAAAAGTAGCCGAGTATGTGAAAACTTTCGGAGACGATGTAGAAATTATCGGGTTTAGAAGAGTTAGCCTCTAAGCACCACTACGAAATAAAAAGCCTTGCCTCACCGCGAGGCTTTTTTATTATCCTATGATATTTGTAAGTTCAGATAAAATAACCTATTTTTGCAAAGAAAGTGCTATGCCTATACACGACAAAATTGTAGAAACCGCCATCACTTTTGATGATGTGCTCTTAGTGCCCGCCTTCTCAGAGGTACTGCCCAACCAAGTTTCCCTAAAATCACGCTTAACGGACAAAATCACGCTCAATGTGCCTATCGTTTCCGCCGCTATGGACACCGTTACCGAAGCCGATTTAGCCATTGCCCTCGCCCGAGTGGGAGGTTTAGGATTCATCCATAAAAATATGACCATAGAGGAGCAAGCCGCCCAAGTGAACAAGGTGAAACGCTCCGAAAATGGTATGATTTCGGATCCTGTAACCCTCTCTAAAAACCACACGCTGCGGGAAGCCAAAGAGCTGATGGCGAAATATAAAATCTCGGGGTTACCTGTGGTAGATGAGGAACATAAGCTCATCGGCATCATTACCAATAGAGATGTGAAGTACCAAGAAAATTTAGAAATGAAGGTGGAAGACCTGATGACCAAAGACCATTTGGTTACTTCTGACCAAAATACCACGCTGGAAACCGCAAAAAATATTTTGCTGGAAAACCGTGTGGAGAAACTCCCTATCGTAGATCAAGATTTTAAGTTGGTAGGGCTCATCACCATTAAAGATATTGACAATCAGTTAGAATATCCTAACGCGAACAAGGACCAAAATGGCAGACTTATCGTGGGGGCAGGCGTTGGCGTTGGCGAGGATACTATGGCGCGCGTGTCTGCGTTGGTAGAAGCGGGCGTGGATATCATCGCGATAGACTCTGCACACGGACATTCCAAAGGCGTTTTGGACAAAATCAAAGAGATTAGAACTGCCTTCCCAAATTTGGACATCGTGGGCGGAAATATCGTCACAGCAGAAGCTGCAAAAGATTTAATAGAGGCAGGAGCCAATGTTCTAAAAGTGGGCGTGGGACCAGGTTCCATCTGTACTACCCGAGTGGTGGCAGGTGTGGGCGTGCCGCAACTTTCCGCTATTTATAATGTGTATGAATACGCCAAAGAAAAAAATGTAGCGGTAATAGCGGACGGCGGGATTAAGCTTTCTGGCGACATCGTGAAAGCCATTGCCAGCGGTGCCAATGCCGTGATGCTCGGCTCTCTTTTTGCGGGAACTGATGAGGCACCAGGGGAGGAGATCATCTTCCAAGGGCGAAAGTTTAAATCTTACCAAGGTATGGGCAGTTTAGCCGCGATGAAGCGTGGGGGCAAAGAGCGCTATTTCCAAAGCGAAGCCAAAAAATTCGTACCCGAAGGCATTGAAGGTCGTGTACCGCACAAAGGCAAGTTGGAAGATGTGGTTTTCCAGCTCACAGGCGGACTTCGTGCAGGAATGGGCTACTGTGGCGCTGCCGATATTAGGACTTTGCAAGAGGATTCCAAAATGGTTAAAATTACGGGAAGCGGGCTTAAAGAATCTCATCCTCACGATGTTATTATTACCCAAGAAGCCCCTAATTATTCTTTGTAAAATATGGTAAATCAATAATAAAAAAACTAAAATCCGTTTTAAGAGTTTTCTGAAACGGATTTTTTTATGAAATCACACAGCAGATTTTTAGGTTTATTTTATCCGATCAGGGTTTTGTTTGAGAAAACTATCCCAGCTGGAGTAACTTTTTTCGGTATTGGGTTTTCCAGAGTTAAAATGATGGCAGACCGCCACGGCTAAACCATCGGAGGCATCTAAATATTTGGTTGGAAATTCCTTTAAGGAAAGCAAATTTTTAAGCATCCCTGCCACTTGCTCTTTGCTGGCGTTGCCATTGCCTGTAATCGCCATTTTTATTTTCTTCGGCGAATATTCAGTAATCGGAATATCTCGGTAGAGGCTGGCAGCCATAGCGACACCTTGGGCGCGTCCTAATTTGAGCATACTCTGTACATTTTTGCCATAAAAAGGCGCTTCTAACGCCACTTCATCAGGGTGAAACTCATCGATGAGGGCTAAGGTGCGCTCAAAAATATACTTTAATTTCGTTTCGTGGTTGGGGTATTTTTTGAGAATCAACTCGTGGATGGATACCAGCTGCATTCGGTTGTCCAGCACAGAGATAATGCCGAACCCCATTACCGTGGTACCAGGGTCTATCCCAAGAATAATTTTTTCTACTTTCACCCTACAAAAATAGATAATAATCACGAGTGGGCAAAACGCCAAGCCACATCAGCAACTGTAAAATCATAGGCTTTAAAAATTTTTTAAAATAAAAATACCTAAAAACATAATACATAAGAAAATTATGCATATATTTGCAAGGTATAAATCAGTAAAGCAATGAAAAAAAATACACTTTATAAAGGAACGCTCAAAAATATTATTTTGAAACTGTTGGCTCAGGAGGTTAAAATGTATGGTTATCAGATGACTCAGCGTGCTAAGGAACTGACCCAAGGGCATTTAGAGATGACGGAAGGGGCACTTTATCCCATTCTTCATAAATTGGAGCAAGAGGGCATTATAGAATCTGAGGTGCAGCACATCAACGGTAGGGACAGGAAATATTATTTCTTAACCAGCAAAGGCAAGCGACAGCAAGCACAAGAGGAGGCAGAGATGAAAAGTTATATTTTTAATCTTAATACTATTTTTAATCTGAAAATCAATGCTTTGTTGCTGTTGAAATAAGTGGTCATTATCAAAAATAAAATTGTGATGTTAAATATAGATCAAATTATTCAAATCAAAAATTATTTAAAGTATAAAAAAGTTTCTCGGTTGATGTTAAACGAAATTACCGACCATTTTTCGCAAGAAATAACCACACAGATGGAGGCAGGGCAATCCTTTCAAGAGGCTTTTTTGTACACGAAAATCAAATGGCAGGACGATCTGAGTCCTGTTCGTATAGACTCATTGTTTCCCAAAAAAGTACCGAAAATAGAAGTGGACAGTATTAAAATGTTGCTCAACCAAATATTGGGGAGAGCCCTTTGTATAGCCGCTTTGCTCATCTTGGTTACTCGCTATTACCAGTGGGACTGGCTCTCTATGGTGATCGTGGGAGTATGGGGGCTGATGCTCCTCTATGCCTTGATTTTTGAGAAAATTAAACTTTTTACTTTGATAGAACTGAATGTCAATCCTTTGGTGCTGCGGACTGTTTTTGTCTCGCTATTGATCAGTTTTGTAGCTTATTATTCTTCATTTTATACCTACTATGGCTTTCTTAAATATTGGGTGCGAGATTTCTTTTTCATCCTCAATGCGATGATACAAATGCAACTTTTGTTTTATCTCATCAGAAAAAATAAAATACAACTATGATGACCCCAGAACAACTTTCCGAGATTAGGCAATACCTCTTATCCAGAAGGCTTTCTCTTGATGTTCTGTTGGAGGTAGAAGACCATTTTGTTACCCAAGTTGGCGAGATGATGAAGGCGCAAGACCTATCCTTTGCTGAAGCGCTTAGCCGTACAAAATCCGTGTGGCTTAAGGATTTGAAAATGATTTATAATGTGTTTTATAGTGCAGATGATATCTCGCCGCTGATGATAAAATATCAAAAGCAAGCCATGTGGAACATCTTACGGAAAGTCTTTCCGCTCACCATATTAGCCATCGTATTTTATATGGTTACCCTTTATTTTAATGCAATAGTTTGGTTTCAAATCGAATTAGTTGTGATGATGTGCATAACCTTCATTATGTGGATGAAAAATAGAAAAGCATTGAAAATCAAAAAGCAATATAAGGTCAAACCACTAACGGTATATGATGGTTTGGTGGTTCATTCTTTTTCTTATTTAGGCGCTCTTTGGGTGTTGTGGGCTTACTTTTTTAATGATAGTCTTGGTCTTACAGATTATTCCACAGGGCAATTTTTGATGAGTATATTGGTTGGTGGCTATTTTAATTATCTGTGCCTCCAAACGATGTTTGTCCAACATTATTATGTGAAAGAACTGCGCAAAATCCAACGGTATTACTCACCTCAATAGAGGTTAATTTGATGAGACAAAAAGCCAAAGTTTTTTAACTTTGGCTTTTATTTTTGATGAAAAAGATCATGGAGTGATAGTTATATAATCTTTTTACGGTTATAAAATCAAATTTAAAAATCCTTTCCCCCTACATATTCCGTATATATTTACCGCCGACTTCGAATAGGGCGTTGGTGATTTGCCCTAAGGAGCAATATTTTACCGCTTCCATCATCGTTTCAAAGAGGTTGCTTTGGTTGATGGCGGCTTGTTGGAGGCGTTGGAGCCAAGCCTCTGAGCGTACGGCTACTCGCGTGGAAGACCTCTAAATTTTTAATTTGAAGCTGTTTTTCCTCCTCCGTGGAGCGGATCACTTCGCCGGGGAGCACCGTTGGAGAGCCATCTTTGCCCAAGAAAGTATTCACGCCGATAATCGGATATTCGCCCGTGTGTTTCAGCCACTCGTAGTGCATACTTTCCTCCTGAATTTTGGAGCGTTGGTACATCGTTTCCATAGCGCCCAGCACGCCGCCACGCTCGGTAATGCGTTCAAATTCAGCATAGACCGCCTCTTCCACCAAGTCGGTTAATTCCTCAATGATGAACGAACCTTGCAACGGATTTTCGTTTTTGGCTAAGCCCAATTCTTTGTTGATGATGAGCTGTATCGCCATGGCGCGCCGCACTGATTGTTCGGTAGGTGTGGTGATGGCTTCATTGTATGCGTTGGTATGCAAGGAGTTACAGTTGTCATAGATGGCATACAGCGCTTGGAGCGTGGTTCTGATGTCGTTAAAATCAATCTCTTGTGCGTGCAAAGATCGCCCCGAAGTCTGGATGTGGTATATCAACATCTGCGAACGCTCATCGGCACCGTATTTTTCCTTCATCGCTTTTGCCCAAATCCGCCGTGCCACACGCCCAATCACCGCATATTCTGGGTCTATACCATTGGAGAAAAAGAACGACAGATTGGGCGTAAAGTCGTTGATATTCATTCCTCTCGCCAGATAATATTCCACATAAGTAAAGCCGTTGGCAAGGGTAAATGCCAGCTGCGAAATCGGATTGGCACCCGCCTCCGCAATATGGTAGCCCGAGATGGACACGGAGTAGAAATTTCGCACTTTTTCTTGGATAAAATACGCCTGCACATCGCCCATCAACCGCAGGGCAAATTCGGTGGAGAAGATGCAAGTATTCTGAGCTTGGTCTTCTTTTAAAATGTCCGCCTGCACCGTACCCCGCACCGTAGCGATGGTCTCCGCCTTGATGCGTGCATAATCCTCCGCACTGATGATTTCATCGCCTGTGAGCCCCAAAAGCATCAAACCTAAGCCATTGTTGGAGGCTGGCAAATCGCCGTGATACTGCGGTCTTGGGAGATTTTTGGTATCAAATTTCTCTTGGAGAAGTTGCTCTATTTTGGCTTCGTATTGGGCTTTTTCTGGGGAATTTTGGATGAATTTTTCCACATTTTGGTCAATGGCGGCATTCATAAAAAACGCCAAAAGCATCGGGGCTGGCCCGTTGATGGTCATAGAAACCGAAGTGAGCGGACTGACCAAATCAAAGCCTGAATAGAGCTTTTTGGCATCATCCAAAGTTGCGATGGACACACCCGCATTCCCAATTTTACCGTAAATATCAGGTGGCAGCGCAGGGTCTTGCCCATAGAGCGTTACGGAATCAAACGCTGTGGAGAGCCTTTTGGCAGGCATCTCGGCAGATACATAGTGAAAACGGCGGTTGGTACGCTCGGGGCCGCCTTCGCCCGCAAACATTCGGGTAGGATCTTCGCCCGTCCGCTTAAATGGATAAATTCCAGCCGTATAAGGGAAACTGCCAGGGAGATTCTCTTGCCCTTTCCAATGGATTAAATCACTCCAATCGTGGAATTTAGGCAAGGCAATTTTGGGGATTTTAAGGTGTGCCAAAGAGGTGGTTTTGGTTTCCACTTTGATTTCTTTGCCTCGCACAAAATAAGAAAAAGTATCGGCAGAGAGCTGGTTTTTTGTGTCTTCCCAATGGTTGAGGAAATCTATATTTTCTTGTAAAAGTTCCTTTTCTAATTTTTTATATTCTTGCTGAAGTGGCTCAAAATCTGTGTTTTGCAAAAAGTTTTTCACCCCTTGGATGTGGTACATTTTTCTGGCGATATCGGCTTGCTCGGCAATTTTTTGGTCATAACGGTGGTTATTTTCCACAATTTCAGAGAGATACCGCACTCGGTTGGGCGGAATAATTACGGCTTCTTCTTGCACAATTTGCTCCGAATAAGGGTCAAAATACAGTGTCTCAAAGCGTTGGTTGAGCTGTTCTACCAAAGCGTTAAACAATTCTGTGGTGCCAATATCATTAAACTGGCTGGCTTTGGTGGCAAAAACAGGCATCGCTTCTAAACTTTGTTCCCAAAGAAGATGATTGCGCTGGTACTGTTTCCGCACGGCGTTTAGGGCATCTTGGGCGCCCCGTTTATCGGATTTATTGAGGGCGATGAGGTCGGCAAAATCCAACATATCAATCTTTTCCAACTGAGTGGCAGCCCCATATTCTGGCGTCATCACATACATTGAAAGGTCGGCGATATCGGCAATTTCCGAACCACTTTGCCCAATGCCTGAGGTTTCCAAAATGATGAGGTCGGGCTGGGCTAATTTCAGCACTTGAATAGCGGTTTGCACATACGGCGACACCGAAACATTGGTTTCCCGAGTCGCCATAGACCGCATATAGATGCGAGGATCGTGGATGGCATTCATCCGAATTCTGTCGCCCAACAATGCACCGCCTGTTTTCTTTTTGGAAGGGTCTATGGAGATGATAGCCAAGGTTTTATCAGGGTTAGAACGGAGAAAACGCCGTACCAACTCATCGGTAAGGGAGGATTTTCCTGCGCCGCCCGTTCCTGTAATTCCTACGATAGGAATGCGCTGCGAGGCGTCTTGAGCGGTGGCTCGGCGTTGGATTTCTGCGATGAGTTCAGGTTTTTCGGTGGAATAATTTTCCACGGCAGAAATCACTTGGGCGATGCTTTTGTGGTCGTTAAAGGAAATATTGTCCAACGCTTTCACGGTAATTTGGTTGCCAGTGGCAAAATCTGACCGCTGCACCAAATCATCAATCATTCCCTGCAAGCCCATTTCTCGCCCATCATCAGGGGAATAAATGCGGCAGATGCCATAGTCCATCAGGGTTTTGATTTCCTCGGGGAGGATCACGCCGCCGCCGCCGCCAAAAATCTTGATTTGCGGCATACCTTTTTCCTGAAGTAGGTCATAAATATATTTAAAATACTCGTTGTGTCCGCCTTGGTAGGAGGTGAGGGCAATGGCGTTGGCATCTTCCTGAATGGCGCAGTTGACCACTTCTTCCGCCGATTTATCGTGCCCGAGGTGGATGACCTCGCAACCCGTCCCTTGAATCACGCGCCGCATAATATTGATCGCCGCATCGTGTCCATCAAACAACGCTGCCGCCGTAACAACACGCACTTTATGCCGAGGTTGGTATTTGTTTTCCATAGTGGGTGGTATTTTTTCCAAATATAGAAAAATGTTTTTAAACTTTTGAATATGAGGGGCTAAAATTCTTAATGTTAAAAACCTTATCTTTGTGGCGCTTTAATTTAAATGACGATGAAAAAAGCGATAGCATATGCATTGGGGATTGGCGTTTTGAGTTTTTTAGCCAATTATTATTGGGCTGAGCAGCCGTGGGCGGTGGCGTTGTATTACGCTGCGGCATTTGGCTTGGCGTGGGGCTTGGCGTACTTTCTGGATAGACCAGATTACAGCCTGCCTAAAAAGCTGGCATACTCATTTTTGGGGATGGCAATTTTGCTGATTATAGGCTTTATCTTTTTCGATTTTGAGGTGGCAGTGCCTTCGCTGCTGCGGTTTTCTATGGTCTTTGTGGCTTATTTCCTTTTGGCGAGCTTTAGAAGTTCCAAAAGTTTACGCCGGTAATCCGCATTTTGGCATTTAACCAAAGCGAGGCATCAGCACTCAACCAAGATTGACAAAATAAAAAAAAGACTTTTTCGGTAAAGGAAAGTCTTTTTTTGCATCTATTATTTCCGCTGAATTTGGAAAGTCCCATTGGCAATAATTGCCTTGTAACGGTGAGATGGCTTCCAATTTGCCAGTGCCTTTATTACCGATGATTCTACCTCTGAAACTGAGCTTGGGTTCTCGGTGAGAGGAATCGGCTTCTTTTTAATGAGATTTCAATTGAGAGGTGTCCAATTTAAACCAATATTTTTTTTGTGGTAACTTGTAGTGGGAATTAACACTCAATCGGTTATGGGACAGCGGTTGAGCTGAAGAAGGGCAGGGGAGAACGCAGCTTTTCTTCACTATGGATTGAAAGGGCGATGCTGTTCCTTTAATAAAAGGTAAGGTTTTCATCAAAATCTAAAAAGCTTGGCACAAGAATTGGCGCTTATACTGGCTCATTGAAAAACCTTAATAAAGAGGTTGGTGCGGACAGATTTGCCTCTTTTTGGCAACGAAAACTGACACATTGTCCGCTCCAAGTGAACCATTTTTAGAATTGATAAAATTATGATTGATATAGAAGATATTTCTTTCGACGGGATGTTAGACGAGGGTTTCAGCTTTGTTACCGAAGAGATTCACGCCAAATCCGAGAAAGAAAACCAAAATCTATTTCCCATTTTGCCCGTTCGGGATATGGTGATGTTCCCAGGCGTTATTATGCCCATTACCGCAGGTCGTGAGAAATCCATTAAATTGCTCCAAGAAGCGCAGCAAAATAACGAGACCATCGGTATTTTATCTCAAAAAAATAGCAAGGAACAGAACCCTACCGAGAAAGACCTCTACCGCGTGGGCACGACCGCTCAGGTGCTGAAAATTGTGAAACTCCCTGATGGTAATATCACGGCTATTATGCGAGGCGTAGGGCGTTTTAAACTGAAAGAATTGGTAGCGCAGGAGCCTTATTTTTTAGCGGAGATAGACAAACTCAAAGAAAGCCAATCTAAAAATAGAGAAGAGTTTGAGGCGATTATAGAGAACATTAAGTCGGTAGCCATTAAGATTGTGGATTTAGACCCGCAGATCCCGAACTCTGCCCGCTTTGCGATTACCAATATAGAAAACCACGAGGAGTTGCTTAATTTTATTTGTGCCAATGCCCGATTTTCGGCGGAGGCTAAGCAAACTTTGCTGGAAACCAAAAGCACCAAAACTCGGGCTAAAAAATGCTACGAGATGCTGTTTGATGAGTTTCGGAAATTAGAACTTCGGAACTTAATCCACCAAAAAACCTCTAAGGAAATGGACAAGCACCAGCGCGAGTATTTCCTCAATCAACAGATTAAAACCATACAAGAAGAGCTGGGCGGCGGTGCAGAAAACGATGCCGAAGAACTGAAAGAAAAAGCCAAAAAAATCAAATGGAATGATGAGGTAGAGCAGCATTTTCAAAGGGAAATTAACCGTTTGAACAGGCAAAATCCGCATTCGCCAGACTATAATGTGCAGCGGAATTACTTAGATTTCTTCACAGATTTGCCTTGGGAGCGTTATTCTAAAGATGTTTTTAACATTCCGAAGGCAGAAACAGTGCTGAACAGAGCGCACTTTGGTATGGAGGACATCAAGAAGCGAATTTTGGAGCATATAGCGGTGCTCAAACTTAAAAACAATATGAAGTCGCCAATTCTTTGCCTTGTGGGGCCTCCAGGGGTGGGTAAAACCTCCTTAGGGAAGTCTATTGCAGAGGCTTTGGGGCGCGAGTACATCCGTATTTCTTTGGGCGGTTTGTACGATGAAAGCGAAATCCGTGGTCACCGCAAAACCTATATCGGCGCTATGGCAGGGCGGATTTTACAATCGATAAAGAAAGCGGGAACTTCTAACCCCGTGGTGGTTTTAGATGAAATTGATAAAATAGGTCAGGGCGTTCACGGCGACCCATCGTCTGCGTTGTTGGAGGTCTTAGACCCAGAGCAAAACCACAGTTTCTATGATAACTTTTTAGAAATCGGTTATGACCTGTCTAAGGTGATGTTCATCGCTACGGCAAACACGCTGAGTACCATTCAGCAACCTCTATTAGACCGAATGGAAATCATCCAACTTTCGGGCTATACCTTAGAGGAGAAAGTAGAAATTGCCAAACGCCATTTGCTCAAAAAGCAATTGGAAGAAAACGGCTTAACAAGTCATCAACTAAAACTAAATACCTCCGCGCTAAAACATATTATAGAAGCCCACACCAGAGAGAGCGGTGTAAGGAATTTGGAGAAATGTATCGCTAAAATAGCCCGTTGGGTGGCGCTACAAATCACGATGGAGAAAGCATATCAGCCTAATATTTCTATCGCTACGGTAGATCAGATTTTGGGCGTTCCGCTGAAGAAAAACCTTTCGGAAATGGTAGATGCCCCAGGGGTGGTGACAGGCTTGGCGTGGACCAGTGTGGGCGGCGATATTCTCTTTATAGAAAGTATTCTGTCCAAAGGCAAAGGGCAACTTACCATGACGGGTAACTTGGGGAATGTGATGAAGGAATCTGCTACCATTGCTTTAGAATACATTAAAGCCAAACACGCAGAACTCGGCATAGACCAAGAGACCATTGCGCAGCATAATGTCCACCTCCACATTCCAGAAGGGGCTACGCCTAAAGATGGACCTTCGGCAGGCATCACGATGCTCACTTCTATGGTGTCCAGTTTTCTGAACAAGAAAGTGAAATCTCATTTAGCAATGACGGGCGAAATTACCCTCCGTGGGAAGGTTTTGCCTGTGGGCGGCATAAAAGAAAAATTGCTGGCAGCCGTGAGGGCAGGCATTAAAGAGGTCATCCTCTGCGAAGAAAACCGAAAAGATGTGCAAGACATCCAAGGGGATTATCTTAAAAACCTCAAAATCCATTATGTAAGCCGTATGAAAGAAGTGATAGACCTCGCCATAGCGCCATAAAAAGGAAGGCAGGTTATCGTTTTTTTTCTAAAACAATGTTAAAGTTAGATAAAAAAGCGGGTTTTGATAAAAAAGTTTTATTTTTGCATCGATTAAGATTTTATAATGAAGAAATATATTCTGACAATAGCTGTAGCAGCCATCGCTTTTTCTTGTAATAAACAATATGATATGGCGATGAAAAGCGCAGACAAAGATGTGATCTTGACCGCAGCGAACGATATGTACGCGAAGAAGAAATGGAAGGAAGCACTGGCGCTCTATGAGCGTGCGCAGAATTTGGTTTCGGGGACAGATGAGGCTTCGGATGTGCTTTTTAAATCCGCATACGCCAACTATTATGATAAGCAATACCGCTTGGCAGGGCATCAGTTCAAGAAATTTGCGGTCAATAGCGCGCTGGCGAACGATCCAAGGAAGGAAGAAGCCGCGTATATGTCGGCAATTTGCTATTATCAAGGCTCTTTGGAGTATAATTTAGACCAAAGCAGCACAGAGTTGGCGATTACAGAATTGCAGAATTTTCTCAATCAATATCCGAATTCTGAGAGAGCAAAAAACATCAATGATTTAATTGAAGAGTTGACTTATAAATTAGAGTTCAAAGCCTATGAAAACGCCCGCCAATACTACAAAATGTTAGAATATAAAGCGGCAATTATCAGCTTTGAAAATGTCCTCAACGATTTCCCATCCACCAAGTTAAGACCTAAAATAGAAAACTATCTGATGCAGGCAAAAGCCAAAATAGCGATAGATTCTAAATTTGAACTTAAAAAAGAGCGTTTGGAGAGCGCTATAGCCTACACCTACCAAGTGGAGAAGGATTATCCAGATACGGAGATGTCTAAATCGGCGCAGAAGTTGAGAGCGCAGTTGGAGACCGAGAAAACCCACTTTGAGAAATTAGAGCAGCAAGTGGAAAAACGCAAAGCCGATTACGAGGCGAAACAAAAAGAAAAACGCGGAAAAGAAAATAAATCTGAATAGAGGTTTTAAAAATTCCAAAGAAATCTATATCTTTGCAAACTAAAACCGAATAAATACCCAGCTGAAATGAGTGTTAAAGATACCAAAGCAGAAAACAATACCATTACTTATAATAGAGATAAGATAGAAGAAAAAGTAGGCTCTATCTACGAAGCCATCGTGATTATGGGAAAAAGAGCGGAGCAGATCAATGCTGAAATTCGCACCGAACTTCATAATAAATTAGATGAGTTTGCGGTACACAATGCCACTTTGGAAGAGGTATTCGAAAACAGAGAGCAAATAGAAATTTCTAAACTCTACGAAAAACTTCCTAAACCGACTTCTATCGCCATTAAAGAATGGATGGATAACGAGATTTATTTTAGAAAAGAAGAGGGTAGAGCTTAAGAAATGCCTCTACTACAATAATATAAAGCCGCTGTATAGCGGTTTTTTTTGTTGAGATTTCTCAGTTTCAAAAAAATCATTTATATTCGTAAGTCTTAAATTCTGATGACTATGAGTCTTGAAGGGAAAAAAATCTTAATTGCCGTTTCAGCAGGCATTGCCGCGTATAAAATCAACACGCTGGTGCGGGATTTCATCAAAGCCAAAGCTGAGGTGAAAGTGGTGATGACGCCTGATGCCACGTACTTTACCTCGCCGCTGACTTTATCGGCGTTGTCTAAAAATCCAGTGCTTACGGATTTGGTTACCGCTGATCATCAGTGGAACAACCATGTGGATTTGGGGCTTTGGGCAGATGTGATGCTCGTGGCACCTTGCACGGCAAACACGCTGGCAAAAATGGTCAATGGCATTTGTGATAACTTGGCGGTTGCCACTTATCTCTCCGCCAAATGTCCCGTGTTTATCGCCCCAGCAATGGATTTGGATATGTATGCCCACCCTTCTACTCAACGGAATTTAGCCTTGGCAAAATCGTATGGACACCATATTATCCCTGCAGAACACGGCGAGTTAGCTAGCGGTCTGGTGGGCGAGGGGCGCTTGGCAGAGCCTACAACCATATTCCAAGCCATTCATCAATTTTTTAATCAAAATCAACTGCTTAGGGGGAAAAAAATCCTCATTACTGCAGGACCCACCTATGAGGCTATAGACCCTGTGCGCTTTATTGGCAACCATTCCTCGGGGAAAATGGGGTTTGCGTTGGCAAAGACCGCCGCAGATTGGGGTGCAGAGGTGGTTTTAATTTCAGGACCTACGACGGAGCAAATTCAGCATCCGCAGGTTGCGCTTCATAGGGTAACTTCCGCAAAAGAAATGCTGGAGAAAGTTTTAGAATTTTACCCTCAGATGGATGTTGCAATTGCCAGTGCGGCGGTGGCTGACTACGCTCCCAAGGTGGTTGCCAAAGAAAAAATCAAGAAAAATGATGAAACCCTTCAAATAGAATTGGTGAAAAATCCCGATATTCTAAAAACGATGGGGATGCAGAAAAAACACCAATTTTTGGTCGGTTTTGCCTTAGAAACACAGAATGAAGAAGCCAATGCCAAAGCCAAGTTGCAGAACAAAAATTTAGATATGATTGTCCTCAATTCGTTAAGAGATGCAGGGGCAGGCTTCAAATCAAATACCAATAAAATTACGATATTAACCGCCGAAGACCGTCAAACTTTTGAGCTTAAATCTAAAACAGAAGTGGCGAAGGATATTCTCCAATTTATCGTGAAAACCCAAGAACAACAATGAAAGCACTCATCTTTGCAGCGGGAAAGGGCACGCGCCTAAAACCCTTTACAGATCAACATCCTAAGGCGTTAGCACGAGTGAATGGCGTGCCGTTATTAGAGCGGAATATCCGATTTTTGCAATCCTTCGGTATCCAAGATTTTGTGATCAATATCCACCATTTTGGCGAACAGATTATAGATTTTCTATCGGCGAACCATCATTTTGGGGCACGAATTTCCATTTCTGATGAGCGGGATTTCTTACGAGAAACAGGCGGCGGATTATGCTTTGCAAAGCCTTTTCTCATTGAAGAGCCTCATTTTTTAGTGATGAATGCTGACATCTTAACCGACCTCAATATTCAAAAATTGATAGATAGCCATTTGGCATCAGGGAAAATGGTGTCGTTGGCGGTTTCGGATCGGGAGAGCTCTAGAAAATTATTGTTTGATGAAAGCCAAACTCTCTGCGGCTGGCGGAATAAAAACACAGGAGAAGAGCGCTTGGTTTCATTAGAATATACACTTAAAGAGTTGGCATTCAGTGGTATACATTGTATGTCTAACCAGATTTTTTCTAAAATATCAAGACAAGGCAAATTCTCCATTATAGAGGAATATTTAGACCTTATGGGGGAGCGCAGCATCGTCGGCTATGAGCATCAAGCGAGGTTGATTGATGTAGGCAAACCAGAATCAATAAAAAAAGCTGAAAAATATTTTTTATGAAAACAGAAGAAGAACAAAACAACCCTTTTGACCATAGGCTGAGCGATAGTTTTCGCCCTAAAACTTGGGATGAAAGCATCACCAGAGACAGCTGGATGGTTTTTAAAGTAATGGCAGAGCTGGTCAACGGCTACGAAGCAATGGTGAAATCTGGGCCGTGTGTGTCCATTTTTGGCTCTGCAAGGTTAAAACCAGAGGATTATTATTATCAAATGGCAGTAGAAATCGCGAAGAAAATCACGGATTTAGGCTTTGGCATCATCACAGGCGGTGGTCCAGGGATTATGGAAGCAGGCAATAAAGGCGCTTTTGAAAATCAAGGAAAATCCATAGGACTCAATATAGAATTGCCTTTTGAACAGCACTTTAACCCCTATATCAGTCGGCATTTTAATATGTCTTTTGATTATTTTTTCGTGCGGAAAGTGATGTTTGTGAAGTACTCCCAAGGCTTTATTGTGATGCCAGGCGGCTTCGGGACTTTAGATGAGTTGATGGAAGCTTTAACCCTGATACAAACGCATAAAATTGGGCGTTTCCCTATCGTTTTGGTGGGCTCTCAATTTTGGAGCGGGCTTTTGGATTGGTTTAAAAACACCCTTTTAGAAAACCATTTGATTTCTGAAGAAGACCTGAATCTCTTCCGTGTGGTGGATAGTGCAGATGATGCCGTAGCCCATATTAAGGCATTTTATGAAAAGTACGCCATTAGCGTTAATTTCTAATTGGCATAATTCTTGAAATTTAATCAACCTAAAATTTTAATACAATGAAAAAGTTTTTAAGTATATTCGGAGTTTTATCTTTATTAGTGATGATGAGTTTTAGCGTAAAAGATTTTTATTCTACGATGACTAAGGTGGACTACATCGATGGTAGTCAGACGCTGAAATTCACGACAAAACTCAACACTTCGCAGGTTTCTGATGCTATTAAAATAGATTCCAGAACGGCAGCTTTTGAAGCTGAAGTGAAGAAATACATCAACAGTAAGGTGGCGGTAACCATCAACGGAAATCCGCAAAAAATTACTTTTACAGGAAGCCAAGTGAGTGGAGAGAGCGTTTGGGTGTACTACGAAGTGGAGAATGTAGCCTCCATCAGTACGCTGAAAATTAAAAATTCTATCTTAATGGAAGCCTACCCTAAACAGTTGAATTTGGTTAATATTTCCTATAAAGGTAACCAAAAGAATATGACCTTTACCAAAGGAAACGAGACCAACGAGGTTTCTTTCTAAAACAAAAAAGACTAAAATAAAAAATGCTGTTCACATCATCTGAACAGCATTTTTTTTGAGATATACGATGAGGGATTAACCTTTGTATTGCCCCATCGCGATGAATTTATCTTGTCTTTGGGTTTCTAATTCTTTGCCTGAAAACTTGCTAAACGCTTTGATATTGTTGAGGATAGAAGTTTTCATATTGCTGAAAGCCACGCTTGGATCATAGTGGGCACCACCCAGCGGCTCTTCTATAATACCATCAATAATCTTCTCTTTAAGAGAATCTTGAGCGGTGAGTTTCATTGTAGAAGCGGCTTCTTCTTTGTGATCCCAATTTCGCCATAAAATAGCCGAACAGTTCTCTGGAGAAATCACGGAATACCAAGAGTTTTCCATCATATAAACCTTGTTCCCCACACCAATGCCCAAAGCGCCACCACTGGCACCTTCGCCAATGATATAGCAAAAAATAGGCGTTTTGAGTTGGCACATTTCGTAGATGTTTCTGGCAATCGCCTCGCCTTGACCTCTTTCTTCGGCTTCTAAACCAGGGTAAGCCCCAGGTGTGTCAATCAGTGTGATGACAGGGATTCGGAATTTTTCTGCCAACTTCATCAGCCTTAGGGCTTTTCTGTAGCCTTCAGGATTGCTCATCCCAAATCTGCGGTGCTGGCGCTCCTTGGTGGTTCGCCCTTTCTGCGTGCCGATAAACATTACCGAGTGTCCATCTATTTTGGCTAAACCGCCTACCATAGCGGCATCATCAGCAAAGTTTCTATCACCGTGTAGCTCTATAAAACTGTCTTTATCCGCAATACCTTTAATGTAGTCCAGCGTGTATGGGCGGTCAGGGTGACGAGAAAGTTGCACCCGTTGCCATGGCGTGAGTTTGCCGTAGATTTCTTTCTTCTTTTCAATGATTTTATCTTCTATCTGGCTGCACGCCGTTTTCATATCAACACCGCTCTCTTCGCCGACTAAGGAACATTTTTCATATTGTTCCATCAGCTCTTTTATTGGGGTTTCAAAATCTAAATATTCCATTGTTTAATATCTAATAAAGTTCCAAATTTAGTAAATTTTTTCAGAAATGAAAGTTTGTACCGATAAAATTTAACCGAGAACTTCTAAAATATGGCGTATTCTACTGAGGCTGGCATCTTTACCAATAATCGCCATTAAGTCTGGAATGTCAGGACCTTTTAACTCACCCACCAAAGCCAATCTAAGCGGCATCATCACTTTGCCCATACCTAAATTTTGAGCTGTAGCAAAGTCGTGGAGTGTATTTTTAATAGCATCAGCCGTTTGGAAATCAACGTTTTCTAAGGCGTCTGCCAAAGCATTTATAATGCTTGATGTATCTTCTTTCCACGCTTTTTTTACGGCTTTTTCATCGTAAGAAGTTGGGGCTTCAAAGAAAAATACCCCTTCATCATAAATGTCTTTTACGAAAGTGGCGCGCTCTTTCATTAGTGCGATGATTTTCAATAAAGTATCATCAGAAAACTTATCGGGAATAAGGTTGAGCGCCTTTAAATCAGTAAGAAGTTCGGCATCAGATTTTTTTTGTAAATACTGATGATTGAACCAACGGGCTTTGTCTAAACTAAATCTGGCACCCGCTTTGTGGACTTTATGGAGGTCAAACTCGTCAATCATCTCTTGGAGCGACAGGATTTCTTTATTGTCGGCAGGTGTCCAGCCCAATAGTGCCACCATATTGATAAAGGCTTCAGGGAAGTAGCCAGACTCGCGGTAGCCTTTCCAAATTTCGCCGCTTTCAGGGTCTTTAAAATCTAATGGAAACACAGGGAACCCGAATTTGGCACCATCTCTTTTGCTTAATTTGCCTTTGCCCTCAGGTTTTAAAATGAGTGAAAGATGGGCAAATTGCGGCGGTGTCCAGCCCATAGCTTCATAAAGAAGGGTGTGGAGTGCCATAGAAGGCAGCCATTCTTCGCCGCGGATCACATGGGTGATTTTCATCTCGTGGTCATCTATGATATTGGCGAAATGGTAGGTGGGCATACCATCGTGCTTTACCAAAACTTTATCATCTAAATCGTTGGTATTCACGCTAAACTTGCCTCGAATAAGGTCTTCTAAGTTGAGCGTTCTATCAATTGGCATTTTAAATCTCACCACAAAAGGTGTTTTTTTAGCCAATAAATCTTCTACCTCTTCGGGCGACAGGCTAAGGCTGTTTTTAAGTTGATTTCTGGTGATATGGTTGTAAGCAAAAACCTTACCTCGGGCTTCATACGCTTTCCGAATGGCATCCAACTCCTCAGGCGTATCAAAAGCGATGTAGGCATAGTCTGTTTTCAGGATTTCTTGGATATATCGGTCGTAGATGTCTCGCCTTTCGGACTGTCTGTATGGACCGTAAGGACCGCCGTGTTTTGGGCTTTCATCAGGGATGATGCCGGACCATTCCAAGGCTTCCATAATATAATCTTCGGCGCCTTCTACATATCTTGCGGTATCTGTATCTTCTATTCTTAGCACGAAATCGCCACCGTTGTGTTTAGCGAAAAGATAGTCATATAATGCTGTTCTTACGCCCCCTAAGTGTAGGGCTCCCGTAGGGCTGGGCGCAAAACGAACGCGTACTTTTTCCATAAGAGAAATTTTTAATTGAATTAAAATCTTTTAGAATGGCAAATTTACAGAAAATAAAGGTTTTTTAAATGATTAAAAATTTATAATTTTGCTGTTTGACTAAAATAGTATTTATGGAAATAGGAGAAAGACCTTGGGGGAAATATTTTGTTTTGGCAGATGAGCCACATTATAAACTAAAACGCGTGGAGGTATTGCCAGGGAAGCGGCTGTCTTACCAATACCATAACAAAAGGCAAGAGGCGTGGACCATAGTGCAAGGAACGGCTAAGGTGACATTAGATGATATAGAAACGGTCTATGAATACAGCCAAACGGTTTTAATTCCGCTGGGGGCTAAACATCGTATTGAGAATATTGGCGATGAGGTGCTCATCTTTATAGAAGTGCAGACGGGAACTTATTTTGGGGAAGATGATATTGTGAGGCTTCAAGATGATTACGCTCGAAAATAATGCTGAATGAGGATAGATAAAAAGAATAAACCACTATACTATTTACAAAACTACGCCCGATTTCTATGGCGTGCTCCCCAAGCTCACTCTATTATTTCTGATCTGTCCGCCTCTTTTTCTGATAAAGAATTAGAAAAAATAAAACAGCGTGTAGATTATTATAATCAACTCTCTGAGCTTTTGGCAATACAAAAGCAGATGCAAATCAGAGATTTAAAACGCCCTCAATCGCCGAAGGCTTATTATTTTGATACTTATGAATACGCTCGGTATTTTGATGAAAATTTATTTTTAGACTGTGTTTTTGGCGATGTCGTAAATGTGCCGCCTACACCGAGCATTGTGAAAAGTCGTCCCATTGTGGAGAATAACCAGAATAGCATTTTGCTGAATTTGGATAAAGCTCGGCATTTCGTGTGGATACGGGGGGATCAGCCTTTTCAATCTAAGAAAAACCAATTGGTAGGGCGTGGGGCTATTGCTCAGCAGCACCGCTATGATTTTTATGCGGCTTATTTTAACCATCCGCTTTGTGATTTGGGACAAACCAATACCAATGGCGGTCGGAAGGAATGGATTAAGCCTAAAATGCCCATCAAAGAGCATTTGGATTATAAATTTATTTTGAGTTTGCAAGGCAATGATGTAGCAACCAATTTGAAATGGGTGATGTCTTCTAACTCTATAGCGGTTATGCCGAAACCCACGGTGGAAACTTGGTTTATGGAGGGAACTTTGGAGGGAGGAAAGCATTATATTGAACTCAAACCAGATTATTCTGATTTAGAAGCACAGTTGGAATATTACACTGCCCACCCTGAACTTTGTTTAGAAATCATAGGAAACGCCCACCAGCACTGCCAACAATTTTGGAACCCTGATGTAGAGAAACTTTGCAGTCTTCTGGTTTTAGAGAAATATTTTCAGAATGTTGCGGGCTAAAGCTGGCGCAAAAGGTTTTCCCAAGCGGTTTGGGTGGTTTCTATTTCGTGTTTTAGGCTATATGTAGATCGTATATATTCAGAGGCTTTTTTGCCCATATCTAATATATGTGAAGGTTTTTCGTTGAAAGTTTGAATGGTCTTTTCAATCTCTTTTACAAAACTGATAATATCTCCATCTGCAACAGGTTGTGAAAATTCAGGGTTTAGATATTCTTTTCCAGCTTGTCCACGGTAACCTATTACATAGCATCCGCACGCCATAGCTTCTACAGGCGGAAGCCCAAAGCCTTCTCTATGATTAAAAGATAAAAATAATATAGATTCTTTGAGGTGCTTTGCTACTTCGTGCTCTTCCATATCATCAATAGCGCATAATTCCCAGCCTTCTATTATAGCTTTTGCTTTTAAAATAACGATAACCTGCTCAGAGTCTTCAGATAATTTTCTTGGCATATAGCAAATTTTCTTTCGCTTTTTTTCTGAATAATTGAAAATTTTATCGTCAATACCAAGCGTTATCTTCTGAATATTCACTTCTGGAAATACATAATTTAAGTATTCATAAGCATCTTGAGATGCTACAATTACGCCTAAACAGTTCTTGTCTAGATATGGATTATCTTTAGAATAAGAAAAGTGATAGTGATTAAAAGTATAATAACAATTTTGATTAAAAATTACAAATTTCCTATTATCAAGAGCGTGGTGCATTTGGCTACCATAGATTTCAGGCATCACGATGATGCTATCTTTTTCTATAGGAGTATCTGTGAATTTTTTTATTTGTTTCTTTATTTTTTTAGAAATATTATTGTTGGTTAAAGTATTTAAAACTTTTTCAAAAAAATTATAATTATAAACTATTTTTTTATTAAAATACCACTGGTTGGCTTTTTTACTTTTCTTCTTTAATAATACTGAAGCATCATACTGAAGTTGGTTTAAAATATCAACTTGGCGGTAGATTTGTTTAACTCCACCAGTCGGTTTTAAATTAGATGGTGAAAAGAAATAAATTTTTTTCATAGTTTTTTTAATTCGCAATTAAATTTTGAATCCAACTTTTGAGTGTATATTTCTGGCGAATTTCGTCTTGTAGTGGCTCATAAGGTGTGGTTAAAAAATCATTAGGAATCATAATATGATTAGGGTTTATTAAGCAAATATTTTTAGGATTATAAAAATCATAACTTAAAATATTAGCGTTATCAGTGATTAGTTTTTTTTGCATACCCATCGCCTCAAAGGGACGAAAAGACAATCCTCTTTGTTGATTTTGAGCAAGATCTATTAAGATTTTTGCTTGGCGGCTCACCTTATAAGATTCCGAAAAAGGAACGAGCTGTTGGGTTCTAGTAATATAGGGAGATTTGGGATGAACTTCATCTTTTTTAATCTTATTATTATAGAGAATCGCCCTTGCGAGATGCCCCTGAGCATTCAGATGGTTCAATATTAGAATGAGTTTATCTACACGGCTATCTTCTGTCCCCCAAAATAGCATATCATAAATAGGAGGGGCGTCAGAAGGATCTGCGAAGAAAAAGTTATGATTTTTATGAAAACCATATTTTTTACAATCTTCAGCATCAAAACTATAGCAAACGTCAAAATAAGAAATCGTTTCAGCCTCAGTTTTTATTTTGTCTATGCTATCCCAAAAAAAAGCTTTTAGTGTATTGGTTTTCTGTTTTAGTTTAATTAAATCTGCTGTAGAGAGCGTATCTGGGCGGTTGATAATAATTTGATCATAAAATTTAGAATTATTGATGATTTGCCTTAATTCAGCATATTGTTTTTCGTTTTTAAGATTTCTATTGAGAAATAATTTCATGAAAAAATTTTCGGCACGCTCTAAGAAATTTTTATATTGATATGGCTGTGTATAAGCGCTTATAGTATGGGTAACCTCCATACCGCTATATTGTTTAAATCCAGCGTGTACGACTTCATTAAAGCCATAATAATCAGGTGCTATAAATAAAATTTCTTTCATTTCGCTGCTAAAATCTTTGAAATCCAAGAGGAAAAGCTATACTGTTGTGCTATTTCTGGCTTGGGTTGATAAGGTTCTTGTAGAAAAGCCACAAGACCATGAATATCCCAAGAGTCCTCTAATACAAAGATGTTTTTTTTATCATAAAAATCATAATTTTTAACTAATGCATTATTGGTAATCAGTTTTTTAGAAAATCCAACCGCTTCAAAACATCGGAATGATAAACCTTTGTGCGCTGTATTTTCCATATCAATTAATACATTAGAGGCGATACTTTGCTTCAGCGCAGTCTCAAAAGACTCTCCGTTTGGGATAAATTGGATTGGTGTATCTTGGTACGGCTGAGTTTTAGACTGAGAATGGCAAACCACCTTTATAGATAAACTCAAATTTTCATCTTTTAGTATTTGAGATAGCTGAGCCAAAGGCTGCATCCTGTCTTTCATATAAGTGCCAATAAAGAAAACATCTTGCTGGATGGGGGCAGATTTTGGCAGATAATCAAAATAAAAATTAGTAATGTGCTGATTGCCAGTATGTTTTTTTACATCTTCTTGGTCAAAGACATAGAATTGATCAAAAAAAGGAATTCTGGAAGCGACTAAAGGAAATCGCGACATACCATCCCACTGATAACCAGCTGAAAAAGAAGCTTGTTCTGATATTTTCTGAAGCACCGTTTTTGAAAATAAATCTGGACGAATAACCAAAGCATAATCCACCTTAGGGAAAGAGTGGAGTAGTTTTAACTGTGCTTCGGATTGTAGTTTGGCAATTTTTTCAGGCTTGTGTAAAGGGTTGTTAAAAAGAAATTTTTTAATCCCATGCTGGGCTTTATCTTTCCAAGTTAGCCTATGTTTAGCCTTCTCGTCATGAGGCACGCAAAAGACTTTAAAGCCAAGATATTCTAAGTTTTTGATAAAGCAATGTGGGAGCCCAAAATGATGAGGAACCCCTAAAATAATGCTTTTACCTTGAAACTTATTTTTCATATTCATCTAAATTATATCCATAAGCCTCAATGTATTTTTTCCAAAAATGAAGCTCTTTATCCCAACGGTGGCATCCGAAAGGTAAAGCGTTTTGATTCCATTTCATTGCCATTTCCTGTTTGTTTTCAATAGCAAATAGACATGCTTTTTTATAGTCTGGTTTAGAGAATGAAATGCCGTGGCGCGAGGGTTCTACGCTAAAAAAAACATCTTCAGCATAAAATTTTTGAGATGCATTTTCAGGTTTAAGGTAAATACGAACCACACTTTCTAATTGATGAATCACATCAAGGCATTTATTCCTATTTCTTAAAGATAGTCCACCATTGCCTACTTCGTTGTATAATAATGATTTGTTTTTTTGAGATTTACCATTGTTTTGATAATTGATGCTGCTTTTTAAGAAATACAGTGTATTGTCCCAAAGTTTTTTTAAATAAGGTATATTTTGCCGACTTCTGAGCCAAGGCGCACCAACATAATCATAACCTTGGTCTACCCAATAGTCCAAATCATCTTTGAACAAAAAAGCATCGGGCTGACAGATTAAAATATATTGCTTTTGAAATTGATTATAAAATAGCTTACTGAGCATCAATTCATTATACCCAAGGATGTTGCAAAAAAAATGATCATCAAAAGAATGAAATAAACCTTGAGGAAATTGCTTTTTATAAAACGAAATATCCAATCCCCGTGGGTGGACAAAGAAAATATCATACCTATCCAAAACACGAAAAGTTTGTGTAATAGAAATAGTTTCCAAGTTATTGGGGTTTTCCTTATAGATAGGTATGATAATATCAATCATTTATGATCTATTAAACTCCAAAATGGTTTTTTCGATGATGGCTACGCAGTCCATCAGTTGGTCTTCGGTGATCACGAGCGGCGGTGCAAGGCGGATAATGTTGCCGTGTGTAGGCTTGGCAAGCAATCCATTTTTTGCTAAATCTAAACAGAGATTCCACGCGGTAGGGCTGTCCTCGCTGTCGTTGATGAGAATAGCATTGAGCAAACCTTTGCCTCGCACTTGATAAACCAAATCCGTCTTAGCAATGATTTTCTGAATTTCGGCACGGAAAATTTGCCCTAAACGCTCGGCTTTTTCGGATAATTGTTCCTCTTCTACCACATCTAAAGCCGCAATAGCCACAGCGCACGCCAATGGATTACCGCCAAAAGTAGAGCCGTGCTGCCCAGGGTGGATCACATTCATCACCTCATTGTTGGCTAAAACGGCAGACACAGGGTACATCCCGCCAGAAAGCGCTTTCCCTAAAACCAAAATATCAGGCTGCACGCCCTCGTGGTGGCAAGCGATGAGTTTTCCCGTTCTGGCGATACCCGTTTGCACTTCATCAGCGATGAATAAAACTTGATGCTGGTGGCAGAGTTCTTGGGCTTTCTTCAAAAAGCCTTCGGTAGGCACATAAACGCCCGCCTCGCCTTGGATAGGCTCCACCAAAAAGGCAGCAATATGGTCGCCTTCTTGCTCTAAAACTTCTTTTAAAGCCTCAATATCATCATACGGAATGCGCACAAAACCAGGCGTAAATGGGCCGTAATTGTTGTGAGCATCAGGGTCGTTAGAAAATGAAACGATGGTGGTGGTACGGCCGTGGAAGTTATTTTCGCAAACGATGATTTTCGCTTGGTTACCTTTAATGCCTTTCACTTCGTATGCCCACTTTCTTGCCAATTTGATGGCAGTTTCTACGGCTTCGGCGCCAGAGTTCATCGGAAGCACCTTGTCAAAGCCTAAAAGTTGGGTAATTTTCTCTTCATAAAGACCTAATTTTGAGTTGTAAAACGCTCGGGAAGTCAGCGCCAATTGCTGGGCTTGCTCTACCAATGCTTTCACGATTTTAGGATGCGAATGTCCTTGATTAACAGCGGAATAGGCGGAAAGGAAATCGTAATATTTCTTGCCTTCCACATCCCAAACATAAACGCCTTCGCCACGGTCTAAGACTACGGGTAGTGGGTGATAATTGTGGGCGCCGTGCTGGTCTTCTAAGTCAATATAATATTGTGCGGTTTTTAAATCTGTTGATTGCGACATAATTGATTATTTTTTTTCGTTTTTGTATGATGGCAAATTTATGAAAAATTAAACTAAAATTCTATTTTATAGCGGCTAAATACGCGTTTTTTATTGCTTTTAGATAGAAAAACCTCCCCTAAATTTTTATTTTTAGAGGAGGTTGATTTTATTTTTTAAAGAATGGGTTACATATTTTCGTAATCTTTATTCATTTTGAAACTTTCCATAAACTTGGTAGTATAGTTTCCTTCTACAAAGTCTGGGTCGTCCATCAGTTGGCGGTGGAACGGCACCGTGGTTTTAATACCTTCAATATAAAACTCTTCCAGCGCTCTTTTCATCTTGGCAATGGCTTCTTCTCGCGTTTGAGCCGTGGTAATGAGCTTGGCAATCATAGAATCATAATTGGAAGGAATGGTGTAGCCCGAATAAACATGCGTATCCACGCGCACGCCGTGACCCCCAGGGATGTTAAGCCCTGTAATTTTACCAGGACTTGGACGGAAATCATTGAAAGGGTCTTCCGCATTGATACGGCATTCTATAGAGTGCAGTTTTGGGTAGTGGTTAATTCCAGAAATTGGCGTACCTGCCGCCAAGAGAATTTGCTCTCTAATCAAGTCATAATCAATAACTTGCTCTGTGATAGGGTGCTCTACTTGGATACGGGTATTCATCTCCATAAAGTAGAAATTTCTGTGCTTGTCTACCAAGAATTCAATGGTGCCGACACCTTCATAACCGATGTATTCTGCGGCTTTTACTGCAGCTTCACCCATTTTTTCACGAAGTTCTTCCGTCATAAATGGCGAAGGTGTTTCTTCGGTCAATTTTTGGTTTCTTCTTTGCACGGAGCAATCTCTCTCGGAGAGATGGCAGGCTTTACCATACTGGTCTCCAGCGATTTGTATTTCAATATGGCGAGGCTCTTCAATGAGTTTTTCCATATACATTCCCCCATTCCCGAACGCCGCAACGGCTTCCTGAATGGCAGATTCCCAATGGTCTTTGAGGTCTTCCGCTTTCCATACGGCTCTCATTCCTTTTCCGCCGCCGCCCGCAGTGGCTTTAATCATCACGGGGTAGCCAATTTCTTCGGCGATTTTAGCGGCTTCTTCGTAAGAGTCGATTAAGCCATCAGAACCAGGAACGCAGGGGATGCCCGCTTCTTTCATCGTAGCTTTGGCAGTGGCTTTGTCGCCCATACGCTCAATTTGCTCTGGCGTAGCTCCAATAAATTTGATGTTATTTTTTTGACATATTCTGGAGAAATTGGCATTTTCAGACAAGAAACCATAACCAGGATGGATGGCATCAGCATTGGTAATTTCCGCCGCCGCCAAAATATTAGGAATACTCAAATAAGAATCTTTACTGGCTGGTGGACCGATGCAAACGGCTTCATCAGCGAAACGAACATGCAAACTGTCTTTGTCCGCTGTAGAATATATCGCTACGGTCTTGATGCCCATTTCTCTACAAGTCCGCAGGATGCGCATAGCGATCTCTCCACGGTTGGCTATCAATATTTTTTTGAACATAATTTAATCAATTTGACTGAGATGAACCTCGTGTTAAATGATTGATTTTTAACCATTAAGGTTTTATGATGGGTCCACTAAGAACAGCGGTTGGTCGTATTCTACAGGGGTAGCATCATCTACTAAAATCTTCACGATTTTTCCGCTGATTTCACTCTCTATTTGGTTGAAAAGCTTCATCGCTTCTATCACGCAGACCACTTTACCTTCGGTTACGCTATCGCCTACATTCACGAAAACTTCTTTGTCTGGCGCTGGTTTTCTGTAGAAAGTCCCAATCATTGGAGATTTGATCGCTACATATTTGCTGTCATCATCCGCTTTAGGGGCTTCTGTGCTTGGTGCGGCAGGAGTGGTCTCAGTAGGTTGAGTAATGGGTGCCGCTGGTTGTGCTGCAGGATGGGCTTGCTGTACATAAGTAACGCCACTTGCCGTGTGAGCACTTGGGTTTTTAATATTGATTTCGTAATCTTTGGTTTTGTATTTAACCTCTGATACTTCCGATTTGGAAACGAATTTAATGAGGTTCTGTAAATCTTTTAAATCCATAGCTTTATTTTTAATGTTCAAATATAACAACAAAAACCACTCAATCCAAAAAAAAAGAGTGGTTTTTATGCATAAAATAATTTTTTTAATCTACAGAGATTAGTTTTCTTCTGTAGTTTCTACTTCTTTTTCCATTACAACTTTACCTCTATAGTAAAGTTTTCCTTCGTGCCAATGCGCTCTGTGGTAGAGGTGCATTTCGCCTGTAGTAGCATCTTTAGCTAACTGAGGAACTACCGCCTTGTAGTGGGTTCTTCTTTTATCTCTTCTTGTAGCCGACTGTCTTCTTTTAGGATGTGCCATTATTACTATTTTTTGATTATCTAAATTTTATTTTTAATTCTTATTTTTCAATTTCTGGAGGGCCGCCCATCGTGGGTCCATTTCCTCCTCATTTTCTATCACTTTCTCTTCTTCAAATTTAGGACTATAGCGTTCTAATAGTGCCTCATACTCCTCATTTTCCTCTACATTGGGCGCTATTTTTTTCATCGGGATGGAGAGGATCACCGCTTCATAAATCAGCTGAGCGACATTAAATTGATAATCCGAAGATGGTATGGTAATCACCTCATCATCAAGCTCATTGTAAGTTTCTCCAAATTTAACCAACACCTTGATGCTGTGCTGGGTAGGCTGAGAAAAAACCTCGCCGCTGATGTCGCAAACCAAATCTACCTGACCAGAAATGCTAATGAAAAACTCTAAAAAAGAGCTGTGTTTATCCAATACAACTTCTGCAGTAATTTTCGGATGGTCAAAATCTACCTCTGTCCCAAATAATTCAAAAAACGCGTTATCTATTTCAAACTCAAATGAATGTTTTCCATTTTTTAAGCCTGAGAAACTGATATCAAATGCTTTAAAATTTTCCATAAAAAATGGTTTGCAAAAATAAGTTATTTTTTTTATATAACAAAATCTATTTTTGGTATCTTCAATAAAATTAGATTTTGTGGTGGTTAATCTTCCTCTTCTGGCAGGTCTTCATCTACATCTACAATAGCTTTTGAATTTTTAGGAACCAGCCTATTTTTCATCAACTCTTGGTACTCTTTTCTATTTTGAAAAATTTTAATCCCTGTAAAAACTGCCTCCTCAAACGAGGTGTGGTCGGCTTTGTTTTTCCCTGCAATATCATACGCCGTGCCATGATCTGGGGAGGTTCTGATGAAAGGCAAGCCCGCGGTGTAATTAACGCCCTCTTCATACGCAATGGTTTTAAAAGGCGTAAGACCTTGGTCGTGGTACATAGCGAGCACAGCATCAAACGCCATATATTTTTCAGGTTGGAAGAAACTATCGGCAGGATAAGGACCGAAGGCTAAAATGCCCTCATCAAAGCAGGCATTAATGGCAGGAATGATGATGTTTATTTCCTCTTGACCAATGGCACCACCATCTCCAGCGTGGGGGTTAAGCCCCAAGACTGCAATTTTAGGTCTTTCAATGCAGAAATCTTCCTTTAAAGTTTGGTTTAAAGTTCGAATTTGGCTGATAATCTTATCTTTATTGATGCTTTGTGCCACTTCGGAAATGGGAATATGGTGTGTAGAAACTGCCACTTTCAGTTGTGGCGTTACTAAAAACATCAAGCCTTTTTTTCCAAATTGTTCTTCTAAAAAGCCCGTGTGTCCTGCGTGTTTAAAACCTTGTTTTAGCATCTCATCTTTGTTGATGGGCGCTGTGACCATTAGGTCTATTTCGCCTTGTTTTAAGGCTTTGGTGGTGGCTACTAAAGAGTCTATTGCCATTCGTGTGGATTCTTCGGTAGGAACGCCCAATTCTACATTAACATTGTCTTTCCATAGATTAACGATGTTGATTTTCCCTGCTGCGGCTTCGCTGGGGTTTTGGATATAATTAAAGTTGGCTTGGATTTTAAAAATGTTTTTTTGGTAAGAAAATAATTTGCCAGAGCCAAAAATAATCGGTGTAAAAAAATCGGTAATGGCTTTATCCTTTAATGTTTTCAGGATAATCTCCGGGCCTATGCCGTTGTAGTCGCCTACGGAAATGCCTACCCGTGGTTTATGGTGCTTAGAACTCATTTTGTATTCGTATCTTTTTATTGCTTATCTTTGTTTTCTAAAGTTACAAATTTAATTAAAAAAAATAATATGTTTACAGGAATTGTAGAAGCGGTAGGAAAAGTAGAGAAAATAGAGCGCGAGGAAGCCAATATCCACTTTGCTTTGAGCTGCCCATTCAGTTCAGAATTAAAAATAGACCAAAGTTTGGCACATAATGGCTGTTGCCTTACGGTGGTGGCGGTAGAAGGGCATCAATACCGTGTTACTGCGATAGATGAAACGCTCAAAAAAACCAATTTGGGCAGTTGGCAAGAGGGAACGGTGGTCAATCTGGAGCGCTGTATGCAGATGAATGGGCGTTTAGATGGACATATGGTGCAGGGGCATATTGATGGCATCGGTACGGTGAGGACTATTGAGGAAAAGGAAGGCAGCCACCTCATCACCATTGACTATGATGCTGATTTTGTGACCGTGCCACAGGGCTCTATCACTGTTAATGGCATTAGCCTTACCGTGGCGAAGAGCGAGCCGAAATCTTTTACGGTTGCTATTATTCCATACACTTGGTCGTTCACGAATTTACAATATTTAAAACCAGGAGACCGCGTGAATTTAGAGTTTGATATTATCGGAAAATACATCGCGAAATTGCTTCAAAGGTAATCTATTATGCCTAAAACCTATAAAAGTTTCAGCATCAGAAACCGAATATTCTTCGGGTTTTTATCCATTTGCGTGCTCAGTATGCTGGGCTCGGCTTTTATCTATTATATTATAATAAGTAGGGCTACGCAGACGCAGAACAAGATAGAAATGCAGAAAACGGCAGAAATTCTGACCGCCTCTTTGGACTATGCCGTGAGCCGAGATAGCGTAACGCCACAAAACCTAAAAGAGGTACTGAGGAATAAAATCAAAGAAATTGCGGATATCAACAAACACGATATTGTCATTTATACTTTAGATGGGCATTTTTTGCTCTCTAACAAAACGCCAGATTTGATCAAGCAAAAGGAAATTCCTACCAAAACGCTTTTGCAAGTCCTTAAATCGGATTCCAGAATAGACATTAAAACCTATGATGCGCAACAGGGCAGAGCGGTGGTGTCCTCTTATATCTTACTGAAAAACAACATTTTTGAGCCCATAGGCGTGGTATATTACCCTTCTTACCACAGCGCCAGCCTTTATCGTGATGTTTTGGAGGATTACCTTAGTAATATTTTGATTTTTAATGTGATCCTGATTTTTACCAGTGTCCTTTTGAGCTGGATAATTTCTAAAAGAATCACGAGGAATTTAACGGAAATTTCAGAAAGTATCAAGCGTATTAGTTTGTTTAATAGGGAGTTAACGCCTATTAAGTATAACCGAAGAGATGAGTTGGGGATTTTGATAAAATCGTATAATAATTTGGTGTTGCAGATTGATGGACAAAAGGAGAGGCTGTCTCATATTGAAAAGGAAACCGCATGGCGAGAGATGGCGAAGCAGGTAGCCCACGAGGTGAAAAATCCACTCACGCCAATGAAACTTTTAATGCAAAATTTTGAACGAAAATTCAATCCTCAAGACCCCGAAGCCGAGACCAAAGTGAAGGAATTAAGCGAGTCTATCATCAGTCAGATTGATATTATTTCTAAGGTGGCCACGGCGTTTTCAGAGTTTGCCAAACTACCGAAGAGGGAAGATGAACAGCTCAACCTCAATGAAGAAATCAAGAACATCATCACTTTGTTTGATGATAGGAATATCTTTTTCCACGCCAACCAACCAGCGGTGCTTTATCAGATGGACAAAACTTATTTTACACGGATTTTGAACAATCTAATCACCAATGCCATCCAAGCGGAGCACGAGGCGCGCCAACTCATCATCAATGTTGATTTGGAAAATAGACACAGCCAAGTGAGAATTACGGTGGAGGACAATGGTACGGGCATCACGGAGGACAAAATCAACCATATTTTTGAACCTAATTTCACTTCTAAAAACAGTGGAATGGGCTTAGGTTTGACTATGGTTAAGAAAATGATTGAAGATTATCAAGGTTCCATAGAGGTCAAAACGCAGGTGGGCAGAGGTACGAAATTTATCATCAACCTTCCGAAAAATGCGTCCGCTTAAACCATTTCAGTTTAAAGAATTTGCCATCCAGCAATCTGCGGCGGTGTTTCGTGTGGGGACAGATGCCGTGTTGTTGGGTGCTTTGGGGTTGGCAACTCGTTCTTGCCGAGGGCAGTTGTTGGAAATTGGAACGGGGACAGGCGTGGTGGCTTTAATGTTGGCACAGCGTTTCCCAGAGGCGGAAATTACCGCAATAGATGTTAATCCAGAGGCGGTGGCTTTGGCACAACTTAATTTTCAAAATAGCCCTTATCATTTGAGATTGAAGGCAATAGAGGTTGATTTTAAGGCTTTTAATCCACCACAGAGGTTTGATTTCATCGTGTGTAATCCACCGTATTTTGAACCCAATGCTTCCGAAAAAGATGTCTTGGCAAGGCAAAAAACGGCTTTAGACTTTGATGATTTATTGCAAAATTCAGCGCGGATATTATCCGATGATGGTGTGCTGAGTGTGATTATTCCTGCCGATTTTAAAACCGATTTTGAGCGAAAAGCCTCTGTAAATAAGCTCTATCTCCAGAGTGAAGTTTTGATTAAAGGCATTGAAACCGCCTCAAAAATTAAAAGGGTTATTTTGGAATTTTCAAAACAACCGCAATCCTTGATGACTGAACATTTTGTGATAGAAAAAAGCCCGAGACAATACTCGGACCAATATTTGGAAGCCACGCGGGATTTCCATTGCTTTAAAACATCTTAAATTATTCAAAAAGTTCCGCCGTATCCAGCACGGAGACTTTGCCTCGGTTGCAGCGGATCGCCTCGCCAGGGAAGTTCTGTATCATATGATAATCGTGGGTCGCCATCACAACGGTGGCGTTATTTTCTTGTGCCACTTGCTTCAGTAGCGTCATAATATCATTGGAAGTTTCGGGGTCTAAATTCCCTGTTGGTTCATCGGCTAAAATCAGTGAAGGGTGGTTCAGAAGAGCTCTCGCGATAGCAATACGCTGTTGCTCGCCACCAGAGAGTTCGTGAGGCATTTTATGCTTTTTGGTCTTCATACCCACGCTGGAAAGCACCTCGTTAATTCGGTCTTCCATTTTCTTTTTGTCGCTCCAGCCTGTGGCTTTCAGAACGAAAAGTAGATTTTTCTCCACATTTCGGTCGGTAAGGAGTTGGAAATCTTGGAATACAATACCGAGTTTTCTTCTCAAATTAGGAATATCGGAAGTTCTTAAGGTGGCTAAATCAAAGCCGACCACATTGCCACGCCCTTCTTTTAGTGGAAGATGACCGTAGAGAACTTTTAATAGGGAGCTTTTACCAGAGCCTGTTTTCCCGATGAGGTAACAGAAGCGACCTTTTTTGATATCCAAATTGACATCATCTAAAACAGTAAAGTTTTTCTGAACAATTTTAGCATTCCTTAGCGTGATGATGCTCTCTTCCTCGTGGTTGTGTTGTGACATTGTTATCGTGCTATATTGAGTTGATTAAAAAACGATCCTTTTTGGAGATTCAAAAATAAGAAAAACTTTTGAAGTAGAGCGTTTTTTGGCAAATTTTAACAACAAAAAATGCTCAGAAATGATTTTATTTCCAAGCACTTTAGTTTTTTAGGGTATAATCAATCTTATCTCTTAGCGCGAGATACACTTACAGTAAGTCTTTTTCTACCTTTGGCTCTTCTTGCCGCTAACACGCGTCTTCCGTTTGGCGTTGACATTCTTTCACGGAAACCGTGCTTATTTCTTTTCTTTCTCTCTGATGGTTGGAATGTTCTTTTCATTACAGTCTTATATTATAGGTCAGTAATTATACTTCTTAATTTTCAGATTGCAAAGATAGGATAATTTTTAAAACCTACAAACTTATTTTTAGTTTTTTCTTTTTTATTTACAATTCTTCTTTTTTCTGTCGGCTTTGCTGTATCTTTGTTGCCCCAAAATAAACCAGATTCAAATGTTTACACCTCAAGAAATTTCAACGATAAAATCATTATTAGTACCGCAGAGCAAGGTGGTCATCATCACCCATTATAACCCAGATGGTGATGCTATAGGCTCCAGCCTTGGGCTTAAACACTTCCTACGAACACTGGATATAGAGGCGGAAGTGATTGTCCCCAACGATTTTCCGAAATTTCTAAAATGGATGCCAGAGGCAAAAAAAATTACAGTAGCGGAATGGAAGAAGAAAAAATCTTCAGAGCTGATTCGCCACGCAGATGTGGTATTTTGCTTAGATTTTAACACCCTTTCCAGAATTGGTGCAGTGGGCGAGTGGGTGGCAGCAACCAAAGCCGTAAAAGTGCTCATAGACCACCACCAACAGCCAGATGCGTTTGATTTTGTTTATTCTGATACTTCCATCCCTGCCACATCGCAGATGGTATACCATTTTATTGAAGCGCTGGGCGGTGTAGATCGGGTTAACCAAGAGGTAGCGAGCTGTCTCTACACTGGGATTATGACGGATACAGGCGGTTTTAGATTCCGCTCTACCAGTGCTACCACTCACAGGATTATTGCCCATTTAATAGAACACGGCGCCGACCCTGCAACCATTTCTTCCAACACTTGGGATACCAATTCTCTGTCCAGACTACAGCTTTTAGCATTGGTGCTGGGGCGTATAGAATTGGTAAAAAATGGTGAAGTAGCGATAATTTGGCTCAAGCGTGAGGAACTGAAAGCTTACGGCTTCCAAAAAGGCGATACAGATGGTTTTGTCAATTATGGATTGAGCATTTTGGGAACTAAGATGGCGGCGTTTTTTATGGAAGATTTATATGAAGATTTTATCAAAATATCATTCAGAAGCAAAGGCGATGTAGATGTGAACCAACTGGCGCGCCAATATTTTAATGGAGGTGGGCACATCAATGCTGCAGGTGGCAAATACTATAAAACGATAGAAGAAACGATAGAAGATTTTAAAGAATGCGTAGAGCGTGAGGATTTTACTTTTTAGAATTTAATTTTTGATCAAAAAAATAAAAGGAGCTGATTGATAGCTCCTTTTTTTTATTTCTACTCTGCAAAATCTTCTAACATATCCAGCGTAGGGACAAAGAAGAGCGTGCCTGTTTGGGCGGTGCTGAAGTCCAAAATGCGGTCGTAGTTGCCTACTGGGTCGCCGATGAACATATGCTCCAGCATCTTTTGTACCGTGCTAAAAGTATTGGCATAAGCAATAAAATAAGTACCCACCTCGCCTTTGGCAGGGTTCCCGAATGGCATATTATCTCGGATAACTTTCAGTTCCTCGCCGTTGTCGCCTTCTATATTGGTTAGGGCGATGTGCGAGTTAGTCGGCTTGACCTCATCAGACATCTCAATATCGTTCTGTTTGCTGCGCCCAATCACTTTCTCTTGTTCTTCTATGGAAAGGCTGTCCCACGCCAACATATTGTGCAGGTATTTTTGAACAAAAAGATAACTTCCACCTTGATATTCAGGGTCCTCTGCACCCACTTTCGCAAAGAAATCTCGGTCTTCACCTTTGGGATTCTCGGTGCCATCTACGAAGCCTAAAATAGAGCGTCCATCCCAATATCTAAAGCCTTGCACATCTACAATACACTCCGCAACGGGGGTGAGGAGTTTGGTAATTTCCATCGCCATATCAAAACAAAGGCTCGTAGAATCTGCTCTTAGGTGGAGGTGTAAATCACCAGGGGTAGCCACCGCGGTATAAGGGTTACCTTTGATTTCCTCAAACGGTTTCAGCTCTTTGGGTAGTGGCGTAGGCAGTTGGAGTTTCTGCCACGCTTCCGCACCGATGCCCAGCACGCAACTGACATTACCGTTAGGAAATCGGGTAGAGGTGGAGTTGTTAAGGTTGATTACCAGCGTGCATAAATTTTGAAACGCTTCTTGGTATGGCGTTCCTTCTTTAAGTTGCCAAACCATAAAAATGGTATTTTTATTCGGGTAATCGGTTACATTTTGAGAAACTGTACTCATAAGATTATTTTTTTGATTTAAAATGCTAATTTAATACCGGCAATCACCATTCCAGTCCCCATAATGGCTAATATAAGCCCCATTATTTTATCTAAAACGCTGATGACATTATGCCCTAATTTCGCTACGATGAAATCTCCAGAGCGTAGGGAAAAATAATTGATAATGATGACCACCAAACTCACCACAGCAACTACAATCAGGTGGGTAAAAGTGGTGTTAGAAACAAAATCCATAGCGGTAACAATGGTGCCAGGGCCTGCCAGAAGCGGAATGGCTAAAGGAGAAATAGCGATGTTGCTGTCTACCACAGGCGGCGTGTCTCCTGTATTTTTGATGTTAGAAGACTTGGACTGCAGCATATCAAAACCGATTTTGAAAATCAGTAAACCGCCAGTAATTTTGAACGCAGGGATGGTAATCCCAAAAATGGAAAAAATAAATTTCCCCAAGAGAACAAAACCCACCAAAATCACAAAAGCCACAATACAGGCTTTCTTCGCGATGGCAGCTTGTTTATCGGCAGGATAATTGCCCACCAAGCCTAAAAAAGCGGGGATGTTAGCAATAGGGTTCATCATCGCGATAAGCCCTGTAAATACGGATAATGAGAAAGTTAGAATGTCGTTCATAATTATTTATTTTTGATGAAGTTAAGATTGTATTAGTTCTTTGGCTTGTTCTAAAGCGGCAGCGGTAATCTTGCTTCCAGAGAGCAATTGGGCAATTTCCTGCAACTTCTCCTCCTCAGAAAGTGGTAGGATGTTAGACTGCGTTTTGCCCGCCACATCTTGCTTCACAACTTTATAATTATCATCGCCCTTGGCAGCCACTTGTGCCAAATGCGTGATCACGATGAGCTGCATAGTCTCCGCCATCGCTTTCATCACAAAACCGATTTCCTCCGCGACTTTTCCAGAAACGCCCGTGTCTATCTCATCTAAAATAAGGGTTGGCAGGGCGGTATTTTCTGCCATAATCTTTTTGATGGCGAGCATCACGCGCGAGCGCTCTCCACCAGAAATAGCCGTCTGGATAGGCTTAAGCGGAAATCCTGTATTGGCTTGGAAGAGGATGGCTATTTTGTCCTTTCCCAACAGATGAAACTGCGGTACCTCCGTGAGTTCTACCTCTATTTTGGCTTTTTCTAAACCCAATTGTTTGAGGAGTTGCTCTATTTCAGTAACAAACTTCGGAATGGCAGCCGCACGTTGAGCGGAAAGTGTGGTCGCCAACTGGCTGAGGTTTTCTTCCTGTGATGCCAGTTGTTTTTCCGCCTCGCTGATTTTAAATTCTAAGTCTTCCAACTGGTTTTGAGAGGCGGCTAAGGTGTTTTTGATGTCAATCAATTCCGATACAGAATAGACTTGATGTTTGGCTTGCAGCGCATTGATGGCGTTCACTTTCTGCGTAAGTTCTTCCAAAAGAAAAGCATCAATTTGGATGTTTTCTGCCGTGCTGTCTATTTCGTAGGCAATGTCCTTGATTTCCTCGTAAGCGGAGTCCAAGCGCTCGCTAAGGCTTTCCAATTGTGGTGAGACCTCCGCGATTTTATAAATTAAACTTTTAATGTGGTGTAGCCCTTCCAAAACGCCTAAACCTTCTTGGTTAAAGCGTTGGCTGATTTCGGCTAAAACTTCCGATACTTCGCCAGCATTTTCTTGAACGGAAAGCTGATTTTTAAGGTCTTCAAAATCGATGTTTTCAAGGTCTATTTCCTCTAACTCTGCGAGGAGAAACTCTTGATAATCCTTTTCTTTAAGCCCTTCTGCCAGTTGATTTTGGTATTTTGCCAAATCTCGTTTCAGTTGTGTAAACTCAGAGAATAGAACTTGGTATTCTTGGATAAGCCCCTGATTTTTAGCGATACCATCGATGATGCCAAACTGATACGCCTCAGAAAATAATTGTGAGGTTTCAAACTGCGAGTGAATGTCTATCAGCTGTGCCGAGAGTTCTTTTAGGGTGTCCAGCGTGACAGGAACATCATTGACAAACGCCCGAGATTTACCGCTGGGGAGAATTTCCCTTCGGATGATGGTTGGATTTTCAAAGTCTAAATCGTGGGTAGAAAAAAAATCTTGAAAGCCATTGTTGATTTCAAATTCGGCCTCCACAATGCTTTTTTGTTCGGCATTGGCTAAGGTTTTCAGGTCGGCTCTCTCGCCCATAATGAGCCTTAGCGCACCCAGAATAATAGATTTACCAGCGCCTGTTTCCCCTGTGATGACCTGCAAACCGCGGTGCAGCGGAATGTCTAAACGCTCTATAAGTGCAAAGTTTTGTATAAAAATTCTTGATAACATTGCTGCAAATTTATATAAAATCTATAGGTTAAAAAAATGAAAAATAATGCTTGCCAAGGTGATTATGCTTCGCCTTTTAGGGCTTTTATTTCATCTCTTAGTCGGGCGGCTAAGATGAAGTCTAACTGTTTGGCGGCGGCTTCCATTTGCTGTTGTTTCTCTTGGATGATGGCTTCTATATCTACCGTTTTGCCGTACTGGGCTTGGGTTTCTGCCACTTGTTTTAAAATTTCTTTTTGGGTGTATTCTGGTTTTGGGAAATCTTGAGCACGCCCCACCAAGGCATCGGATATTTTCTTATTGAGAGGCTGAGGCACTATACCGTGCTCTTGGTTGTATTGCATCTGTTTCTCTCGGCGGTAGTTGGTTTCATCTAAAGTCGCCTGCATAGATTTGGTGATTTTGTCGGCGTACATAATGGCTTTACCATTGATGTTCCTTGCGGCGCGCCCTACGGTCTGTATCATAGAACGTCGAGAGCGCAGCATCCCTTCTTTATCAGCATCTAAAATCGCAACGAGGGAAACCTCTGGAAGGTCTAAGCCCTCTCTTAAAAGGTTAACGCCCACCAAAACATCAAAAAGCCCTGTTCTGAGGTCTTGCATAATTTGAATCCGCTCCAAGGTATCCACATCGGAGTGGATGTACCGCGTTCTGATGCCAAATTTGGTGAAATATTTGGTCAGCTCTTCCGCCATTTTTTTAGTGAGAGTGGTCACGAGTACCCGCTCATCCACCTCGGCGCGTTTTTGAATTTCTTCTATTAAATCATCAATTTGGTTGAGGGTAGGGCGGACTTCTATAACTGGGTCTAAAAGTCCTGTGGGTCGGATGATTTGCTCTATGTATTCGCCTTCTGTTTTTTCTAATTCGTAGTCGGCGGGGGTGGCAGAGACATAAATGACTTGGTTTTGCATTGTCTCAAATTCTTCAAATTTTAAAGGGCGGTTGTCCATAGCGGCAGGGAGTCTAAAACCGTATTCTACCAAACTTTCCTTTCGGCTTCGGTCGCCGCCGTACATGGCGTGCACTTGGGGCACGGTCACATGGCTTTCATCAATCACCATTAAATAATCCTTAGGAAAATAATCCAAAAGGCAGAAAGGGCGAGAGCCTGGCGCTCTGCCATCTAAATAACGAGAGTAGTTCTCTATCCCCGAACAGTAGCCCAGTTCTTTTATCATTTCTAAATCCAATTCGGTGCGCTCTTGGAGTCTTTTGGCTTCTAAAGGCTTCCCGATGGAGTTAAAAAATTCTACTTGCTTGACCATATCGTCCTGAATTTGGCGTATGGCATTGAGCATTGTTTCTTTTGAAGTAACAAAAAGGGTGGCGGGATAAATGTTGATTTTGTCAAAATCTGACATTACATTGCCTGTAATAGGATCAAAACTTTGGATTCTATCAATCACATTACCAAAAAACCGGACTCTAATGGCGTTATCCGCATAGGCAGGGAACACATCTACCACATCTCCTGTGACACGGAAAGTGCCTCGTGCAAACTCGTTGATAGACCGAGAATAAAGGGCATTAACCAACTGATGAAGGAAATCCGTGCGAGAAAGTGAGGTGTTGAGCTCCAACTCAATGAGGGATTTGTTGAATTCCGTAGGGTTCCCAATACCATAAATACACGACACCGAAGCCACAACCAAAACATCTCTACGCCCCGATAATAGACTGGTGGTGGCGGAGAGTCGCAGTTTCTCTACCTCTTCGTTAATGGATAAATCTTTCTCTATATAAGTCCCAGTGCTGGCTATATAAGCCTCGGGTTGGTAATAATCATAATAAGAAACGAAATATTCTACCGCATTATGAGGAAAAAACTCCTTAAACTCCATAAATAACTGTGCTGCCAGTGTTTTATTATGGGCTAAAACAATGGTGGGGCGCTGTACCTCATTCACGAGGTTGGCAATGGTAAAAGTTTTCCCAGACCCCGTTACACCGAGGAGGGTTTGGTATTTCTCGCCACTTTCCACGCCGCGCACTAATTTTTCTATAGCTTGAGGCTGGTCGCCTGTGGGTTGGTACTCAGATTGTAGATTAAATTTCATAAAGCAAAGATACAAACAATAGATGAATAAAATAACCTTATAGAGATGATGATGAGGTTCGGTGGAGGAGAGAAGGTATCAATTCCCCATCAATAAAGCGGGCGTTCCACGAGAATTGCCATAGTGTAGATGATGATTTTATATTTTTATAAGGATAAGTTTTTCAATTCAAAAAATATTCTTACCTTTGCAGACCCTTAGAGGGGAAAATTATGTTTAATCGTAAACGATAAATTGTGAATACATTAAGTTACAAGACAGTATCGGCAAACAAGGCTACCGCTAATAAAGAATGGGTTGTGGTAGATGCTGCCGGGCAACCATTAGGGCGTTTAGCGTCTAAAGTTGCGAAGATTTTGAGAGGTAAGCACAAAGCGAACTTTACCCCACATGTAGATTGTGGAGATAATGTCATCGTTTTGAACGCTGGGAAAGTAGAACTTTCAGGAAACAAGTGGAAAGACAAGACTTACATTTGGCATACAGGGTACCCTGGTGGACAAAAGTCTATGACCGCTGAAGAGCTTAAAAAGAAAAATAGCCTTAGAATTTTAGAAAAATCTGTAAAAGGTATGTTGCCTAAAAACAGATTAGGTGCGGCTATCTTCAAAAACCTTTACCTATACGAAGGTACAGAGCATAAGCACGAAGCGCAGCAACCTAAAGTAATCAACATTAACGAATTCAAATAAGTAATATGTCTATAGTACACAAAATAGGAAGAAGAAAAACTTCGGTAGCCAGAGTTTATGTAAAACCAGGGACTGGGAACATCACCATCAATGGTAAAGAACTTAAAAACTACTTTGGTACAGATGTTTTGGTATATAAAGTTAACCAACCTTTTTTACTTACAGAAACTGCAGACCAGTATGATGTTACCGTAAATGTCTTCGGTGGCGGTATTACAGGACAGGCAGAAGCCATTAGATTAGGAATCTCTCGTGCACTATGCGAAATCAACGAAGAGTTCAGAACGGTACTAAAACCTCACGGACTTCTTACAAGAGACGCAAGAATGGTGGAAAGAAAGAAACCAGGACAGAAAAAAGCGAGAAAGAAATTCCAATTCTCTAAGCGTTAATATTTTATATACCAGCTTATGGAGATTAAAAACCTTTTTTAAACCCCATAGCAAAAACCAATTGCCCGTTATGTTTAGCATCCAAACATTTCTCCCATCTTAAGAAATAGTTGATTGCAAAAAAGCGGAAAGTAAACTAACAAATAAGAAATACAATGGCAAAAATAAATGTAAAAGACCTCTTAGAGGCAGGTGTTCACTTCGGACATATGACCAGAAAGTGGAATCCTAATATGGCTCCATACATCTTTATGGAGAAAAACGGTATTCACATTATTGATTTACATAAAACAGCAGTTAAGTTAGAAGAAGCTTGCCAAGCCTTAGAGAAAATAACCTCTGCAGGTAGAAAAGTCCTTTTCGTAGCCACTAAAAAGCAAGCGAAAGAGATCGTTGCTAAGCACGCCTCAGAACTTAATATGCCGTACATTACAGAAAGATGGCCAGGCGGTATGCTCACCAACTTCGTAACCATCAGAAAAGCGGTGAAGAAGATGAACGCTATCGATAAAATGAAAAAAGACGGCACATTTGAAACCCTTTCTAAAAAAGAAAGACTTCAAGTAGACAGACAAAGAGCGAACTTAGAGAAGAACTTAGGCTCTATCGCAGATATGGTGCGTCTTCCATCAGCTTTATTCGTAGTGGATATTATGAGAGAGCACATCGCGGTAACAGAAGCTAAAAAATTAGGTATCCCAGTATTCGCTATTGTTGATACCAACTCTGACCCAAGAAAAGTGGATTATGTAATCCCAGGGAACGATGACGCTTCTAAATCGATTGATATGATTTTATCACAAGTATCAGACGCCATTAAAGAAGGTCAATCTCAAAGAAAAGCAGAAAAAGAAAAATCTAAAGAAGATACCAAAGTTTCTGCCGAGAAAGACGCCGATTTTGACGCATAATCATTTTTTTCATAATAATAAGGAGAAGCTTAGCGGATTGATTTCGCTAAGCTTTTTTCATACCCACCAAACACAGAAAAAGGGCACTGCAATAGCAGCACCCTCTTTTCAAACAATAGTATTATGGTAAAAAGAAACCAATGGTATCTCACCATTATTCCTTATGATACCCGTGTGGATCATTTTACACAACAAATTTAGCACGCCGCAACCATATACTTTATGATTACAATCATAAAATAAAAACAAAATAAGATTAAAGCCACCCACCACAATAACCCACCCATTCCTTCAATTAAAAATAAGAACCACCAAAACCATAACGCCCTCAACGCCCTACGGAACCACCACCAAAACCTTATCAACCTTTATCATTTTTAATGAAATAAAGTCTCCCAATATCAGAATAAAACCCAAGCCTTTCAAAACAATAACCAATCCAAGCAAAGCTAATATCAAAGCCAGTAAAACAATCATCCAAGCAGGTAGAATACTTATAAAAACCAACAAAATAACCCTCAAAAATAGCGGAATAACCAAAAAGAATAGCGGAATAACCAAAAAGAATAGCGGAAAATCAAAAAACAAGGGCGGAATGTCCATTATTTTAGGCGGAATAAAGACCAAATTCAACGGAAAATGTTTTTTGAGGGCGGAATATCAAAGATTAAGGGCGGAATATATAATATTCACAACGGAATACACAATCAATTGAATAAAATAATAAAATCAATCTCCAAAACACCCACCGAAATCTAACAAATAACCAATTACACCACTAAAATAACCCCCAACACCACCCAAAAGCCCATAAAAACTCTAAAAATAATGGATAACATCAGAAAAATAGAAACTCAAAACAGCGGAATAATAGACATCACCCCAGTAATAACAGAGCCAAACACAAATTAAAGGCTCTCGCAGGCTGCCCAAAGGGCATCGTGGGGAGGAACAGGCGCTATAATTTCCATTTCGGCTTTCGTAACAGGGTGGACAAACACCAGCTTTCGGGCGTGGAGAGAAATACCGCCGTCAGCATTAGAACGAGGGGCGCCATACTTTAGATCCCCCTTAATAGGAACGCCAATCTTCGCCAACTGGGCACGGATTTGATGATGTCGCCCCGTTTCCAAGTCAATTTCCAGAAGAAGATAGTGCGTTAGCGCTTGGATAATGCGGTAAGTCAGCGCCGCCTCCTTAGCCCCCGCCGTAGCCTTAGGGAATACAATCGCTTTATTATTTTTTTCATTCTTTTTAAGGTAATGCACCAAGCGTTGCGTGCGTGGCAGCGGTTCCTTAGGCGTAATCGCCCAATAAGTCTTCACAATCTCCCTCTTTTTAATCATTTGCGTCAGTCGGGACAGCGCTTTTGAAGTCTTCGCATAGATAACCAAGCCAGAAGTCGGGCGGTCTATCCTATGCACCAAGCCCAAGAACACATTTCCAGGCTTGTTATCCCTCACTTTTATGAAATCCTTCAACAATTCCAGCAAAGAGGTATCGCCCGTCTTATCACCTTGCACCAATTGCCCCGCTTTTTTATTGATGATGAGCAAATGATTGTCCTCGTACACAATTTGATTGGCAATACCCTCCATAATCAACTAAATTTGATGCGTTTTATTTCTAAAAATGAAAGAAGGAATAATGCAGCACAGCAATCCCACCGCCGTAAGGTACGGAACCGAAGGCAACAGCTTCCCAACCACCACCAAAACACCAGAAATAACAATCCAATACCTTAGCAAAGGCTTCTTGTACTGCAACCCAACGAGCATAAAGGTGATGCCCATAAAAATATAGAAAACTTGGTTACGCAACAAGTCATTAACCGCCTCCGAGAACGGCTTAACCCAACCGATAACCAAGCAAATTAAAGTTAAAACTGAAAAAATAAGCTGTAAGTTCTTTAAAACAATCTTCTTATTCATAAAAATAATCGTTTCTTTTATTAAAACAATGCATTTTTAGAGCGGAATAACCTAAAAAAGGTAAGGAATAACCCTAAAAATAGGCGTAATAACTTAGTAACTCTCACTTTCGTTAGGGAAATTTTGCGTTTTTACATCCTGCACATACTGAGCCACCGCCCCCGTGATTTCATTGTAGAGGTCTAAGTAGCGGCGGAGGAACTTCGGCGAGAAACCTTGGTTCATTCCCACCATATCTTGATAAACCAGCACCTGACCATCGCAGCCAGCCCCCGCGCCAATGCCTATCGTTGGGATATTGACCTTCTCAGACACCGTTTGAGCCAGTGCCGCAGGGATTTTTTCCAAAACCAAAGCAAAACAGCCCAACTCTTCCAGCAATTGAGCATCGCGGATGAGTTTTTCAGCCTCCGCTTCCTCTTTAGCCCTCACCTTATAGGTCCCGAACTGATAGATGGACTGCGGCGTAAGCCCCAAATGCCCCATAACAGGGATCCCCGCGTGCACAATCTTCTTGATGGACTTGGCAACCTCCTCGCCACCCTCTAATTTGATGGCGTGGGCTTCGGCTTCCTTCATAATTCTGATGGCAGACTCCAGCGCTTTGTCGGCATTACTCTGGTAAGTTCCAAATGGCAAATCCACCACCACCAATGCCCGCTGAACCCCACGGATCACCGACTGTGCGTGGTAGATCATCTGGTCTAAGGTAATAGGCAGCGTTGTTTCGTGCCCAGCCATCACATTGGCGGCGGAATCACCCACCAAAATGGCATCTACACCGCCCGCATCCACCATTTTAGCCGTAGTGAAGTCATAAGCGGTAAGCATAGTGATTTTTTCCTTCCGAAACTTCATTTGGCGGAGCGTCTCGGTGGTTATTTTTTTAATATCGGAATGTACAGACATCGTTATTTTTGTCTTAATAGGAATAAAAAATGAAAAAATGGAAATTAAAAAGGCTTAGAGCAACACATGCCCTAATTTTTTAAGTTTATCGTGGTTAATAATTTTAATATTTCTGCCCTCAACCTCGATTAGGTGGTCGTTTTTAAACTCGGAGATGAGTCTAATAGCGCTCTCGGTAGCCGTACCAATCAAGTTCGCGATTTCCTCGCGCGTTAGAGAGATTTTAATGAAGCCCTCGGGGTCCGTCCCGATTTTCAATTCTAAAAGAAGTAGGATTTCTGCCAGTCTTTCGCGGACGGTTTTCTGCGCTAAGAAGGTAATGGTGTTAGAAGATTCGCCCAGTTCATACGCAATTTTCTGGAGCATCATAAAAGAAAGTCTGGAATCGGCTTCCAAAAGTTGGAGGAAGACCTCGGAAGGGACAAAAGCGACTTTCAGATCGGTCATCGCTTCGGCTTTGGCTTGAAAATTCTCGTTGCAGAGCAAGGAGCGGTAGCCTATAATATCGCCTTTCTTAATAATTCTAAGGATTTGGTCTTTGCCATAAACGCCAGATTTAGAAAGTTTGGCATTCCCTTTCTCTATGAAATAAACGCCCTTAGGAGGCTCGCCATCATCAAAAAGAACATCACCTTTGGCAAAGTTTAGGATTTTCTTAGACTTAAGATATTTATGATAATCTTCGGAATTTAGATGGTTTTGGAAAAACTCATCATTAAAAACTTCTTGGAACTTTTTCTCGATTTCTAATTGTTTCTCAACCGACATAGCGTGATATTTATCAGCAAAAATACTATTTTTTAATGTGTAGGACAAAGTTTTTTATCATATTTTTGTGCATTAAACCCAATGTGTAATGTCAGAAACTTGCTTTCACTGTGGACAATCTATAGAAAAGGAACGGATTTCTTTTGATGATAAAGTCTTCTGTTGTAATGGCTGTAAGTCTGTGTATGAGATACTTATCTTGCATAAAATGGACAATTTCTATAGCCTAAATAAGAAAGCGGGCGTGCGCCCTAATGCAGATGGCACCACACAGTTTGATTATTTAGATACGCCTGAGATTTTTGATAAAATTGTGGACTTCTCCGAGGGTAATTCTACGCTGGTTACCTTTAAAATTCCTGTGATCCACTGTTCCTCTTGTATTTGGCTTTTAGAAAGTTTAAAGGAATTACACCCAGAAATTAGATACTCGCAGGCTAACTTTACACAAAAGACCTTGCAAATATCCTTCAATCATCATCAATTGAAGCTCAGCGAGCTGGCTTACTTCTTAGCGGATTTAGGCTATAAGCCCGTGATCAACTTAGAGACCACCGAGAAGAAAGAAATAGACCGCACTGGGGAGCGAGATCTGGTGATTAAGTTGTCCATAGCGGGGTTTGCCTTCGGAAATGCGATGATGTTTGCCCTCCCAGAATACTTTTCTTGGATCACCAAAGAAAACGACTATTGGATTAACGAGTTGGCGCCGTTTTTTAGATTTCTAACGCTGTTGTTGTCCATTCCTGTGGTGGTTTATTCGGCATCGGATTATTATAAATCGGCGTGGTATGGCCTTAAGCATAAAATCGTGAATATTGATGTGCCTATTGTCCTCGGGATTTTGGTGCTTTTTGGGCGGAGTGTTTATGAGGTGACCACAGATTACGGTCCAGGCTATTTTGATACCCTCTGTGGGTTGTTATTCTTTATGCTTTTGGGTAAATTTTTCCAAAAACGAACCTACACCGCCTTATCTTATGACCGAGATTATAAATCGTTCTATCCGATAGCCGTTACCAAGATTGATTTTAATAAGGAACAAAAGAACATTCTCCTTTCAGAAATCCAAGTGGGCGACCGTATTTTGGTAAGAAACCAAGAAATTATCCCTGTGGATGCCATTTTAATCAGCGGGGAGGGGAATATTGATAACAGCTTCATCACGGGAGAATCTGCCACCATACCTAAAAAGCCTGGCGACAAAATTTATGCAGGGGCAAGGCAACAAGGCACCGCACTGGAGCTGGAAGTGATAAAAACAGTGAACCAAAGCTACCTAACGCAATTGTGGAACAAGGAAGCCTTTCGGCAGAAGGACACAGGGCTGGACAGCTTAACCAATTACATCAGCCGATATTTTACATTCATCATTTTGGGGATTACTTTGGTGGCGGGGAGTTATTGGTATTGGGCAGATTCAGATAAAGTGTTCCAAGTGGTTTCGGCAGTGCTCATTGTGGCGTGTCCGTGTGCGCTGGCACTTTCGGCGCCGTTTGCCTTTGGGCATATGATGCGGATTTTAGGGCGGAAGAAGTTTTATGTAAAAGATGCCCTTACCATAGAGCGCTTAGCGAAAGTCAATACTTTGGTTTTTGATAAAACAGGAACCATTACTTATAATAAGAAGTCCAATATCACTTATGAAGGCACCGCTTTAAAAGAGTTTGATTTAAAAAATATCAAAACTTTATTAAAGAATTCCAACCATCCGTTGTCTAAATACCTCTACGACTTCATTACTATTACTGATGATTATTTCCCGATTTCCAATTTTCAAGAAACGGCAGGGCAAGGCTACCAAGCCAAAGTTCGGGGGCATCTTTATAAGATCGGCTCGGCACGGTTTGTGGGAACAGCATCGGCGGGTTTGGAGACGGCGGTGTTCATTAGTAAAGATGAGGTGTTTTTAGGGCGTTATATTTTTAGAAATGAGTATAGGGCAGGGCTTGCGGAGATGTGTCAGCGCTTATCTCAATATGAAATCCATATTTTGAGTGGGGATAATGCTTCCGAAGAAGCAACTTTGAAACGAATTATTCCCCAAGCGGTAGCGCTGCGGTTCAACCAATCACCAGAGGAGAAGCTGGAGTACATTCAATCTTTACAAAATCAAGGTAAAATAGTAGCGATGCTCGGCGATGGGCTTAATGATGCGGGCGCGCTTAAACAGAGCAATGTGGGGATTGCCGTGGCGGATGATACCAATGCTTTTACGCCATCTTCGGATGTGATTATGGACGGAAAAAATATGGATTTTATCCCAGATGATTTAGCGATGAGCCAAGCAGCCATTAGTGTGGTTAAACTCACTTTTGTGATTAGTATTTTGTACAATATCGTAGGCTTGGGCTTTGCGGTAACGGGACATTTATCGCCGCTGGTGGCTGCCATTCTGATGCCGCTGAGTTCTATTAGTGTAGTGGTTTTTACCTCCGTATCTACTTGGTTATTAAGCCTAAAATACTTCAAACGGCATTGATTTTAGATAAAAAAGTCTTATTTAGAAAGGTTATAAATTAACAAAATTTAACACTTTCTGATTTAAGTCAGTATAATTTCCTTAATTTTGAGGGCAATTTAGTTTTACCTTTGTGGTCTGATGGAGATAATCTATTTAATGGTGATATGCAGCGTCTCGTTGGCGGTTATTTTTCTGATAATTTTTATTATCGGCGCTAAGCGAGGGCAGTTTGAAGATGATGAATCTCCAGCAGTACGCATCTTGTTAGATGATGAAATTAAAGAACCTACACAGGAACAAGAAGAAGAAAATAATAAAAGTGATTAGTTAATATGGAAACACAAAAGTTTAGTTATGACAACAGCATTGTGCGTGCTTTCCTCTACGCCACTATTACCTTTGGTATAGTTGGATTTTTGTTGGGGCTTACAGCGGCACTTATGCTTTTCTATCCAGAACTCCCAGAGTTTTTATTCGGTACCGATGACCCTACCATCGCCAGTTTAAAGAGTGGTGATTTACAAGGGCTCATCAATACCCAAGGGGCTTTCGGGTTTGGTAGAATCAGAATGCTACACACCAGTGCAGTTATTTTTGCCTTTGTAGGTAATGCCATTTTTGCGGGCGTTTATTACTCGCTGCCGAGGTTGTTAAAAACAAGAATGTATAGCGATACACTTTCTTGGATTAACTTCTGGGGATGGCAGATTATGATTGTTTCAGTCGTGATTACTTTCTTTATGGGGATTAACACCTCTAAGGAATATGCCGAACACGAGTGGCCAATTGATATCTTAATCGCTGTGGTTTGGATTATCTTTGGTATCAATATGTTCGGAACCATCGCGAAGAGAAGAGTAAGACACCTTTATGTAGCCATATGGTTCTACATTGGGACTTGGGTGGGGATTACCATGCTCCATGTCTTCAATAACTTAGAGGTGCCATTAACCTTTACCGGTTGGAAGTCTTATTCCGCTTATGCAGGGGTGAAAGATGCCTTGGTACAATGGTGGTATGGACACAATGCTGTGGCGTTCTTCCTTACAACGCCAGTATTAGGTTTGATGTATTACTTCTTACCGAAAGCGGCAGATAGACCAGTATTCTCTTACAAATTATCTATTATTCACTTCTGGTCTTTGATCTTTGTTTATATCTGGGCTGGACCTCACCACTTACAATATACCTCACTGCCAGCTTGGGCACAAGCTTTAGGAACAGGGTTCTCTATCGCATTGATTGCACCATCTTGGGGGGGGATGCTCAACGGTCTTCTTACCTTAAGAGGGGCTTGGGATAAGGTGAGAGAAAATCCTATTTTGAAATTCTTTGTTGTGGCGGTAACTTGCTATGGTATGGCAACCTTTGAAGGTCCATTATTAGCCACTAAAACTTTAAATAAAATTGGACACTTTACAGACTGGGTTATTGGTCACGTACACATTGGTGCCTTAGGTTGGAACGGCTTTATGGCGTTCGGTATGATTTACTACTTAGTGCCAATTATGTGGAGAACCAAACTATGGTCTGTTAAATTAGCCAACTGGCACTTCTGGTTGGGTACATTAGGGATTATCTTCTATGCGGTGCCATTATACATCGCTGGATTTACCCAAGGTTTAATGTGGAAACAATTTAACCCAGATGGAACTTTGGTTTACAAAAACTGGTTAGATACCGTTACTGCCATTATCCCTTACTATTGGATGAGATTTATCGGTGGTTTATTCTATATTTCAGGAGCTATTTTAATGGTGGTGAATGTTATTGCTACCGTGAGAAAAGGTTCATTCCAAAAAGAAGTACCAGCGGAAGCCCCTGCATTACCTAAAATCGGTGATGCCAGAAAACAAGGCGAATCTGTACACCTTTGGATTGAAAGAATGCCACTTTACCTTACTGTATTGTCTTTCTTAGTATTGGCAATTGGAGGTATGGTAGAGATTTTACCAACGCTTACTGTGAAAGATAATGTACCAACTATTTCTTCGGTTAAACCTTATACTCCGTTAGAATTAGAAGGTAGAGATATCTACATTAGAGAAGGTTGTAACGCTTGTCACTCGCAGATGATTAGACCATTCCGTGATGAGGTGGTGAGATTTAACGGTAAAAATGGACAATATTCTAAAGCTGGAGAGTTCGTTTATGATAGACCATTCCTTTGGGGGTCTAAGAGAACAGGACCAGACTTACAGAGAGAAGGTGGTAAAAACCCAGATTCTTGGCACTTCAAGCATATGCTTAACCCAAGAGCTACTTCTGCAGGTTCTATTATGCCGAGATATCCATGGCTTATTGCGAATACTTTAGACCGCTCTCAGACTAAAGCTAAAGTAGAGTTGATGAAGAATGTCTTTGATGTTCCTTATACTAAAGCAGAGATAGACACCGTAGATGCGTGGATGGATCACCAAGCGGAAGGCATCGTGAGCAGAATTTATTCTGAAGCTGCCGATGTGAAAACAGCCTTTGAAGAAAGAAAAGCCAAAGAAGGCGCTGAGTTTGTACCGCTTGAGAAGAGAGAAATCGTGGCTTTAATTGCTTACCTACAGAGATTAGGTACAGACATTAAGACAACGGATGTTAAAACCGCAAGTATTAAATAATTATAAATCATCTCTAAAGGAGCATTATTATGATACCACAGAATTTTAAAGATATCCTCTCTAATTCAGAAGGTACAGGCTTTTATCAGACATTAGCACTGTTATTATTCATCTTGTTTTTTGGTCTTGTGGTTTACTATGTGATGAGCAAGCCGAAAAAATACTACGAAGATGAAGCCAATGCTCCTTTAGATGATCAAGAAAAGCAGAATAAGTTCTAAAAATAAAGATATTATGAAACAAAGAACGCCCGTTTATTTGAACATTATAGTAATCTTGACTATCTTGTTTATAGTGTACTATATGTTCGTACAGAATACTTCATTTATCGCATCGCCTTATTTTTGGGGTACGGTAGTGATCAGTATCATCTTAGCGTTAATCCACAATGCTATCGGTGATTTGATTGAAAATCAGAAGTTTGCAAAACTTTCTGACGAAGAGAAAAAAGCGTATTTAGCAGAGAAGAAAATCCCTTACTGGAAAAGACAGTGGGATAGTGCCTTCAAAAAACAATCTGGAAAAGAAGAAAAAGACATCTTGATAGACCACGGTTTTGATGGCATTATGGAGTTAGATAACCAATTGCCAAAATGGTGGGTAGGTTTATTCTACTTAGGTTTTATCTATTTGGTAGTTTATATGGTGGCCTTCTCATTTACAGACTTTGCACACCCAGACAAAGAGTACGAAGTAGAGCACAAAGAGCAAATTGCCAGCATAGAACAGTGGATGAAAGACACGCCGCCGCCAACAATTGATAATGCAGTTTATTCCGCAGATAACATTGCCGAAGGTGAGCAGATTTTCAAAACCAACTGTGTTTCTTGCCACGGTGATGGTGGTAAAGGAGGGATAGGTCCTAACCTTACCGATAAATATTGGATTAACCACACGGAAAAAACTTTATTTAAAGAAGTGTTCCATATGGTGGAAAATGGGTCGCCTAACAACCCTACCATGCAAGCTTGGGGTAAAAATGGGGTACTTACTGGCTTTGATATTGAAAAAGTAGCCGCTTATGTGTACCACATTAACCAAGAGCAAGCGCCAATTACACAAGCACAAGGTGGTGCCGCACCACAAGGTGATTTGGTAAATTGGGAAAAATAAAATCAACATTATTTTTTCAGATTTTCTGAAAATAAAGAACAATAGTATAAAATGGCTGATAAAAAAGTACAAAATCCGAGTACCGTTATAGAGGCAACAACCTTCCGAGATTCTGTGGGGACAATGGACAACACAGGGAAACGCAAATGGGTATTTCCAAGAAAGCCCAAAGGAAAGTATACCAACTATAGGGACTATGTGAGTATTTTTTTATTAGCCGTTTTTTTTACGCTTCCATTTGTGACCATCAATGGAAATCCTTTTCTACTCATCAATATCTTAGATAGAGAATTCTTTATCTTTGGGCAGCCATTTTATCCGCAAGATTTCTATATCTTAGCTTTGGGTGCCGTGACTTCTATTGTCTTTATCATCGTGTTTACGGTGGTTTTCGGTAGAATTTTCTGCGGGTGGATTTGTCCTCAAACCATCTTTATGGAAGGCGTATTCCGAAAAATAGAATATTGGATAGAAGGCGACAGAAATAAGCAAATCAAATTAGACCAACAACCTTGGAATGCCGAGAAAATTCGTAAAAGATTGCTCAAATGGAGCATCTATGCCGTTATTTCTTTGGTGGTAACCCACTTTATGTTTATGTATATTGTGGGCAAAGATGAGGTGCTGCGAATTATGGAAGAAGGACCTGCCGAGCATCCTACCAATTTTATTGTGATGTTGCTCTTCACAGGGGCTTTTTACTTGGTTTTTGCGTGGTTTAGAGAACAGGTATGTACTTTGGTTTGCCCTTACGGAAGGCTGCAAGGTGTGCTTATCGACAAGCAAACCATCAATGTTTATTATGATTTTAAACGAGGCGAAAACCGCTCTAAATGGCGTAAAAATGAAGACCGAAAAGCCGAAGGCAAAGGCGATTGTATAGACTGTAATCAGTGCGTGGTGGTTTGTCCTACAGGGATTGATATTAGAAATGGGCAACAGTTAGAGTGCATCAACTGTACCGCTTGTATTGATGCTTGTAACGAGGTAATGGAGAAAGTAGGCTTGCCAAAAGGACTCATCCGTTACGCTACAGAAGATGAAATAGAACAAGGCAGAAAATTCAAATTCACTTCAAGAATGAAGGCTTACACGGTGCTTCTTACGGCGTTGGTGATTTTCTTAGGAGGATTGCTCTACAGCCGAGGCGCTATGGAAGCCAAATTCATCAAACCTCCGGGGAGTACTTTTTTCATCAGTGGTAATGAGATTGTGAATACCTACAACTATACATTGCTCAATAAATCGAATAAAGACCGCGTGGTTACCTTTAAAGTTTTAGAGCCTCAGCACGGTAAAATCACTTATAGCGATGGCGCAAAAATCACGTTAAAACGCGACAAGATGATCAAGGGAACGGTCAATATCAGCTTCCCGAAATCTGAAATTAAAAATCAAAAACAAAACTTGGTGATCGGGGTTTATGATGAAAAAGGCAACCTGATTACCTCTTACGAAACCTACTTTGAGGGCGAGTTTAAGTTGCAGTTTTAGCATCACGAAGTCTTTTGATTGAAGCGTATTTTTAACCAAATCATCGTATGAAAAATTTTAAATTCACTTGGGGACACGGCGTTGTAGTGGCTTTGGCATCGTTTATTTTGTTTATATTATATCTCATTTTTGTGTTCTCGCATGGACAACAAAACTCGGAGTTGGTTTCTGATAACTATTACGAAGACGAGTTGGCTTATCAAACCGTAATAGACGCTAAAAATAACGCCGCAACTTTACAAGAAATTCCACAATACGAGGCACTGCCAGAGGGCGTAAAAATCACATTTCCAAAAGACATCAATAACCAGAACTCTAAGATGAAATTTATCCTCTACCGCATAGAAGATCAGAGGTTAGATGTTAAAAAAGACATCACTTTAGATGCTCATAATGCCTTTATTATCCCTAATAAAGTTTTGGTAAAAGGCGGCTATATCCTTAAACTGATGTGGACTAAAGAGGGCAAAGACTACCAAGTAGACTACGATTTGGAATGGAAATAACACTCGTTTTAGCGGCATTAACTTTAGGATTTACCACAGGATTTCACTGTATAGGGATGTGCGGTCCCATTGCGCTGTCATTAGGCTTGTCTAAAAGCCAACAGCTGCATTTTCATTTACAAAATACCACTTACCAACTGGGGCGGATCTTCACTTATGCTATTTTGGGCGGTATTTTAGGCTTGGTAGGCGAGGGCTTTCAGCTGGCAGGTTTCCAAAGTGGGCTCACCATTATAGCGGGGGTATTATTGCTGATGATGGCATTTTTCTCTTTTAACTCTGGCGATTTTGCACAACGCATTCCGTGGCTTACGGCATTACTTTTAAAAGTGAAAATCAACTTAGGGAAATTACTCTCAAAAACCGATTATTCTTCTCGTTTTCTTACAGGGATGCTCAATGGGCTTCTGCCTTGTGGAATGGTTTATATGGCGCTCACCGCTTCTTTATCTGCAGGTGGTGTGTGGCAAGGCGCGTGGTTTATGGTGTTATTTGGTTTGGGCACTTTTCCTTTTATGTTCGCAACAGTTTGGCTGGGCAGTATGCTCAATATGGCAGTGAGAAATAAAATCCTCAAAGCCGTTCCTTTTATGATGTTTGTTTTAGGTAGTCTCCTGATTCTTAGGGGAATGGAGGTTGGAATTCCCTACATTTCACCGAAAAAAGAAGCATTGCAAATCCATCAAACCACACCTGCTCATCACCAGCACAAGGCTGCACCGAGTTGCCATTGATTTATAGCAACTCTTCATTCAGAATGGCGGCACAAATTTGAGGCTTTTCCCAATGCCCATTATGACCACAATCTAAAACATAAGATTTCACCGAAGCCCTTTGTGGAAGCTCTTTTAGCGTTTGTTCTGTTTTTACGGCTTGGTCATATTGCCCAGCAATAAGGATAATTTTAGCCTCCAATTGTTCTAAAATAGCGCATGTATTTTCTCGCTCTATCATTCCTTTTACCGCAGCAAGAGCCCCTTCTGGCGAAGTATTGAGGGCAATTTGTGTGGCTATTTCTATTTTATCTTGAAGTTGAACCTTCTCACTCGGATTGAATAGTGCAGGCATCCCAGCATTCACATAGGCTTTAAAATTTTCTAAAATAATTCTAAAACTTTTCCGTCTTTGCTCCTTTTTCTCCTCATCATCAGGGAGGAAAGTAGAGAAAAATAAGGTCAAACTTTTTAGGCTTTCAGGGTATTTTTCTGCAAAGGCTAAACTCACATAACCGCCCATAGAATGCCCCAAGAGATGAAATTGAGAAATCCCTAAACTATCGGTACATTTTTTAACTTCTTCCGCCATAAAAGCCATCGTATTAGTGCTGTGGTATAGCGGTGACTGTCCGTGACCTGGCAAATCTATTTTTACAATTTTAAACGCTTCGGAAAGATAATCTTCCATAAAATCCCAAATTTTTGTACTTTCCATAAAACCGTGGAGAAGGACTAAAACCTGACTGCCGTTGCCAACTATTTCGTGATGTAACATTTTAATAATCAATTAAATGATGAATGGTTTTCGTTAAAATTAAATCGTGCCAAACCTCTCCAAAATGGCGGTTTGATAAAAAAGAAAAGAGCCTATTCCTCTTTGGCAGGCAGGCTCTTTTTTAATATTTAAGGTTGATTTTTAAACCAACGGATGCCGCAATCTAAAAATTGTTTAAAATCTTCTTTCGGCATATAGCCAGAGACAGGGCGGTTGATCACCTTGCCCTCGGGCGTTACCAGCACATAGTGCGGCTGCGAGTTATTGTTAAAATTAACCTGTTGAAACAAACTCCAGCGGTCGCCGATGGTTTTGATTTTTTTCTTTTGTCCGCCGCCCATATCTATTTTAGTTTGTTCTTTTTCAGGGAGTTCCTCTTTGTCATCCACATAGAGCGAAGCTAAAATCACTTCGTTCTGAAGAAGAGGCAGAATATCGGGCTCGCTCCATACAAACTCTTCCATTTTTCTACAGTTTTCACAGCCATAACCTGTAAAGTCAATCAGCACAGGTTTATGTTCCTTTTGCGCCAAAGCTATGGCATCAAAATAATTATGCTGCGGATGCATTCCTAAAATGCCGTCTTCCTCTTGGTGGAAATAACTCACATTGATAGGTGGCAAAATTCCGCTGAGGAGCTGTAATTTAGGGCGTTCTGATGGGAATAGCCCTTGGATAAGATAAATAACAAAACCGATGCCCAAGACGCCTAAAATTTTTCTTGTAGTGGAGATTCTAGGGTTTTTATCATCGTGTGGAAATCTTATTTTTCCAAATAAATAAAGTACTAAGCCTATCGCAATTAAAATCCAAAGTCCTACAAAAAGTTCTCTTTTGAGGAGGAAAGTTTTGGATACTAAATCCGCTTTGGATAAAAATTTAAGCGCTAATGCGAGTTCGATAAAGCCTAAAACCACTTTTACAGTGTTCATCCAACCGCCTGATTTTGGCAAAGATTGTAAGGCTTGAGGGAATAAAGCCAATGCGCCAAAAACAATCGCCCAAGCCAAGCCAAAGCCAGCCAAAGCGAAGGTGAGCAACATCGGTACATCGTTAGAGCCAGAAACGGCGCTCCCCAACAAGCTCCCTAAAATAGGACCTGTACAAGAGAATGAAACAATCACCAAAGTGAGTGCCATAAAGAAAATACCAATATATCCGCCGGCATCTTCGGCTTTGGAAGATTTATTGGCAATCCAGCTCGGCAGGGTAATATCATAATAACCGAAAAAACTAAGCGCAAAAAATAGGAATATCGCAAAAAAGGCTAAGTTGAGCCATACATTCGTGGAAATATCGTTGAAAATATTACCAGAAATTCCATCAATAATATGAAAAGGCACACTCAACAGCACAAATATGGCTAAAATAAAGAAACCATAAATTAGAGCATCTCTTTTGCCTTTGGCTTTGTTGGCGCTCCCTTTGGTAAAGAATGAAACCGTAAGCGGAATCATCGGAAATACGCACGGCGTAAGCAATGCGATCAGCCCACCAATAAAACCTAAAACTAAAATCCACCAGTGGTTAGAACTTTCCGCTTCGGTGGTAATGCCACAATCTGTTAACGGATTTTTAGGGTCTAAAGTGCTGATTTTTAAACCTTCTTGCAATGCGGGAGCCGTGGCTTCGGGAGAAACTGGTGCCATAACTTCTGATGAAATAGTATCGGTTTCTTTTGTGGTTGGCGTGGCTTCTTCTGGTGTTTCAGCGGTGGTGGCTTCTGGCGTTTGCGTGGTTTCTGTCGCTGCATTTTGAGGCTTTACAATTTGCTCAAATTCTAAGGTATTTGGTGCAAGGCAAATTCTATCGTTACAGGTTTGATAAGTGATTTCCGCCGCTACATCAGAGGCTTTGGAGGTATCTTTAAGTTTAAATTTTTGCTTAAAAGCCACGGTGTTAGAGTAATAGACAATTCTGGCGCCAAAAGCTTCTGAGAATTCATCGTGCTTTTTGCCGACTTCCACCACTTGCCCCACAGGCTGAATATTATCGCCTGAAATTTTCATTTCCGTAGGGATGCCGCTATCTTCTGGTAAATCTTTGGAATAAATATGCCAATCTTTTTCAAGAGTAGCGGTGAGAATGGCTTCGTATTGTTGATTTCCTAAATCATTAACGGTGAATTTAAACTTAACGGGGTCTTTAATTTGTGCAAAAATACTCACACTCAGCAAAGTCCATATTAAGACTAAAAAAGACTTAATTTTCATACTGTTTTACTTATAAAAAATTCTAATGTTCTGTTTATCATTGCTTTCATAAGCCCATCTGCCATCTTGCCGAAAGGGAATCACGCCCAATATGCGGTCTTCGGCATCGCAGAGAAGCCATATTTTTGATTTTGCTAAAATAGACAATTTTTCGTCTTTAAAAAACTTGGATAGCTTTTTTTTGCCCTTCATCCCTTTGGGGTAGAAGAAATCTCCCTCTTTTTTTTGCCTCAATTTTAATGGCAATGAGAGGGCTTGTGCATCAAAAAACCAGTCTAAATTTATTGGTTCGGGGAGCGTGATGTAGTCGCTAAGCCGAATGTGTTGCGCCGCCGTAACCTCCAAAATAATTTCATCATTTTCGGCGGATAGGGCATTTTTGCTGGTGATGAGCAACTCATTTCTATTCACAATAATGATGTGAGAGTCAGAAATAAAGCGTTTCCCTGTCTCAGCATTGAAAAATTTGGCGTACTCTTTTCTATCGCGGAAACCCCAAGCACTAAGGATTTGATATTGTAGAAATTCCGAAGTTTCGGTGAAAGCAGCTCGGTTGAGGATCCGCACGGTCTCGGTTTGTTTTAAAGTCAGTTGTTCTAATAAGACCGCCACCTGGCTTTGGATAAAATCCTGAGTTTCACCAAGGAGATGGAGACTTTTGTTAAAATTTTGAAGAAATTGCGTGTTGGTTTTGAGTAATTGAGGCGTAATTTCGTTTCGGATAAAATTCCTGAGGTAGTCGTTTTTTTGGTTAGAAATATCCTCACGATAAGGAATTTGATGCTGTGTGGCATATTCGTAAATTTCTGATTTACAGAAATCTAAAAGCGGTCTAATGATGTGGTGTTCATCGTTAGGAATACCGGCTAAACCTTTGATGCCGCTGCCTCGCGATAGGTTGATGAGGAAAGTTTCCAGCTGATCGTTCAGATGATGCGCCGTGCAGAGGTAGTCCAGTTGGCGCGCTGCCATGGTCTCTCTAAAAAAACGATACCGCAGCGTCCTTGCCCATACTTGGATAGAGCCATCAGGCTTTTGGTCGCGTTCGGTAACGGTGTAAAGATGAAACGGAATTTGGTTTTCAGAGCAAAATTTTGCAACCAGTTGTTCATCATCAATAGAATCTTGCCCCCTCAAATGATAGTTGATATGCGCCACTTCAATATCAAAATTGAATTTCTTAAAAAGGTAAAGAAGACACATAGAATCCACGCCGCCGCTCACCGCCACTAAAAACCGAGCCACCTCTGGCTGTGGCATCACGGCTTTTATATTCCTCAAAAAAATATCCTCCAAAAGCATTGGTACAAAGATAAGGTTTTTTGGAAAAACGGATGTGCAAGCCTCCTTTTTTAGTACCTTTCATCTCATAATCTCCCCTAAAATTGTTAATCTTCGTTAAAATTAAAAGGTGGTTTCAGATATTTTGTTATCTTTGTTTGTCTTAAAGAATAATAATTTAAAACTGATTTAAATGAAATTGACCAAGATTTTCGCCATAGGAGCAATGGCTTTAACGATGGCTTCGTGTGTCAGCCAGAAGCAATATGATGCACTCAACCTTAACTATAAAAACTGTTTAGAGGGTGCTGCAGAACGCCAGCGGGAGATTCAGGATTTGAAAGCCGCCAATGCAGGACTTTCCAGCCAAAATGACCTCCTCAACAAACAAAATGAAGCGCTAAAATCTTCCTTAGATGCGTGCCTTTCTAATAGTGGTAAATCTTCTGCCAATATTGATAAATTGGTGGGCGAGATTAACGCTTCTAATGCTTACATCAAGCAACTGATTTCCACCAATGCCAGAAACGACAGCTTAAACTTGGCACTTTCTAATAAATTAAAACGCTCATTGGATAATGTTGCCGATCAAGATGTACAAGTGAAGGTGCTCAAAGGCGTGGTGATGATTTCTTTGTCTGATAAAATGCTTTATAAATCAGGAGATTACAATGTATTACCAGCTGCCCAAGAGGTGTTAGGAAAAGTAGCCAAAGTCATCAATGATTACGATAAATATTCAGTATTGATAGAAGGAAACACGGATAATGTGCCGCTTAACTCTTCTAACTTGCCGAAGGACAATTGGGATTTATCAGCGCTTAGAGCCACGGCGGTTGCTAAGATTTTACAAACGCAGTTTGGCGTAGATCCATCCAGAATTACCGCAGGTGGGCGCAGCGAGTACAATCCTAAAACCACCAATATGAGCGTGTCTGGGCGTGCTGAAAACCGTAGAACGGAAATCATTATTATGCCGAAATTAGACGAGTTTATGAAGTTGATGGACATCGCTCCAGTTAAAAAATAAATTACTGATTACAATCATAGAAAACCTCGCAGGGCTCGCCTTATTGCGGGGTTTTTTAGTTGAAAAAAATGCCTTATATTTGTTACTTTCAAACCCCATAATTTATGAGTTTTTTTGAAGAGCAATGTCCCGAAATGGATAGATATTTAGAGCGCCACGCCTCCCAAGAACCCGATATTCTAAGGCGATTAAGGCGAGAGACTTACCAAAAAACCACGCAACCCCATATGATTTCGGGCTATCAGCAAGGGCGGTTGCTCAGCATCATTTCAAAAATTTTAATGCCGCAGTCTATTTTAGAAATAGGAACTTTTACAGGTTACGCTACGCTTTGCTTAGCCGAAGGTTTGGCTCCCACAGGGCGATTGGTTACTTTGGACATCAACGAAGATTTAGCCTATCTGCCTCAAAAATATTTTAACGAAAGCCCTTATCAGCATCAGATAGAGTTCAGGTTAGAAAACGCGATGGACTACCTCTCCAAAACGGAAACGGTTTATGATTTGGTTTTTATAGATGCGGATAAAGAAAACTACACCAATTATTATACTTTGGTAAAGCCGCTATTGCACTCTGGTGGCGTGTTGATGTTTGATAATGTCCTTTGGTATGGCAAGGTTTTAGAAGAGCAACCGAAGCAAAAATCAACGCAAAACATCAAAAAACTCAACGAAATGTTGGCTCAAGATCGTGATTTTGAAAATCTAATCTTACCTTTGCGAGATGGTTTAAATTTAGCCCGAAAAAAATAAATAATGGATAAAGTAATAGCACAAGTTTCGGTGGTGCCTGTGCGTGCCGAGCCTTCTGATAAAGCCGAAATAGTTACCCAAATGCTCTACGGAGAATCGGCGGAAATTATAGAAATGCACGGCAATTGGCGAAAAATTAAAATGCATATAGATGGCTATGAGGGCTGGGTAGATGTGAAACAACTGCGCCCACTTTCGGAAGAGGCTTTTCTGCAGCGGAAAACGCAACCATTGCAGCAGCCATTTAAGGTCTGTGCATTAGAAAACGGACAGCAGATGCTCCTTTCTATGGGCTCAGAGCTGCAGGTAGATGATGCCATTTCTGTGGAGAGCAACAACCTCCGAAGCCAGATAGCCACGGTGGCAGAGCAGTTTCTCAATGTGCCTTATCTGTGGGGGGGGCGTAGTTTTTTTGGAATAGATTGCAGTGGTTTTATCCAAGTGGTTTATAAGGTGCACGGCATCAATCTCCCTCGCGATGCCTATCAGCAAGCGGAAGAAGGTCGGGTTTTGGATTTTATAGAGGAATCGCAGGCGGGAGATTTGGCATTTTTTGAAAATGAAGAAGGTAAAATTACCCATGTGGGATTGATGTTAGACCAGCAAAAAATTATCCATGCCCACGGTAAAGTTAGGATTGATGCGCTGGATTCTATCGGAATTTTCAATCAAGAGCAAAACAAACATACGCATAAACTCAGATTTATCAAATCGATATTATAATGATGATAATATTAACGATTTTAGATATTCTCAATATCGCTATTTTAACCTATTTGGTCATAGCATCTATTAAGGTTTATCCACGGTTACCAAAGAAAATTCCAACTCATTTTGGGATAGACTTGGAGCCTGATGCGTGGGGCTCTAAGGCGATGATTTTCTTACCCCCAATATTGGCAGTGGTGACTTATTTGTTGAATCATGTATTGTTTAAGGATCCAAGTTCCGCCAATTATATCGTGCCGATTACCCCAGAAAATGAAGCGATACAATACTGCCTCGCAGAGATGATGCACCGATTTTTACTGTTGACTCTCTTTGGTTTGTTTTATGTGATTTTCAAAATGATGTCTGTAAATCATTACCAAAAATATAAAAAATGAGCAGTGCTATTCATTGTTTTGCTTATGGTAATTCCATTGGTCTATATGGCTATTTCTTATTTTTATAAATAATTGATTTTGAAGTTTTTGTACTCTGTTTTTGTTCAGTTGCTTGCCTTGGGATTTTATATAGGGCGGTTTTTTAATGCTAAATTACGCCAAGGTTGGGTAGGCAGACAGCAAAGTCTTTCCATTGTGAAAACCGCCTTTCAGCCTAATGACCGTGTGATTTGGATGCACGCCGCCAGCTTAGGCGAGTATGAGCAAGGCTTACCCGTATTAGAGGCGATGAAACAGCGGTTTCCCAACCATAAAATTTTGGTCACTTTTTTCTCGCCATCAGGATATGAACAGATGGCAAAGAAAAAAACGATAGCGGATGCCTTGTGCTATTTGCCAATAGACCAAAAAAAGAAGATGAAAACCTTTGTAGAAGCCTTCCATACCGATATTTTTTTCACGGTAAAGTATGATTATTGGTATCATCTTTTGGAGATTTTACATCATAAAAAAGTCAAAATATTCGTTGTTTCGGCGTTGTTTTATCCTTCGCAGGTGTTTTTTAAGCCTTATGGTCAGTGGATGGTGCAAGCCTTAAAACGCTATGTAGATTGGTTTTTTCATCAAACGGAGGTTTCTAAAAATTTAGCCGAAAGTTTGGGCTTGGCGCAATCTTCGGTGTCAGGAGATACGCGTTTTGATCGGGTGAAAGCCATCAAAGTCCAAGCTTCTTCAGTGCCTTATATTACGGAATTTAAAGGGAATTTGCCATTGGTGGTGTTCGGTAGTGCTTGGGAAACAGAAGAAAGCATCGCCCAAACGATTGCGGGTTCTACAAAAGCGAAAATCATCATAGCGCCACACGACTTGAGCCATATTTCATCGTTGAAAAAGCGATTTCCAGAGGCATTATTGTATTCGGAAATAGAGCAAGATCGTGATAAAATAAAATCAGAATCAGTGTTGATGATAGACAGTATTGGCTGGCTTTCGCGTTTGTATGCCTATGCTGATATTGCGGTGGTGGGCGGTGGTTTCCATTCGGCGGGGTTGCATAATATTTTGGAGGCGGCGGTCTATGGTGTTCCTGTTTTATTTGGGAACCATTATCAAAAAAATCCAGAGGCAGATGCGCTGATTGCGGCAGGCGGCGGACAGTCATTTGCTGATGAACAGCTGTGTGCCGCATTCATTTTATCATTGCTCCAAAATCCCCAGAAAATGAAAACTATGGGACAAAATGCCGAGGTTTGGATGCGCCAAGCTCCAAGTGCCACGCAGGTGGTGATGGCGAAAGTTCAGCAATGGTTTTAGCACATTTTTTTAAAGCAATTTCCCACTTAGGAATATGGCGGCAACGGAGAAATAAATTACCAAACCAGTAACATCAACCAAGGTGGCAACAAATGGTGCCGATGCCGTGGCAGGGTCTAAGCCTAATTTTCTCAATAAAAACGGAATTAGCGAGCCCGAAAGCGTTCCCCAAAGCACAATGAACACCAATGATAAGGAGACCGCCATTGCCACTGAAACCCAATAAACGCCATAATCATAGATGCCTGTTTTCTGCCAAATGACAATCCTCAAAAAGCCGATGCTCCCCAAAATAACGCCGAGCAAGAGCCCAGAGAAAATCTCCTTGCGCATTACATACCACCAATCTTTGAGTTTTAGTTCTTGGAGCGCCATCGCACGGATAATCAGCGAGGCGGCTTGAGAGCCTGAGTTTCCGCCACTGGAAATAATTAGCGGTACAAAAAGCGCCAGCACCACGGCTTTTTCTATCTCATCATCAAAGTAGCCCATAGCGGAGGCGGTAAGCATTTCGCCTAAAAAAAGGATGATCAGCCAGCCAGCGCGTTTTTTCACCAGAGTGAGCCACGGCGTTTGGGTATAAGACAAATCTAACCCCTCTACACCACCAAATTTCTGAATGTCCTCAGTGTCTCGCGCTTGTATTTTATCGATAATATCATCAAAGGTCACAATGCCCACCAGCGTGCCATTTGCGGTAGTGATGGGCAGTGAGGAGCGGTCGTACTTTTCAAAAATATGAAAACTGTCTTCTATGGAAGTGGTGGTCGCTATGCTCACAAAAACGCCATCCATCAACTCAGAAAGTTGAGTGCTATAATCCGCCATTAGGAGTTGCCCAATCTTTAAATCATCAATGAGTTTGTGCTGATGGTCTACTACATAAATATAGGTAAGCGTTTCGGCATTTTTACCATAGATTTTAATGTAATCCAGCACCTGTTGCACTGTCCAGTCGGCTTTGGCTTGCACATATTGCGGGGTCATCAGCCGAGCGATGCAGTCTTTATCATAACCGATGAGGTTGAGGGCGGTTTCCTTCTCTTTATCGTTGAGGAGGTTCACAGAATGCTTGATTAGGCGGTCTGGAAAGCTCTCCAAAATGGCGGTTCTATCATCGGGGTCTAAGTTATTCAGCACCTCGGCAAAGTCTTCATCCCCTAAGGATTTCACGATGTCTTGCTGCGTGGCGGCATCAAAATAAGGGAAAACATCAGATTTTAACTCGCCAGAGAGCATCAGGAAAGAGAGGTTTCGGCTTTTGGTATCTAAGGCGGAGAGTTGCTCGGCGATGTCTGCGGGGTGTTGGTCTTGGAGGGGAATGGCGTTCATAAAATAAGGGCGTTATAAGATTTTAGAAAACTGTTTTGCGTTGACCAAGTGTTGGTTTTCTGTGATGTAATTGATGGAGAAACTACTTTTTACCGTAGCGATGATGCCTAATTTTGAGATTTTCCTCAGAATAAATTCTTCGTAATGCTGCATATCTTTGAGGAGGAGTTTGAGCATCACATCATAATCCCCGATGGTAAAGGTAGCTTCTAAAACTTCATCAAATTGGAGTATTTTTTCTTTAAACTCTTCAAAGATGTCCTCGCCGTGTTTTACCAGTTTTATTTGGAGATATGCCACCATAGTATAGCCTATTTTATCGAGATTTAACAAGACCGTAGAGCCTGCAATAAGCCCTGATTTCTTCATTTTCTTGATTCTATCGTGCACGGGCGTTACGGATAAATTCACTTTGGCAGCGATTTCCTTTACGCTTTGGCTACTATCTTGGATGAGTTCTTTTAATATGGCGATATCTATGGCGTCTGTTTTCATTATTTGGATTTAAGAGCGGAATTGTCGCTGCAAAATTAGTGAAAACTATAGATTAAACACCATTCTATTTTTTATTGACCTATGTTAATGCGTAAGTATGGCGGTAAAGTTTATCTTTGCAACCGTAATTTAAAAATCAAAACAATGAAAAAATTAGCATTATTATTCGTATTGATGGGCGGTTTGGTGTTCGCTCAAACTAAAAATCTAAAAGTGACCCAGTCAGAAATCAATTGGTGGGGCTACAAAGTGGCTAAAACAGAGGCTTCCTCTCACTATGGTACTTTAAATTTAAAAAACGGTACCGTTATACTCAAAAATAACCAATTGGCAGGCGGAACTTTCGTGCTGGATATGACTTCTATCAACGCTACAGACCTTTCTGGCGAGTATCAAGCGAAACTCAACGGACACCTTAAAAACGGAGATTTTTTTGAGGTAGAAAAATATCCTACAGGATTATTTAAAATCACCCATTTGAAGAAAACCAGCCAAAATGGCAATTATACCATCATAGGGCAATTGACTTTAAAAGGAAAAACCAACCAAGTGAGCTTCCCAGCGCAGGTTAAAGTGACTGATGGAGTATTAACTTTGGTATCAGAAAAATTCTCTATCGATAGACAGAAGTGGGGCATCGCTTACCAATCTACAATGAAAGATGTGGTGATTAAAGATGATATAGACTTGCAAGTGAGCCTTACAGCTAAATAATCCACGCTATGGTGATCAAAAAAAATACACTCCGAAAAGTGTATTTTTTTTTGTATTTTGGCAAAGTGAAATTTAAAGTAAATAACAAGCATTAAAACCGATAAAAATGAAAGAAGTATTTATAGTATCTGCAGTAAGAACCCCAATGGGGAGTTTTTTAGGAAGTTTAGCCAGCGTGCCAGCTACCGCTTTGGGCGCTACAGCCATTAAGGGCGCATTAGAAAAAATCAACTTAGAGCCAAGCCTCGTAGATGAGGTTTATATGGGCAATGTGCTCCAAGCGGGCGAGGGGCAAGCACCAGCGAGACAGGCGGCATTAGGCGCGGGACTTTCCAAAGATACGCCGTGCACCACCATCAACAAAGTTTGCGCATCGGGGATGAAAGCTGTGATGATGGCAGCCCAAGCCATTAAAAGTGGAGATGCTGAGATTGTAGTGGCAGGAGGAATGGAGAATATGAGCTCTGTACCGCACTACTACCACGCGCGCCAAGCGGTAAAGTTAGGCGATGTTAAAATGTTAGATGGTATGGTTTTAGACGGCTTGACCGATGTTTATAATAAAGTCCATATGGGCGTGTGTGCAGAAAAATGTGCCACCGAATACCATTTTTCCAGAGAAGATCAAGACCAATTTGCGATAGAGTCCTATAAAAGGGCAGCCCAAGCGTGGCAAGAGGGCAAATTTAAAGAAGAAGTGGTGCCTGTAGCCATTCCGCAGAGAAAAGGCGAGCCTAAAATTATGACAGAAGATGAGGAATACACCAATGTTAATTTTGATAGAATTCCTACGCTGCCAACGGTATTCCAACGAGAAAACGGCACGGTAACGGCAGCCAATGCTTCTACGCTTAACGATGGCGCCTCTGCCTTAATCCTGATGTCTAAAGAAAAAATGGAAGCTTTGGGGCTTAAACCATTAGCGAAGATTTTAGGCTATGCCGATGCTGCACAAGAGCCAGAATGGTTTACTACAGCGCCAGCCAAAGCTTTGCCGAAAGCCTTAGCCAAAGCGGGAATCAGCCAAGATGAGGTAGATTTCTTTGAATTTAACGAGGCTTTTTCTGTGGTAGGCTTAGCGAATAATAAAATCTTAGGTTTAGACCCTGCCAAAGTGAATGTGAACGGTGGTGCAGTTGCATTGGGGCATCCTCTGGGCAGCTCTGGCTCTCGGATTTTGGTGACCTTGATCAATGTTTTAGCGCAGAACCAAGGCAAAATAGGAGCGGCAGCCATCTGTAACGGTGGTGGAGGCGCCTCTGCCGTGGTTATCGAGCGTGTTTAACTTTTGATAAAAATCTAACAGAGAAAAAACTTAGAAACCATTAAGGGCTGATCAAAAAAAGCGACTAAGTTCTTAATGGTTTTTTTATATTTGTGCGTTTAAAAATAGGTCACTATGGCAACAACCACCGAAAATAAAAAAAATCTCAATATTAAAAACAATCCGAAAGTGATGCGGGCTTGGGCGGTTTACGACTGGGCAAACTCGGTTTATTCATTGGTGATTACCTCCACCATTTTCCCGATTTATTACAGCATCATCACCACGGTTTATGAGAAAAACGAGTATGTAAGCCAGACCAAAGATTGGATAAAAGTGCCCGTGAGGCATAGCATTTCCATCTTTGGCGATACTTATCATCCAGATGCCATTTATGGCTATTCCCTCACCGTTTCGTTTATTATTGTGGTGTTGCTATCGCCTATTTTGTCCTCTTTGGCAGATACGATAGGCAATAAAAAGTCGTTTTTACAATTTTTCTGTTATTTAGGCGCTACTTCTTGTATGGGCTTGGCGCTCTTTACGAATATGAATACGGTGTTTTTAGGCTTGCTATTTAGCATTACCGCCAGTGTTGGTTTTTGGGGGAGCTTGGTGTTTTACAATTCCTTTTTGCCAGATATTGCCACGCCAGACCGCCAAGATGCGCTCTCTGCCAGAGGTTATGTGTATGGTTATATCGGTTCGGTGATTTTGGTGGTAATTTGTTTGGTGCTGATCCAAGTGCTTGCAGAAACGCCTAAACAAGCGCTGTTGATGACAAGGCTTAGCTTCTTGCTCACGGGAGCTTGGTGGTTCGGATTTTCATATTATACCTTTAAACATCTGCCTACTTTTGGTTTGGTTAAAGATCAATTGCCGAAGGATTTGGTGCTTCTAAACATTCAAAATGTGTTTAAAAGCCATAAAAATAATGGCGGTTTCTGGGTAGTACTGAGGGAGAATTTACTTTTTTATAAAGAGATTATTAAAGAGAGTTTTAGGGAACTTTACAAAGTAGGAGCTAAGCTCTTCCATACGCCTAATTTAAAGTATTTCTTAACGAGTTTCTTCTTTTATAGCGTGGGGATGCAGACTATTTTCCTTATGGCGACTTTATTCGGGAAGAGCGAAATTAACTTAGCCCAAGATAAACTCATATTAACCCTATTGGTCATTCAGATAGAAGCGATTGTGGGGGCAGTGTTTTTCTCAAAATTATCCAAACGAATTGGCAATAAAAATGTGATTTCCATAGCGGTCGGTTTATGGATTGTGGCTTGTCTTTCGGCGTATTTTCTCAATAAAGAGAACTCGAATGTGGAGTATCAGTTTTATGGCATTGCTGGGATTATTGGCTTGGTGATGGGCGGATTGCAGGCGATGTCCCGCTCTACTTACTCCAAATTATTGCCCGAAGATGGTATGGAGAACACCACTTATTTCAGCTTTTATGATGTTTTAGAAAAGTTGGCTATTATTTTGGGGACTTTCATTTTCGCCACGCTGATAGAGCATTTTAATAATATGCGCTATGCAGCGTTCTCTATGGTTATATTCTTTGCCTTGGGCTTATTCTTTATCCGATTTTTAAAGGAAAAGAAGGCGGAGTAGTGGGGTTCTGCTTTGCACAAATGAAAGTTTAGATACCTAAAAAATACTGAAATACAACAACTTAAAAATAAAGAGCATTTTAGAAAAGAATATTTTTTAAATTTTTTACGCCCCAAACGCCCATTTTTTGAAAAAAAAGTTGTAAAATTGTGGTTTGTTTAAACTTCGCACACACCTAAATTATGAAAATTTTTTGGATTTGCTGGGTACTCTTCTTTTTTATAGATGCTGTAAGCTGGTGGAACTCTGTTGGTCGTTAATATGGAGCTAGATCCCTTGAAGTCAGAAATTGGATGAAAAATTCAGATAATTATTATCTTGAATATTATTCAATTAATCGTTCCTAAGGTGCAAAAATTCAAGAAACCTATTTACCCTCATTAAGATAAGGATACAGCATATGCTAGTTGAACAAACTGTAAATGAATATATAAAAAAAATTGAAAACGCCAATTTGTTAGAAAACACAGACATAGATAAATCTTTATCTATTTATTTAGATTTATGGAATACTTTACCCAATCCAAAAAACAAACAACCAAGACAATTATCCAACTGGCTAATTGATTGTATTTTTGGTGTTTATTTTGATAAAAAGGATTATGTAAAAGCAAAGGAATGGGCTATTGAGGCTCTCAATAATGATACAGCTGAAACTGGTGCTTATGAGTATTTCCAGATGGGTCGAGTTTGTTATGAACTTAAAGAATATGATGAAGCCATGAAATATTTCTCTATCGCTTATGAGCGAGGAAAAAAACGAGCTTTTAAAGAGTTTGATAAAAAATACTGGGAATTTTATTCCAAAAACAAAAAATAAATTTCGTTAATAATTGGAGTAAAAATGGCTATAATGACCACTGAAGAAGTTAAAATTTTTGTATCAAAACTGCAAGAAATAGGAAATATTGAAAATTCCAAAGACCGATTACAACATTTCATTCAATCTTGGGAACAATTACCAGAACCCAAATTTAATCAACCTGAACAACTTGCAGAATTAATTATATATTGCATATTTGAAGAGCTGATGGATTTGGCTGATTATAGAAAAGCTAAATTATGGGCAGAAAAAGGAATGCTTACAGGTAGAGCTCAAAGCCCCTATTCTTCATATGAGTATATTCAAATGGGTCGAGTTTGTTATGAACTTAAAGAATATGATGAAGCCATGAAATATTTTTCCATTGCTTATGAGCGAGGAAAAAAACGAGCTTTCCAAGAATTTGATAAAAAATACTGGGAATTTTATTCCAAAAACAAAAAATAAATTTCGTTAATAATTGAAGTAACTATGAACATTACCATTTATCACAACCCAAACTGCGGTACTTCACGCAATGTGCTGGCACTCATCCGCCACGCTGGTATTGAGCCACAAGTGATTGAATATTTGAAAAATCCGCCAAGTGAAACGACTTTGCGTAATTTAATCAAACGCATGGGCATCACGCCCCGCCAGTTACTTAGGACGAATGTAGTGCCGTATGAAACGCTTGGTTTGCAAAACGAAAAGTTAAGCGATGACGAACTCATTTCCGCCATGCTTCGTGAACCGATTTTAATCAATCGTCCGATTGTGGTGAGCGAAAAAGGCGTGAAATTATGCCGTCCGTCCGAAACAGTTTTGGCATTTTTACCGCCTTTTGCGATCCCGTTTGTCAAAGAAGACGGCGAAATTATTAATCATAAGGAGTAAATCATGGGGTTGTTTGAACGTTTTTTAAGCCTTTGGGTGGCGTTGGCGATTATGCTGGGCGTGGTTTTGGGTGTTTGGTTTCCCAATGTATTTCAATGGGTTGCATCTTTGGAAGTGGCTCATGTGAATTTGCCTGTGGCGATACTGATTTGGCTGATGATTTACCCGATGATGATTCAGATTGATTGGTCGGCAATCAAAGACGTGGGCAAAAAACCAAAGGGCTTGTTTTTAACCTTGTTTATCAACTGGTTGGTCAAGCCGTTTACGATGGCGGTGTTCGGCTGGTTGTTTTTTCGGGTGTTTTTTGCAGGTTGGGTGGACGCACAGTCGGCACAAGAATACATTGCCGGCATGATTTTGCTGGGCGTGGCACCGTGCACGGCAATGGTGTTTGTGTGGTCGCAACTGGTCAAAGGCGACCCCAATTACACTTTGGTGCAGGTTTCGGTCAATGATTTGATTATGATTGTGGCGTATGCTCCGATTGCAGGCGTATTGCTCGGCGTAAGCGACATAGAAATTCCGTGGAATACCTTGATTTTAAGCACGATTTTGTATGTGCTGTTGCCCTTGCTGGCTGGGTGGTTTACCCGCTCTTATTTACAAAAATCGGGTAAATCGGTGGCACAATTTTCAGGCAGCCTGAAACCTTTTTCTATTATGGGTTTGATTTTGACGGTGGTGTTGCTATTCGCCTTTCAAGCCCAAACCATTATTGCCAATCCCTTGATTATTTTGCTGATTGCCATTCCCTTGCTGGCACAGACTTACGGCATTTTTGCCTTGGCTCACGTTTTGGCAAAATGGCTCAAATTACCACACGAAATTTCCGCCCCTGCGTGCTTGATTGGCACGAGTAATTTTTTTGAATTAGCGGTGGCGGTGGCAATTTCTTTGTTTGGTTTGCACTCGGGGGCGGCATTGGCAACGGTGGTCGGTGTGCTGGTGGAAGTGCCTGTGGTGCTCTCGCTAGTGTGGTGGCTTAATCGGCAGGTAAAATAACGATGTGCCGTCTGAAACTTATTTTCAAATGGAACGCTATATAGAAGCTAAAGAATGGGCTTTAGAAGGCTTAAATAATGATACTGCCCAGTATGATTCTTATGAGTATATTCAAATGGGGCGAGTTTGTTATGAACTTAAAGAATATGATGAAGCCATGAAATATTTCTCTATCGCTTATGAGCAAGGAAAAAAACGAGCTTTCCAAGAATTTGATAAAAAATACTGGGAATTTTATTCCAAAAACAAAAAATAACTTTCGTTAATAATTGGAGTAAAAATGGATATAATGACCACTGAAGAAGTTAAAATTTTTGTATCAAAAAAATAAATAGGAGAGGTTATGCAAAAATGGTTATTTAATGATGACCCAAATGTGGCAGTTATTACAACAAAAAATATATTATCAAGAAAAATGGATATTACTCGCGTTTTTCATGATAGTGATGATGAAATGTGGCAATTCTTAGATTCATCAGAAGATATTACAGAAAATGATGTCGTTATTGTTGGACTAAAAGAGATCGTAGATCTTGATAAAACGATTAATGAACTTCACACTTTACCTTTAGGATGGAGTGCCTATAGAGATGATAAGAATTCAAATTGGATTACATACAAATACTAGCCACTAGGACAAGAATGGAACAGACATTGGGATAATTGGCTTAGAAAAAATGAAAATAGATTACAAAAAATAGGAAAGGAAAGAGCAGGAAAAATGATAGAAAAACATTTAGATAAGATAGCTAAAAAATCTGGAATTAATGATTATAATTCTTCAATTATAAAAAAATGCGGAGGTTAAACATGGTAATTCATAGTATTGAAGAAATATCTAATGGGAGATTAAATAAATTTTCTAAACCTGATGAAATATATGATTTCTTTAATGGAAAAGAATTATCTAGTGATTTTATTTTTACAAATTATAATGAGTATTATCAATATAAAGAATTAATGGGTAATTATTCAAATAGATTTTTTGTTTTTGCCACTACAGGCCAAGGTGATTTATGGCTATTTGATAAAGAAAATCAAGAAATTTATTATTATAACCATGATGCTGAAAATGTATCCTTTTCTAATTTCATAAATCTTGATTTTGACATATATAAATGGTTAATAGTCGCTGATCTTTTTAAGCAAATTGATAATTTATCCGAAAGTGATGCTTTAACAGAAAAAGATCAAGCAACTTTTAAAGCTATGATCAAAAAAATAGCTCCCAAATTATTAGAAATTTTTGATTTAGGCATATAAAACAAACCATTGATAGCAATATTGTAGACAGGTAAAATTTATGAATTTGACATTCCAAAACCTGGAGGAGGAAAGCGAAGAATTCAAATTGGATTACATGTAATGATGAACAATAGTCATATATGAAAAATAAACCACGTATAAATTGTTCAAAAGTAGCAAAAGAGTTAGGAATAAATATAAAATGAAACATGATTTAACTTTATTTGATTTAAAAGTATTCTTAAATGCGAACAAAAGTGAATGGTTGGAAATTTTAAAAAGGATAACAAATGAAATTCAAAAATATAGAACAAGCAATTATCGCATTTAAAAAAAATGCGGAACTACATGGGAAAGCAACTCTAACAGGAGAATATAAGGTTGTTAATAAAAGTTATAAAGAAATACAAAAGGCAAAAGAGTTTCTTCTTTCAGAAAATAAATTAGATGATTTACAATGCTTATTAAATGATAGCTCTAGCTCTGTTATAAGTTGGGCTGCAAGTTATTTATTGTTTAGTGAAAAGTATTCTGAACTTAGCCAAAAAAAACTTGAAGATATAGGTTCTGGTTCTGGAATTCTAGCATCAGATGCAAGACAAATACTAGAAGAGTGGAAACTAGGTAATTTAAGCTTAGAAAATTAAGAAAGCGGCTTAGCGTATAGCCGATTTCGATATTATAATCCAAAAGCAAAAGAAGAATTAGTAAAAAGAGGAGAAGTCTTATGAATTTAGAAACAATTGCTAGATTAGAAAAATATTTTAATAAAAATCAGAATTTAAAAGGTACACCTGTTAAAGAAGCCGATATTATTTCTGCTCAAAATAACTTAGGGATAAAATTTAATTCAGATTACATATATTTTCTAGAAAAATATGGCGGTTCAAGTGCTGGAATTGATATTTATTCAATATCTTCTACAACAAACTCTAGCGTTGTAGGCAATGAAAATGTTGTAGATCAGACGATTTACTTATGGAATGAATATTCTCAGCATAACAACTTCCTCAAAAACCTATATGCCATTTCTGATGATGGTTCAGGAAACCCTATTTTAATGCATCCAAATGGAGAAATTTTTATTTTCTATCATGATAATTTCACTATTGAAAAACTTTATAGTAATCTTGAAGAGTTATTTCAACAATCTTTATAAATTACTAACCGTTTTAAGTATTATGACCCTGAAGTGGGAACTATATTTCGAGTGATCCGATTACAGGTGATGGATATAGGAACAAAAGTTTTCTTGGAATTTCAGAATATTATAATTATTGAGAATAGAAATATGAAATGGTTTGAAAAAGCAATAGGTAAAGAAAAAATAATTCATATGTTTAATGGAAACATTGATGTAAATGAAATCTACTTACACAAAATTTTATGTTATGACTATACATTAACAATATTATTCCATATTTTAAATATCCCACCAGTGTTCCCAAACAAATGGAATGATAAAGACTTTAATGCAATAAGTATGCAATTAAGCTTTTCGGATGTGAGCTGTATTAATATATATGGAAATAATTTATTTAATAAAATGGGAACATTGAACATTAATGTTGATGAAAATGTAGTAAAAATGAGTCTTAAAGGTGATGAGATAAACATAATATGTGAATCTAATTTTTACTTCATTGACAATATAACTCCAGAATTCATTAATATTGAAGAAAGTATAAATTAAAAAACAAGTACATAGGTTGGATTATGTTGCCCAATATTAGCTCTTTTAAAATTACATAATCTAACTACGCCGTTTGACCCACAAATGTTATTCGCAGGGCAATATTACGATGAGGAAAGTGGGCTGGCGTATAATCGTTTTCGGTATTATGATCCTGAAGTGGAAATTATATTTCGAGTGAGTGGGTTGGGTTGAATGGAGGTAAAAGACATTAAGAAGTTGCCGTTTTCTAAAAATGTCAAAGATTTTAAAAAATAAAATTGCTGTTTTAAAGAGAAGATTGTTAGTAAAAGAAGTGGTATTATATGCAGAGAAAAAAAATAACATCGCTAAAAAAATAACATCGTCCACCCCAATGCAACCCACAAAAACAGCCTATCAGTAGAGAAAAGCCCAACTGTAAAGGGTAAAAATAGAATTGCAATGGGGGGAAACCCAACTGTAAAGGGTAAAAATAGAATTGCAATGGGGGGAAACCCAACTGTAAAGGGTAAAAATAGAATTGTAATAGGGGGAAACCCAACTGCAACAGGGAAAAATAGAATTGTAACGGGGGAAAACCCAATTGTAAAGGGTAAAAACGCAACTGCAACAGGGAAAAATAGAATTGCAATGGGGGAAAACCCAACTGCAACAGGGAAAACCCTAAAAGCAATAAGAAAGTTTTAATAAATCTGTGGCTGGTGTGATAAAAATCAGTATATTTACACAATCAATTATAAAAATCTAATCTTATGAAAAAGTACTTTTCCAACCAACAGACCCTGCAAGACTACGGCATTCTCTTTGAAAACCTTAGTACCCAAGCCGAATTAAAAACCCAACTCGCAGAATACGGTTATGACGATACCGAAGTGCAAAAAGGCAAAACCCTCTACAACAAAGCGAAAGAAGTCTATCAGGAAAACATTAAAGAAGGGCAGGAGGAGACCACCGCCTACGCACAGTTTACCGCCGCCTTAGAGCAGCTCCTCAACACCTACAAAACCGACCGCAAAAAGGCAAAAATCATCTACAAAGACCAGCCCGAAATCCTTAAAAACCTCCGCATTAAGGGGCAGAGCTCCCGCCAGATGGCAAACCTATTAGACGAGGTCAGCACCTTCTACCGCAGCCTGAAAGACGACAGCACTTTGCTAAGCCCACTCAATAGGCTGAAAGTGACAGAAGACAGCGTAAATGCCCAAATCACACAATTAGAAAAAACACAAAAAGCCTACGCCACCTACACCCAAGAGAAGGGCGAAAACCAAGATGCCACCAAGCGGAAAAACGCCGCCTTTGCCGATTTAGAAAAATGGGTAAAAGAGTTTTACAGCATTGCCAAAATCGCATTAGAAGACCGCCCGCAGTTGTTAGAGAGCGTCGCCAAATTTGTAAGAAGTTAAAAACTATTTAAAACCCATTTAAAAGACCTTTCATATCTTTGCAAAGGTCTTTTTTTAATAAAAACCCATTGGAGTAATAAAATAACTTATAGAAGTAAAAGATGAAACCTCCAATCATAGACATCCACTGTGATTTGCTAATTCACTTAACCAAAGAAATAGAGAACAACATCAGTCACCAAAATGTTACAAATTTTCTAATCAAACAATGGAAATAATGGATTTACAAAAAGAATTTCACTTAGAAAACTCAAGAGTATTGCTAAAACCTTTAGCTATAGAAGATACAAACAATCTAGCGAACATCGCCATTAACGAACCCGAATTATGGAATTACACCTTAAGCAGACTCAACACCATAGAAAAACTAACCGCATACATCGCAAAAGCCATAGCGGATAGAGAAAAGGGAATCTCTTATGCTTTCAGCGTTTATGACAAGCTAAGCCAGACTTATGCGGGATGCACAAGATTTTATGATATCAATTTTGTTCACAAAACATGTGATATAGGTTTCACTTGGTACGGCAAAGACTTTCAAGGAACTGGGCTCAACAAAAACTGCAAATATTTATTGTTAGAGTTCGCTTTTGAGGTATTGGAAATGGAAAGGATTCAATTTCGAGCCGACAAAGATAATATTAGAAGTATAAATGCTATTAAAAGCCTCGGTTGCACAGAAGAAGGTGTCCTTAGAAGTCATATGTATAAACCCGACGGAACCAGAAGAGATAGCATGATTCTGAGTATTTTAAAAAATGAGTGGAACTTTTGTGAGAAAGAGAAATTAAGAAATAAAATAGGAATGAGGAATTAATCTTCAATATTTTTTCTTGAAGGTCTAATAAGTACATAAATCTGAATTTGAGATATGAAAGTTTGGCAGTATCCCATAAACTGTGTAAGTTAAAAGAGGTTTTGAAAACTAGTTTTCAAAACCTCTTTTAACTTAATTTGCAATTTTAAATATGATTAGATATGATTGACAAAAATGAACTTTTAAACAGTAAGGAATTTTATAAGTCCTTCAAGAATGGAGAAGACCTAAACTCTTTCTTCAAAGAACTGCACAAGAAAGCCATAGAACATATGCTATCGGCAGAACTTGACGCTCATTTAAACAATGAAAAACACCATAAAACCAAAGATGGTAACTACCGCAACGGGTATGGTAAAAAAACTATAAAAACTTCCTTTGGAGAATGTGATTATTTCTTTATATGCCAAAGGGATGAGTGTATTGACCGATTTAAAGGCTCGGGGAGTGGAGGATATCCTCATTACCGCTACCGATAATTTAAATGGATTTACTCAGACCATTAGTTCGGTATTCCCACAGTCACAAACTCAAATATGCGTAGTGCACCAAATGCAAAGCATTCATGAACACCTATAAAATAATAAATATTGTGAACTAAAATACACCAAAAATAAGATGTCTTTCCCTACCGATGAGGCGGTTATGAAGTCAGTATATCTCTCTATAAGAGAAGCCACTAAGAAATGGTCGATGCCTATTAAGAATTGGGGGTTGGTTTTAAACCAATTTATGCTTATATTTGACCAAAGACTCAGACTCTAAAAACTTAAGTCTCTCTTTTTAACTTACACACTTTATGGGATAGTGTCTACTGAGGATTGATTTTTCAGTGGTCATCATTCATTTTTCATAACTTAATAATCTAAAATACATAAAACTATTTTCTATTTATTACTCTAACAATAAACAAATTGGCTGTTTGTTTGGATATAGGTGGTAATTGTGTATATTTGTGCGTTACCTGCAAGTTTATCCAAATAGTTTGTGATATGATAGAAATTCAAAAATTTAAGGAAGAAAATATTGAAAAATTAATCTCTTGGATTGATAATGCTGAAGATTTGATGCAATTTGCCGGTCCGAAATTCACTTTTCCTCTTACTAAATCACAAATTTTGGAATCGTTAGAGGATAAAAATAGATTTGCATTTACAGTAAAAAATAAAGACGATATAATTGGACACGCCGAAATTTATTTCACTAAAAACTCATTTGCTTTGGGACGAATTTTAATTGATAACGAAAATCGAGGAAAAGGCTATGGAAAATTATTAACCGAGAAACTATTGGATTTCGGCTTTCAAAAAACGGACATGGAATTTGCAGAACTAAATGTTTTCGATTGGAATAAGCCTGCCATAAAATCGTATGAAAAAGCTGGTTTCGTAATTAATCCTAATAAATCATTAAAAAGAACAATAAATGGCAAAAGTTGGACCGCACTTAACATGAGAATTTATAGAAAAGATTATAAGAAAACCCTCAGGTAACATGGTATATATTCAATTGTGGTTGGAATTTTCGGCACGAAAATTCCTGCTTTTAAATTGACATTTTTTTCGCTGGTAGCATCTCATAAACTGTGTAAGTTAAAAAGAGGTTTTGAAAACTAGTTTTCAAAACCTCTTTTTAACTTAATTTGCAATTTTAAATATGATTAGATATGATTGACAAAAATGAACTTTTAAACAGTAAGGAATTTTATAAGTCCTTCAAGAATGGAGAAGAGCTAAACTCATTCTTCAAAGAGCTGCACAAGAAAGCCATAGAGCATATGCTTTCGGCAGAGCTTGACGCTCATTTAGACAATGAAAAACACGAGAAAACCAAAGATGGGAACTACCGCAACGGGTATGGTAAAGAAACTATAAAAACTTCCTTTGGAGAAGATCAAATTCAAGTCCCTAGAGATAGAGAGGGAAGTTTTCAACCTATGCTAGTTCCTAAAAGGCGTAATATAGCCGAAGGCTTGGAAAATGTGATTATTTCTTTATATGCCAAAGGGATGAGCGTAAGTGATATTGAAGAACAAATCAGTGAGATTGATGATTTTCAAGTCTCTACTATTGACCGATTTAAAGGCTCGTGGAGTGGAGGATATCCTCATTACCGCCACCGATAATTTAAATGGATTTACTCAGACCATTAGTTCGGCATTCCCACAGTCACAAACTCAAATATGCGTAGTGCACCAAATGCGAAGCATTCGTGAATACCTTTGAAAAAAATAAAGACAAATGAACAAATTAGGAATGCTTGCAAATATGTGGTTTGGAAGGACAGAAAAGCCTTTACCCAAGATATGAAACTCATTTACACCGCCCCCAACCGAGAGGCTGCCAAGGCAGCTTTGGAGGGCTTTGCTAAAAAATGGGAGGGTAAATACGCTTATGCCGTAAAATCTTGGCGAGATAACTGGGACGAACTCACCGTATTTTTCGACTTTCCTTTAGAAATCCGAAAAATTATTTATACCACCAATTTAATTGAAAATCTGAACGGAAAAATCCGAAATGCAAAGCATTCATGAACACCTATAAAATAATAAATATTGTGAACTAAAATACACCAAAAATAAGATGTCTTTCCCTACCGATGAGGCGGTTATGAAGTCGGTATATCTCTCTATAAAAGAAGCCACTAAGAAATGGTCGATGCTGCCACTTGGTTATTTGAATAAAAGTTGTACCTTTGTCCCGCTTTTATGAAAAAAATATATTACATACTTATAATTTTTCTAATGACTATTCCTTTGAATAGGTTATCGGCATGTAATAATATTACTCCAACTAAAAGTGAAATTCCGTGTCATATAAATTCCAGCGAATCAGCTAACAAACAATCTTGTGATTCGCACGATAATGATAACAACACAAACCATTGTAATGGCAGTTGTAATAATAATTGTCATTGTCCTGCATCGGTAAATATTTCTATCCCTATTAACAATTTTACTACCCCTTTAAACTCGGTAGTTATTTATACAAAAGAAACAAATTGGGCATATCACAATAATATGCCTAAACCTGTTTATCTTCCCATTTGGCAACCACCCAAAATATAAGTTAAAACCTATCTATACAGCCATAGGTATATCCTGTTCACTACAAATAAATCTTCATTTGTAGACAATAACTTATATAATAATTTTAAAATTAAAAAAATGAAACCAATAATTAAATCTTTGGTAGCATTACTAATGCTATCCAACGCAGTATGCTATGCACAAAATATAAAAAATAAAAAGACAACAACTGTAAAAGTTTATGGAAATTGTGAAATGTGTAAAAGCAGAATAGAAAAAGCAGGAAATAAAAAGAGAGAAATCTTTATAGATTGGAACAAAGAAACCAAAATAGCTACTATTTCCTATGACAGTTTAAAAACAAATGAGAGCGAAATATTAAAAAGAATTGCTTTATCAGGGTATGATAACGAGCAATTTCTGTCACCCAATCAGGCTTATGACAATTTACCAAACTGTTGCCAATACAATCGTGCAAAAAACTTTAGTTACAATAATTCAAATCACTCAGAGCACCATTCAGAGAAGAAAAATATCAAACAGAATGATTTGAAAGCAGTGTTTGATAATTATTTCAATTTGAAAGACGCCCTTATAGAATCAGATAAAGAATTAGTGTCCATTAAGGCTAAAGAATTAGGAAAATCATTAGAAAGTATAAAAATGAGTGAATTACAAACAGATATACATAAAGTTTGGATGAAAGTAATGGAAGCCTTAAAGACACAGACAAAAAGTATAGCTAATAGCAAAGATATACAAACACAGAGGATACACTTCATCTCACTTTCAGATGATATATATTCATTGCTAAAGACTGCAAAATATGAAGTACCCGTCTATCATCAGCATTGTCCTATGGCAAATAAAGGCAAAGGAGCAAATTGGTTAAGCACAGAAAAAGTAATTCAAAACCCCTATTATGGGAATACAATGCTTAGATGTGGAGAAACAGTAGAAACAATCAAATAGACAATGAGGGCGAAATGAAAGGTCATTTCGCCTACTCTAAAACAAAAAACAATGAAACATACATATAAAATTACAGGTATGACCTGCGAAAGTTGTGAGGCTAAAGTAAAATCAGCTTTGTTAATGGTAGAAAATGTAATATCTGTAGAAGTATCCAAAGAAAAAAATTTAGCAACTATTACAATGGACAAACATATACCATTGGCAAAATTAAAAGAAAGTTTAGCACCGAAATACAATATCATTGCGGAAGAACATAAAGAGAAAGCAGAAGAAGTAAAATCATGGTTACAAACTTACAAACCAATACTACTCATTTTTGCCTATATTTTTGGAGTTACTTTACTCATTCAGCTCAAAAACAAAAATATTGACTCGTTAGAATGGATGCGTCATTTTATGGCAGGATTCTTTTTAGTTTTTTCTTTCTTCAAAATGTTAAACCTAAAAGACTTTGCCAATACTTATCAGATGTATGATATTGTCGCAAAAAAAATTCCCATTTGGGCATATATCTATGCTTTCATAGAATTACTCTTAGGAGTTGCCTATCTTATTGATTTTAACCCCATAATTACCAATAGCAGTGCGCTTATCATTATGCTTATAAGTATTATAGGAGTAGTACAATCTTTATTAGATAAGAAAAAAATTCAATGCGCTTGTTTAGGAGCTGTTTTCAATCTTCCTATGAGTACCATTACAGTAATTGAAGATGGACTTATGATTGTAATGAGTGCATACATGTTATTTCAATTAACCTAAAAATAAAAGTAAAATGAATAATAAAGCACATAAAAGAATACTATCAATAGTATTGCTACTATTGATGATAACCACTAACATTTACGCGCAAAATGTAGTGCGTTATGAACTAACAGTTACAGACACCATCGTTAATTATTCAGGTGTAGAAAAAAGAGCAATTGCAGTAAACGGACAAATTCCAATGCCTACTCTCACCTTTACAGAAGGAGATATTGCAGAAATCGTAGTACACAATCAACTAAAAGAAAGTACTTCCTTACATTGGCACGGCTTATATGTCCCAAATAAAGAAGATGGCGTACCCTACCTTACACAAATGCCTATTGAACCCAACCATACATTTACCTATCGTTTCCCCATCACCCAAAATGGCACACATTGGTATCACAGCCATAGTGGAATGCAAGAACAATTAGGCATGTACGGCTCACTAATATTAAAGAAAAGGGAAAGCGACCCAACCTTTAGAAAAGGAATCGATGACTTACCACAAGTTCCCATAATCTTAAGTGAATGGACAGACATCAAACCCGAAAATGTACATAGAATGCTACACAATGCCAACGATTGGGGAGGAATTAAAAAAGGCTCTGTACAAAGCTACTCAGAAGCAATAAAAGCAGGACACTTCAAAACAAAATTAGAAAACGAATGGAAACGAATGTTAGCAATGGATGTAAGCGATGTATATTATGATGCCTTTCTAATAAATGGACTAAAGCAAAGCAGGCTATCACACCTAAAAAGTGGAGATAAAGTACGACTTCGTATAGCTAACGCAGGAGCATCATCATACTTTTGGCTTACCTATGCAGGAGGTAAAATAACAGTAGTAGCCAATGACGGGAATGATGTAGAGCCAATAGATGTAGACCGACTCATCATTGGAGTATCCGAAACCTATGACATTATAGTTACTATTCCAAAAGAGGGCTTAGCCTACGAACTTCTTGCTACACCCGAAGACCGTACAGGTTCTGCATCAATCTATCTCGGAAACGGCAAAATCCAATTAGAAAACAGACTTCCAAAGCTCAATTACTTTGAAGGTATGAAAATGATGAATAATATGATGAATTTAGATGGCAGTATGGACGATATGGGAATGAATATGAGTAATCAGAAAATGGATATGAACACCGTGATGTACCCCGAGATAACAACAAAAAAATCAAAACACACGAGCCATACACACAAAAACTCAGAAAATATCATCACCTTAAACTACGGAATGCTAAAAGCCACCAACCCAACCACACTTCCTAAAAATGCCCCCGTAAGAGAATTACGATTTGAATTAACAGGAAATATGAATCGGTATGTATGGAGTATGGATAATAAAGTCCTTTCCGAATCAGACAAAATACTAATTAAGAAAGGAGAAAATGTAAGAATCATACTATATAATAATTCTATGATGCGACACCCTATGCACCTACACGGTCATGATTTTAGATTACTCAATGGACAAGGAGACTACGCACCACTCAAAAATGTTTTAGACATACTACCAATGGAAACAGATACTATTGAATTCAATGCAAACTTAGAAGGCGATTGGTTTTTTCACTGCCATATCCTATACCACATGATGTCAGGAATGAATAGAGTATTTACCTACCAAGACCAAGCACCTAACCCATATCTGCCCGACAAAAAATGGGCTTATAAAAAACTACAAAAAGAAAGCAATCCATTTCACTTTATGTTTGAAAATGATTTTGCTACCAATGGCAACGATGGAATGATGATGATACAAAATACCCGTTGGAGTATAGGTACAGAATGGAGATTAGGCTATCACAAAGAACACGGATTTGAAGTAGAAACACACATCGGTCGGTATATAGGCAAAAATCAATTCTTTATGCCATTCATTGGCTTTGATTGGAGATACAGAAAACAAGACGGAGAAGTCGAAAAGAATATATTCGGTCAAGCCAATACAAAAGACCAACGAGCCGTAATAAGCATTGGAGCTGAATATATCTTGCCTTGGCTGATAACCCTACAAGGAGAGATATTCCAAGATGGGAAAATCCGTTTCCAACTAAAGCGAGAAGATATACCAATTACGCCAAGATTAAGATGGGCATTTATGCTAAATACTGACAAAGAATATATGTCAAGTTTCAAATACATCATAACCCGAAACATTGCTCTCTCTACACATTACGATAGTGATATGGGAGTCGGTATAGGGGCAACTTTCACTTATTAGAAAATATAATAAACAAAAAAGGTCTCTCAAACAGGAGACCTTTTTTCTACAATCATCTGTGGACATATATAAACAAATCGGAGCAATGCAAGAACGACTCGGAGCAACACAAGAACGACTCGGAGCAATGCAAGAACGACTCGGAGCAACATAAGAACGACTCGGAGCAACACAAGAACGACTCGGAGCAACACAAGAACGACTCGGAGCAACACAAGAATGGCTCGGAGCAACACAAGAATGGCTCGGAGTAATGCAAGAACGACTCAGAATAATATAGAAATAGGTGTGTTTATAGTAAATATTAAATTTTTTTCATAAATTTACATCAATACTAATTTTAAAAACCAAATCCTATGAGAACAAGAAAATTATCAGAACTACAGTACCTCGAAAACTACCGAGTTTTATTTACCAATTTAGAGGAGGTACAAGACTTAAAAACCGAATTGGCAGACTACGGCTACGACGATGCCAAAATCGCCGAAGGCAAAGCACTATTCGACCACACACAACAACTCTACGACCAAAACAAACAAGAAACCGCTGAAGAAAAAGAAGCCTACGCCCAATTTTCCGATGCGTTTAGTACCCTAAAGAAAGCCTACAGCAAGCATCGAAAAGTAGCCAAAGTCGCCCTAATGAAAAAGCCCGAACTTTGGAAAACCCTCGCCCTCGATGGCAGCCTATCCGCCGCTTACCTAAAAGCAATGCAAGAAATCAAAACCTTTTACCAGCAAGCCCAAAGCCACAGTGAAGCCAAACCCTTATTAGAAAAGTTTAAAATCAACAAAGAAGCTGTAGATACCCAAGTCGCACAAATTGAAAAAGTAGAAACCCTACGCGCTAAGTACGAAAAAGAAAAAGGCGAAAACCAAAACGCTACCCAACAGAAAAACAAAGCCTTTGCCGACCTATCCGATTGGGTTCGGGAGTTTTACGCCGTAGCCCAAATCGCCTTAGACGACCGCCCTCAACTAATGGAAAGCATCGGCAAGTTTGTAAGAAGCTAACCCCCAAGAAAATCCTGAAACATCATCGTTTTAGGATTTTTTTTAGAGAGGTAGGAAGCGCTTTAACCCCACTTTATGGCAGAGAGGATAAATTCCCCCCAAAAATATCCAAACCATATCTTAATATTTTTGTAGTTTTGCCCCGTTATGCATCGGTCAAAGAAATCTGCAGCCATAGGCTTTATTTTTATCACTTTACTTATTGATATTACGGGGTGGGGGATTATCATTCCCGTTGTCCCGAAGTTGATAGAGGAACTGATCCACGGAGATATTAGCCAAGCCTCTCAGTATGGCGGTTGGTTGAGTTTTGTTTATGCCGTAATGCAGTTTATTTTCGCCTCCGTTTTAGGGAATTTGAGTGACCGCTATGGGCGGCGACCCGTTATTTTGTTTTCGCTCTTGGGCTTTTCAGCAAATTTCTTCCTTCAAGCGTGGGCACCTACCATTATGTGGCTGTTTGTGGGGCGTATTTTGTCAGGGATTACAGGCGCCAGCGTTACCACAGCGAGTGCCTACATCGCGGACATCAGCACCGAAGAAGACCGCTCCAAAAACTTTGGGATGATTGGTGCCGCCTTCGGTTTGGGCTTTATTATAGGGCCTGTGCTGGGCGGTGTGCTGGGGCAGTATGGCGCAAGGGTGCCTTTTTTTGCCGCGGGGATCTTGTGTTTAATCAATTTTGTGTATGGTTATTTTGTGTTGCCAGAAAGCCTTTCGGTGGAAAATCGGCGGGCGTTCAATTGGAAGCGTGCCAACCCCATCGGTTCTTTATTGCAACTGAAAAAATATCCAGAGCTTTTGGGGCTCTTTTCGGCTTGGTTTTTAATCTACATTGCAGGGCACGCCGTGCAGACCAATTGGGCTTATTTTGGAATGTACCGTTTCCATTGGAACGAAACCACGGTGGGCATTTCCTTAGGCGTTATGGGCGCCCTCACAGCATTAGTCCAAGGCGTCCTTTTGAGAAAAATCAACCCAAAATTGGGCAACCAGCGGAGCATTCTCTATGGCATTATGATGTATGGTTTAGGGATGTTGCTGTTCGCATTTGCGGGGCAAAGCTGGATGATGTTTGCCATACTCTTTATTTATTGTTTAGGGGGTATTGCAGGACCTTCGTTGCAGTCGGTTATTTCGGCACAGGTGCCAGCCAATGAACAGGGCGACCTCCAAGGGGCGCTAACCAGTATGATTAGCTTGACCAGCATTATTGGGCCACCGCTGATGACCAATGTCTTTTATTATTTTACCCACAGCGAAGCGCCTTTTCAGTTCCCTGGAGCGCCGTTTTTCCTCGGATTTTTACTGATAACGGTGAGTATCGTGGTGGTATATTATGTATTTCAGAAAAATAAACGGTAATTTTGTGCCGTATTTAGTATTAAAGTTTTATAATTTCGTGTTATGGGAGATTTTAGTTTTAGCGAAATGTTAATGATTGCACTGGTGATTGTGGTGCTGTTTGGACCTAAAAAAATACCACAAATCGCGAGGGAATTGGGGCAAGGCGTACGGAAGATGAAATCCGCAATGGAAGACATTAAAACCGAAATTATGAAAGAAACCGATAACCCTGTCTCCGAAATTAAAAAGGAAATAGAGCAAGTCAAGCAATCTGTACAGGAGGTCAATCCTATGAACGATATTAAAAATGAACTCACCAAAGCGACCAAAGACATCAATGTGGAGGGTACAGGAAACACCGATGCGCCTAAAATATCGCCGTTAGAAGATGAGACTTATGAAGGTCCAGTAAGCCGTTAGTATGCAAGAGATTATCCATTTAGACCAATCCATTTTTTTGTTTCTTAATGGCTTAGGGAACCCTTATTTTGATGCGTTTTGGACTATAGTTTCTGGGAAGCTCACTTGGCTACCGCTGTATTTTATTTTTTTATACTTGATTTTAAAACATTTTAACCGCCGTTCGGTGCTTTATATCTTGTTGTTTATCGCGTTGGGACTGGTGGTTTCTGACCAGTTGGCGAATATTTTCAAAATAGGAGTTCATAGGTTGCGGCCGTGCCAAGACCTTAGTTTAGAAGGTTTGGTGCGAGAGGTGCAGTGTGGCGGCGCTTACGGCTTTTACTCTGCCCATGCCTCTAATACTTTTTTTATCGCCAGTTTTATGTCGGCATTGTTTTCAAAAAAATGGCGTTATTTTTCGTTGTTAGTGTTGCTGTGGGCAGGTTTTGTGTCTTATAGCCGAATTTATTTGGGCGTTCACTTTCCGTTGGATATCCTTTTTGGTGCCGCTGTGGGCTACTTGCTGGGCGGGTTTTTTGCGACTTTAGCCAAGAAAGTGGTGCATCAAAAGCCTATTCTATAAACCGCCATAGCGCACAAAACTCCCTAAAATCAGCATACAAACACCAATAATAGTCACGGAGATGATGTGAAATGCCATCAGCGGTAAAGTCTTAGCACTGAGCTTCGGTAATACCCATAAATTAGCACTTAGAGCAAATAATACCGTACTGAAGAGCAAGAGCAATTTAATGGAAATCACGGTTTCTATCGGGTTAGAAAAATGGAACCAAGTGCTGATGCCTTGCCCAAATTGATATGCCATCCATACGCCTGTGATGACCATCACGACAAGCGCGGGCATTCCTATTTTCTCATATTTCCTCTCAAAGTTGAGCAATAACTCTGGCGATTTTTTTCGCAATACTTCGGGGAGGATGCCTAAGGTTAAGACCAAATGTCCGCCCACCCAAATGGCGGCGCCTATCAGATGAAAAATAAGCAATAAATGATGAGACATAGCGTAATTTTATGCGAAGATAAAAAGAAATTCTGTTTTAAGAAAAAAACCACTCCTAATCAAGAAGTGGTTTTGATTGTTATTGAAAAAGGAATGCTTATAAAGAAGCGGCATGTACCAATAAATCTACCAATTTATTAGAGTACCCCATTTCATTATCATACCAAGACACTAATTTCACAAAGTTTGGAGATAGCATAATCCCTGCACCTTTGTCAAATACAGAAGTTCTCTTCTCTCCTACGAAATCTTGAGAAACCACATCATCTTCAGTGTAACCTAAAATACCTTTTAATTCGCCTTCAGAAGCGGCTTTCATTGCAGCGCAGATTTCATCGTAAGAAGTGGCTTTTTCCAATCTCACGGTAAGGTCTACCACAGAAACATCGGCTGTAGGTACACGGAAAGACATCCCAGTAAGTTTACCGTTAAGAGAAGGGATCACTTTTCCAACCGCTTTGGCTGCACCTGTAGAAGAAGGGATGATGTTGTTTAGCGCAGAACGCCCACCTCTCCAGTCTTTCATTGAAGGACCATCTACGGTTTTCTGAGTAGCGGTAGTGGCGTGTACGGTCGTCATTAAACCTTCTACAATACCGAAGTTATCGTGAACCACTTTTGCCAAAGGCGCTAAACAGTTGGTGGTGCAAGAGGCGTTAGATAAGATTTTAATATCGTCAGTCAATTCTTTGTGGTTAACCCCCATCACAAACATTGGCGTATCATCTTTAGACGGCGCCGAAAGGATCACTTTTTTAGCACCCGCGTTCAGGTGAGCTTCCGCTTTTTCTTTGGTTAAAAATAAACCAGTAGATTCCACGATGTACTCAGCACCAACTTCGTTCCATTTAAGGTTGTTAGGGTCTTTTTCAGCAGTTACTCTGATTTTTTTACCATTCACCACCAAATCATTTCCTTGCACAGAAACTTCGCCTTTGAAAGCCCCGTGTACAGAGTCATATTTAAGCATATAAGCCATATACTCTGCAGTGATGAGGTCGTTGATGCCTACCACTTCGATGTTGTCTCTCTCGGTCATGGCTCTGAATACTAATCTACCAATTCTACCAAAACCGTTAATTCCTACTTTAATTTTTGACATTTTTAAAATATTTATAGTTGTTTTAATTTTCTGTTTTTTCCTTGCGGAGGATGCTCGTTTTTTCGGGTTTAAAGATACGATTTTTTTCTGTATCCCACAGTTTTACATCGCTAAAATTTCCGAAAGCTTGATTAAATCTTGATTGATTTCGTTGTGTTTTTTTATGGCGTCTTCTATCGGCGTAAATACCAATTGATTGGCTCTGATGCCCGCCATTACATTGGTTAAGCCTTTTCTAAGTCCCTCCACAGCGCCATAACCTAAGCGGCTTGCCAGCACTCTGTCGGCACAACTTGGCGTGCCTCCTCTTTGGATGTGTCCTAAAATGGTCACTCTAATATCATAATCAGGGAATTCGGCTTTGGTTTTCTCTGCTAATTCGTAGGTAGAAGCCAGCTTTTCGCCCTCTGCCACCACCACGATGGAGGAACTTTTGCCGCGTTTCTGTGCGGTATAAAAATTTTGAAACATATCCTCTATGCTGTCCTTGCGCTCAGGGATAAGGATGTCAATAGCGCCCGAGGCAATGCCACTATTGAGCGCGATAAAACCAGCATCTCGCCCCATTACCTCTACAAAAAACACCCGATTGTGCGAAGTCGCCGTGTCTCGGATTTTGTCAATGGCATCTATGGCAGTATTGAGGGCGGTATCATAACCGATCGTGAAGTCTGTGCCGAAAATATCATTGTCAATGGTGCCAGGAACGCCAATCACCTTAATGCCGTGCTCTTCGCTGAAGATTTTAGCCCCCGTGAAAGTGCCGTCCCCACCGATGCAAACCAAGGCATTGATGCCGTGTTTCACGCATTGTTCATAAGCTTGCTGGCGACCTTCTACCGTTCTAAATGCAGTAGAACGCGCCGATTTTAGAATGGTACCCCCTTGGTTGATGATGTTTTTTACCGAGCGAGGTCCCATAGCAATAAGGTTGCCCTCCATCAGTCCATTATAACCTTCTCTAATGCCTACACATTCTATATTATAATAGTGGGCGGTTCTTACCACAGCGCGGATGGCGGCATTCATCCCAGGCGCATCGCCACCTGAGGTAAGCACACCTATTTTTTTTAATTTGGATTCTGACATAATTCTACTGATTTTTCATAGCAAAATTACGACTTTTTATTGGATTTTTCAAGGTGATTTTTTACCGTGCTATTGCGGTGGTAGATGAGGTATTGCGCTTTGAAATTTTTCCACATCGTGTTGAAAAAATCTTCTATTCTTCAATTTTTACCTGATAGGGTAGAGACCGACGCTTTGAATAGCCTCAATTTTAGATTTTATTCAGAAAATCATCAAAGGCAGGAGAGACAGAAACGGTGCCGTCATCTTCTATTTTATAGAGTTTGAGGTGTTCTATTTGGTTAGCAGACTCAGTTTGGAAAGGCTTTTTCACACGAACATAATTCTCGGTGAAGCCATACATCATTCCGTTTTTATTCTCGTGTTCCCAAAGAATAGGCAAGGTTTTCCCTAATTGAGATTGATAAAATGCCATTTTCTTCTTCTCGGAAAGGATCCGGAGCATTTTATTTCTTTTTTTCCTTTCAGGAATGGGCACCACGCCTTCCATCTGGGCGGCTTCTGTATTTTCTCGCTCGGAGTAGGTAAAGGTGTGGAGGTAGGTAATAGGCAACGCGTTGAGGAAGTGATAAGTTTCTAAAAACTTCTCTTCCGTTTCCCCAGGGAAGCCCACAATCACATCTACGCCAATGGCAGCATTTGGCAGCACAGATTTTATTTTTTCTATCCGATTTTGGTAAAGTGGAGTCAAGTAGCGGCGTTTCATTTTTTTCAATAAATCATCGCTCCCAGACTGCAGCGGAATATGGAAATGAGGTACAAAGCGCTGACTTTGAGCCACCAAATCTATGCTTTCATCTTTGAGTAAGTTGGGCTCAATGGAAGAAATCCTAATCCGCTCAATGCCTTGCACTTGGTCTAATGCTGTGATGAGGTCTAAAAAGGTATGCTCGTGTTTTTTATTGCCAAATTCGCCTTTGCCATAATCTCCAATGTTCACGCCTGTCAGTACAATTTCCTTGATGTCTTTTTGTGCAATTTCTTGAGCATTTTTGATGATATTTTCAATGGTATCAGACCGAGAAATTCCTCTCGCCAAAGGAATGGTGCAGTAGGTGCATTTATAATCGCAGCCGTCTTGCACCTTCAGAAAGGCGCGCGTTCTATCGCCAATAGAGTAGGAGCCGATGAAGAAATCGGTTTCTTCAATCTCGCAAGAATGGACAATACCTTCGTGCTCGGTTTTCTCCAAATCTTCTAAATAACTGAGAATGTTGAACTTTTCCTTAGCGCCAAGAACCAAATCTACGCCTTCTATTTTAGAAATTTCCTCAGGTTTCAGCTGGGCATAGCACCCCACAATTACCACCAAACCATCAGGATTGGCTTTCATAGCTCTTTTTACATGGAGCTTGCACTCTCTATCCGCATTTTCGGTAACAGAACAAGTGTTGATGATGTAGACATTTGCTGGTTCATCAAAACTGACTTTTTCGTACCCTGCACCTGTCAGTTGTCTGGCGATGGTGGAGGTTTCCGCGAAGTTGAGCTTGCATCCTAAAGTGTGGTATGCCGCTGTTTTTGAGGTTGTCGTTGCCATAAGAAAATAAGTTTGCAAATTTAAGGATTTTTTGTAGAACTCAAAAAACGGACTTGCAGGTCTTTTTTATTGAAGGGAATTAAGGCAAAAGCGCACAGCATAAAGGGAACTTTAAATTCTGAAATTGAATAGCGGGGATTAAATCCAAAATTTGGCAATAGAAAATAGCGTTTTCTCAAAAATTTATTAAATTTGCATCTTTTATGGGACAGATTTTGGGTATAGACTACGGCAAACGGCGCACAGGCATAGCGATAACAGATGATATGAAGCTGATAGCCAGCGGACTAACTACCGTAGAAACTCCGCAACTGATGGATTTTCTTAAAAATTATCAAAGTCAGCATCAGGTGGAGGCTGTAGTGGTCGGCTATCCCATAGATTTAAGAGGGCAAGTGTCTGAAATAGAAACCGATATTTTGTCTTTTTTAGAAGAATATAAAACGGCATTTCCGAAGGTAGAAATCCATAGGTTAGATGAGCGGTTTACTTCTAAAATGGCTTCGTTTTTTATCAGCCAAAGTGGAAAAAGTAAGAAGCAAAAACAAAATAAAGGATTGATAGATCAGGTAAGTGCCACCATAATTTTACAAAATTTTTTAGAACAGAAAAAATGATTTTACCAATAAGAGCCTATGGCGACCCTATTCTTAGAAAGAAAGGCAAGGCTATTTCGCCAGATTATCCGCAGCTTAAAGAGTTGATCGCAAATATGTATGATACGATGGTAGGCGCTCATGGCATAGGACTTGCTGCACCGCAGATAGGTTTAGATATTCGGCTGTTTGTGGTAGATGTATCGCCATTGGCAGAAGATGAAGATTACGCCGATATTGCGGATGAACTTAAAGATTTTAAAAAAGTATTCATCAATGCTAAAATTTTAGAGGAATCTGGCGAAGAGTGGAAGTTTAACGAAGGTTGCCTCTCCATACCAGAAGTTCGGGAAGATGTTAAAAGGAAAGACACCATTGTGATAGAGTATTATGATGAAAATTTCCAAAAACATACGGAAACTTATTCAGACATCAGAGCCCGCGTGATCCAGCACGAGTACGACCATATAGAGGGTATTCTCTTCACCGATAAACTCTCTGCACTAAAGAAAAAATTGGTGAAAGGCAAGCTCAGCAAAATCTCTAATGGCGAGGTGCAGGTGAATTATAAAATGAGATTTCCTAAATAAATAATAAACTAAAAATATATAACAGATATGCAGTTAGAAAAAATAATTTCAATCTCGGGTAAGCCAGGGCTTTATCGTTTGGTCTCTCAGTTGAGAAACGGCTTTATCGTGGAAGATATTACCACAAAAAAGAAAATCAGCATCTCTAATTCCAGCCAAGTTAGCTTGTTGGATAACATCGCGATGTTTAGCTTTGATAGAGAAGTGCCATTGTTTGAAGTGATGGAAAATATCGCTAAAAATGAAGATTATAAAGCCACCATCAACCATAAATCTACTGATGAAGAACTGAGAGCTTTTATGCTCAAAACCTTACCGAATTATGATACAGAGCGCGTTTATATTTCGGATATTAGAAAATTAGCCCAGTGGTACAACCTCCTTCATAAGGCGGGCTACATCACACCAGAGAGTTTTGTAAAAGAAGAAACTCCAGCAGAAGAACAATAAAAACCGATAAAACTTTGCTAATCTATTTGGCAAAGTTTTTTTTAAGCATTGGATGATGAACACCAGAACCCAGCAACTCAAATATTTTGATAACCTCCTAACCATTATGGACGACCTGAGAGCCCAGTGCCCTTGGGACAAAAAACAAACCCTACAAAGCCTGCGGCACCTCACCTTGGAAGAGGTGTATGAACTTTCGGATGCGCTGTTAGCCGAAGATTTAGATGAAATAAAAAAAGAGTTGGGCGATGTTTTGCTGCATTTGGTTTTTTATGCTAAAATAGGCTCGGAAAAAGGCAGTTTTGATATCGGCGATGTTATAAAATCCTTGAACGAGAAACTGATATTTAGACACCCCCACATCTACGGCAATGTGGAAGCCAACGATGAAGAAACGGTAAAACAAAATTGGGAAAAACTGAAACTGAAAGAAGGCAATACTTCCATTTTGTCAGGCGTGCCCAAGGGCTTACCCTCGCTGATTAAGGCATATAGAATCCAAGACAAAGTGAAGGGTATCGGCTTTGATTTCCCTAATCAAGAAGCCGCTTGGGAAAAGGTTCAAGAAGAATGCACGGAGTTTTTGCAAGCCACCACCGCAGACCAAAAAGAAATGGAATTTGGAGATGTACTCTTCTCGCTGATCAACTATGCGCGGCAGGTGGGCATCAATCCAGATACGGCGTTGGAGCGTACCAATCAGAAATTTATTCACCGTTTTCAAATGATGGAAAAGTTGGCAGCGCAGCGGAACCAACCTTTAGAAAATCTCTCCATAGAAGCTTTGGATGCCCTTTGGAACGAAGCCAAGCAAAACAGCCAATAGAGCGCTACCATCACCAATGATGATCAAAAAACAATTGACTATGAAACAATTAGGTTTAATAGGACGAAATATTTCGTATTCATTTTCTAAGAAATATTTTGAGGCTAAATTTAGGAAATTACTCATCAAAACGGTAGATTATTCCATTTTTGATATAAAGGATATTGCGGAAGTAGAAACTTTATTTCAACGACCTCATTTGGTGGGTTTTAATGTGACTATTCCGTATAAAGTTCAGATTATAAAGTATTTAGATGCGCTGAGTGCAGAGGCGGAAGCTATTGGCGCCGTGAATACCGTAGCGGTTGTTGAGGGCAAGAAAATCGGCTATAATACCGATGCTTTTGGCTTTGAAAAAACCTTGAATTTACACCAGAAACCGCACCATCATAGCGCTTTAATCTTTGGCGATGGCGGTGCTGCACAAGCGGTTAAGTATGTCCTTAACCAAAAGAATATCCCTTATCAGGTGGTTTCCAGAGCGGGGGAACTGACTTTTGAGAATTTGGACGCTGCTGTCATCAAAGACCATCCTATTTTAATCCAATGCACGCCAGTAGGCACTTTCCCGAATGTAGAAGACACATTGCCGCTACCGTTGGAGGGCGTTTCTGACCAACATTTAGCCATAGATTTAATCTACAATCCAGAACAAACGCAGTTTCTAAAAAATGCAGCACAAAAAGGCGCCAAAACCGCCAATGGACTCTTAATGTTGGAGCAGCAGGCAGAAAAAGCTTGGGAAATTTGGAATTTAGAATAAAAAACCTTTAATTTAGTGCCAGCATAAATGGACGCAAAAGTCCGCCGCAGATATTTAACTTTTTAAAATTACACCACGATGAATAATGATTCTATAAACGCTGATAATGAGCAACTTAATAATTTAGAAGCTCCTAATGAAAATGAAAAACAGCAACCTTCAGCCCCAGAATTGGTACCCGCTGAAGAAACGCTGTATGAGGCTGAAACCCACACAGATGAGCACGAAGAAGATCAATATCAGCAACATTCGTTGAAGGATTTGGTAGATGCTTTGGAGCGTTTAATCAATTTAGAAAATGCAGGAGAGGAAGGGCAAAAATTTAATGCCTTGAGAAAAAGCATCGCGGAGAAAATAGAGGAAGAGGTGGAAGCCCAAAAAGAAGCCCACGATAATAGCGGCTCTTCGGAAGTGTTTCATTATGAGCATCCTTTGCAGTCTAAATTTTCTGCACTCATTCATATTTTTAAAGAAAAGCAAGAGACTTTCCATCGGCAGCAGGCAGAGGAACATCAGCATAATTTAGAAGTTCGGCAAGGCATCATTGAAAAGTTGAAAAATCTGTACACCAATACGGAGCCTGGCACCAATCTATTTAAAGCGATTAGAGAGATTAAAGAAGCGTGGGCGAATGCGGGCAAGGTGGCAAAATCAGAGTTTAAGTTGCTGAATAACAATTATTATCATCACCTCAATGGGTTTTATGAAATGCTGGATCTTAACAAAGAATATCGTGAGCAGGAGTATGCCCATAATTTAGAAAAGAGAAAACACATCATCGCTCGGGCTTATGAGCTTTTGGAGGAGCCTAAGGTGCAACAAGCTCTCAACGAATTGCAATATTTACATAAGCTTTGGCGCGAAGAGGCAGTGCCTGTTGCAGAGGAATTTAGAGAGCCTACTTGGCAAGAATTTAGACAAATATCGGATAAAATCCACGATAGAAAAGCAGAATTATACGCACAGATAGATGCCGAGCAGCAGGATAATTTAGCTAAGAAAAACGCGATTATAGCACAGATTAAAGCTTTGGTAACACCAGAAAAAGAGCCTAATCATAATTATTGGCAAAAGGCAATTAAGAAAATGGAGGCGCTCCGAGAGGAATTTTTAAAGTTAGGCAATGTGCCCAAAAAACTTTCTACTCAAAACTGGACAGATTTTAAACAAAGCGTAAGGGCTTTTAATACCGCTAAAAATCAGTATTATAAGAATTTGAAATCGGTGCAGATTAAGAATTTAGAAGCTAAATATCAATTGATTAAAGTGGCGCAGGATAATAAAAATTCTGAAGATTGGGAGACTATGGTGCCTTTATTCAAAAAACTGCAAAAAGATTGGCAAAATATTGGACATGTGCCAAGAAATCAAGCCAATAAAGTTTGGGATGCGTTTAGGGAGGCTTGCAATTATTTCTTTGAGCAATACCGCACCAAAAGCGATGCCGCAGGCGACGACTGGAATGCCAATTTTAGACAGAAAAAAGCCCTCCTTGATGAGCTGAAAGCCATAGAGCAATCCGAGGGCAGCTTAGAAAAAATAGAGAACATTAAAAATCAGTGGAACGCTATTGGCAAGGTGCCGAGAGACAAAATAGGCATCAATTCGGAGTTTAACAGAACCCTAAAACTAAAACTAAAACTCAACAACCTCAATGAGTACGACCTGAAAGAGGAAGGGCTTTCTGAATCTCAAGTCACCGATAAGGCACGCAAACTGAGAAACCAAATTATGGACTTAGAGGCAGAGATTGTCAAGTTAGAAAACAACCTTTCCTTCTTTAGCAACCCAACCAGAGACAACCCTCTATTAAAAGAAACTTTCGCTAAAATAGACGATAAAAAACAGCAATTAGAAAGCCTTAAGAACACCTTACACCAAATGATTACAGGAGGGTAGATTGAGCCTAAAATAAATCCCGCCGCTTAAACTAAGGCGGCGGGATTATCAATTACCATTTAATTTCCATTGTGAGGTAGTATTGTCTTGGTGCTGATGGAATAATCCCAGGACCAGGATAGCCAGTGGCACGCCGCGTGAAATAAACCTCGTTGAGCAGGTTGTTTACGCCCATTTCTATTTTGAAACGTGAAGACCAGCGGTAAGATAGTGAAGCATCTACAATTTGATACGCGGGAATACTCCCACGGATACCCCAAATATGGTCGTTAGGGTCTGTCGGCTCATTGGTAGCACTGGTAAATTGCTCGCTCATATAGCTGTGTAGCAGGCTGCCCAAGAAATTTTTATATCCAATGGAAAGCCCAGATTTGAGGTTCACTTTTGGAACATATTCCACACGATTGCCTTTAATTCCAGGGATTTCGGATTTGGTATATTCCGAATGGGTAATAGCGGTATTTAGGAACAAGTTCCACTTCCAATTTTCGGCGTTATGGAGCAATATTTTGTTGAGGTTAAAGTCTATAAGGGATTCTAACCCTGCAATAAATGCCGCTCCTACATTGGTTCTTACTTTGGCAACATCAGAAAATAAACCCTCGCGTTTGCGGAACACATTATCAATGCGGTTATTGTACCAAAGCCCAAAGAGGTTAATATCATAAGAAATATTATTCATCCAGTTACCTCTTATCCCGATGTCGCCAGTATAGCCTGTTTCATCTTGAATATTAGGATCCACCACTTGCGAGTTATTCTCCACGCGAATATCACTAAAAGTCACCGAACGGTAGTTTTGAGAAAGGTTTGCATAGGCTTCAAAAGCTTTAAGAGGCTTATACGAAACCCCTAAACCAAACAAAAAGAAATTTCGCTGGCGCTGCTCCTCTTCGTTAAAGGTTTTATTGAAAATTACATTGCCTGCATTATCCTCAATAATCCGCTGATAAGCTCCTTGGCTGCCCGTTTGTATCCACTCCCAGCGGATGCCAGGCACCACAGACCAATACTCACCCAATTTGATGATGTTTTCTGAGAAAAATGCTAAATTTTGGTTAGGATAGCGGTAATCTGATTGAAAAAAATAGTTAATATTCTGCTCATCAAAGTTAAAATCAGGACCAATGCCTGTGCTACCAGGACCTTGGCGACCGCTATTATTGGCACGATAATATTTACCACCGATGAGGAAAGCATGGTTCTTCTTGCCATACTGCTTGAGAAATCTGGCTTCTACACCCCAATTTTTAAAATCGCCAGTAATTAAATCCCGAACGGCACCATCATAATCTGGATGGGCGACCTTGGAAGGGCGATATCCCAAAGAATATCTGGATGCATTTAGCCCAAAAGCATTCAAATTAAAAACCGAAGTTTTAGAAAATTTGTGGTTAAGTTTCAAGTTATAAAGATTCCAATCCACATGGAACCAATTTCGGGTTCTTTGGCTTTGGTAAGGGTCTTGATGAAATTGTGCATCGGTCAATCCGCCAGGTTGGTGGGCAAGGTAATTGAACTTCGTGATCTCTGCGGAAGCTGTTGTTTTATCCGAAAGCGCATAATCCAAATGCAGATAAAAGTTTCGGGAATTATAATCAGAATTGGCTTGGAAACCATCGCCTTGTTTATAATTAAAAAAGGTATAGTAGCCTAATTTGCTCACGGTACCACTTAGAGAATTAAAAGTGGTATGGGTATTAAAACTGGCATAAGTATTCCTGCTGATGAGTTCTATCGGTTTATTTTTCTCTGGCGATTTGAGCTTAAAATTCATCAATCCTCCGAACTGAGTACCATATTGTAACGAAGCGGCGCCTCGCACAATTTGTATTTCCTCCAGTGCTTCAGCGGGAGGCGTATAATAACTTTCGGGGTAGCCCAAAACATCGGCGCTAATATCATAGCCGTTTTGGCGTGTGTTAAAATTAGCCGAGCGGTTGGGGTTGAGACCACGCCCGCCAATATTGAGTTGCAACCCGCCATCATTGCTGTCAAAAACATTCACACCTGCCACTTGTGAGAAGATTTGCCGAGGGTTATTTAGGGCTTTATTCACGATTTTCACATCCATTAAAATAACCTCGGTTTTCTTAGCCGCGAAGATGCTGGTTTGCTCTACCTCACGAAGTTTACGGTTTTCAAAGGCTTCTAATTTATTTTTGATGAGTTGCACCTCTTTAATCTCGCGGACGCGCTCTTGCTCTTGGGCATATAAAAATAACGGCGCCACGCATAGCGCTATGCTACAAGCCTTTGATGCGATCTTTAAACGGTAAAATCCAGTGTTTAGGGAGGAAAGATTCTTTTTCATTTGCTAAATCTACATTAGGGTTAATATATAATTGACTTTTTCGCCCATTGAGCGCCACATATACCTCTGCGAAAACTTGAGGATTTTCCACACCTTTTTTTTCAAAATAAGCTTTGAGGAAGTGGGCATATTGCAGGATGAAATCGGGCTGAAAAGCCATTTGTTTTTCTTGGGTAGGTGTAAGAAAATCAGAGTTTTCTACAATATAAGTTTCTTTGGTTTTAGGGTTGTACACTTTAAATTCGGCATAGCCTGTTTTTTCCATGAGCATCACGCGCCAAGAGAATCTAAAACCTTCCTCTGTCCAGAACAACTCGTTAGGGTAGAGGAGGTAGCGCCACGGCAATAAAATTTGTACTGTGAAAAAAAAGGTTAAAATCACAGCAATAGGGCGCTTTAAAATTTTTGGCAGATGATAAATTTTCTGATTTTCGTATTTTTTAGGATTGAGATTAAGGCTGCGGTAGAGGTTTGCCCATAGTTTTTGATGCCATTCAGGAGAGAAATAAATGGTAGCGCCAAACATCATCACAAAAGGAAAAATGCCAATAGGGAACAAAATCCAAGTAAGCGTATGGAACACCACCACACTTAGAAAAGCCCAAGGTCGTGTTTTTTTATGCCACAGTAGAAAGGGAATGCAGAGATCGTAGAGCGCTCCAGCCCACGCGAATACAAAAGCGGTGGCATTTTGGTCTAACAAAGGACCGATTAGCGGTAGGTGAAATTTTGAGGAAAGCCATATTTTCAGCGGCATTGCGTGGAGCAACCAATCCGAGTTGAGTTTGCAAAGCCCAGCATAAAAGTAAACGATAGCCACTAAAAGTTTGATAGCATTAACCGTCCAAGCTGGCACCCATTGTTTTCGGTATTGTGGATGGCGTTCGGCATCAATGGAAAAGGCAGCATTCATCGGCAAAAAAATCATCAGAAAGCTTAGAATACTGATGAAGTAATAATGGTTGAGATAGTTGGTTTTGTCCATTAGCTCTATATAAGTGAAGCTGAGGAAAAATCCGATGATGGCAAAGCGGTACCAAAGCCCTATCATCACCAAAAAAGCAAAAATACCCGCTAAAATAAAGAGGGCGTAAGTGTAGATACCTAAGGGTTTTATCCATTCAAAACTGTAATAACTGAAGAAAAATTTCGGCTGAATATAGAGGCTATCAATCCAGCCATAAGCGAAAAATCGTCCAATGCTGACCAACATCAGTACGCCAAAAAATAACCTATAAGTGCTCAATATACAAGCACTTACAGGTTGGAATAAAACTTTATGTATCAAGCTTTTAGTCACCATCTGTGTCCATATAAGAAATCGTGATGTTAAGAACTTGTGCCATATCTACTTTGAGCTTAGGAATATTATTCTGAAGCTGTCCATAGGCCGTTTTCATTGGGTTGATGTCCGTGGCTATTTGCTCTTTAAAGTTAGGTTTTAGCGCTCCAATCGCTGTTTTAGCATAATCAAACTGGGTGTTAATGTCCTTTGCTAAGGTTTTATTTTGGTTGATTTTGTTGCTCATATAGTCTATGTATTGCTGTAGCGAAGGACCTTGAGCGCCATCTTTGCCCTTACCTTGGAAGAAATTTTGCATCGCTTGGGTGCCTAAGAGTGCATAGGAACGGTTGTACTGCGGCGAAAATTGACTTTCTACCAATTCTGGCTTAGGCGCCTCACTTTGTTGCATATACATTGGGGTTAGAATCCCCGAAGGATAGCCGATTTTCCCAGCACGGAGGTTTTTCTCATAATATTGAACATAGGCATTAACCACCAAGCTAATGCTACCCGAAGCACTGCTGCCCGTATTGTTGATGAACTGCGTGCGTGTGGCTTTCAAATCGGATAAAACTTCTGTTGAAGATTTTAGGATTTCCTTAGAAAGCGCTTGTATATAAGCATGATAGGCAGGCGCATTGGCATCATTGGTGAAGTGTGAGATAATCGCCTCATCAGAATTGCCAAATCCATTGATGAGGTAGTCTATCGCAGGAAGACCTTGGGCAATTTGCCCACCGCTAATTTTGGAAAGCTTACGGAATTCATAGTCTTTTGCAATGGCGTTTTGTTTGATGTTCTCTACATTGGTCGGATAGGTGTTGAGGCGGTATTGAAAATTGATATCCTCAGCCTTTCCAAAACGATAAAATCCAATGTATTGATAAGCTTCATAAGCCTTGTTGAGGGCTACTCTTGCCGCATTAAGGTTGGCAGAGTTGGGAGTTTCAGTAAAAATCTTGATTTTTTCTTCTAAAGTTTCTGCGGTTTGGGCAAAATCTTGGGTATAAGGGATAAAAAAATGATCTATCCAATGGGTTAGCATAGCGGTTCTATCAAAACCATCTGTGGTGCCAGAGCCGTTGCCTTCACTCCCAGAGCCACTATCACTGCCGCCACACGAGCTGAGCCATAAGAAAAAACCGAGTAATAAGGAGATTTTAAAGTATTTTATCATAAGAGTAATATTTAAGCCACTACAGCCCTGAGGAAAATCAAGGCTGTGGTGTGGCTATGGTTTAAAAATTATTTAATGGTTTTGATTAAAGAGTTATTTTTTTAGAATAGAAACCCTTCTGATTTTCTAAAGTAATGATGTACATGCCTTTAGGCAATGTGTTGAGGTCTATTTTTTCAGTACCATTAACGGTTTGAGTTTTTAATGTCTGCCCATTAAGGTTGATGATTTTCAGTGTTGATTTCTGAGCCGTGGTGAGGTGCAAAACTTTATTTTGTACAACCATTAGGGCTTCTTTAGCGGAAATTTCACGAACGCCCATATTGCCTTTTTTCTCAAAACTAAATAGGTCTACTTTCATAGAGCCGTTAATATCATTGGCGCTACTTCCACCATTGGTATTGATGTTAAGAGTGAACCCCACGGCATTATGAGGAGCAGTCATTTCTCTTTCTATTTTTATCCATCCATCTTGGTTCCGTTCCATGACATCAGTATCAGAGGTTAAAGAATAACCAGAACTATCTAGCCAAGTCAGTCTATAAACAATATTTCTATCGGGATTGGTATCGTGAATATAGAAAGAGAGGATGTATTTTTGATTACCTTGGATTCCTGTTTTACTTTTAAAACGAAGACTTTTTCCTAATTTTAGCTCTGCACAATAGCTCCCATCTTGTGGATTGTCAGATGATTGGATGGCATCAGCTTTTCCCCATGTGGTAGGATAGAAAGACTGTTGTCCCAAATACCAATCACTGTTCCATTCTTCTAAGCTGGGGTTGGTGATGAGGTTTTGTGAGAATAGAGGTAATGCCATCAATAAACTCGGTACTAATAATAATTTTTTCATAATATAACACTGGTTTTAAAAATAGGTTGATAAAAGTTAAATTTCGTTTAAGTTAAAGCCATACGCCGTCGCAATAGTTTGAGCGGTATAGAGTAGAGAGCCTTTGGTTTTGGAGTCTGCAGCCAATCGATCAATCTCCCAGAATCCATCAGTACCTCTAAGATCAGAAAGTAACTGCTGAATTTCAGAATGGTTTAAATAAGGCGTATTATCGTTTTTTAGAGTAGCATTAAGGGCATAGATAAAGCCGTAAGCCTCAGATAATCCGTGGAATGCATTTCTTGGATCTTCTTTTAAATCAGGAATGGCTTTTTTGAGATAATAAATAGCTCTGGCGGCAAAAAGTGTGTTGAGCTCCTTTTTGATGATGGCAGCTTGTTGGTTCATTTCAGTATAATTTTTCTCCGCGATGGCTTTTCTGCCTAAAAAGTAAGCTTTATAAACACGCTCATCTATGCCTTTGAGAAATGGCATATCTTTAGTTTCTTTTTCTAAATAGTTAGCGATAAACAATGGTTTGAATACTGAATTTTCTTTTCCCAAATAAGCAAATGCCATATCCCAATGATGTTCTAATTCGGTATATTTTTTTCCTGGAACCAATACCAAGTCAGAATTATCTTTTTGAAGTTTTACATTATTTAAAACTTCATCGCTCAGGTGATGATTATTGATTCTATCTAATAATGTCAATCCCATTAAGGCTTTCTGTAGCACTTGACCTGTTTCCTCTCCATAACTATTCACATAACGTCTTTCTTCTTCATAACCAATCCAACCTGCTATGCCTTTATTAGCTTCTTGATTCGCATTTGCTATAAGCTCTAAGTCCTCAAAATAATGATCTATATCTTTTTTAACTTGCGCTTTTATTGTTTCATTTTTAAGGTAATATCCTATAGATTGAGCGGTGATATCTTCTATACTTTTCCCAAAATGCATTTTCTCTTGATATTTTTCTCTTGAAAAAGAACTGCTGCTTTTCATTCTGTTGTCTAACCAATAAAATTGGTCGATGAGTAACTTACCTTCTTCCAAATCCACGGTAGAGATATCTTCTCTGGAGAATTGATAATCGTATGAAATGGGAGGGGTATGTGGCGTAACCGCAGAAGTGGGCTGTTCATCTGCGCTACTACCTCTGGAGCAAGATGAAAGGACAAGGGTAGAAAGTAAAGTAGAGATAATAAGTTTATTTTTCATAATATAATTAATTTTTTAAGGTAAAATAATTTTTTCACAATAAGGGGCAAGCTCGCTATAACCATCAGTATATAATGAAGTTTCATACTTTAAAATAGGTGTAACTACAATACCATCATCAGATTTTGCTTGAATGCTGGCGTTCATTTTAAATACATCATAGCCTGCACCATCCACGGATAAATAGAGCGGATAGCCAGACTTTACTTTGAACTGAATCTCATAGGTTTGTCCATTTTCTATTTGTGCAGGTTGTCCATTTTCATTATAGCTTCTTAGCGTGGCTAAGGTTTTCTCTGGTGTTATATATTTGATATCAAATAATGAGCGACTATAGTTATAATGATCAAGATGCTCTTCTGAAAAGCTGTATTTTAGGGTAACAGTATACTCTCTATGAGGTCCAGAGATATCTACTCCAGGGTATTGAAAGTTCAATTCATTTTCTTTAGGATCACATATAGAAGGTACCATATTGATGTAGTCAATATCAGGCACATCTATTTTTCCTTTATTAGGGAATAGAGTGTTGTAATCCTCATCTGGGAGATCTTGGACGCGCTCATTACAACCGAAAAATAAAAATCCGATGCTAAGAAAGAGGCTTATATTTTTCATTTTCTTCATTTTTTAAGAGTTGATGATTTCTGCAGTATAGCCTTCTACTGAGGCATAGTAGGCATTACCATTTTTAATGAAATTTCTGAATACGACCCCATCTTTTAGTTTGATGCCAGGATAGAAGAGTAGTCCATTTTCGGTGGGCATATAGCCAGAGCCCAGCGCCGAGTAATAAGAACTTTTATAAAGGGTAGGTTGCCAGTTTTTAATAAACACAGTATATCTATTTTCAGGACTTATTTTTCTGGTTTGTATATTACTTTCGTATTCTATATCACCCGCTTTATTTTTGATGACTAACTTGGGATTATTCAGTTGCTCAAAACTCAATTTTTGGTAGAAGGTTTGGTACATCTGTTCTTTCGGTGTTGGGTGTGCCACCTCTCTTTTAGATAGTACAATATACTCTTTACCTTGTTCTATATAATTATTCGTTCTAAAAAAAAGCCGCCCTTGTGAATCTTTTTTCCAAAATAGAAAATCACTTTTTAGAAGCTGGTGGATGTAATTATAAGTGACAAAACTAAGCTCTGTATAGGTATTTTGCTTTATTTCAAAATCACTGGTTTTAAGATTAGTAGCACTATCATAATTATAGTCTGATAACATTTCTACTGTTCCGTTATTATTAAATTTAGCATAAAATTGATATCCTCCTTTTCCAAATTTTTTGTCAATAAAAATTACTGAATAGTCAGAAGTTTTAATATTCTTAACTGGATCTGAGAATTTAAGCGAGTCGGTTTCTGGGAAATAAGTGATTAGCCAGCCGTGTGTTGCACTCACCAAATCTGTACGCAAGGCATTGATAGTCGCTTGCGTTCTATGCGAAGGACTTTCTTTAAAAGTAAACTGGTCTTTATCTCTACACGACTGTAGCATTAAAACCAAACCGAGAATATAGCTGATATAAATTTTCATTTTAAATAAGTTTTAAGTTGTGCCACACTTTCAAACTGTAGCCTATTGAAATTAAGGTCAAAATTATCTTTAAAGTATTTGATAACAAACGCCCGTTTAGCATTTAAGGTTTTCACAGCTTTTCTGGCGCGCTCTTTATCCTCAGGGTCATAAGGATTGGCGTAGCCTGCATAGCCTTCGATCATTTCGTCGATATCTTGCTTGCTACTACAGAGCATAGCGCTTACGGTCTCTGCAAAATCTTCTTCCACGCTCCCTCTGGCAGCCAAGAGGCTATAATACCCAAAATCCGAAGCACGAGTAGTCAAATGGTATAGTTCATTGATATCATGTTTGCCCCAGTTGGTGTTATACGCATAAAAGTTGAGTTGAGAAAACGCCTCCTTATCGAAAGGTTTTTGCTGAATGAGCGCTTTGGCAAAGTGGTGATGCACCATTCTCATCACTTGGGCTACAGAAGTCGAATCTGATTTTTTGAAATCATTGATTTTAAATAAAGGCATTTGTAAGGGCGCGTGAGTGCTTTTAATTTGCTCATAACCTTCTGAATCTAAGTTTTTCCCACCATAGAGATAGATTTCCTTTGGAGCATAGCGCTTTAAAAAATCTTCTCCTACTAACTTTTTATAAACCTCAATCCAAAGTAGATTGACGGCTTGCATAGCGGGCTCTACTTGTTCACGTGTAGGTGGAGTGGTGGTCTGTGTGAGCCCTGTGGCGTTGGCATCCCAGCGGTATTTTACCTCAATATTATAAGGCTTAGTATAGGTCTGGTAGAGCCATTGGTCTAAGCTATCGGTGTGTTTAATCTCACTGATGAGAACGGACTCTGTGCTAAGTTCCTCGCGAGAGTTACACGCACACAACAATAACGAAAAAACAAAAATGGGTAATAGGGTATGTTGTTTCATAATGGTTTTATCTTGGATTAGGCTCTAAGCCCAGTTTTTGAGCTTGTAGCGGAATTTGTAAAAGTTTTCTTTTATCTTCTTTTCTCAGGATTTTGTTGAGGTCATAAGCATCGCCAGCTTGGTTTCTATTCACGGTGAGATAGAAGCGTTTGATGTCAAACCAGCGGAGCCCTTCGTGGACAAACTCTCGCCTTCTGAGTTCAGCTATAGCATTGACTAATGAACCTTGATAAAAGGTCAGCGGATAGAACGGCGTATAGTTCTCTTGCCCATTTTGAAAGGCCACCAGTAGCTCATCTTTGATGAATGTTTTCTGCGATTTAAGACTCATAAAAGTCAGAATATCATTCACGGCTTCATCGTATCTTTTGAGCATCGTGTAGGCTTCAGCACGGTTGAGCAATACCTCATCTGTTGTGAACAAAATATTAGGAATATAAACTTCCCTCGGGTTGCTACCTGTTTCTTGGAAGTTTTGGAGTTCCGTAAATTTATTGATAAAGCGGTTGCCTGTAGTGCTACCTTGGGTCAGATTCCAATACCAAAACGAGGCAGAATATTTAGGTGCAAAGCTGGTAAAAAGGTCTTTTTTAAGCCCTTCGCCCATGGCATATTTTAGTCGGGCTAAATCTCGTTTCCACCGAGATTGTGTGGTGGTCATAAGCAAATTGGCAGGCTCATCTACGGAAGAATAGACTTGCGGAATTAAATCTGGCGTGGTATTGAGTTTCTCATATTTATTCGCCCAATCTCTGATGAGCGCCCTCGGATTGTCTTCTAAAACATAGTTAGAATATGCCAGAACCTTTTCCCAATCGCCTTTATAGAGGTAGAACCTCGCTGCAAAAGCATAGGCAGATTTTTTGGTAAAATGGTATTTCGGAACCTTATAATATTGGTCGTCTAATGCTGCAATGCCTAAGAGCAAATCTTCCTCTATCCGTTGGTAAACCTCTTCTACACTTAATCTTTTGTACGGAGGAAAAGCATTTTTTTCAGGTTGGGTAACATAAGGAATACCTAAGGCGGTGCTGCCAGGGCTATATGGCTCTGCCCAAATATTAACCAACATAAAGTGGAGATAGGCTCTAATCAAAAAGGCCTCGCCATAAAGAGCTTTGGTTTTTGAAGTCTTTGGCGTTATCTTTTTGAGGTATTCCAAAGCATGGTTGGCTTGGGCAATGCCTCTATAAGCATCATTCCAATAATTGAGCGGCGTGTCTAAATCCTCTTGCTCAAAATCTTGCCAATGGTACATGGCGCTATTGAGTTGGGTTACAATGCCGCCATCTACACGCTCCGCATTATCGCTCATCGCTTCTAAAAAAGGGAAATAACTCGCCTTAGGATAAGCAGCAGTTAGGAGCTCCGCTATTTTGTCTTCGGAGTCAATTTCAATATCCAGCTGTGCATCTGGTACTTCATCTAAATACCGATTACAGCCGATGAAAATTGTGGTGAGTAATATTAAAAATAAAGTCTTTTTCATTGGTCTTGGTTAAATTTAAAATACAAGGTTGATGCTAAGTGAATACTGTTTGGTCATCGGTAGAGAAACGCCGCCTACACGATAAAATTCAGGGTCTTGACCTCTCAGGTTTTTATCCGAATAGATTAAAAAAGGATTGGTCACTTGAAATCTAAATGATAATGAGGAAAGTCCCCAAGACTGGCTGGTTTTCTCTGGAATGGTATAACCTAAGGAAATATTTTTCATTCTGATGAAACTGCCATCTGCCACCCTAAGTTGCGAGTAATTATAGGTATTATAAGCCTTCTCTATATTCTCCTTCCCAATGAGGGCAATTAAATCTTGAGAAGGAATGGTGGGCACATTGGTTTTAGCCTCGTCACCAGGGTTGAGCCAGCGGTCGTAGTAGTATTTTGAGAAAACATTAAGGTCGCCATAGGCGGCATCATAGGTAGGTTGCAGTCGGATTTTGTTCCCCGCTTGGAAGGTGATAAAGAACGAGAAATCAAAGTTTTTGTATTGAAAACGATTAGAAAAACCACCCGTGAAGTTGGGCTCTATATTGCCATTGTACTTTAAATAAGATAATGAATAATTGGTATCTGCAAAGTCCGCTCCTGAGATATTTTGATAGGCATCTGTCCCTTGGAACGGATAGTCACCAAAGTTAAAAGTAGGCAAACCTTGAGCGTCTAAGCCCTTAAAATCAAACGAAAATAAAGCCCCTCTGGCATAGCCCACCACATTACCACGCCCTGTGCCTGCCACTAAATCAAAAGTATTGGGATTGTTGAGTAGTCGTGTGATTTTCTGTTGATAATAACTTAAACTAAGGTTAGTTTTCCATTGAAAATGCTCGGTGCTGATGTTGGTGGTGTTCAGTGTCCACTCAATCCCTTGGGTTTCCATATCGCCAAAGTTGGCATATTTATAATACTGTCCACCGATACCCGAGGTTCTGACCAAATCAATTAAATCAAAAGATTTTCTGGAATATACATCTACCGTGGTGTTCAAACGGTGGTTGAAGAGCCCTAAATCTACCCCGATATTCCACTCGTACATTTTTTCCCAAGTTAAATCTCGGTTTTCTAAATGGAGAATGTTGAGTTCATTTTCTCTTAATTTAACATCATATCGGTTGGTAATACCGCTTTGAAACACCGCTAACGAGTTGATGGCATTTTCATTCATCTTGGCAGTGAGACCGTAACTGGAGCGCAGAGCCAAAGTATTAAGCCAAGCGGTATTTTGGAGGAAATTTTCTTTGTGGATGTTCCATTTGGCGCCCACATTCCAAGTCGGTAGCCATCTCGTTTTGCTGCCTTTCCCCGCGATGTTGGAGCCTTCGTAATTGGCAACCGCATTCAGAACATATTTATTTTGATAAGCATAAGTGGCATTGGTTGAGAAAGTTACGCCACGATCGCGCCTCATCATCAGACCGAAATAATCGGTATTATCAAGACTAAGTTTTTGGAAAATCAGCGGCGAGGTATAGATTTGGTTGCCTCTATCATACTGAATACCATAGCCTTGGAATGGGGTGGTGGTTCTATCGGCATATCTCAATTCTCCGAAGCCAAATAACTTTAAATCATGAGAGCCCCAGCGGTAATCATAATCCAAAGAAGTCCTTACCAAATAACTTTCTAAACTGTTATCCGTTTGGTTAAAAATACCGCCATTAGGTAGCGCTGACTGCGGCTGTGCTAAAGGATGATCAGGGTCTTTAAAGAGGTAAATATTCTCTGCTGCCACTTTGGCATTTTCATTTGCTCGGAAAGCCATTACGACATTAGAATTTTCTTTAATGTAGTGTTGAGATTGGGTTTGGGCTTTTCTGGCAACGGCTAAAAAATTTCCTTTCAACTGTGGAGTGATTTTATATTCTAATTCTGTTTGTATTTTTAAATCCAAAACATTGATATTCATATAGTTGTTTTGGTATTCATTGAGAATATTAAAAGGTGCCCAGTTGTTTCTATAAAACTCTAAATGACCTTCGGCATCTTTGGCTCTAAGCGTTCGGCTGGTATTGAGTGCATAAGAAAAAGGATTGATGTCAAAATCTCTTTCAAAACTTCCTATCGTGGTATTTTTCCGTTGTGAGAAAGAGCCAGCCGCTTTCTGCTTTCGGATGTTCCCTTGGGCGGCTATATCTATTTTGAGTTTTGGGCTGAGATAAAAAGTATTTTTGAGATTAGCGGTCAGCCTTTTCACTTCATCAGTAATAGCCCAGCCAGCATCGTTAAAAAATCCGATGGAAGCATAAGTGGCTGTATTTTTACCCCCACCAGAAAAACTAAGGGTGTGGTTTTGGGTAGGCGTAATGCGGAATAAATGCTTAAACCAATCTGTGTTTGCGTATTCGTACTGTCTAAGGAAATTCAGTCTGGCTTCTTCAGTGTTTTCCAAAGCGAATTGCCCAGTATTGGGGTTATAAGAATTGAGCGCGTGGTACATTTGATAATAAACGCCAGCCCTCCTGCCATAATAAGCTTTATCCATAGAGAAATAGCCTTTTTTCTCCATTTCTCGGTAGATAGACATTGTTTCTTGTGAGTTGAGCAAATCAAAATCTTGGTAAGAAGGGATATTTCTATAAGTTTGCTCGAAGCTGTAAGAAATTTTATTAGGCGTATTTCGGCGCCCAGATTTGGTGCTGATGACAATAACGCCGTTGAGTGCCCTTGCACCGTACATAGAAGTTGCAGAAGCATCTTTCAGCACTTGTATATCTTCAATATCAGATGGATTGAGCCCAGCAATGGCAGAGCTGATTAGCGTAACGGCATCACCAGAAACCAATTGGTCTAAAGTGAGGCTAACAATATCTTCATAAACGGCACCATCTACGACCCAGAGTGGCTGTACATTCCCTGTAATGGAAGCGCCTCCACGGATGTTGATTCTCGGTGCTGCACCAAAGCTCCCCGTCACATTCTGGATATTAAGCCCTGCCACGCGCCCTTCCAACATTCTGGAAATATCAGGAACGCCATCTAACTTAATGTCTTTGAGCTTCACTTGGAGCGCAGAGCCTGTAAATACACGGTTTTTAACTTTGGTGTATCCTGTAAGCACCACCTCCTCAATGTCTTTACTTTTTGCACTGTCTTTTTGCGCATCATAATGCTGGTGTAAAAAGAAAACCACCGAAAGTGGTAGAACTTTCTTGTAAATGGTTAGTTTTGTTTTCAATCTATTATTTTTCGCAAAAATAAAAATTTTATTTTTACTAAGTCTAAAATAATAAAATGATATTTATCAGTATTTATTCTAAATAAGGTTTTTGTTATAAAATTGAACTTAGGGGGGATTGAAAAAAAACTAAAAATCAAAGGGATAGATATGTGTTATATTTGAAATATCCCAATTTCCCATACTAAAATTTTCATTTTGGGGGAGTTTTGAATTATCTTTGTACATCATAATTAAAAAAAACACTTTTTTTTGAATCACGAGGTTTACATCAAGCGTTGTATAGAGTTGGCGGAAAAAGCCCAAGGCAAGACTTCCCCTAATCCAATGGTGGGTGCGGTTATTGTGCACCAAGGTCGGATTATTGGCGAGGGCTACCACCATCGTGCAGGCGAGCCTCATGCGGAAATCAATGCCATTCGTTCGGTGGCGCAACCAGAACTTTTGCCAGAATCCACCATTTATGTGTCTTTGGAGCCGTGTTCTCATTTTGGGAAAACACCACCTTGTGCCCTGAAAATCATAGAGGTTGGATTTAAAAAAGTGGTGATAGGCACTTTGGACCCCCACGAAAAAGTCAGTGGCAAAGGCAAGGCGATGATAGAAGCCGCAGGCATAGAGGTGGTTTCTGGCGTGTTGGAGAAAGAATGCCGAGCGCTCAACAAGCGGTTTTTAACTTTTCACGAGAAAAAACGCCCTTTTATTACTTTAAAATGGGCTTCTTCGCGAGACGGGTTTATTGACCGAAATTTTGCACCAGTGGCAATTTCTAATCCGTTGGTGTCGCAGTGGGTGCATAAAAAACGCGCTGAGGAACAAGCTATTTTGGTGGGCAGTAGAACGGCGCTCAATGACAATCCGAGCTTGACCACCCGCCATTACGCAGGGCAAAATCCGATACGACTGTTGTTAGATTTTGATTTGAAAGTGCCGCCGCACTACGCTATTTTTAATAAAGAAGCCGAAACCATTATTTTCAATCAACATCAAGAAAAGGTGGAAGAGCACCTAAGTTGGGTTAAAATCAGGAAAGAAAATGCCATTTCAGATTTGATGGAAAGCCTTCATCGTTTGGGGGTTCAATCGGTGTTGGTGGAGGGTGGCAGGCAAATTTTGCAACTGTTCATAGAAGCCCATCTTTGGGATGAGGCTTGGCATATTAAAAACCAAGATTTGATTTTAGAAAATGGCACACCAGAACCAATTTTAAATTGTGAATTTGCAGATAAAATGCTGAATATCAGAAATAATCAGCTAATGTTTTATAAAAATCATACTTTTTAACCAATGGCAGAGTACAGCTATCAGACCATAGAACAACCGATTGAAGACACGCTTTTAAAGGAAAAAGGAAGTAAGTTTTTGGGTTTTGCTTATCCTGTGGCTACGGAAGATGAGGTCAAGGAGGCGCTCAACAAAGTCAAAAGCGAGCATCCCAAAGCCACGCACCATTGCTATGCTTTTCGGCTGGGTTTAGATGGCGAAAACTACCGTGCCAACGATGATGGCGAGCCCTCGGGGAGTGCAGGCTTGCCGATATATAACCAACTGCTTTCTCGCAATTTAACCAATATTTTGCTCGTGGTGGTACGCTATTATGGCGGGGTTAAGCTGGGGGTTGGCGGTTTGGTGAAGATTTATAAAGAATCTGCAAAGCTCACACTGGATCAAGCCAAGGTGATCACCAAAGAATTGGAAAACGACATCGTGGTTGATTTTCCCTTTCATCTTCAGAATGTGATTTTTACCCATCTCAACAAATACGAAGCCCAGATTTTAGATTTTAGCGCTGCCGAAAATTGCCAAATCAGAGCTAAAGTTAAAAAAGTGAAACAAGAGGCTTTGCTCGAGCAATTATCTAATATACATCAGGTGCGCTATGTCGTGAAGTGATGTTTTCTCTGAATTTAAAATTTTAAAAATATTGATGAGCGTAATCCTTTGGTTTAATACTGAAATTGAGGCGTATTTTCAACCTAAAATAAAATGCTTCATTATCAAAAACAACCGTTTCAATCAAAATTAAAACGGTTATGATTATCAATAGGATACGATTAAAGTTAATCTCGTCTATTGCTCAACATTGATGCAAAATAAATCAACTGAGCGAGAGAGCCCACCGCAGCCACCACATAAGTTCTGGCAGCCCATTTGAGGGCATCGGCGGAGCCTGTATATTCTTCTGGCGTTACCGTGTGGGTTGATTTTAACCACTTTAAAGCACGGTTGCTGGCATCGTACTCCACAGGGAGCGTGATGAACGCGAACAAGGTGGTCAGCGCAAACAAAAGCACTCCAATCGCCAATAGGGTTTTATTGCCGCTGGATACCATCACCGCGATGCCTGCCATTAGGATAAATTGGTTGAGCCGTGAAGCGATGTTCACAATCGGAACCATTTTGGAGCGCAGTTGCAGCATAGAATATCCCACAGCGTGTTGCACGGCGTGTCCACATTCGTGGGCGGCTACAGCGGCAGCGGCGGCATTGCGTTGCATATAAACCGCCTCAGAAAGGTTCACGGTTTTGTTCATCGGGTTGTAGTGGTCGGTCAGTTGCCCCGGTGTGGAAATCACTTGTACATCGTGGATGCCGTGATCCCGAAGCATTTTTTCTGCCACTTCCTTCCCAGACATTCCGTTGGCAAGGTGGACTTTAGAATAATGTTCAAATTTTGATTTTAATTGAGATGAAACCAGCCAACTTAAAAGCAAGATGCCTCCTAAAATGATATAATAAGTTCCCATATTTTTAAATAATGTTTTGGTAGATTTCGGTATAAGAAAAAAATATGCCAAACATTTTTATAGTATATTTGCAGGGTAAAATTGTGTAAATATGTCAGGTATTGAGATTAGAAAAGTAGCGAGCGAGGCAGATTTAATGTCGTTTATTCAATTTCCCAATCGGCTTTATCATCAGCATCCGTACTATGTACCGCCGTTAATCAAAGATGAAAAGAATGTGTGGAATGCTCAGGAAAATCCAGCGCTGGCGTATTCGGAGGCGGAGCAATACCTCGCCTATAAAAATAATGAGGTGGTGGGGCGCATCGCTTTAATCGTTAATCATAAAGAAGCCGAAGAATTAGGCATTAAAAAGTTGCGCTTTGGGTGGTTAGATTTTATTGAAGATATTGAGGTGGCTCAAGCGCTAATCGATAAAGCAGTAGAGGTTGCCAAAGCCAAAAATCTGCCTAAAATAGAAGGCCCTATGGGTTTTACCAATTTAGATAAAGCGGGAATGCTCACTTTGGGTTTTGATCGCTTGGCAACGATGATTGGACTTTACAACTACGCTTATTACCCTGAATATTTAGAAAAATTAGGGCTTAAAAAAGAGAAAGAATGGGTGGAGTTTGAAATTCAATTCCCTGATACACTGCCAGAAAAGGTGACTAAATTTAGCCGATTGATTGCAGAGAAATATAAGCTTAAAGTTCTGAATTTCAATAATAAAAAAGAAATATTACCTCTAGTAGAGCCTATGTTTAAACTTTTAGACGAGACTTACAAAAATCTGTCCACCTACACGCCCATTTCGGCGGAGCAAATTCAGACTTATAAAGAGAAATATTTCGGTTTTATAGACAAGGATTATATTATTTGTATAGAAGATGAGCATCAAGATTTAATCGCTTTTGCCATTACGATGCCTTCTTATTCTAAGGCGTTGCAAAAAGCCAATGGCAAACTTTTTCCATTCGGGTGGTGGCATTTTCTAAGAGCTGGAAAACGGAACGATAGAGCCAATTTTTATCTGATTGGCATTCGTCCGGATTACCAGCGTCGTGGCGTTACTTCCATTATTTTTGAAGAAATTTATAAGGTTTTTAAAAAGAAAGGCGTCAAGTTTTTAGAAACCAATCCAGAGTTGGAGGACAATAAGAGCATCCAGCTGTTGTGGCAAGATTATGCCCCTGTTAACCATAAACGAAGACGCACTTATGCATTAGATATTTAGCCTTATGAAAAAGCAACTTTACATTTATATGGCGCTCATCCTCCTGTTTGTGGGCTATAATTTATTTTTTAAAACCGATAACGAACGGCTAAACACGTTGATTAACATCTTGTTTTCCAGTTTGTTGTTTCTCTATTTGGCTTATTTAGCCTTGGTGATTTTAAAAAAGTTGAAAAAGTAAAAAGGAGTGCCAAGCATTTGGAGGTTTAGAAATATCCAAAACGCAAGTCTATTATTTAAAATAATTCTAAATTGGGCTAATGCTGGTTTTTAAGGAATGAAAATTGCAGCTGGCATTGTGGTTTTAGCGTATAATTTTATTAGTTTTGCAAGTCAAAGAATAACTTAAGATGAATATTCCAGATAATTACATTCCAATTCTGATACAAGCCGCCGTGGGGCTGGGTTTTGTGCTGGTGTCTTTGGTGGCATCGCATTATTTAGGTCCACGCTTGAATGGTGGCGTAAAAGATGATGCCTTTGAATGTGGTATAGACCACGAGGGCGATGCCCGCACACCGTTTTCGGTAAAGTACTTTCTTACCGCTATTTTATTCGTGTTGTTTGATATAGAAATTGTATTCTTTTATCCTTACGCGGTTAATTTTAGAGAATTCGGTATAGAAGGATTTTTAGCGGTGCTCACCTTTGTTGCGGTCTTTTTCATCGGATTTTTCTATGTGCTGAAGCGTGGCGCTTTGGATTGGGATAAATAATCATAAAAATTAAGAAAATGTCTAATACACCTACGATAAAAACAGATGCACCAGCACCTCCAGGCTATTCTGGAGAGGGCTTTTTTGCAACTAAATTGAGCAGTTTGATAGGGATGGCGCGGTCCTATTCGCTTTGGCCATTGCCATTTGCCACCTCTTGCTGTGGTATTGAATTTATGGCGATGATGATGCCAACTTACGACTTAGCAAGGTTCGGTGCGGAAAGAATGTCTTTCTCCCCAAGACAAGCCGATTGCCTATTGGTTTGCGGGACTATCTCTAAAAAATTAGCCCCTGTATTAAAGCAAGTTTACACGCAGATGGCAGAGCCTAAATGGGTAATTGCCGTGGGAGCTTGTGCCAGCAGCGGCGGTATTTTTGATACTTACTCTGTGCTCCAAGGGATTGATAGAGTGATTCCTGTAGATGTCTATGTACCAGGGTGTCCGCCGAGGCCAGAGCAAATTTTAGAAGGCTTTATGCAAGTGCAAGCCTTGGCAGAAAGCGAAAGCCTAAGGCGCCGAGATATGCCTGAATATAAGGCTTTATTAGAAAGTTATGATGTTAAATAACATACAGATAATATGAGGATTGCCTGATGAAAAAGGGCTACATTTCGCATTATCAAACTAAAAATTTATGAACAACAATTTTATTTTAGAAGCCATCCGCAGAGAGTTCCCAGAGGCGTTATTGAATGCCTCGGAGCCGTATGGTTTTCTAACTTTAGAAATAGAGAGAAAGGACATCAAAAAAGTGATTCATCACCTTAAGGATTCCTCATTGGAGTTTCATTTTCTGACCGATATTTGTGGATTGCACTATCCAGCGGTTAAGGGGAAGGAGCTCGGCGTGGTGTATCACTTGCATAATATGAAAACCAATGCAAGAGTAAGGCTTAAAACCTTTATGCCGATAGAGGAGCCAGAGGTAGATTCCATCACAGATTTGTATGCTGGAGCCAATTGGATGGAACGAGAAACTTTTGATTTCTACGGCATTAAGTTTAGAGGGCATCCAGATTTAAGAGTGATCCTCAATGATACCGAGCTGGGCTATCATCCAATGTTAAAGGAATACCGATTGGAAGACGGCACCAGAGAAGATAAAGACGATAAAATGTTTGGAAGATAAGCACTTGATTTTGATACCTTATTATAAGGTTGAAAGTCAAATATCATCATCAAAGACTAAACAATGAAAGATAACGAATTATCCAATATACTCCAGCATTACGAAAGTAATGAACAGATTGATGGGCAACTTTATACCCTCAATTTAGGACCTACGCACCCCGCCACGCACGGTATTTTCCAAAATATCTTAACGATGGACGGCGAGCGTATTCTGCATTCTGAGCAAACGGTAGGCTATATTCATAGAGCGTTTGAGAAAATATCAGAGCGTAGAAATTATGCTCAAATCACTACCCTAACCGACCGTTTGAACTACTGTTCGGCACCGATTAACAATTTCGGTTGGCATATGACAGTGGAAAAACTCATCGGTTGCCAAGTGCCTAAACGCGTTGATTATATGCGGATTATCATTATGGAACTGGCAAGAATTGCCGACCATTTGGTGTGCAATGGCGTAATTGGCGTAGATACAGGGGCCTTAACGGGCTTTACTTATGTGTTCCAAGACAGAGAGCGCATCTACGAAATGTATGAACAAGTTTGTGGCGCCAGAATGACCACCAACATCGGTAGAATTGGCGGTTTTGAAAGAGATTTCTCCCCAAAATTCCACGAGTTGATTAAAGATTTCATCAAAAATTTCCCAAAAAGATTTCAAGAATTTTGTGACCTGATGGAGCGCAACAGAATCTTTATGGACAGAACCATTGGCGCAGGTGCCATTTCTGCGGAGCGGGCTTTGAGCTATAGCTTTACAGGTCCCAACTTGCGTGCGGCAGGGGTAGATTATGATGTTCGTGTGGCACAGCCTTATTCTTCGTATGATGATTTTGATTTCATCATTCCAATAGGCACAGCGGGAGATACTTACGATAGATTTATGGTAAGACAGCAGGAAATTTGGGAAAGTTATAAATTGGTAAAAAATGCCTACGAAAACCTTCCAGAAGGAGATTATCACGCAGATGTTCCAGATTTTTATTTGCCAGAAAAAGCCGATGTTTACACCAAAATGGAAGCCCTGATTTATCACTTTAAAATAGTGATGGGAGAGCAAGAAATTCCAAAAGGTGAGGTTTACAACTGCGTAGAAGGCGGTAACGGTGAGTTAGGCTTCTATCTGATTAGTGATGGTGGGCGTACCCCGTACAGACTTCATTTCAGAAGACCGTGCTTTATTTATTACCAAGCGTATCCAGAGATGATCAAAGGCTCTATGATTTCCGATGCCATTATTACAATGAGTAGTATGAATGTGATCGCAGGAGAATTAGACGCTTAGAAAATTGAAAATAAAATAATAAAATAGATTGTAAATAGGGAAGTTTAATATCAAAAAAACTCCATCAATCTAAAATAGATAAAAAAATGAGCGAAACAATTGCTTTTAAGCCAGAAGCCTTAGAAAAGGTACACCAGATTATGGCAAGGTATCCAGAAGGCAGACAGAAGTCGGCACTGATTCCAGTATTGCATTTGGCACAGAAAGAATTCGGTGGGTGGCTATCGGTTCCCGTGATGGATTATGTAGCAGAATTACTCAGCATTAAGCCGATAGAAGTTTATGAAGTGGCAACTTTCTACACGATGTTCAATATGAAACCCGTAGGGAAGTATGTGCTGGAAGTCTGCAGAACAGGACCTTGTATGCTCAACGGCAGCGAAGATATCCTCAACCATATCCGTGAAACCCTCAACATTAAAGACGGCGAAACCACGGAAGATGGGCTATTCACACTAAAACCAGCCGAATGCTTGGGCGCGTGTGGCTATGCTCCAATGATGCAGTTGGGTAAATTTTATCACGAACATCTAACCAAAGAAAAAGTAGATGAAATCCTTGAGCTTTGTCGCCAAGGAGCCATCGCTATAGACTAAATTATTAAGGACAATGAGTAAAAAACTTTTACTTAAAGACGCACATATAGAAGGCATTCGCTATTTTGATGTATACCGCAAACAAGGCGGCTATCAAGCAGCAGAAAAAGCCTTGAAAATGACCCCTGAAGAAATCTTAGAAGAGGTAAAAACTTCTGGACTGAGAGGGCGTGGTGGCGCGGGCTTCCCAACAGGGCTCAAGTGGAGTTTCTTAGCGAAACCCGAAGGCGTGCCAAGACACTTGGTGGTTAATGCCGATGAGTCTGAACCTGGAACCTTCAAAGACCGTTATTTAATGGAGTTTATCCCACATCTTTTAATCGAGGGGATGCTCATTTCATCTTATTGCTTGGGCTCTAACACTTCTTACATCTACATCCGTGGGGAGTACGCGTGGATTCCAGATATTTTAGAGGAAGCCATTGCGGAAGCTAAAAAAGCAGGATTTTTAGGGAAAAATATTTTAGGCTCAGGCTTTGATTTGGAAATTTATGTCCAAAGAGGAGCAGGAGCATACATCTGCGGAGAGGAAACCGCCCTATTAGAATCTTTGGAAGGCAAGAGAGGAAATCCGAGATTGAAACCACCATTCCCAGCGGTTAAAGGCTTATGGGAAAGACCAACGGTGGTGAATAATGTGGAGTCCATCGCCGCGGTAGTACCGATTATCAACATTACAGGTGCCGAGTATGCCAAAATTGGCGTAGGGCGTTCCACAGGGACTAAACTCATTTCCGCTTGCGGAAACATCAATAAGCCAGGGGTTTACGAGATTGATATGACCATCACGGTAGAAGAATTTATCTATTCTGATGAATATTGTGGTGGTATCCCGAATGGTAAGCGCTTAAAGGCGTGTATTCCTGGAGGAAGCTCCGTACCGATTGTTCCTGCCAACTTATTGCTAAGAACCATTGATGGCAAACCACGATATATGAACTATGAATCCCTTTCAGAAGGCGGTTTCGCTACGGGAACTATGATGGGGTCTGGTGGTTTCATCGTTTTAGATGAAGACCAATCCGTGGTAGAGCATACGATGACTTTGGCGCGTTTTTACAACCACGAAAGTTGCGGACAGTGTACCCCTTGCCGAGAGGGCACAGGCTGGATGTACCGCATACTGAAAAAAATAGTGGCTGGCGAAGGCGAAATGTCCGATATTGATTTGCTATGGGATATTCAGCGGAAAATTGAAGGTAACACCATCTGCCCGTTAGGAGATGCAGCGGCGTGGCCAGTAGCAGCAGCCATTCGCCATTTTAGAGATGAGTTTGAATGGTATGTGAAAAATCCAGAATTAGCCAAAACCCAAAAATACGGATTGGGGAACTATGCAGACCCTATTCCATTGAAAGAAGAAACGCTATCTTAAAAAAACGAAGAGGAAGGTGAAAAGCAGAATTGTATATATGATGGCTCTTATCCTCACCATGGGGATGATGAATGCGCAGCAAAACTCAGAAGTGAGAAACCCTTTCCGCAAGGGAACGGTTTTATTATTCTGGGGTTGGAATAGAGCAGCTTATACCGCATCAGATATTCGCTTTAAAGGCGAAGGCTATGATTTCCAGCTGCACCATGTGGTGGCTCATGATAGACCCACGGATTTCAGTTTTAGAGACTATTTTCATCCACTAAGGGTAACCATTCCTCAGACCAATACGCGGATTGGCTACTTTATCAAGGACAATTTAGCCATCGTTTTGGCAGTAGACCATATGAAATATGTGATGGACCAAGACCAAACGGTAGATTTTAGCGGAAAGATTGCCAATCCTTATGCTGTTTATGTTCAGAATGGAAAAGTCAATTTATCCGATGAGCAATTTCTCACTTTTGAGCATACCGATGGTCTCAACTATGTGAATGCTGGTTTAGAAAAATACCAACCAATATTAACGAATAAAAATGTGGATATCTATTGGGCATATGGCGGCGGCGTAGGTGTGCTTTACCCTAAAACCAATGCCAAATTATTTGGTAATGAGAGAAGCGATAGGTTTCATATTGCAGGCTTTGGTGCTGATGTAAGAGCCAATTTAAATATTGTATTTTGGAAACACCTTATCGCGAGGATAGAAGCGAAATACGGTTACATCAATATGCCAGACATCAAAACCACATTAAATAATGCCGATGTGGCGAGCCAAGATTTCGCCTTTGGGCAGGTTAATTTTGGTATAGGCTATGTTTTTAATACCAGAAAATTAAAATAGGAAATAATAGCGAGAGTAAGTTTTATCAACAATAATAAAAAGTCTTTTCACGAAGACTAATCATTAACGATATGAGCGAAGAGATTAAAAAATTTAAAATAACCATAGACGGACAAACCACCGAGGTAGCACCAGGAACGAGTATTTTGGAGGCTGCAAGACAAATCGGAGGGAAATCTGTGCCCCCTGCAATGTGCTATTATAGCAAGTTGGAAACCAGTGGTGGGCGGTGCCGTACTTGCCTCGTAGAGGTGTCCAAAGGTTCTGATGCAGACCCTCGCCCAATGCCGAAATTGGTGGCGAGTTGCCGTACAACCGTAATGGATGGTATGGAAGTGAAGAACTTAACCTCTGAGAGAACCCAAGAGGCACGAAAAGCCGTTACGGAATTCTTATTGGTTAACCACCCATTAGACTGTCCTATCTGTGACCAAGCGGGCGAGTGCCACCTCCAAGATTTAGGCTACGAGCACGGCGTGGAAAATACCAGAACAGAGTTTGAAAGAAGAACTTTTGAACCAGAAGACATCGGTCCTTATATTAAATTGAATATGAACCGCTGTATCCTTTGCGCCAGATGCGTATTGGCTGCCAACCAGTTGACCGATGAGCGGGAGCACGGCATTTTATTCCGTGGTGACCATGCCGAAATTTCAACTTACCTCAATAAAGCCTTAGACCATGAGTTTATCGGCAATGTGATAGATGTATGCCCTGTGGGTGCGCTTACGGATAAAACTTCGCGCTTTGCCAGCAGAGTATGGTTTACTAAACCGATGAATGCCACTTGCCAGTGCGACAAATGTAGCGGTAAGGCGGTGCTTTGGATGAAAGGTGATGAAATTATCCGTGTAACAGCCAGAAAAGATGAGTACGGCGAAGTGGAAGAGTTCATCTGTAACGATTGCCGCTTCCACAGAAAAGACCTTAAATATTGGAATGTAGAAGGTCCAAGACACATCAGTAGACACTCGGTGATTTCATTAAATCATTACGATAAAAAGACCAATTCTTATGAGCTAATTGACTATGAGTCAGCCAAGGAGGTCAGCACCAAAGATGAAAAAAGAGTAGAACCTAAAATAAAAGATGAAGAACAATAGTTATGGATTTACTAACTTTTAAACTGATATTAGTCGTTTCTCTTTTCATCTTATCCCTTACAGTAGCCGCATATTCTACTTGGGCAGAAAGAAAAGTAGCCGCACTAATGCAAGACAGAATGGGACCTAACAGAACAGGACCTTTGGGACTTTTACAGCCGCTGGCAGATGGTGGTAAGTTCTTCTTTAAAGAAGATTTTATCCCACGAAATGCGGAAAAATTCCTCTTTATCTTAGGCCCTGGTTTAGTGATGTTTATCTCGTTGATTACAGGGGCGGTGATCCCTTGGGGCAAGAGTTTAAATATTGCAGGACATTCTTTTGACCTCCAAGTTGCCAATGTAGATGTTGGTGTGCTTTACCTGATCGGTATGGTATCCATTGGGGTTTATGGCATTATGATTGGTGGCTGGGCTTCTAATAATAAATACTCGCTTATTGGTGCGATCCGTGCTTCTTCGCAGATGATTTCTTATGAATTGGCGATGGGGCTGGCACTACTTTCCATCATTATGATGGCGGGTTCATTAGACTTAAAAGTCATTACCGAAGCGCAAGCCTCAGGGCAAATTTGGGGTATTCTTCCCGAAGTTTCAGGGATGAACTGGAATATTTTCTATCAGCCTGTGGCATTTTTGGTATTTTTTGTAGCGGCGTTGGCAGAGTGTAACCGCCACCCTTTTGACCTTCCAGAGTGCGAAGCAGAGCTGGTGGCAGGGTTTATGACGGAATATTCCGCGATGAAATTAGGGCTTTATATGTTTGGAGAATATGTGAATATGTTCATCTCTAATGCCTTGATGGTGGTTTTATTCTTCGGTGGATACAACTACCCTGGTATAGAGTGGGTTACTACCAACTATGGTGAAAATATCGCAGGGGTTTTAAGTGTAATCGCCTTTTTATCCAAAGCCTTTTTTGGTATTTTTGTCTTTATGTGGATCCGATGGACTCTACCGAGATTTAGATACGACCAACTGATGCATTTAGGTTGGAAAACGCTAATTCCTTTGGCTTTAGTTAATCTATTGGTCACAGGCGCTGTCATTTTAGCCTTTGCTAATGCTTAATTTTTAATAAAAGAGAGAAAAAAGATGCCCCAGAGTGGGATCTCAATGAAAATATTATAAATCTGATGAAATTAACCAATCGTTCAAAAGTGGTTTCTAACAAGAAGATGACTTTGGCAGAGAAAGTCTATATCCCCGCAATTGCTAAGGGGATGAGCATCACGCTGAAGCATTTCTTTAAGAAAGACCATACCATACAATATCCAGAAGAAGTAAAGCCACGTGCAGCCATTTGGCGGGGTCGGCATATTTTGAAAAGAGATGAACAAGGCAGAGAGCGTTGCACGGCGTGTGGGCTTTGTGCGGTGGCTTGCCCTGCGGAAGCGATTACGATGACCGCTGCAGAGCGTACCAAAGAGGAAATGAACCTCTACCGTGAGGAAAAATATGCCTCTACTTACGAAATCAATATGTTGAGATGTATTTTCTGCGGTATGTGCGAAGATGCCTGCCCTAAATCTGCCATTTATCTAACGGATAGATTGGTAGATGCAGAGCCTAACCGCGCCCTATTCATCTATGGTAAAGACAAACTTTTGGAAGATGTGAACCATAGAATAGACATTACAGAACGACAAAAAAAATCTTATCACTAATACTATGGAGTTAGCTATTTTTTATATCATATCTGGATTAGCGGTGGTGAGTGCTATTTATTTCGTAGCCTCTAAAAATCCACTGTATAGCATATTGTCTTTGGTGATTACTTTTTTCTCCATAGCGGGGCTTTATATCTTGCTCAATGCTCAGTTTTTAGGCATTGTACAGATCATCGTGTATGCGGGAGCCATTATGGTTTTGTTCCTATATGTGCTAATGATGTTGAACTTGAAATCTCAAGATGAAGGTAAAAAACACAACCTGATGAAGGTGGCAGGGGTATTCTCGGCAGGGCTTTTATTGGTTGGATTTTTAGGTTTTTTCCGAGGCTATAGCAGCAACCAATTGGTGATCGCAGAGGTGGCGCAAGGCGTAGGGCTGACCAAAAACTTAGGTCAATTATTGTTTAATGAATATGTACTTCCGTTTGAATTGGCTTCAATCCTGATCCTTTCTGGGATTGTGGGGGCAGTGCTTATTGGTAAAAAAGATTTATAAGAGAGATGAACGAAATCAATACTTTTGTACAGCATATCCCATTAGAATATTTTATCGTTCTATCGTTATTTTTATTCTGTTTGGGTGTTTTAGGCGTTTTGTTAAGAAAAAATGCCATTATTATTCTGGGCTGCGTAGAGCTGATGCTCAATTCTGTAAATCTCTTATTGGTAGCATTTTCTACTTATTATGGAGACGCCCATGGGCAGATGTTGGTATTCTTTATTATGGTGGTTGCCGCGGCAGAAGTGGCGGTAGGTTTGGCCATTATCACTATGATGTACAGAAATACCAAGTCTGTGGATATTAGTATTTTAAATAAATTAAAAGGATAAAAGAAATATGGAAAATATCGTTTATGCAATTGTTCTTTTTCCTTTGGTAGGTTTTTTAATCAACGGATTATTAGGGAAAAAGTTACCAAAGATAGTGGTAGGCGGTCTGGCTACGGCTGTCGTATTTGTATCGTTTTTACTTTCGGCATATCTGTTCACGCAGTTTAGTGCAGACACGCCAGCGTTGGTCGTAAAAGCCTTTGAATGGTTTAGAGTGAATGGCATCTCAGTTGATTTTGGCTTTCAGATTGACCAATTATCATTGATGATGATGATGATCATTACAGGGATTGGCTCTTTGATCCACCTTTATTCTATTGGTTATATGAGTCACGATGCTGGTTTTTATAAATTCTTTACCTATCTCAACCTTTTCATCTTCTCAATGTTACTATTGGTGATGGGGAGCAACTACTTGATTTTATTCATCGGTTGGGAAGGCGTAGGGCTTTGCTCTTACCTTTTGATAGGTTTTTGGTATAAAAACGAAGACTATGGCAAAGCGGCAAGAAAGGCTTTCATTATGAACCGTATTGGGGACTTAGGTCTACTCATCGGGATTTTTATGCTGGCACATTATACCCACGCGGTAGATTATCTTAGTGTAGCGCAAAACGCGTCGTTATTTGAGGCAGATGGCGCCATCATCACCTTTATCACTTTGAGTTTATTCATTGGTGCTGTAGGGAAGTCGGCGCAGTTGCCGCTATTCACTTGGTTGCCAGATGCTATGGCAGGGCCAACGCCTGTTTCCGCACTCATCCACGCCGCTACGATGGTTACGGCAGGGATTTACCTCATTGTGCGTTCTAACTTCTTATACACTTTGGCGCCAACCACGATGAATGTGATTTTAATCGTAGCCTTAGTTACTGCTGCCGTTGCAGCATTCATTGCATTAAGACAAAACGATATTAAAAAAGTCTTAGCCTATTCTACGGTATCTCAGTTAGGTTTTATGTTTGTGGCTTTAGGCGTAGGCGCTTACACTGCCGCGATATTCCACTTGATGACGCACGCGTTTTTCAAAGCATTATTATTCTTAGGCTCTGGTTCTGTAATCCATGCGATGGGCGGCGAGCAAGATATGCGTTTTATGGGTGGGCTGAAAAAATACATTCCAGTGACCCACGCGACTTTCCTCATCGGAACATTAGCCATTTCGGGGATGCCGCTATTCTCAGGGATGATTTCTAAAGATGAAATTTTAGTTTCTGCTTTTGCCAAAAATCCTATTTTTTGGTTTGTGCTATTCATTATTGCGGCACTTACGGCAACTTATATGTTCAGACTTTATTATCTCACTTTTCACGGCGAGTTTAGAGGCACCGAGGAACAAAAGCACCACCTACACGAAAGTCCACTCAATATGACTTTACCATTGATGATTTTGGCTGTGCTTTCTGTGGTGGGCGGCTTTATTAATTTGCCTCATTTTATTGGACACGGCAAGTTCCAGTTTTTACACCATTGGTTAGAGCGCCTTTATGTTAATCTACCGCATTTGGAAGAAGTTCCTTTCGGTAGAGAGATGGTGCTATTGGGCTTAACAGTACTGATGTTCATTTTGGTATGGATTGGCGTAAGATACCTTTATGTGGTGAAGAAAAAACAACCACAGGCGCATTATAGCGGTTGGGAAAAACTATCAGAGCATAAACTTTACATTGATGAAATCTATCATATGGTGGTTGTAAAGCCTGTGGAGATTTTAGGTAAAGCCTCTTCAGTTTTTGATAAAGAATTGATAGACCGCTTGGTGAACGGCGTAGGCTTAGGCGCCATAGGTTCTGGTCGATTGTTTAAGAAAATACAGAATGGAAATGTAGAAGCTTATGTTTTCGTGATGTCTTTAGCCATAGGGATTATTTTAATTATTAACTTTTTAGTTCTATAATATAATGTTGTTATCATTGTTATTATTACCTCTTGTAGGTTCAGGATTGGTTTTCGCATGGAAGGGCACGCAGAGCAAATACTTGGCACTATTGGTCGCCTTGGCTCAGCTGGTAATTTCCGCTATGATGCTATGCCAGTTTAATTTCTCAGATACGCTTGGCGGAGAGTTGCAGTACCAATTTCGTTATGAATGGAGTGCATTCTTGCGGAGTAGCCTTTATTTCGGGATTGATGGTATGGGAATGTTGTTGGTATTGCTCACCAATATTTTAGTGCCTGTGGTGATCCTTTCATCATTTAATGAAAAAACACCGTACAGAAATACATTCTATGCCCTCATTCTGTTGATGCAGTTTGGGTTAATCGGTGTGTTTACAGCATTAGATGGACTATTGTTCTACATCTTCTGGGAGGCTACCCTTATCCCAATTTGGCTCATTTGCGGACTTTGGGGGCAAGAAGACCAACGCATAAAAGTCACCACTAAGTTCTTTGTTTATACCTTCTCAGGCTCATTGTTGATGTTGGTCGGCTTGGTGTATCTTTATAATTATGCGGATTCTTTTACGGTTCAAGATTTATATTACGCAACGCTTAGTGCAGAGCAACAAACTTTCATTTTTTGGTTGATTTTTATGGCATTTGCGGTTAAATTACCTGTATTTCCGTTTCACACTTGGCAACCAGACACTTATACCTATGCACCTACGCAGGGCTCTATGTTGCTGTCTGGGATTATGCTAAAAATGGCGATATTCGGGATTTTAAGATATTTATTACCAATCGTTCCAGAAGCTTTATTGGGCGTATCTGGGAAAATCGTGTTGGCATTAGCCATTTGTGGTATTATCTACGGTGCCCTAATTGCGATTGTCAATAACGATGTGAAGCGCATTATCGCTTATTCCTCACTATCGCATGTGGGGCTGATGGTGGCAGGGATTTTTGCTTCGGCGCTCCTTACCCTCAATGGTACTTTTACCTATGAAGGTGCTGAGGGGGCTTTGGTGCAAACCTTCGCTCACGGGATCAATGTGGTGGGCTTATTCTACTGCGCCGATATTCTAATGAAACGATTTAGCACCCGAGATATACGCCAAATGGGCGGGCTGGCAAGGGTAGCGCCTAAATTTGCCGTATTGTTTATGATCATACTTTTAGGTTCTATGGCGGTGCCGCTGACCAATGGTTTCATCGGTGAGTTTATCCTCCTTAAATCGGTGTTTGATTATAATGTTTTAGCCGCGATTATTTCTGGGCTTACCATCATTTTAGCCGCTGTTTATCTGTTAAGATTATACGGAAAAACGATGTTTGGAGAAGGTGATGCAGAAGTTTTAGCACAAGCCAAAGATCTCTCGGCGGTAGAGTTTTCGGTATTGGCAATTCTTGCGGTATTTGTGATTGCCTTGGGGATCTTCCCAGCAGGCATTATAGAAATGGTACAGGCGTCATTGAAGTTCGTTTATGCAGCAATGGTCTATTAGTAATAAGATAATTTAAGAAAAAATGAGTGTTTTAACGATTATATTTATCACGGCGGTTGCCGCTTTATTTACAGGCGTTTTTAATCAAGGCAAATATGCACGGTATGTGGGCATTATCGGTTTAGCATTGGCTTTATATGTGAGCTATTTGCCCGAGTGTTCTTTCTTTGAGAAATACCAAGCGATGTATCAATTTGATGCCACTGCTGCACTTTTCAGTAAAATCAGCATTGGGATTACCATTTTAATATTTTTTATAGGAGGCTTTGCGTTCAGCAACCATAGAAGCCATCAATCCGAACTCTATGCACTGATGCTATTCTCGCTCTGTGGAGGTGTTATTTTATTTGGATTTCAAAATTTGGTCATGCTCTTTTTGGGGGTAGAAATTTTGTCCATTCCGCTTTATGTGCTAGCGGGCAGTGCCAAAACGAATCTCCGCTCCATAGAAGCCTCTATGAAATATTTCCTTATGGGGGCTTTTGCTACAGGCTTTCTTCTTTTAGGAATTGCCTTAATCTACGGCAGCACAGGAAGTTTTGATATGGATATTATCCATCTGTATAGCGTGAATTACGGCGGAAACAAAATGTTTGTTTTAGGTATTTTGATGATGCTCGTGGCGATGACTTTTAAAGTATCTTTGGCACCGTTCCATATGTGGAGCCCAGATGTGTACCAAGGGGCGCCTTCGTTGGTCACGGCGTTTATGGCTTCGGTAGTTAAAATATCCGCATTCTACGCGTTGTATAAAGTATTCACTTTAGGATTTTTAGGCAGCTTCCCTATCTGGGCAGATGTTATGGCAGCGCTGATCATCATCACACTGATTTTAGCCAACTTATTAGGGTTGGTGCAGTCCAACGCCAAGCGGATGTTGGCGTATTCATCGGTGTCTCACGCTAGCTATTTGGCTTTAATATTCTTTGGTTTTAATAGTGCTTCTGCCAATATTTTGGCGTTCTACTTATTGGCTTACTCACTGGCTACGGTAGGGGTATTTATGTGCCTCATTTGGGTGGAAAAACTCAAAAGAGAAACCTCATACGAAGCCTTCAACGGTCTTGCCAAAACAGAGCCTCTGCTGGCAGTGGTAGCCGCGATTTCTTTATTATCTATGGCGGGTATTCCGCTAACTGCAGGGTTTATCGCGAAGTTTAATTTGTTTAGCCAAGCCATTTCAGGCGGCGTTACGCTATTGGTCATCATTGCGGTGATTGGCTCTGCGCTGAGTATTGCGTACTACCTTAGGTTGATTATCGTGATGTTCTTTTATAAAGAAAGCACTTTCAAAACCAGTGAAAAAGTCAGCCTAACTTATAACATCGTATCGGTGGTGATTATAGCGCTCATTATTGCGTTGGGCGTGGCTCCAGATACTTTCGTGATGTTATTTAATATTTAAAAAATACCATTTAAATAGAATAGAAAAAGCAAAGATAAATTCTTTGCTTTTTTTGTTTGAGGCATCTCGCAGCGTTTTTTATCATAAAAACACTTATCTTTGCCAAAATAATAAAAAATCAAGAAATGAAAAAAGTGATTTTATTCTCGTTATTGGCAGTCGTAGCCATTTCTTGTAGGGGAACAGAAGAAGAACTACGAAATCGGTTACTGCCAATTAAACTAACTCAAACTTCTTATGGTAATGATGGTTTTATAGATGAAATTACAGAATATAACCTATCTTATAATGGAAACCATTTAGAAAAAGTGGAAGATAATCATGATTTTGTTCAAACATTCACTTATCAAGGTAATAGGATTAAATCAATAGAAGGGCGGATTAAAGATAATTCTAATTTCTTGCAAACAGTTACATTTGAATATGATGATAAAGGTAATTTAACAAAAGAATTAAGAGTAGAGAAGGGAATACAATATTCAAAACCTTATTCTCTATTTATAGAGTATACTTATACCATACCACAGAATAATATGGTTAACATTACTTATAATAGGGTAGAAAGGTATAATGGTGGGCAGAACTACTATGAAACAGGAACTTATGAATATACGCTAAACGCACAACAGCAAGTCATAAAAAGTGTTGGTAATTACATAGAAAGAAAAGAATACCCAGCAGATACAATAAGGAGATCAGAAACTTTGGAAATAGCTTATGATAATCAGAAATCTATATTTAAAAATGTAACGGGCTTAAACCGACTATCTTATGCTGAATATAATATCAATGGGCTCTTATCTTATCCTCATAATATTATAAATACTCGAGAGTATAGGGATGGAGAATATTATGAGGATCGTAAAAGAGAAATTATATACAATGAAAAAGGTTATCCTTCAGAAATGACAGATCTTTCTAAAGGAAAATATACAGATTATCATAAAGATGATATATTTAAAATAGAATATCAATAAAAATATTTTCACTCATATTATAAAACAAATACAAAAATCACCGCGGCTCAAACGAAAGTTTGAGCCGCGGTGGGGTTTAAAAATATCACCTTTAATCCTAAAACTGATAACCTACACCAAAGGAGAAGGTGCGGTCAGAGCTTGGCATAATGCCACCCCAATACGGATAGCGCTTGGTGTAATATTCTCTATCCAAAATATTGAGCATATTAAAGTTGAAATTGAGATGGTTGATATTATAATTGATGCTACCACTTAAGATATTGTACCCCGGGATTTTCCCAATATTACCATTGGGACTGCCTTCCCAAGTGTTCGCATTATCCGTATATTGCTTAGAAGTATAGGCATCATAGAGGTTGATGATCAGTTCCCCCTTGCCGAGTGGCGTTTGGAACTTCGCACCAGGAGTAATGGTAAAATTAGGTGCATATGGCAAGGTATTGCCTTTAAAATCTCCGTTAGAGAAAGTCGCTTTTTGGATGGCGGTATTCACATAGAACGAAAATTGCGGCGTTGGTTTTACTTTAATTTCGGCTTCTATACCTCTGTGGAAGCTCTTTCCAGCATTTTGTCTTAGCCCATCTATCGTTACAATTTTATCATTGAAATAAATTAAATATCCCGTTAAGTTCAGGCTGAGCCATTCCGTTGGGCGCGTTCTTACCCCCACTTCAAAATTATTAGAAGTTTCAGGCTTTAAGAATTTCCCCGAAGCTACCACTTTAGGATTGGTGGCGCTGGAAGATTGCGGCGGCTGATAACCTTTAGACACTGTAGTATAAAATTCGGAATTTTTAACCCCTTGATAAACCAACCCTAACGAGTAGATGAAACTATCACTATTGGCTTTGGTTTGCAATCCAGATTTGAGGTCATTGGTGGCATAATCCACATAAGTATAGCGCACCCCAGGGCTCAGAATTAAATCTGTACGAAGGTAGAGCTGATTATAAAGATAGGCTTCATAAACATTGGTATTGCTTTCGTTGCCAGATTGTAGCACGCCAGAGCGGGCTTCATTAGTGGCGCCATCTACGCTTTTGTTGCGGTAAATATCGGTGTGGTATCTTAGTCCAGCCAGGAAATTGTTTTTAAGTCCCCAGACTTGGTCTGTATTTTTATAATCAATATAAACTCCGAAAGAAGGGATGTTGCGGAGCATTCCTGCATTTTTATTTTCGGTAGGATAAGCCGAGCCTATCCACCAATCTCTTTGGAAATAGCCACCATACAGCACGGCAGAAAGGCTATTGGTCGTGTTGAGGTGTCTGGTATAGGTCAGGTTAGCCATCATTCTCTTGGCAAGGAACTCATCATGATCGTGCACGGCTAAAGATTGCCTTGGGTTTTGGGTGTATTCTTGTGCATTAAGCCCACCTGGAGTTTCAGAGTTTTCCCAAAAAGCACTAAAATAAAACTTCAATTCGTTCTGTTCATCAGGTCTTGCCGCCAAAGAGAGGGTCACATCATCGGTATGGAATTTAGAGTTTTTCTCTCTTGAACCATCGCCTTGTCGGCGGTTGTAACCGATGTAATAGTTGAAAGTTTTAGAACCGCCACCAGCTTCTGCACCTAAGTTGAGCGCGTTATAATTGCCATAAGCGGCGTAGATTCTTTTATAAGGTTCGTAGGCTCCATTTTTGGTGATGATGTTCATCACGCCGCCAATAGCACCGCCGCCATAAAGCACTGGCGAGGCACCACGGATAATCTCTATCCGCTCTACGGATGCGGCAGGCACCATAGTATATTCACTCAGCGAGCTGTAACTCTCGCCCAAGGGCATTTTGCCATCTACCAAAGTCAGTAGCGCTGATGAACGCCCAGGGTCTAAGCCTCTCAAGCCAATACTCGGTTTTAGCCCTCTGCCATCTTCATCTACAAAATTAGCACCAGGCACCAATCTCATCGCATCGCCGAGGGTTTGTATGCCCAATTCTTTGAAGGTTTTCGCTGTGACGGTATTCACAGAACCAGCATAGTTTTTAATTTTTTCTTTGACGCCCGTTGCGGTAATCACCACTTCCTCCAAGTTTTTATTTTTAATGGTATCCTTGGTTTGTTGAGCCATGGCATTACTCCCGATGCTCCCTAAAAGCACAGCAATAATAACAGTTTTTTTATTCATAAGTTTAATTTTTAATTTGTGCACAAAGATAGCGTAATTTAGAATAAATAAAATCTAATAACCTACTGAAATATATCATTAAAAAAAGAATACCGTTTAAAACCCTTCACCACTGCCGTATTCTCGGTATTATAGGTTTTTTAATGCCTTTGAAAATCATCTTTTTAATTATAAAAAACAGAAAACTTAATTTTTTGAAATTAAATTCTGATAAAAGCATAAAATTTCTTATTTTTGCCTTCTAAAAAAATTCAATTAATGAAGGTTACGAGTAAAAATCACGATGAAGTAAGCGCATTGCTTACGGTAACTTTGGATAAAAAAGATTATAAAGACAAAGTTGAAAAGCAATTGATTAACTATGCTAAAAATGCCACGATTCCTGGCTTTAGAAAAGGAAAGGCTCCACTTGGGATGATCCGCAGACAGTACGAAGCTGGATTAACCTATGAGGAAATCAACAAGCAAGTTTCTGAAGGGCTTAATAACTACATTACAGAAAATAAACTCAGATTGGTAGGGCAGCCTGTGCCTGTGCCAGTAGAGGAGTTAGATACCAACCAAGAACAAATAGAGCTTCCGTTTGAAATCGGTTTTGAACCAGAATTCAGCATTGATTTAGCACAATACGAAGCGCCACATTTCCAAATAGAGGCTTCTGATAAGGAAATCAGCACCAGCATAGAGAATATGCAGAAGAGATTTGCTGAAAGAGAACCGCAGGAAAAAGCCACTAAAGATTCTTACATCGCTTTAGAAGTGAAGCAAGTAGTAGAAGAAGATGCCGAAGGCGAGCACCACCACGCACCGAAAAATGTGGTGATCAACGCAGAGAATAAAGCCGCTTTTGATTTGGTTAAAAAACTTAAAAAAGACGAATCTATCAAAATCTCTAAAGAAGATTTAGTAAAAGATGAGGAGTTGGCAAAAGTTTTAGGCTTCTCTAAAGAAGAGGCGGAGCACCTACACCACAACGAGGTAGAGGTTACAGTGAAAGACATCTACAAACTTAAATTGGCAGAGCTTAACCAAGAGCTTTTTGACAATGTTTATGGTAAAGACACTGTAAAATCTGAAGATGAGCTTAAAGCTAAAGTAAAATCAGAATTAGATGAATACTTCCAGCAAAATGCGGATGTTCACTTCGTGAATAAAATTTTAGAGCAAATTACCGAAAAGCAAGAAGTGCAGTTGCCAGAGGCGTTTTTAGTAAAATGGTTAATGTTTACCAATGCTAATATCGCTAACGAAGCTCAGGCTAAAGAAATCTTAGAAGCGGAGAAAAATCAACTGAAATACCAAATTATTGAAGGTAAGTTGATGAACGAAAACGAAATTACCATTGACTATGCTGATGTGCTCAGCCAAGCGGAGCAATTGGTGAGAAATCAGTTGGCAATTTATGGTATCCACCACCTTTCTGATGAGGAAATCCAGAAATATGCGGTAGAAATGCTCAAAAACCAAGAGCAAGTAAGACAAATTTCTTCTGAAGTAGCTATGGCAAAACTAAAAGATGTTATTTTAGAGAAAGCCAAAAAGAAAGAAACTAAAATCTCTCACGAAGATTTTTTAAAGGAATTACAGAAATAATTTCCCACAGAAATATAAAAAATGAGCCTCTATTTTTAGAGGCTTGTTTTTTTATACTAAGTTATTGGTAATAAAAGTGTTGAGTTTAATTCGGAGGTGTTTTTTTGCGTATTTTTCTTAATAACATTAACATTTTAAGTTTTTTTTTAACACTTTTTAACAGTTCTTGCTATCCCCCGTGTTTAGGTTAATAGACGACTTTATTAAGATTTATTTAAGATAAAATTAACATTTTTTAACGTTTTGATATGGTCGGCTAAGAGGTTCAGTATAAATTTGCCCTCGTAAAAAACAAAACAAAAAAAATTCAAAATGATGAAAAGAGCCATTCTCGTAATCATAATGATGATTTCTTTCGGAGGATTATATTCGTTTAAAAACAGCGAGTCTAATTTAGCGGGCACCACTTATGCTTCCTACTATCACGACAAGTTCAATGGTAGAAAAACCGCCAGCGGAGAGATTTTTGATAATACAGAGCTAACCGCTGCCAACAAAAGATTACCATTCGGTACCTTGGTAGAAATTACCAACCTGAGGACAGGGAAAAGTGTCGTGGTAAAAGTGAACGATAGAGGACCTTATGCCAAAGGACGCTCGTTTGACCTGAGCAAAGCAGCCTTTAACGCCATAGGAAACCACAAAAGAGGCACTATGCCGATTACTTATCGCGTGATAGGGCAAGAAGATTAAACCACCAATCCATAGATTTTTATAGAAACTGTTTTTTGACGAAAACAGTTTTTTTATCAATATAGCCACCAATATTCGCAAATAAATCGTAGAAAATACGGCTGTTCTCAAAAAATGTTTTACTTTTGTGTCTATGCAAAATGTGGCTTTCATTATCAATCCTTTTTCGGCAAAGGGGCAGTACCAGCACTTCTTAGCACAGTGCCAAGAGAAAATGCCCGAAGCCCATTATTATATTTCGGAATCTTTGGAGGGGACACGCCAGTTTATCGCCCAGCATATGGCGGATACGGATATATTCATCGCGATGGGCGGAGATGGCACCATTTCCAGCATTGCCCAGCACCTGATCCATACCGATAAAATTTTAGGAATTTATCCCGCAGGTTCTGGCAACGGCTTTGCCAACGAGATGAATTTTGATAAAAAAGTGGATCACCTGATCAACAAAATCAAAAGAGCCCAAAGCAAAACCATAGATACCTTTAAAATCAACAATCACTTTTCTATCAATGTTTCGGGGCTCGGTTTTGATGGCGCTGTAGCCAAAGATTTTGAGAAAACCAGCCGAGGTTTTTTGAATTATATAAAAGTTTGCATCCGCACTTTTTTTAAGTATAAACCCATTAAAATCAGCTTTGATGATGCCGAACACCAACCTTATAACGGCGAATATCTGATGCTGAATGTCGCCAACACGCGGCAGTTTGGGAATAATGCGTATATTGCGCCCCAAGCCTCCGATGCTGATGGGCTGTTAGAAATAGCGCTGATTAAAAAATTTCCGCTGTGGTATTCAGGGATTTTTGCTGCTCGCTTATTTTCAAAATCATTGAAAGAAAACCGCTATGTTAAATATTGGTCGGTGCCAGCGCTTCGTTTCCATACCGATGGTCAAGATTGGCATTTAGATGGGGAATATACGCCAATAGCCTCGCCAGTAGAGGTACAAATTTTACCGCAGAGTTTAAAAATTTTAGTTTAATATTAGATCAAAAAATACTTTATTTTATGAGAAAATCAAAATTAGCCTTAGTGGCATTTTTTGCAACGGGAACATTGTTCTGGGCGCAAGATGGCTTAGTGAATAGCCTTAAAAACAACAAATCCGAAAATCCAGACTTCCAGTTTACCACCATTAAAGAAAATGGCGTTACTTCGGTAAAAGACCAAGGTTCATCAGGAACTTGCTGGAGCTATTCTGGGAATTCTTTTTTAGAATCAGAGATGATCAGAATGGGCAAAGAGCCTGTGGATTTAGCGGAAATCTTTACCGCGAGAAATTCTTACCACGACAAAGCGAAGCTCTATGTGTTGAATGATGGTGCCATTTCTTGGGGAGATGGTGGAGAGCTCCACGATGTGATTCATATGTATCAAAAATATGGCGCTGTGCCGCAGGAGGCTTATACAGGGCTGAAAGAGGGACAAACCAGAAACAACTTTGCCGAAATGCAAGCGGTCATTAAAGCGATGTTGGACACTTATACTAAAAATCCAGGTAAAAAATTATCCGCCAATTGGTTAGATAATATTGATGCGATGCTGGACAGTTATTTAGGAAAATACCCAACTTCTTTCACTTATAAAGGTAAAAAATACACGCCGAAATCTTTTGCTAAAGAGGTGGTGGGCATTGTACCAGAAGATTATGTGGAAATTTCTTCTTACCGAGATTATCCTTATTATGAGAGATTTGTGGTGCCTATTCCAGACAATTGGAGCCACGCTTCCAGCTGGAATGTTCCGATGGAAGATCTGACCACCATTATAGACCACGCGCTTAAAAATGGCTATACGGTGGGCTGGGCGACTGATGTTTCGGAGCCTTATTTCTCTTATGCTAATGGTGTGGCTTATGTTCCAGATTTAGATTTAGACCATATCAATGCGGCAACCAAAAAGGAACTTTTTAAAGGTCCGAAGCCTGATAAAAAAATCACGGAGGAGATGCGCCAGGAAGCGCTTAACAATCTGACCACTACGGATGACCATGGAATGCAAATCGTGGGGTTGGCGAAAGACCAAACAGGCAAAGAATACTATATGGTAAAGAACTCTTGGGGCGTAACCAACGATTTTGATGGTTATATCTATGTGACCAAACCATATGTATTATACAAATCTACAGCGATTTTACTCCACAAAGATGGAATTCCTAAAAATATCGTTAAGAAATTTAAAATCAATAATAATATTGGTTTATAATTCAATAGAATTAATGATAAAGCCTCCTTTTATGGGAGGCTTTTTTATTGAAAATATCCAACTTGAATGGAGATTTTATGGTGATCATTCATTATTTACCACCGAGCAAATTTCCTAAAATGCTCCCTAAACCACCGCTGTTTTTATCTTTAGACTGTCCACCCAAAACATTGCTGAGCAAATCGCCTAAGCCACCACCAGAAGAGGTATTTCCACCTAAAACGCTATCCAACAAATCGTTGAGGGAATGGCTGCCATCAGATGATTTTTGCCCTAAAATATTCCCTAACAAATCGGATAGACCACTGCTGGAGTTCACTTGGTTTTCTCTTTTTTGCTTTCCGATGTAGCCCATAATCACAGGGGCTAACATAGCTAAAATAGGACCTACTTTATCCAAAGAAATGCCTGTATTTTGAGAAATCTCGGTCTCCACTTCGTTCTTTTTATTCCCGAAGATATGGCTGAGAATACTGTTGCCTTCATCTTGTCTACTTTCCAGCTGAGAGGCATCGCTGAGGATGCTGCCATCGTGGTCTTTATCCAGCGCTTGGTTCAGGGCTTCCGCCTCTTGGGCGTTTTTAGATTTATTTCTTAAATAACTGATGATAACGGGTGTGGCAACCGCCAATAGCGCTATCATTTGGTTTCTACTAATGCCGAATTTGCTTTCCGCTTTTTCAGCCACTTGGGAGCCTGTGCTGCCCGTGATAAGGTCTAATAAACTCATAATATTAATATTTCAAATTTTAATCGCAGTGGTACTAACAATAATCATTCCGATATGAATGCCATCAGCACCAAATATTTACTTTTTAAAAATCGGTACTTGGCTACACGCCTCCCCAAACATCAAAGATTTAACGATGGGTTGCAGCTTTTCCACCAATTCCACATAAGCATTTTCAGGGATAAAGGTATCCGTGCAGCCCTTGACCAAAACGCGTTGGTTCTCCAGCGTGGAAAAATCATACGCTCCGAGGGCATCGTGCATCAGTAGACATTCTAAATCTTGCCTACTGCCGTACACGACTTTCTGCGCCACGCCTGTGAGTTGGGCGGTGAGTAAGAAATAAGCCCAAAGCGGCACAATAGCATCTGCCGAGTTATAAATGTGCACCCAAGCGCCTCGGTATTCCTCGAGATTGAGGTTTTTAACTTGCTCACGGAAGTCTTTTTCTTTCAAAATTAAGCCTTCATACAGGAAATCCTTTAAATCAATGCCAATGCGCTGACCTTGAGGAACAAGGGCGGACAAATCAAAATTGATCAAGCCACTTTCTGCCACTCTATTTCTAATTTCTAACGGTTCATTTTCCATAAAGTTTTCAAAATTATTTTTTATGGTTCGTTTTCCACCAAAATCTAAACCAAAATAATATCAGCTTTAATGTTGCATCATTCCTCTGCCAAATAGTACACGCTTCCGACTTTTAGACCGATTTTGAGGGATTGTATGCTTATTTTTTAATCCGAAGTTGGTAGAAAAAACTTTGATACTTTATCATCAACATCTAAAATCATGATTTTATCATCCTATTTTGGGCGCTCCATTATACTCAATATCATTTAATACACTTAAAGTTTTCAATTAAAAAGCTAATATCACTCTGAGGCGCATTTTTTGAAACAGGGTGTTAAGTCGTTTTTGATGTGGTATAGTTTATAATTTAATAATTCCCACAAATATAATCAAAATAACGCGACTTCATATTTTCATAACTGAAATTTTACCGCTAAGTTTGTACTTTAATTAAAGCACGGTATTATGAAATACTATCTCATTGCAGGAGAGGCCTCTGGCGATTTGCACGGCAGCAACCTTATGAAAGCCATCAAACAAAAAGATCCCAATGCAGAGTTTAGATTTTGGGGCGGCGATTTAATGGCGGCGCAGGGCGGCAGCATCGTTAAGCATTATAGAGATTTAGCCTTTATGGGCTTTGTAGAAGTGGTGCAGAACCTTGGCACTATTTTGAGAAATATCAAAACCGCCAAGCAAGACGTCAAAGCCTATGCTCCTGATGTTCTCGTTTTGATTGATTATCCAGGTTTCAACCTGCGGATTGCGCGCTATGCTAAAGCTTTGGGCATAAAAATCGTGTATTATATTTCGCCACAACTTTGGGCGTGGAAAGAGGGTAGGGTAAAGACCATCAAAAAATATGTAGATGAGATGCTTGTGATTCTCCCTTTTGAGAAAGATTTTTATAAAAAACACCATATAGAAGCACATTTCGTGGGACATCCTTTGTTAGATGCCCTTCAGAACCTCCCCGAGGTCAATCCTCAAGAATTTAAGAAAAAGGCAGGCTTAGACCACCGCAAAATCATTGCGCTGTTGCCAGGTTCCAGAGCGCAGGAGGTCAAAAAAATGTTGGAAGTTATGCGCTCTGTTATTCCGCACTTTCCAGATTATCAATTCGTTATTGCAGGAGCACCCAGCCTTTCGCCAGACTTCTATGCGCCTTATATAGATGCCGATGTCCACTTGGTTTCTAACCAAACTTATGATGTGCTCCGCTGTTCCGAGGCGGCATTGGTAACCTCTGGCACCGCCACTTTGGAAACCGCCTTGCTCAATATTCCAGAGGTGGTTTGTTACCGTGGCAGCAAAATTTCCTACCTGATTGCCAAGCGCTTGGTTAAGCACATCAAATATATCTCTTTGGTCAATCTTATTATGGATAAACCTGTGGTAACAGAACTGATTCAAGATGAATTGAATACCTCCAATTTAGTGCGAGAGCTACACAAAGTTTTACACGACAACCGCCAACAGATTTTAGCCGATTATGTCGAGCTTAAACACCGCCTCGGCGACCACGGCGCCAGCGAAAAAGCCGCACAAATCATTGTAGCCACCGCTGAAAAACACCAATTTCATCGCTCCAGAGACACCGCAGAATAACAAAAAATCCCTATCTTTGAACCAAGTTAATCAGACTATGCCAGATTTTTTACACCCCGATAAGGATCATTTTTCAAAAGAAGAGCTTCTTCAAGAAGAAAAAATTCGTCCGCAGAGTTTTCAGGATTTTGCAGGGCAGCGGCGTACTTTAGACAATTTAGAAGTCTTTGTGGCAGCCGCCAAAAATAGAGGTGCCGCGCTGGATCACACCTTGTTGCACGGTCCGCCAGGTTTGGGTAAAACCACCTTAGCCCACATCATCGCTAATGAATTAGGGGTCGGTTTTAAGGTAACCTCGGGACCTGTGTTGGACAAACCAGGGAGCTTGGCAGGCTTGCTCACCAACTTAGAGGAAAACGATGTTCTTTTCATTGATGAAATCCACCGACTGTCGCCTGTGGTGGAGGAATATCTTTATTCCGCAATGGAGGATTATAAAATAGACATTATGCTGGAAACGGGGCCCAATGCGCGCTCTGTGCAAATTGGACTCAATCCTTTTACCTTAGTGGGCGCCACCACCAGAAGCGGAATGCTCACCAAACCGATGCTCGCCAGATTTGGCATCCAGTCTCGGTTAGAATATTACACGGTAGAACTTTTAGGGATGATTGTAGAGCGCAGCGCCAGAGTTTTGGGCGTTCCCATTGAGGAAGATGCCGCGTTAGAAATCGCCCGCAGGAGCCGTGGTACGCCCAGAATTGCCAATGCATTACTCCGCCGAGTGAGGGACTTTGCCGAGATTAAAGGCAACGGCACCATCAATATGGCAATTGCGAAATTCGCCCTTAATTCCCTCAATGTAGACGAGTACGGCTTAGATGATATGGACAATAAAATTATGCGTGTGATGATTGAGAATTTTAAAGGCAGACCTGTGGGCATCTCTGCTTTAGCCACTTCCATTGGCGAGAATGCCGAAACGCTGGAAGAGGTCTATGAACCCTTTCTTATCCAAGAAGGTTTTATCATCAGAACGCCCCGTGGTAGGGAGGTTACAGAAAAAGCCTACCGCCACCTAAACCTCAGCCAACCCAAAAATTTAGGCGAGTTGTTTTAACAATGATAGAGCCCAATTTATCTTTTTTAAATGAACTTTAAAACCCCAAAATTATGAAACTATACCCTATACAATGTGGAAAATTTAAGTTAGATGGCGGCGCGATGTTTGGCGTAGTCCCTAAATCCATTTGGCAGAAAACCAACCCTGCTGATGAACGCAACCTCATTGAACTGGGGATGCGCTCCCTCCTCATCGAAGATGGCAAAAAACTCATCTTGGTAGATTGCGGTTTGGGCGATAAGCAGGACGAGAAATTCTTTGGTCACTATTCCCTTTGGGGCGATGATTCTTTGGATAAAAACCTAAAGAAATACGGTTTCGTACGAGAAGATATTACCGATGTCTTTCTAACCCACCTTCATTTTGACCATTGCGGCGGTGCTATTGAATGGAATGACGACCGCACGGGCTACCGTCCCGCCTTTAAAAATGCAAAATTCTGGACTAATGAAAACCATTGGGACTGGGCAGTGCATCCCAATCCAAGAGAAAAAGCTTCATTTTTAAAAGAAAACATTTTGCCGATACAAGAGAGTGGGCAATTGGACTTTGTAAATCTACCGAAAAATGGCAATTATGGTTTCGCGCCAGATTTAAAAATGGACATCATCTTTGTAGATGGCCACACCGAAAAACAGATGCTCCCTGTGCTAAAATATCAAGATAAAACCATCGTTTTCGCAGCGGATTTAATCCCTACCGTGGGGCATATTCCGTTGGTTTATGTGATGGGTTATGACACCCGCCCGCTCCTCACAATGGAAGAAAAAGACAAATTCCTAAAACAATGCGTGGCTAACGATTACCTCCTTTTCTTCGAGCACGATGCCCACCACGAATTAGCGAGTTTAAAGCAAACAGAAAAAGGCATTAGATTAGACCAAACTTTCAGCTTTAATGAAGTGTTTGGGTATTAGCACGCCGCACGATAAGGCTTCACTTGATTATGAATTTCAAAGTATGAAAAAGCAAATAGGCATCACAGGCGGTATTGGTTCAGGGAAAACCACCGTTGCCGAGTGGATAGAACAGATGGGGTATCCAGTGTATAATTCCGATAGCCGAGCTAAAATTTTAGTCAATACCGACCCTCAACTTAAAGCGAAAATTATCGCCTTATTAGGTGAAAATGCCTACGATGAACAAGGCAACTACAATAGAAAATGGGTGGCTACACAGGTTTTTGAAGATACTGCACAACTTGAGAAGCTCAATCAACTGATTCATCCTGCGGTAAGGGAAAATTTTGAGGCTTGGGTGGCTCAGCAAACGGCACCTTTCATTTTTAAAGAAACCGCTCTGTTATTTGAGTTGGGTTTAGATCGGTTTTGTGATAAAACCATATTGGTTACCGCAGAGCAAAGTCTCCGCATCAAGCGTGTGATGGATCGGGATAATAAAACTTACCGCGAGGTAGAAGCCATTATCCTCCAACAGATGCCAGAAGCCGAAAAAATTAACCGCGCCGATTTCGTGATTTATAATAATGGCAGTTTAGAAGATTTACACACCGAAACGGAAGCCACTATCCAAGATTTAGTACAAGATTTAGAAGGCATAGGCTAAACTCCACGATACGCCCATATTAAAGCGTGTGGAACTTTTACCAAATCCTGGGACGATCATCGGAAAGAGTTCATCTTGTTTGGTGGTATAGAATAAATAGCGAGGCTGCACATTCACATCAATGAAAAAAGAGGTGTTAAATAAAGCAACTCTGCCGCCCAATAAGGCTTCCACCCAATAAGAAGACTGCCCAGACTGCGGAAATGCCGTAGAATAAACCTGCCCCTCGGCGCCTTTGGTAGGGACAGAAAAATATTCCTGTTGATAGAAACTTCCTGCCAACTTTCCACCGGCATAAAATCCATTTTTAGGATTTTCGTGGTCTATGCTCATCATATAAAATGCACCCAATTTCCCGAAATAACCTTTGGCATCGGCTAAATAGGCATTTTTATCATAATGAAGTTTAGCAAAACCGCCTTCTATCACAGCATTGAGCCTCTTTTTAATGGTAGAACTGATGAAAAACTGCACTTTTTTCTGTTCCGAAAAGGCAGAAACACCAGCACCCAAAACATCAATCCCCACCATAAAATTAGGCTGATAGCGCCAATGGGCTTTCGTGGAATCTATCTGCTGTGCGGCATAAAATCCAAAGAGGGCGAGGCTAAAAAATAAGGTAAATAGGCGTTTGGTTTTCATTGTTGATGGAGGTTGCATTGGTTTCTACATTTTTTACGGCGGCGGCTTGCTGTACGCTGGCAGAGACTTGCTCATACAAGCGCCTGATGCCACACGCTGGCGATACATATTCTGATTTTGGCGTGTAATGAATCCGTACGACAGCCGTTTTTTCGGAAGGATTATTGGGTTGAGTTCTGATATAAAGGTCGGTATACGGTTGCTCATCTACACGGAGGGGAACCAGCACAGAGTCAGGTTTTATGGCAGATACAACGGTTTTAATGGTATCGGCATCGGTCAGCTGTACGCCAATAAGGAGCGTATCGGGCTGGTAGAGTTTATTATTCTCCGTTTTAAACTTGATTTTAAGCCTTGGCGTACCCAAACCTTTGTCGCAAATATCATCATCACTATTACAAGAGATGAGCGCTATGCTGAGTAGGAGTAGCCATAAATAACGCGTGATAGCCATAATTTAAGAATTGATTTTGGTGAGGAGTGCAATATTTTCAATATGATGCGTTTGTGGGAACATATCCACAGGAAGGATTTTCTCCACGCGGTATTGATGTTTCATCAGAGCTAAATCTCGCGCTTGGGTGGCGGAGTTGCAGCTCACATAAACAATTTTCTCTGGTGCTAATTTTAAAATTTGCTCCACCACTTTGGCGTGCATACCATCGCGAGGCGGGTCGGTGATGAGGACATCCGCTTTAGGATGCTGAGCAAGGAATTCATCGGTAAAAATATCCTTCATATCGCCACAATAGAAAGTGCAGTTGTGGAGCCCGTTATGTTGGGCGTGCTCTTTGGCGGCAGCAATGGCCTCTGGCACAGACTCTATCCCAATTACCTGCTTGGCATTCCTCGCAACAAATTGCGCAATGGTGCCCGTGCCTGTGTAGAGGTCGTACACCACTTCATCACCTTTTAAATCAGCGAATTCTAAAGTTTTCCTATACAGATTGAGCGCCTGTTGGTAGTTGGTTTGGAAAAATGATTTAGGCCCGATTTTAAACTCTAAGCCGTCCATTTCTTCCACCAAAAAGCCATCGCCATAATATGGGATAATGTCTAAATCATAAATAGAATCGTTAGATTTGGGGTTGATGGTATAGACCAAAGTTTTAATCTGTGGGAACTTCTGGAGGAGAAAATCAAACAAGGCTATTCTATGCTCGGTTTCCTCTCTGTAGATTTGGAACAGTACCATCCATTCGCCTTTTGAGTTTTGGCGCAGCATCAAAGTTCGCAGGAAACCCTCTTGATTTTTCACATCAAAAAAGGCTAAGTTGTGGGCATCAGCGTATTGCTTTACCGCTAATCTGATGTCGTTAGAAGGGGCTTCTTGGAGATAGCATTCTTTAAGATCAAGGATTTTACTCCACATCCCAGGAATATGAAATCCTAAGGCATTTTTGTGGGTAATGGCTTGGTCTTCGGCAATTTCTTCTGCCGTGAGCCATCGGGCATTGGAGAATGAAAACTCCATTTTGTTTCGGTAAAAATAAACCTCCTCTGAGCCTAAAATAGGCAGGGTTTCAAAATTTTCTATTCCGCCAATTCTCTTCAAGTTGTTCAGTACTTCGTTTTGTTTAAACTCTAACTGTTTGCTGTAAGAGAGGTTTTGCCACTTGCAGCCACCGCACACACCAAAGTGGATGCACACAGGCGCCACACGGTCTTTGGAAGGTTCTATAATGTCTAAAACTTCGGCTTCATCATATTGTTTTTTGGATTTTTTAACTCTGGCTCTAACCACATCACCAGGTACAGCTCCAGAAACGAGCACCGTTTTCCCAGCTTCTGTTTTCCCGATGGTTACGCCTTTGGCGCCTGCGGTGGTCAGTTGGATGTTTTCTAAGATGATATTTTTTCTTCGTTTAGACATAAGTATTTGTAATAAATTGATAACCGATGAGGCTGCAAAAATAAGATTTATAAATTTAAAATGAAGCCCTATTTTGCCTTCCGTTTATTCTTCGGTTTTGGGATTGGTCTTTAAAAGCTGTGCCACAAAGGCTTTGGCTTCTGTGCTGGGGTTGGCGTGGAGCTGGTAGACTTTGTTTTTATGCGTGGCGTATTGCTCTGCCAAGGCGTGCGATTGTTGGGTTTGGGCTAAAATATAATTCTGCACCCAGTAATCAAAGCGTTTTTCGGCTTGTTGTTGGCGGCTCAGTTGCCATCGGTTGTGGTCTTTTTTGAATTGGATATAATCTTGGATTTGGTTATAAACTTCTGCTATGCCCTCGTGGTGGAGCGCCGAACCTAATAAAATAGGGACTTTCCATTGTGGTTCTTTGGGCGGAAGAAATTGCAATGCCCGAGATAATTCCAGCTTGGTATTTTTAGCTTTTTGGCGATTTTCGTCATTCACTTTGTTGATGAAAATAAGGTCTACCATTTCCATAATACCGCGTTTGATGCCCTGCAATTCATCACCACCACCAATGATTTTTAAAAATAAAAAAACATCGGTGATGTCTGCCACCAGCGTCTCGGATTGCCCTACACCAACGGTTTCTATGAGGATCATATCATAGCCAGCGGCTTCGCAGAGGAGCATCGTTTCAAAAGTGGTATTGGCTACGCCGCCTAAAAATCCAGAACTGGGCGTAGGGCGGATAAAGGCGTGGGGCTCTCGTGCCAGCTCTTCCATACGGGTTTTATCGCCCAAAATACTTCCTTTGGTGCGAGAAGAACTGGGGTCTATGGCTAAAACCGCTACCTTTTGACCCTGCCGAATGGCGTATTGCCCAAAACTCTCGATAAAAGTGGATTTACCAGCGCCTGGCACTCCTGTAATCCCAAGGCGAACCGAGCGCCCAGTATGGGGCAGAATTTGTCTGAGCAAGCCTTCTGCCTGTTGCTGGTGTTCCGTTTTTTTACTTTCTACAAGGGTAATGGCTTTGCTCAGGAGCCTTTTATCGCCGTTTAAAATCCCTTGTACTAAAACCTCTGTGGAAATGGTGGGCATAGTGATTATGATAAACTTTAAAATATTTTTTTTTCGCAAAAAAGCTATAGTAAATGAGCGGTAGAATGTAAATAAAACTAACAACTAACCATAAAGGCGATACCAACCCTAAGAAAAGCAATACACATAATAAAATGCTGATACCTCCGCCCAACAGATAATATAAATCTGGTATTGCGCTAACAATTTTTATGGTAGAATGATCATTAAAAGGTATCGTTTCTTTATTTGTTATCCATTGATTACTGATTTCTATATCAATAGTTTTTATTTCTTGATGATTGATCTCCAACGATTTAGACTCATTGGGTTTCAAACTAAAAGTTAAATCATTTAGTTTGACATCAATTTTTGATAATGGAAAAATACTTCGTTTGATTAGAATCATATCATTTCTATTTTAGCAATTGTCGTCACTTTATACAACAATTTTTCTTCCTTTTTGATTGCCTATTGACCTTCGGTCTTCTGTTTTATAAAAATCTCAAATTTTAAAATGTGAATCAATAAATTGTGATTCACAAATATAGGTTTTATGATTGAAAAAACATTATTTCTGCGACATTTTAGGGAAGTTTTTTCTATTTTAAAATATTTTGCAGCAAGGTATTTACCTCATCTATATTATGCAGATGCTCTTTTCTCATCATCAGTTGGGTGCCTTCGGCTGTGTGTTTTTCTTTGAGGGCAGCATCTTGCGGATTTTGGCTAAGATAGTTGATGATGTGATGAAACTTCTCACTTTGATAAAATTTATCCTGCGGATGACTTGGGAAGTAGCCTAAGAATACCCCATTCTTCATCACGATTTTTTCAAAGCCAATGTCTGCCGCCAACCATTTTAACCGCACTGATTTCAGCAAATTCTGAGCCTCTTCTGGGAGAGGACCAAAGCGGTCGTTAAGTTCATACTCAAATTGCTGTAACGCCTCTGGTTGGGTAATGTCAGCTAACTTTTGATAAAGACTTAGGCGCTCTTCTATACTACTCACATAGGCATCTGGCAGCATCAGTTCTAAATCGGTATCTATATTGACCTCTTTCTGAGATTTGAAGAGCTTTTTGCGGTCGTTTTCACTTTCAAAAAGGGTATCAAATTCAGGGTCGCTCTGAAGCTCTTCTAAGGCTTCTTGCATAATTTTTTGATACGCCTCAAAGCCCATTTCGTTGATGAAGCCACTTTGCTCGGCACCCAGCAAATCCCCAGCACCACGGATTTCTAAATCCTTCATCGCGATTTGGAAACCGCTGCCTAAGTCGGAAAATTGCTCTATGGCTTCCAAGCGTTTGCGAGCATCGGAAGTCATCATATCAAACGGCGGTGTGATGAGGTAACAGAACGCCTTTCTATTGCTCCGCCCCACGCGCCCACGCATCTGGTGGAGGTCTGCCATACCGAAGCGCTGAGCATCATTGATGAAAATGGTGTTGGCATTCGGAACATCTACGCCACTTTCTACAATGGTGGTGGAGACCAGAACATCATATTTACCTTCCATAAAGTCTAAAATATTTTGCTCCAACTGCTTGCCATCCATTTGTCCGTGCCCTGTAATCACGCGGGCATCTGGCACCAAACGCTGGATAAGCCCTGCGATGTCTTTTAGATTTTCTATCCTATTGTTGATGAAATACACCTGCCCATCGCGTTGCAGTTCGTAGGAAATGGCATCTCTTATCGTGGCTTCATTAAAGCCGATGAGCTGAGTTTCCACAGGTTGGCGGTTGGGTGGAGGTGTTTTGATAACGGATAAATCCCGCGCTGCCATCAGCGAGAATTGTAGCGTTCTTGGGATGGGCGTGGCGGTAAGCGTGAGGGTGTCTATATTGGCTTTCATCGTTTTGAGTTTATCCTTTACGGAAACTCCAAATTTATGCTCCTCATCTATAATGAGAAGCCCCAAATCTTTGAATTTTACCTTCTCCGATGCCAGCTGATGCGTACCGATGATGATGTCTATTTTCCCCGCTTCTAACTGTTCCAATGTTTCCCTTTTTTGCTTAGCCGTACGGAAGCGGTTGAGGTAAGAAATGTTGACAGGGAAATCCTTAAGCCGTTCCACAAAACTTCTGTAATGCTGAAATGCCAAAATGGTGGTAGGCACCAGCACTGCCACTTGCTTGCCATCTGTAGCGGCTTTAAAGGCGGCTCTTATCGCCACTTCGGTTTTTCCAAAGCCTACATCGCCGCAGACCAAACGATCCATAATGGTTTCGGCTTCCATATCTTTTTTTACATCCAGCGTTGCTTTTTCTTGGTCTGGCGTGTCTTCGTAGATGAAGCTGGCTTCCAACTCGTTCTGGAGGTAGGTATCTGGCATATACGCAAAGCCTTTGGCAGTTTTTCTTTTGGCATAGAGTTTTATCAAATCAAAAGCGAGCTGTTTTACCTTGGCTTTGGTCTTGTTTTTTAAGTTTTTCCACGCTGGAGAACCTATTTTGGAAAGCACCACCTCTCTGCCCTCGGGACCGTTGTATTTGGATATTTTGTGTAGGGCGTGGATGCTCACATAGAGCAAATCTCCGTTTTTATAAGTGAGTTTAAAACACTCTTGGACCTTATCGCCATTGTTCACTTTAACCAAGCCTAAAAACTTCCCGATGCCGTAATCAATATGGGTAATGTAGTCGCCTACTTTGAGGGACATCAGGTCTTTGAGGGTCAGTTGTTCAGATTTGGCAAAGGCATTTTTAGGCTGATAGCGCTGGTAGCGGTCAAAAATCTGGTGGTCGGTATAGATCAAGATTTTGCTCTCGTGGTCGATCAAGCCTTCGTGGAGTTCAGATTTAAAGAATTGAAAGTGAATAGACTGTCCCAAATCCTCAAAGATACTCTGCAAACGGTCTTTTTGCTTATCTGTAGCGAAAGAAATCCAAATCTCGTAATCCTGTTGCTGTTGCTCTTTCAGGTTCTCGATAAGGAGCTCAAAATTTTTGTTGAAACTGGGTTGGGGCGTTTGTTTTAATTCAAGGTGGGGGGCTTGTGGCAGCTGCAAAGACTGTGCGGTAAAATCAACCGTGCTAAAGTTTTGGTATTGATTAAAAAACGCCTCATCAGACACAAATAATTCCTCTGGTTTTTGTCGCTGGATCCCCTCGCCGAATTGAGAAAAACGGACTTCCGCCTTCTGATAAAAATCCCGAATGTAGTTCAGCCCTAAGTATGCATTTTTAGTGACGATAAGGCTGTCTTTCGGCAAAATTTCTAACAGCGAAACCTTGCTGCCTTGTATGGCGTAGCTCATATTAGAGACCAATTGCAGGCTGTCCACTTTCTCTATCGAGAGTTGGCTTTCAATATCAAAAGTTTTGATGCTCTCCACCTCGTTGCCAAAAAAGGTGATGCGATAAGGTCGGTCGTTAGCGTAAGAAAACACATCTACAATACCGCCCCTCACGGCAAATTCTCCAGGTTCAGAGACAAAATCTGTCAACTGGAAGTTAAACTGATGCAGAAGCTCCTCCGTAAAATCAAAATCCAGTTGGTCACCCACTTTGATATGATGAGAAATGGCTTTAAAATCTTCCTTCTTCAGCACTTTTTCGGTCAGCGCCGAGTAGTGGGCAACAATACACCGTGGCGTTTTGGAGGTGTTGAGTTGGTTGAGCACCTCTGTTCTCAGGACCAAATTGGCATTTTGCGTTTTCTCTATTTGGTAAGGCTCCAGATGGGTGGCAGGGAAATAAAGCACTTGGTGTTCTCCCAAGAGTTCCTCCATTTCCGTGGTGATGTAGTGGGCGTCTTCCTTATCATCGGTAAGGAGGACGATGGTTTGGTTTAAACTCAAAAAAGCCTCTGCCGCAATAAGGCTTGGCGTAGAGCCTGCAGCGCCCTTCACAGTAATATGCTGGTGCTGTGCCAATGCTTGGAAGATGGAAGCCCCAAACTGGCGTTTCAGAAGTTGGGGGAGTAGGGTGGTATTGATCGATTGTAGATTCATGGCGTACACTTACGGTCTATTATCAACAAAAAAACACGCTGATAGGGATTTCCCATAGCGTTATATAGGGCAAAGATAAGACTTTTTTTAAGATGAAAAATGAGTGAGGATTGCAACCTAATAACGCGGTAGGTCTCAAAAAAAATATTATCTTTGTCCTTCATTAAAACCATACCAATAATGTCAGAGATCCAACTCAATACCATTCCAGAAGCTTTAGAAGACCTAAAAAACGGGAAAATCATCATTGTAGTAGATGATGAAAACCGCGAGAACGAAGGCGATTTCCTTTCGGCAGCGGAGCTGACCACCCCAGAGATTATCAACTTTATGTCCACATATGGCCGTGGTTTAATCTGCACACCACTACCCGAAGAGCGCTGTGATGAGTTGGGGCTGGATATTATGGTCACGCGGAGTAGCGACCCTAAGGAAACCGCATTTACCGTTTCCGTAGATTTATTGGGCGAGGGCGTTTCCACAGGGATTTCTGCCAGCGACAGAGCCAAAACCATTTTGGCACTGATGAATGAAAACACCAAGCCTACCGCCTTTATGAAACCTGGGCACATCTTCCCACTAAGAGCCAAAAAAGGAGGCGTACTCAAAAGAGCGGGCCACACCGAAGCGGCGATAGACCTTACCAAGTTGGCAGGGCTTAAAGAAGGAGGCGTTATCTGCGAGATTATGAATGATGACGGTTCTATGGCGCGTCTCCCTCAGTTGGTAGAGCTCGCGAAAAAGCATCAGCTCAAAATCATTTCTATAGAAGATTTAATAGAATACCGCCTCAGAAAAGGCGATCTGGTTCATAAGATAGAAGAACGCGAGGTGGAGACCATCTATGGCAACTTCACATTCCACGCATTCCAAGAAAAACATACCGAGCAAATCCATTTTGCCTTTACCAAAGGAGAGTGGACAGAAGATGAGCCTATATTGGTCAGAGTGCAGAGTTCCAGCGCCTATTTTGATGTCCTTAGCCGACTGATTTCAGGGGAAAAACCACTACTCAAAAAAGTGACCGATATGATTAACGAGGCAGGCAAGGGCGCTATTATTTTCATCAATAATGTCTCTAATGCCGAGCATACGATGCGCAAGCTCCAACAGTTTTTAGACTACCAAGATGGCCAGGTGCAGCGCCCTACGTTGTCGGCTAACTATATGGAATACGGCGTGGGTACCCAGATTTTGAAGCATTTGGGCATTACCAAATTTAGAGTGATAACCCAGAACCCACAACAGAAACCCGTCATATCTGGTTATGATGTGGAGGTGACGGAAATGGTGCAACTTTAATCCCAAGAGCCCTTCCAGCTCGGTTTTCGCTATGTTTTGTGCTTAATGATAGACTTTAATTGAGAGATGCCCTATACGCGACAGCAAATATCAACCCTTATTGAGGATACTTTAGCTCATTTTTGGGGTTATAGCACCTTCCGCGATGCCCAGAAAGACATTATTTTCTCCATTTTAAACCACCGAGACACCTTGGCGCTACTCCCAACAGGAGGAGGCAAGTCGCTTTGTTATCAACTGCCCGCTTTGGTATTAGAGGGCACCTGTCTGGTGGTCTCGCCGCTATTGGCGCTGATGAAAGACCAAGTGGGACAGCTCAAACAAAGAGGCATAGAAGCCGAATACCTCAGTTCCGAATTAGAGGAAGACGAAGCCGAAACCATCTATGCCCGTTGCATAGAGGGGATTACCAAAATCTTATTTGTTTCTCCAGAGCGACTGAAGAATATGGTGTTCCTCAGTAAAGTGGAGGAGATGCAAATCTCCTTTTTAGCCGTAGATGAGGCGCACTGTATCTCAGAATGGGGGCAAGACTTCCGCCCGAGTTATCAGAATATAGAAGCATTTAGGAAAGACAAGTTGAGCGGTCAGCCCGTGCTGGCGCTCACCGCTACAGCCACGCCCAAGGTGGTGGAAGACATCAAAACCAAGTTAGGGCTACAGAGCCCCCAGATCTTCCAGAAGAGTTTTAAGCGAGACAACATCAGCATTTATACAGAAGCCACGGTGGATAAATACGCTCGGGTCTTCCATTTACTCAAAAATAACCCTGCCACGGGCATCATCTACACCGCTACGAGGAAGCAAGCAGAGCAACTCTCCGAATACCTTAATCACAGCGGCTTGTCGCAGGTAGATTACTACCACGCAGGGCTCTCGCTGCAGGATAAGAACCGAAAACAAGCCGAATGGCTCACCCTCCCCAACCGTGTGCTGGTGGCAACCAATGCTTTTGGTATGGGGATAGATAAGGAGGATGTGCGTTTTGTGATCCACTTCTCGCCGCCCACCTCTCTTGAGAATTATTACCAAGAAATAGGGCGCGCAGGGCGAGATGGACAGCCTTCTTTTGCGGTATTGCTTTGGTCGGAAGATGAAATATCAAGGTTTGATGGGGTATTGTACCAACAGATTCCCAGCCGAGACTTCTTTAAAAAAGCCGTGTCTTATCTGTATTCTTTATTCCAAATTGCGGACTATGAACAGGCAGAAGGCACCTTTCAGTTCAACATTCAAAGTTGGCAGAGGGTTACCCGTGCACCATTGCCGATGCTCAATAACATCTTGACCTTCCTCCACAACCAAGAGATTATTTATTATAATGCGCGCCAGTCCAAATCCTCTGTGGAGCTGACCATTGAGGTCTCAGATTTTGAACTCCTACCCAAGAGCGATGCCTATTTTATAGAAACTTTGCTTCGGAATTTATCCGGTTTCTCCACCCACAAGGTGTATTTCCGTGAGGAGGCATTAGCCCAAAAACTCCATATGCCTGCGGCACAACTTAAAGAACATCTGCAGAGTTTAAAGAAGAGAGGATTTGTCCATTATATAGATGGCGGAGCGGGGAGCATTAAGTTTTTAATCCCTCGCGATGAACAGAGCTTTGGGGGCAAGTGGTGGCATCTGTTCTTTGAAATCCAAAGGAACAAAGTCCAGAAGTGGGAAGAGATGAAATACTTCATCCAAAACCGAGACCGCTGCAAGATGCAACTCATTTTATCCTACTTTGGCGAAGCCACTGCACAAAATTGCGGTCATTGTTCCGTATGTCTCAACCGCCAGTACCAGCAAGAGGAAGTTCAGCACCCTGCATTGCTCCTTTTGGCGGAGCGCCCGCAGACTTTATTAGAGTTAGCCGCTGCCCTGCCGCAGATCGATAGCCCCCAGCTGTTGAGAGACCTGATCAAACTCCTTAACGAAGGAAAAATAAAAATGTTAAACTATAAAACCTACACACTCAACCCATGAGCCAACCGTTGAAAGTCGTTTTTTTTGGAACGCCAGAATTTGCACAGAAAAGTTTAGAAGCCATCCACTGTTCACGCCACCAAGTGGTGGGCGTAGTGACCGTAATGGATAAAGCCAGCGGCAGGGGGCAGAAAATCCAAGCCTCCCCAGTGAAACAATACGCCGAGGCAGAGCAATTGCCCATCCTCCAGCCAGAGAAACTCCGTGACCCTCAATTTTTAGAGGCAGTTAAGGCTTGGGATGCCGATATTTTCGTGGTGGTGGCATTTAGGATGATGCCTAAAATCTTGTTCCAGATGCCGCGCTTGGGCACCTTTAACCTCCACGCCTCGTTGCTCCCAGATTACCGTGGGGCAGCGCCTATCAATTTCGCGATTATCAACGGCGAGACCACCACAGGCGTGACCACTTTCTACATCAATGAGAAAATAGATGAGGGCAACCTCCTCCTTCAAAAATCTACCCCTATAGGGGCTGATGAAGATGCAGGCAGCCTCCACGACCGCCTGATGCTCATCGGCGCAGATTTGGTGGTGGAAACACTGGACAGAATTGCTGAAAATACCATCACGGAGACACCACAGCCCGATGTGGCAGTGCCGAAGAACGCCTTTAAGATTTTCAAGGAAGATACCAGAATCAACTGGCGAGCCTCAGGGCGAGAGATTTACAACTTCATCCGTGGGCTGTCGCCTTACCCTGCCGCCTTTACCACCGTGAACATCGGCGAGGAGGCAAAGACCCTGAAAATCTACCGCGGACACTTTGAGCCTACCGAACACAGCCGCGCCGTGGGGACTGTGGAGCGCAGCAAGCATCAATTCAAAATTTTTGTGAAAGATGGCATCTATATCCCAGAAGAAGTGCAGCTGCAAGGCAAGAAACGAATGCCCGTGAAGGATTTTCTTAACGGTTTTCAAGAGGATACCCACATCAGCTTAGCGTAAAGGCAGCGCAATAGCCCTAATTTATCTTAATTAAAGGATATTTTTTTGAGGAAAGCTTTGTTTTAATCATAAAACTGAGTGTCCAGCCGTGTTGACAGTCTCAACAAGCTTCAAAAGTAAGTGTCCAGCGGTGTTGATAGCCTCAATGGGTTTCAAAAGTGAGTGTCCAGCGGTGTTGACAGCCTCAAATGAGTTTAAAAGTAAGTGTCCAGCGGTGTTGATAGTTCCAAATGAGTTTAAAAGTAAGTGTCCAGCGGTGTTGATAGTTCCAAATGAGTTTAAAAGTAAGCGTCCAGCGGTGTTGACGGTCCCAACTGAGTTTAAAAGTGAGTGTCCAGCGGTGTTGACAGTCCCAAATGAGTTTAAAAATTATGCGGCTCGCAACGGGACAGTTTCCTGAATATGTCGGGAAGCTGTCCCGCTGATTTTATAGTGGTTTTTATCAATAAAACTGAGTTTTTATTGATAAAAATGTATTCTGATGGAAAAGGTTGAGGGGAAGCGCGAGGTTTTTAGGGGTGCTTCATTATTGTTGGAGGTTAGCGCCATTCCACCCAAACAGAGCCTTGCTGGTGGTAGAAGAAACCGCCATCGTCAAACTCTATATCGGTTTTGTTGCGGAGGACTTCGTAGACCATTTTCTGGAGCACGCCATCGCCGATACCGTGGATGATTTCCAGTTTTTTGATTCTGTGGGTGCGGCAGAACTCTAAGGTGTCCTCTAATTTCTCCCTTTGGATCAGTAGGCGTTCAAAACTGTCGTAGTTTTGTGGATGCTCCACCAGTTGGTCAAAATGAAGGTCTAAGACCAGATGCTTTTTGGTTTTTTTAGGGCGTGTGGGCTGGGGCTCCGCCTTTGGGATAATGGGCGCTTGGTCGTACACATCTTGGTGAGGCACCAGAAGGTGCTTGGGGTAGCGGTGGGCAAAGCCTTCGGCATCTATCAGGGTGATTTGGTCGTGGTGTATGGCGCTAATGGTGCCCACCAGAGGTTCATCAATCACGGCAACGGTGTCTCCTATTTTCATTTCTTTCCGAGTTCTATAATTTCTAAATTGTTGATGTCTTTGCCCTCAATGCGGAAGCGCATCATCGTTCTCATCTGGTGCCAGCCCTGTTGTCCTGCAGCACCAGGGTTGAGGTGGAGGAGCTGGTTGGTGTGGTCATACATCGCTTTCAGGATGTGGGAATGCCCGCTGATGAACAGCTGGGGGCGGTACTCGCTGATGCTCTTTTTTGTCAATGGAGTGTAGCGCTGTGGATAGCCGCCAATGTGGATCATCAGGACCTCCACCTCCTCACAGCGGAAGTGTGCCACCTCTGGAAATTGCTTCCGAATGTCTGCGCCATCTATGTTGCCATACACGCCTCGCAGGGGTTTTATTTGAGCCAAAGTATCTACCACTTGCAGGTTGCCAAAATCACCGCAATGCCAGATTTCATCTGCTTCTTGGGCATAGGCGAGGATCCTCTCATCAAGGTGGCTGTGGGTGTCAGAAAGGAGTAAGATATTTTTCACGGGGCTAATTTAGGAGATTTTTTTTGAACGATGAACATCTGAGTGGTTTTAAAGTGATTTTAAAGCGGATAAAAACCCGTTTGAAATGGGGCTTTGGGGTAGAGGGTGGGCGTGGGGTGCTTCATCTTTTTTGGAGAAACGCCTTTTAAATCCATATATTTTTCCGACTTTTGCAACTTCATTATTAAGCGCATAGGGCAGTGAGATATTGTATAGAATTTTCTTATAACGGACAGCATTATTTTGGTTACCAGCGGCAGCCACAGCAGATTTCTGTGCAGGAAGAGCTGGAGCGGGCGCTATCCACCATTCTAAGAACGGCGGTGAAAACCACAGGTGCAGGCAGAACGGATACAGGGGTACACGCACGGAAGATGTTTGCCCATTTTGATGTGGATTTTGCCTTAGACCCTGCGCTGCCTATGCGGCTCAATGCCTTCTTGCCTCCAGATATTGCCATCCACCGTTTGTTCCGTGTGAGAGATGATTTCCACGCGAGGTTTGATGCCACCTACCGCACTTATCAATATTACATCGCCTTAGATAAAGACCCTTTTAGCCAGAATTCGGCGTGGAGCTACTGGCGCCGCGGGCTTTCCATCGAGCGGATGAATGCTGCGTGTGCCATCCTCTTTGAGTACGAAGATTTTACGAGTTTCTCTAAACTCAACACTGATGTGAAGACCAACCTCTGCAAAATCTATAAAGCGGAATGGACGCAAGAAGGTCGCCACTTGGTATTTACCATCTCTGCCAATCGGTTTTTGAGGAATATGGTGCGCGCTATTGTGGGGACTATGGTGGATATCGGCAGTGGTAAGATAGCCCCCGAAGATTTGCACGGCATTATTCAAGCGAAATATAGAAACTCGGCAGGCGTTTCGGCACCTGCACAAGGTTTGTTCTTGGTAGATGTAGGTTATCCGTGGGAGCAAGCCCTCATTATAGAAGATTAAACAAGATGAAAAAACAAAATACTTGGCAGCTGATTAAACGGCTCTTTTTTATCGGAATGAAATTTAAGCGTTGGTTTGTTTTAGCGCTACTGATTTCTATTATTTTGGCTGTGATATCTACCTATCGCCCTATTTTAACCAAAAATGTGGTGGATTATGATATTATGCAGCGGAAAGACAACACGCTACTCCTCCACGATGTCTATTGGCTAATAGGTCTGGTGGTGGCAGAGACTTTTCTCAATTTCTTTTTGGTGTTTTTGTCTAATTACATCTCTCAGAATGTGATGCGGGATATCCGCGAGCGCCTCTACCATAAGCTGATTTATTTTAAGGTTTCGTTTTTTGATAAAACTGCGATTGGGCAACTGGTCACTCGTGCCGTAGGCGATGTGGAAACCATAGCTACCGTTTATACCGATGGTTTTTTAATGGTGTTTGGCGATGTGCTCCGTATTATTATGGTTTTGGTCGCGATGTTTAATGTGAACACGCACCTGAGCTTTGTGGCTTTAGCGATTTTACCATTGATGATGCTCATCACGCGGTTTTTTCAAAAGAAATTAAAGAAAACCTTCGGCGATGAGCGCCAGTGGACGGCGACTCAAAATTCATTTGTACAGGAACGGCTATCGGGAATGTCCATTATCCAAGTGTTTAATCGGCAGGAGGCGGAGTTTAAGAAGTTTGATGCCATCAATGGGCAGCTGAAAGCGGCGCTCCTAAAAACGGTGTTTTATTTCTCGCTGTTCTTCCCTGTGGTGGAGTTGATTTCCTCGGTGTTTATTGGGTTAATCCTGTTCTATGCAGGGTATAATGCCCTCTATAAGCAAAATGCAACGCCAGGGGAGGTAATTGCTTTTATTCAGTTTGTAAGTATGCTCATCCGACCGCTTCGGCAGATTGCTGACCGCTTTAATAATATACAGCGTGGATTGGTAGGTGCAGAGCGGGTACTGGGCGTGATAGACCAAAATGAAGAAATGCCTAACCATGGGACTAAAATCTTAACCGATGTAAAAGGCGCGATTGATTTTAAGGAAGTTCACTTTGCGTATGATGATAAACAGGAGGTTCTAAAGGGCATCAGCTTTAAAGTCAACCCTGGCGAAACGGTAGCGATTGTAGGGGCAACAGGTGCGGGTAAATCTACCATTATCAGCCTGATTACACGCTTTTATGATGTTAATTCTGGGAAGATTTTGTTAGATGGGGTAGACCTCAGAGATTATGATTTGTATAGTCTTAGGCAACATATTGGCGTAGTTTTGCAAGATGTATTCCTCTTCCACGGTTCTATTTTTGAAAACTTAACCTTGGGTGATGAAAGTATTACCTTAGAGCAAATAAAAAAAGTAGCGAAGGAAATAGAGGTTGACCAGTTTATAGAGAGCTTGCCAGGCGGTTATCAGTATATGGTGAGTGAGCGAGGATCTTCTATCTCTTTGGGACAGCGGCAGTTGTTATCGTTTTTAAGAGCGTATTTAAGTCACCCTAAAATTTTAATTTTAGATGAAGCGACCTCTTCCATAGACCACGAGAGTGAAAAGCTTATCCAAAAAGCCACGGAGAAAATTACCCAAGATAGAACTTCTATTATTATAGCTCACCGACTTTCCACCATTGTGAATGCGGATAAAATAATCGTGATGGATAAGGGGAAAATCGTGGAAACAGGAACGCACCAAGAGCTGTTGGCTCAAGGCGGTTATTATGCTCTGCTGTACCGCTCTCAGCTTAAATAAAAAAATAATTGCGGTATGTTGTAGAATAGATAAAAAAAAATTATCTTTGCAGCCTTAAATATTAACAGGGACGAGTTCCCATAAAAACAATCAAATATGTCAGTAAAAATTAGATTACAAAGACACGGTAAAAAAGGAAAGCCTTTTTATCACATCGTAGTAGCGGATGCCAGAGCTAAAAGAGATGGTAAATTTATCCAAAAATTAGGAATTTACAATCCTGTAGCTAACCCAGCTATTATAGAATTAGATGTAGATGCTTCTGTAGAATGGCTAAACAAAGGTGCTCAACCTACGGATACTGCCAGAGCAATTCTTTCTTACAAAGGAGCCCTTTACAAAAAACACTTACAAGGTGGTGTAGCCAAAGGTGCTTTTGATGAAGCTGAAGCGGAAAGAAGATTTAACGCTTGGTTAGAAGAGAAAGAAGCCAGAATTCAAGGTAAAAAAGACAGCTTAGCTAAATCTAAAGAAGAGGCTAAAAAAGCAGCTTTAGAGGCAGAGGAAAAAGTAAACGAAGCCAGATTAAACGCTAAAAAACAAGCTGAAGAAGAAGCTAAGGCGGCAGCAGAAGCTGAGGCAGCGGCTGAAGAACCAGCAGTAGAAGAGCAAGGCGAAGCTCCTGCAGAAGAGGCTCCAGAGGCTTAAAAAAACAACAATCGATGCGAAAAGAAGATTGCTATTTCCTTGGCAAAATCACTCGTAAGCACGGTCTTTCGGGGAATGTTATCTTGAAATTAGATACAGATCAACCCGAATTTTATCAAAAATTGGAATCAATATTCGTTGAAATCAACGGATTATTGGTTCCTTTTTTTATTGAAAAACAACAATGGCAAAAAGCGGATACTAAGATTATTCTTTTCAAAAATGCCACCGAGGCTTTGGTGGATCAGTGCTTGGGAAAATCCGTGTTCTTGCCACTTTCTACACTGCCGCCGCTCACAGGAAAACAGTTTTACTATCACGAGGTATTAGGCTTTGAAATTTATGATGAAAATGGGCATTTGTGTGGTACTATAAAGGCAATTAACGACCAAACGGCACAGCATTATTTCATTTTAGATCGGGATGGAAAGGAAGTGATTATCCCGATTATTAAAGATTGGATAACCTCTGTAGACCGAGAAAACCACCAAATTACGATGAACCTACCGGAAGGTTTATTAGAGATTTTTGAATAAATCTCTAAATTTTTAAATTTTCCTTATTTTTTTTATTGATAAAGATTTAATAAAGATGAGATGGGATGCTTTGGGTTTCATCAACAATCGTGTAATGGAGTGCTTTAGTGAGGACAAAAATCTCGTTGAGGTTTTTAAGTAATTGGGTCTTGCTTAGCGCGATGAGTTGCTTTTGATCTACGCTTTTATAGGCTTGCTGTTTCGCATTTTCCGTGATTTTTTTCAAATCTTTTTCATCAAATCGGTCAAAGAACGAGTCGTCCATAGATTGGATTTCCACACTCGGTGTAATCTTGATTTTAGGCTCTGGTAGGGCTTTGATGATGAGTTTTTTATTCGTGCTGTCCACTTCTATTTTCATCTGGGAGAGGTTGTAGCTGACCTGTGCGTTGGTTTTGGTGAGTGTTAATATTTTCTTCTCAGATACGGGCAGATAGCGGCTTCCCAAGAGTTCGGATTTGATACTGGTGCGCTGTAGGCTGGAGAAATCTTGCTCTACCACCACCAATTTATTCATCTTAGAAATTTGATTGTTGATGAGGTAATAATCACTAACCACCTCATCTTCAGCTTTTGCGGTTATGCCGCGCCAAGCAAAAAAGATGAGGAGCATTAGTAAAGCACCAGAAATAAATCCGATGATGTATTTTATATTTTTCAATTTTCTGTATTAGATTTTGATTTTTTCTTCTTTTTGGTTTTCTTTTCGCGCGGTTTCTTTTCTTTCTTTTCCTTTACTTTTTTCTCTTTTTTAGGTTTTTTTTCCTTCTTAGCTTTGGCTTTTTTGGTTTTGATGCCGCCATCTTGCTTCACAATATTGTATAAATCTTGCTCTAAGAAACCAGATTCTGGATATTCGGTAATTCTGCCAACCTCCTTGCCATAGCGCTCTATAACGATGGTGGGCACTCGGTTGATGTGGTAAGTGAGTTCTTCGCTTTCAGGAGATTCCATTCTTCTACTTAGGGCGATGATTTTCATTTTGCTCATAGGATATTTGAGCTCTTCCAAAATTTTAATCAGCCTTGGGAATTCTCTGTGGCTGTCCTCGCACCAAGTGCCTACAAAGACTTTAAGGTTGTATTTGTTTAGCGATTTCCCGAGCATTGCCAATGTGGTTTTGTCGGAATCGTAGTTGGCGTAACTTTCATCATACCAAGTTTTAAAAGGTTCTTTTTGAAACTGGCTGAGTGTCTGTTGTCCTAATAAAATTTTGCCGTCTTTTTCGGAATTAACTTGTCTGTTAACCACTACTTTTTCACTTACGCCACAAGAAAATAGTGCAGAGAAAATAATGGTCAGTACGATAATGTGGTTGATTTTTTTTATCATTGTGGTATTAATTATGGTTCTAAAATGGATTTTAAATCGGCAGGAGAGTAATATTTGTTTTTGAGTACTTTATGGTCGCTGCTGCGGTGTACATTATATTTGTCTCCTGATTTTTCATAATAGGCATCTTCGCCTTTGGTGTTTTTATAAAACTCTACAGTTTCTTGGGCTTGTTGCTCATCATCACAAGCTTTGGACATATTAGAGCGTTGCACTTCGTTAAATAATTCTACAAATTTTTCCCCCAAACCGAATTCTAAAACGGCACCGCTGAGGACATATTGTAAATCACAAAGGGCATCTGCCACCTCCACGATATTTTGGTCTTCTATGGCTTGCTTTAGTTCGTTGAGTTCTTCTTGTAATAGGCTTACCCGCAGTTCGCATCTCGATGGAGAAGGGATTTGCGGCGTGTCTAAAATAGGGGCATTAAAAGTTTTATGAAATTCTGCCACCTGGTTGAGGCTATCTAATTGCTCCATTCTGTGTTTCTCTTAAAAATTTCAACAAAGATAAAAAAAAGCACCGAATAAAATCTTTCGGTGCCTTAATAATTTATCATTTTGGAGGATTTGAGACTATTTTGTAATCTCTCTACCGATCACCAATTTCTGAATTTCGGAAGTGCCCTCGCCAATGGTACAGAGCTTGGCATCTCTATAATATTTTTCGGCAGGGAAGTCTTTGGTATAACCATATCCGCCGAAAATTTGTAAAGCGTTATTGGCAATTCTTACACAAGCTTCGGAAGCGTATAGTTTTGCCATAGCGCCTTCTTTGGTCATTTTTTGTTTAGCATTTTTCATGGTGGCGGCTCTATGGATCAAGAGTTCTGCGGCATCAATTTCCGTTGCCATATCGGCTAACATAAAGTTAATGGCTTGGAAGTTAGCAATGGCTTTTCCAAATTGATGTCTTTCTTTGGCGTATTTTAAAGCGGCTTTGTAGGCGCCTTTGGCAATACCTAAACTCAGTGCTGCAATGGAAATTCTACCGCCATCTAAAATTTTAAGTGCTTGTTTAAAACCTTCGCCCACTTGCCCTAAACGATGAGAATCAGGTACTCTAACTTGGTCAAAGATAAGTTCAGCCGTTTCTGAGGCGCGCATTCCTAATTTATTTTCCTTTTTACCAGAGGTAAAGCCTGGCATTCCTTTTTCTAAAACAAAAGCGGTGGCATTATTAGAGGTGTTTTTTTCTCCCGTTCTGGTCATCACCACGGCAATATCTCCCGAAATAGCGTGTGTAATGAAATTTTTAGCCCCGTTAATGACCCATTCATCGCCATCTTTTACAGCGGTGGTGTTCATTCCACCAGCATCAGAGCCAGTATTGTGCTCGGTTAATCCCCAAGCGCCTATCACTTGACCAGAAGCCAATTTAGGGAGCCATTTTTTTCTTTGTTCTTCGTTTCCGAATTCGTATATATGGTTGGTACATAGGGAGTTGTGTGCGGCAACAGAAAGCCCAATGGAAGGATCTACTTGAGAAATCTCATCAATGATAGCCACATATTCGTGATAGGAAAGTCCAGAGCCACCGTATTCTTCAGGAACCACGATGCCCATAAAGCCCATTTCTCCTAACTGATGGAAGAGCTCCACAGGGAAAGTTTGGCTTTCATCCCATTCCATAATATTGGGGCGGATATTTTTTTCAGCAAAATCACGAGCAGTCTCGGCGATCATTTTTAAGTTTTCTGTGTTCATCATTACAATTAAATTTATTTGCCCCAAATATAAATAAATTATTTAAATAAAAGAAGTTTTTTGTGGTAAAATAATTTTAAATCTGTAAATAGTAGTTTATCAGTAATATAGAATGGGTTTTGTTATAAGGTTTTGATATTGATTGTTTTTTTTATTTACAAAAATAAAATAATTAAAGTTTGTGGGGTTAAAATAATTTATTAATTTTGCAACATAAATATTTAAAAAATACTCATTTATGAAAAAGCAATTAGCAGCTTTGGCTTTAGTTTTAGTAGGACTTAGCAGCCAAGCTCAAGATTACAACAAGTGGTCAATTGATGTTAATGGTGGTGTAAACAAGCCTGTAGCGCAGATGTCTTCAGGAAGTTTTACTTCTACACCAAGTTTTTGGACTGTGGATGGAGGTATCCGTTATATGTTCAGCAACAAAGTTGGTATCCGTTTAGGTGGAGGTTACGATAGCTTTAAAAATAGCGACGATAGCAAAAAAACTTTTGAATCTTCACTTTGGAATGTGAACTTACAAGGTTATGTTAACCTTGGGCGCGTATTAAACTTTGAAACTTGGACTTCAAGCTTAGGTTTATTAACACACGCAGGTTTCGGTTACGGAAGATTAAGCAGTGATAACTTAAAAAGTGATGATCAAATCGCATTTGGTGTGGCTGGTATCTCTCCTCAAATCAAACTTTCTGAGAGAGTAACTTTATTTGCTGATGGTTCTGTTTATCTTAATGGAAGACAGCAAAACACTTTTGATACTTATTCTCAAACAACAAGAAGAGGTATCCAAGGAGTTAAATTCACAGCGACTGCAGGTCTTAGCATTGCTTTAGGTAAAGCTGAAAAGCACGCCGATTGGTATGTAGAGCCAGTAGTTAAAAACGATTTTGAAGAGAGATTAACTCAACTTGAAAATGATGTACAGCAACTTAAAAATACAGTTCGTGATGAGAACGGTAACAATGTACCAGATGCTGTAGAATCTTACCTTGAAGCTAACTACGCTAAGAAAGGTTACAACGCAGAATCTCCTTCAGGAGACATCGCGGCTGACCTTATCAAAAATGGTTATGTAAGCGTTTACTTTGATTTCAATGTAGACCGTCCGCAAGCAGGTTCTATGTGGGCTAATGAGTTTGTTATTAAGTACTTAAAAGAAAATCCTTCTGCAACAATCAAATTAGTTGGTTACGCTGATGAATTAGGTAGCGATAGCTATAACCAAAGATTATCAGAAAGAAGAGCTAATAATGTAAAACAATTGTTAGTTGCAGCTGGAATTGATGCTTCAAGAATTTCTGCAAAAGGTCTTGGTGAAGATAAATCTATCAACCAAAGAACTGCAGATGCTCGTCAGTTAGCAAGAAGAGTAACATTCAGCTTCTAATTTGATGATATAATAAGATTAGACTTTATCATAATATAAAGCAAAGTTCGGCTATCCAAGGATAGCCGAACTTTTTTATGGTTATTTTTTTTCTTTGTGAAAACTTTTACTTTAACGATTAAAATCTACGGCTTTAATTCTAAAAAATTAAACTAATTTTGCACTAAATAAAATACGATGAATAGAAAAAAGCTTCTCTTGGTTGTAACCAATGTTGCGCATTATACCAGTGGCTTAGAAACAGGCTTGTGGCTGAGTGAACTCACACATATTTACCATACAGCAAAAGAAAAAAATTGGGAAGTAACAATTGCCAGTCCCAAAGGCGGCAAAGTCCCTATTGATCCAGAAAGTTTAAAGCCTTTGGTGCTGGATAAAATCACAAAAGATTATTATGAAAATCAAGATTTTATGGCGGAACTCAACCATTCTAAAAGTTTAGCTTCGGTAGAAAACGAATCTTTTGATTGCGTTTATTTGGCGGGCGGTCACGCCACGATGTATGATTTCCCGAATGATAAAACCTTGCAGAGTATCATCGCTTAACAATATGAAAGCGGCAAGAAAGTGGCAGCCATTTGCCACGGTGTCGGTGGGTTATTGAATGTCAAGATGTCCGATGGCAATTATCTTATTAAAGATAAAAAACTCACTGGTTTTGATTGGTTTGAGGAAAGTATTGCCAGAAGAAAAAAAGAAGTACCATTCAACTTAGAAGCCGAATTGAAAACCAGAGGCGTTATTTATAAAAAAGCCTTTATTCCGATGACTTCTCAGGTGGTGGTAGATGGCAACCTCATCACAGGGCAAAATCCATTTAGCTCAAAAGAAATGGCAAAAGTACTCGCTAAGGAATTAGAAAAATAAGATTTCCCACTTCAATTTTTTATCAATAAAAAGCGAAATATTCCGATAATCAAAAAAAAAATCCGTACTCTTTTGAATACGGATTTTTTATTAAAATGAAGTCATCGTTACATATAACTTTCTATCGGTTCGCAGGTGCAGACCAAATTTCTATCGCCATAGGCTTCATCTACGCGAGATACAGAAGCGAAGAATTTATGCTCTCTCACCCAATCCAGAGGGTAGGCGGCTTTTTCTCGGCTATAAGGCTTATCCCAAGCATCAGAAATGACCACTTGCTCTGTGTGTGGTGCATTTTTGAGAACATTATTTTTAGCATCGGCTTTACCTTCTGCAATTTCATCAATCTCTTTTTTGATGGAAATTAATGCTTCGGCAAAGCGATCTAATTCTTCTTTACTTTCGGATTCCGTAGGCTCAATCATCAAGGTGCCTGCCACAGGGAAACTCACCGTAGGTGCGTGGAAGCCGTAGTCCATCAATCGTTTGGCGATGTCTGCCACCTCAATACCCAAGGCTTTGAATGGTCTAAAGTCTACAATACACTCGTGAGCCACGCGCCCATGCTGGTTAGAGTAGAGAATAGGGTAATGCTCTTTTAGCACATCTTTTAAATAATTAGCATTTAATATGGCGTGTTCTGTCGCTTTTTTAAGCCCCTCGGTCCCTAACATTTTGATGTAGGCATAAGAAATGTTCTGTACCAATGCAGAGCCGTATGGTGCGGAAGAAATCGCATCGATGGCTTCGGCACTGCCTACCTTAATATTAGGGTTAGAAGGTAAAAACGGAACCAAATGCTCGGCTACGCAGATGGGACCTACACCAGGACCGCCGCCGCCGTGAGGAATAGCAAAGGTTTTGTGTAAATTCAAGTGGCAAACATCAGCACCGATGATACCAGGACTGGTGTAGCCTACTTGAGCGTTCATATTGGCGCCATCCATATAGACTTGTCCGCCGTGGTCGTGGATCAGCTGGGTAATGGCTTTGATATTTTGATCAAAAAATCCATAAGTAGAGGGGTAGGTAATCATAACCGCAGACAGATTTTCGCTGTGTTGCTCTGCTTTGGCTTTTAAATCTTCAAAGTCTATTTCTCCGTTTTCAAGATTTTTTACCACCACCACTTTCATTCCTGCCATCACTGCAGAAGCTGGGTTAGTGCCGTGCGCCGACTGTGGTATAAGGATGATATTTCTATGCCCTTCGCCTTTAGATTTATGGTATTCTCTAATGACCATTAGCCCTGCATATTCGCCTTGTGCGCCAGAGTTAGGCTGTAGAGAAGTCCCCGCAAAGCCTGTAATTTCGGCTAAGTCTTTCTCTAATTCTTTAATCATCAGTTGGTAACCGCCCGCTTGCTCTGTTGGCACGAAAGGATGCACAGCGCCCCATTCTGCCCAAGATAAAGGCAACATTTCTGTAGCTGCATTGAGCTTCATCGTACAAGAACCTAAGGAAATCATCGATTGGGTGAGGGATAAATCCTTTCTTTCCAAACGCTTGATGTAGCGCATCAGTTCTGTTTCCGTATGGTATTTATTGAAAACTTCCTCTTTAAGAATTTCATCTGTTCTCAATAGAGATTGAGGAATGGTATTTTCTTCTTTAATGTTGATTTTAAAGCTTTGTTTGGCTTTGAAATTAGCAAAAGCATCTACCAATTTTTGGAGTTTAGGTTCAATGGATGTTTCATCGATGGAAAGGCTGACAATCCCTTCTGTAAAATAATTAAGGTTGATATTTTGACCTCTCATCAGCATCATTAAGGCTTGTTTTTCCTCTTCACTGAGTTGGATTTTAACCGTATCAAAAGTTGGTTCTTCCACCACATCATAGCCTAAAATTTTAAGTGCTTCTGCTACGGCATTGGCTTTATAATGAATGCGATTAGCAATATTGGCTAATCCCTGAGGACCGTGATAAACGCAGTACATCCCCGCCATTACGGCTAATAAAACTTGCGCTGTACAGATGTTAGAAGTGGCTTTTTCTCTCTTGATGTGCTGTTCTCTGGTTTGGAGCGCCATTCTGAGGGCTCTTTTGCCGTACATATCTTGCGAAACCCCAATAATTCGCCCTGGAATATCTCTTTTATAAACTTCTTTACAAGTGAAAAATGCCGCGTGAGGTCCGCCATAGCCCATAGGAATACCGAAGCGTTGTGTAGTTCCCACAGCGCAATCTGCCCCCATAGCGGCAGGCGATTTTAATTTAACCAATGCCAAAGGATCACAAGCGACAGCCACTTGCAGGTTTTTCTCTTTGTATTGCGCAATGGTATCGGTATAGTCTATCACGGCGCCGTTTTTCCCTGGGTATTGCAATAAAGCCCCAAAAAACTGCTCATCTATGGCTTGCGTTTCGTGGTTGCCGATAACGATGGTGATGCCCAAGCCTTCCGCCTTAGTTTTTAATACGGCAATGGTCTGCGGGAATACCAAATCTGAAACGAAGAAATGGCATGCATCGTTCTTTTTTTGCTCCTTAGTTCGGCTTTCAAAAAACATATGCATAGCTTCTGCAGCGGCGGTACCTTCATCTAAAAGAGAAGCGTTAGAGAGCGGAAATCCAGAGAGTTCTGCCGCTACCGTTTGGAAGTTGAGCAAAGCCTCTAATCTCCCTTGGGCTATTTCGGCTTGGTAAGGTGTATAAGCCGTGTACCAGCTGGGATTTTCAAAAATATTTCTTTGGATGGGAGAAGGGAGTATGGTGTTATAATAACCGAAGCCAATATAAGTGTCAAACAAATGATTTTTGGCTGCCAGCTCCTTAGAATGCAAAAGCATTTCGTACTCTGATAAAGGTTCCGAAATGCTTAGTTCTTTTTCTGTCCGTATTTCTGCAGGAATGGTCTGAGAGATGAGCTCTTCCATAGAGGCAACGCCTATTTTTTGAAGCATAGCCTTCTGGTCTTCTTCATTGATACTAATGTGGCGATTAACAAACGCTTGTGTATTCATATTTTTTAATTAGATTTTTTCTCGTTTTTAAGTTCGTAAATTTACAACTTTTTAGCATATACCACAATTTGAATTTTTAATTTTTTACCACGAATAAAATTTATTTTTATTTGTAATTATTATAAATTGTATTATCTTTGCCTTATGAAGGCTAGTGTAATACCATTTAAAGTACCACCGTTGCCCTCTGTGTATGCAGGAAGTGCCCAGCCAGAATTGTTTTGTGGAAAGAAAAAATGCTGTAAAAAATTCAAAAAAGGCAAGCGCTGCAAAAAATGTCCAGGTCGGCTTAAGTTAGCTTAAAAAATGCCGTAGGGCAGTGATGAGGCTATAAACCAAAACAGCTAAAATAAATACCCATAACCATATGGGCGGTGCCCATTGGAATTTCACCAAAAAGGGTAAAGGTTGGCGTTTTTTCGTTTTTTTATAGGTGAAATAAACCGTCTGTTGCGGGTTTTTAGGCGTTTCTGGTACGGATTCACCGCTAAGTTCTTTAATGACAATGGCTTTAGCCACCGTTTTGTGGAGTTTAGTATTGGTGGCATTCAGTAGGAGGTGAAACTCGCCTTTGCTATCAAATTCCGTGATTTTAAACCGCCGCTCACCATACGATTTTTCTAATCCAAATGGCATTATTTTAACCAAATCGGCGTTCTGAGTTTGCCACGATAGGATGATTTCTTCGCCTTTCTTGGCGCGTATTTTATTGGACTGAAAGCTTTTAATATAAGGTGGTAGATTAGAATAAGTGAAACGCTGTGCTTGAGCCAAATTTTGGTCATAGATTTTTCTTGTTTCGGGTTGAGAAAGCGTTTCGTAAGCCTCTTGCACTTCCTTAAAGCGTTCTGCGAAAAATACATCATTATCATTCTTATCAGGGTGGTATTTCAGCGAAAGTTTTCGGTAGGCTTTTTTAATGTCTTCCGAAGTTGCATTTTCTTTGATCCCTAAAAAATAATAATAATTTTTCATAGAAAAACAGCGGTTTATACAACAGGTTCTATAATATGAACGCCGTGGTGATAGGTGCTGGCGGCGTCTACCATCACTTGTGCCACCCTTTCTACACGCACGGGTTGATAGGCTTTAAAAAGTCCAATGCTATTGAGAATTTTGAGTAGTGCTGCCGATACTTTTTCGCCAAAACGGTCGGTGTTTGGTCGGAGTAAAAGGCTGGGTCTTAATATGATAAGGGTAGGGAAATCCAAAGCGGTGATGGCATCTTCCAACTGCCCTTTCATCTTCACATAGAAATTAGAAGACTGTGCATTAGCCATTTTAGAAGACATTAAAACAAAGGTGGAAACGCCTTGTTGCTTGGCTATTTTGGCAAATTCCAACTGGTATTCATAATCCACTTTCCATTGTGCTTCTTGGCTTCCTGCGGCTTTTAGCGTTGTTCCCAAGCACGAAAAAGCCACATCGCCAAAAATGGCATCACGGTATTCATTCAAATGATTGAAGTCTACCTGTACTTGCTGGATGCGTGGGTCTATTTCAGTTTTGGGCGTTCTCACCAAAGCACGGATTTCAGTATAAGTGGGAGATTGCGCTAATATTTTGAGGAGGCTTTTGCCTGTGGCGCCCGTTCCGCCAATTACTATTGCTTTTTTCATTATCAATCCATAAAAAAATCGCCTCGCGGGGAGGCGATGGGTGTTTTTTAAGCTTTTAAAGCTGCCAAAGCTTGTTCGTAGTTAGGTTCTTGGGTGATTTCTGGCACTTGTTCTGTGTAAATCACTTGGTTGTTTTCATCGGTAACGATGACTGCTCTACTGAGCAAACCTTTTAGCGGAGAATCTTTTAGGGTTACCTCATAATCTTCGCCAAAGTGTCCTCTAAAATCCGAAAGTGTTTCTACATTGTCCAAGCCTTCTGCCGCGCAAAATCTTCCTAAGGCGAAAGGTAAATCTTTAGAAATGTTAATCACCACCGTGTTGTCTAATTGTGATGCTTCCACATTAAATTTCCTTGCAGAGGCGGCACAAACGCCAGTGTCTACACTTGGGAAGATGTTGAGAATCTTCTTTTTACCCGCAAAATCGCTGAGTTTTTTCTCGGCTAAATCTGCATTAACCAAAGTGAAATCTTTTAATTCTGCCCCTTTTGCAGGCAGCTCGCCCAAGGTATGTACTTCGTTTCCTTTTAATGTAATGGTTGCCATTATGGTTTTGTATTTTAAAATTTAACCAAAGGTAAGGATAAAAAATTAAAACACAAAATAGCGGTGCCCAGAGCCTTTGGCTACAGATTGAAATTCACATAGAGAGAATGTCGGTTTCGGATGCGAACATAACCATCAGACAGCGCAGATTTGAGCGGAAGTTGGCTTTCTACCCCAATATTAAAGCGTTTAAATGCCACCTCGGCGCCTATTTTACTTAAAACGATGTAGCCACCCGTATGCGGAATTTTCTCGCCGACTTGTACATTTGGGAGGTATTTTTCTGTTGCAATACCCAACCTCGGTGATAGGGTAAAATTTTGAAAATTATGAATGTAATAACCTGTTAATGAGGTGTTCCACTGGTCGCCGAAGCGGTAGTATTTTTTATTCTGGGTTTTAAAGGTGTAGTCTGTAGAGAATGCCAGCGCCCACTGTTCGCGGAGGAAAGTATAGTTGAGAATAGCGGAATAATCCCAGCTGCCTGTTCCCCTTTGGAAACTCGGATTGTACGACTGCGCCGAGGCTTCATCAAATTTAGCGATCGGGATTTTAACGCCTGCGCCAATATGAAGGCGGTGGACTTGTGCGCTATCCAATGCAATTTTATAAATAACAGAAGTGGACAAATCTCCAATGCCAGAAAGCGTCTGTTGAGGCGTGGTTTCTCGCTGATGAAAGTGATAAGGCAGGCTGGCGTAGAGGTCTATTTTTGAAGCGACAGGAATTCTGCTCCAGAGCTGCACGGTATTATAATGCTCAGGGATGTTGTAATCCGCATCTAAAACATTGGCTTTAGAGGCGTAAGTTTGGTGCAAATACTTGATACCGATAAACTGCGGATTTAGAATGCTCTCAAACCCAGAAGAAGCGCTACCCACGGAGCAACCACAAGCATCACAATCATCATCTAAGAGAAGAGAAGGTGCCGTAAATGCTGGGCGCCCGCTGAGGCTATCGCGGTCTTTGGCAAAAAATAGGGTAGGCATTAAAATTAATAGCCATAGGGTGAAAAGACGGTTCATTGGGGATAAATGTTGAAATTGAGATTTTGTTTTCATAAGTTTCATATTATTCTGAAAAATTAGGGTTGCTAATAAATTGAGGGTCACTAAGGGTATTTAAAAACTTGATAAGTTGCTGTTTCTCAGCTTCGGAAAGGCGGATGCCCACACGCCCAGGGTATTTTCTGAACTCGGGGTCTAAGTTGGGTTGATCCTCCATACCGCTATCGTAGAAATCCAACAAGGCTTTTAGGGTGTAGAACCTGCCATCGTGCGTATAAGGCGCAGTGTAGGCTACATTTCTCAAACTCGGCACTCGGAATTTTAGAAAATCTTCCGCTTTGCCTGTTACCCTTTTTCTGCCTTCATCTTGGGTTATTGGGTTGTAGGGAATGCCTGTATTTCGGAAACTTTCATCGGTAAAGAGCGCTGTGGTGTGACAGCTGGCACATTTATTCTGAAAAACCGCGTAACCTTGGGCTTCCTCTGGGGTGAATTCGCTTTCGTGGCGTATCACACGGTCGTATTTGCTGTTGGCAGAAATTAAAGTCGCCATAAACTGCGTAATAGACTTTAAAATGCGCTCTGCCGTGATGTTTTTATCACCATAAACAATGGAAAACAACCGCTGATATTCGGTATCATCTTTTATTTTGATGATGATATTTTCTATGGTTTCATCCATTTCCTCGTGGGTAGAAATGGGGATGATGGGCTGCATATCTAACTGTGTTACAGAGCCGTCCCACATATAGCGTTTTAGGAAAATCATATTTTGTATGGGCGGTGCATTTCTGATGCCTTCGCGACCTTCCACGCCGTGGCTTACGCTGTGTCCGTGGTGGGTAAAGGCATTCTCTTGAATATGGCAAAAAGCACATGCCACGGCATTGTCTTTGGCTAAGCGTCCATCGTAGAAGAGTTTTTTGCCTAATGCCACGCCATATTGGGTGGGCGGGTTGTCTTTTAATGCATATTGCACCGCAGGAAAATGGGAAGGCAATGCCAGATGATAAGGCTGATCTATAGGGAGTTGAGCGGTGTTATCATCATTTCGGCACGCCCAAAGTATCCCAAAAACCATAAGAATGGCAAGATAATAAGATTTCATTGTTTAAAAAGATAAGAAGCCAAAGGAAAGCCGTGTTGGCGCCTCCCTTTGGCTTAGAGGTTCAACTAAAAAGGTTAATCGTTATGTACATGGTCTACATGGAACATCTCCGCAAGGTTTTCTGAAACCTGTTGCACAATGGTTTTGCTTGGGTGCATACCCTCGTGGTTGTCTGGGCTGAGGGTAATGCTGTGTTTGCCGCTCAAAGCCTGGTAAACATCTGCCATAATATGGATTTTTGGCGCTATTTCTTGTCGAACTTTTGCGGTTTGTGGCAAATCTAACTGAACGATTTTATAGACATTCGGAGTTTTAGAAACCTCGGGATTACCGATGTTTCCGATATGGATTTTAAAATGTTGGCTTAAATCTTGACCGTAAACGCCTTCTAAATTCACGAATTTATAACCTGAAGCCCAAGACCAGCCCATTCCTGCTTTTTTGGCTTTGTCCCAAAATGTCGCTTGCTTATTTTCACCTAAAACAAAGGCTTCAGGCGCAATGCCCAACCCAAAGCGCACAGCTTTATAATCTCCAGCTGGAATGTCTTTTAAAACAAAATTATGGGTGGTGCTGGCTTCGCTTTGGTCTATAATGTAGGCGCCTTGGTCAGGGTCTAAATGGTGGTATTTGAATTCGGAACCATCAGATTTGATGAGGGTAACATCGCTGATGATGTATTTTAAAGTTTGAAATTTGAATGTCTGTCCAGCTTTGGAAGTATAAGTTCCGCTGAGCCCAGCCATCGCTTGTTGATTATAGATGTTTTCAAATTTAAGAGTTAGGTTGTTGTGTTCGTTAGATTTGATTTCTGGTTCGCTATCACGGTTACAAGATATCACGAATAAACTGGCTATGGCAACCCACAGCATCATATATTTTTTCATTGTTTTTTTAATTTTAAAGTTGAATCGTTTAATAAAATAAGACCAACCGCTTCTATCATTTTAAATGTAGAACGCTGATGGCATCTAAGAAAAAACAAATGAAACCGTAGGCGGACGCAGAGTTTCGCGGATAAAGGTTTGTAATTTTAACTTTTCGGAATATGCCGTTTTAGGGAGCGGCGTATAGAAAATTCGTAATATTGGTGGGGTATATTCTGCCGAGATGGGCGGAAATACGATAGGCTCATAAAGGCTAAAACCTTGCACAGAAGTAGGTTCAGTGGTGTTTTTGAGTTCCTTTTCTAATTGACACTTACCGTGGCAGTTGAGCTGTGGGCGTGCTTTGTTGATGCAATAATTTTGCTCTATAAAATCTTGGTTAAGTTTGAAATGAAGGATGATGATACTCTGCTGCAAAGCGAGCAAAAGTACCAAAAGAGACATCCCTATACCAAACCATTTTTTCATATCCCAAAGGTATAAGTATTCTGCCCAATAGAATATGATTCTAATCATAATCCTTGAATGATAAAAATCAGTTGATGGTCCCTTGGTAAGGCTTAGTTTGCCGTTACTAATGATAAATGATAAGGCTTATTTTGAACATCATTAGGGCTACTTCAATAGAAAGTATTATCTTTGCTCTTAGTTTTTTAATATAGAAAGTTATGTTTAAATCTCTTTTCCACTGGAAAGTTTTACTTAATTTAGTGATTGCCATAGGCGTGCTGATCGGTTTAGTGTGGTTGACCTTCCGTTGGTTAGAAGTCCATACCGACCATGGTAAAGAAGTCCCAGTGCCTAATGTGGTCAATATGTCTATGCACAATGCCATTAAAGTTTTAGATGATGCAGGCTTAGACTATGAAATAGACAGCGGAAAATATGACCCTAAGTATAAAGCCTTCCAAGTATTGCAGGTGTATCCATCGGCGGGCTCTCGCGTGAAGGAAAGCCGCTCTGTAAGGCTGAGAGTGAACCCGAGAACTTGGGCGCCAGTGACCGTGCCAGATGTCCTCAACCGATACAAAAACACCGCATTTGTCCAGTTGGAAAGGGTAGGACTAAAAATAGGCGATACCATCTATGAGCCGAGCATTCAGCCTGATGCCATCATTGGGATGAAATACAATGGCACACCACTAAAACCAGGCGTTACCTTACCGAGATTTTCGGTAATTGATTTGGTAATCGGTACAGGACCAAGGCGTAATATTGCCGTGCCTAATGTGGTGGGAATGACCGTAGCGCAAGCCAAGCAAGTGATAGAGCAAAACTACTTTGCTTTAGGATTAGTGGAGCACGAAGATGGTGATAATGATGATAGTGATATAGTTTATTACCAAGACCCAGCACCAGGCGCTCTAAGAGACCAAGGAATGCAGGTTGATATCTGGGCAACCAAGAAAACTTTGGCAGAGATGCAAAACAAAATCAATGAGCTGGATCAAGTGTATAGAGTGCGGACAGAGCCTGTGTCGCCTGTGTACGAAGAGCCTATTTATACGCCTTCGGAGCCTGTGGTAGTGCCACAAAAACCAAAAAATATAGAGCCTACTACGGAAGAGACACCAAAGCCTAAGCCAGCACCAGCGCCTCAGCCAGAGAAAAAAGAAGCTCCAAAACCTAAAGCTCCAGAAACCAAGCCTGCCGCAGAAAAGCCAGCACCAAAGGCTAAAGCGGAAGAAAAACCTAAAGCAAAGAAAATCATCATAGAATAAAAACGCTATTACAATCAGCGGAAACATATGGCAGAAGATTATAACGATTTTGAGACCGAAGCGCCGTGGACAGATGACCAAAACGAAGAAGATGGCGGTTTGTACGAGCATCTCAACTTGGTGGTGGATAAAAAACAAGAACCGCTAAGGATAGATAAATATCTCCTCATTTTTAGGCAAAACTCTTCTCGGAATAAAATTTCGCAAACCTGTAGAGCGGGCAATGTGGTGGTTAATGGCGTTCCCGTAAAACAAAATTATAGAGTAAAACCAGGGGATCATATTTCGGTGTTGCTGACCCATCCGCCGAGAGAAAATGTGATTATCCCACAAGATATTCCGCTGAATATCGTTTATGAAGATGATGATGTTCTGGTGGTGGATAAAGAAGCTGGAATGGTGGTGCACCCTGGGTTTGGCAATTGGGATGGCACTTTGGTGAATGCCTTGGCGTATCATTTTGAAAAGAATGGACTCAAAACCGATTTAGACAGAGTGGGGCTGGTGCATCGGATTGATAAGGATACCTCGGGACTTTTGGTGATTGCCAAGAACGAGTATGCGATGAGTTTCTTAGCGAAACAATTTTTTGAGCGTACCACCAAGCGCCTTTATTGGGCGTTTGTTTGGGGCAATCTCCAAGAAGATGAAGGCACCATTAGAGGGCATATTGGGCGGCACCTTAAAAATAGAATGCAGATGGCAGTTTTTGAAGATGGCAGCCATGGCAAGCACGCCGTTACCCATTACAAAGTTTTAGAACGCTTTAAATATATGACTTGGGTAGAGTGTAAGCTGGAAACAGGAAGAACGCATCAAATTAGAGCCCATTTCAAGCACATTGGTCATACGCTTTTTAACGATGAACGCTATGAAGGGCATCAGATATTAAGAGGCATTAACCTACCGAAGTATAAGCAATTTGTTCGGAATGTGTTTGAAGTTCTACCAAGGCACGCCCTGCACGCGCACACTTTGGGCTTTGTACACCCTACCACCAAAAAGGAGTTGTACTTTGAAAGTCCTATGCCGCAGGATATGCAACAAGCGGTGGACAAGTGGCGCACCTATTTAGGCCGTGATTAAAAAAAGGCGAATAACAAAAAAACACCTTGAAAAGATGAAAACAAAGCTAACATTGATATTAGGATTTTTAGGTTTTATAGCATTTAAAGCCCAAGAAGCCGTTCCGTATTACCAGCAATATTTATTAGATGGCGCCTATTTGTTCAATCCAGCTCATTTCGGCGAGTCTGATGATGTGGTACTCAATGCCAATTATCAAAAGCAATTTACCAAATTCAGCGAATCTCCTAATGTTCAGTCTGTAGGCGTTCATGCCAATATTTTTGATCGAGTGGGGGGCGGTGCTTATTTTTTTAGAGACCAGAACGGTCCTATTTCTGCCAATGGCATTGCGTTTGGGGTTTCGTATTTTATTCCACTGAGTGATGAGGACGGGCGTCAAGACCAATTTTCCTTCGGTACCAGTGTTAATTTATACAATACCAATGTGGATTTATCACAGCTCAATCCTAAAGACAGCGGCGATCCACTTTTGCAAAGCAACAGCAATGGCGCTTTTATCGCCTATTCTAATATTGGGATGCAAGCCACCTACAAAGGCTTTTTTGGAAGTGCTGCCGTGGTAGATATTCCGCTGAGCAACCAAAAAGCCATCGTTAATGGGATAGAGCCTTCGCCAACCAAATTTTTTATTCAAGGCGGGTATCGCTGGGCGTTTACAGAGGTGCTGGCATTAGAGCCTTCGGTTTTGGTCAATCTGAATACCAATTCTTCTCGCTTGGTAGATCTAAACCTTATGGCGAGGTTTCAACAAGATGAAGATTATTTTGCAGGGGGCATCAGCTATCGGACGGCAAAATCTGTAACTGGTAGTGAGCAGCTGGCATTTTCTCCAATCATCAAAGCTCGGTTCAGCCGTTTTACTTTTGGGGCAGCGTATAATTTTAACCTATCGCAGGTGGCAGCATTTGGCGGCAATAGTTTTATGCTGAGTATAGGCTATGCGTTTGAGAATTTCATCAACCCTCGGGGCTTCCGTTACCGTTAAAATTAGCAGGTGGTTTACATTCATATCCCGTTCTGTAAGCAGAAGTGCAGTTATTGTAATTTCCATTTTTCCACTTCTTTGAGACAAAAAGAAGACCTCCTTTTGGCATTGAAAAAAGAACTGATGCTAAGGGCGGGAGAATTGCCGATGTCTGAGATTTCCAGCCTTTATTTTGGTGGCGGCACGCCTTCTATTCTTACGATTGCAGAAATTCAACAGTTGATAGATGAGGTACTAAAATATTATGATTTTAAGCCTGATATAGAAATCACCTTAGAAGCCAACCCTGATGATTTATCGCCAGAATATTTAAAAGCTTTGGCACATACGGAGGTCAATCGGTTGAGTATAGGAACTCAAAGTTTCTTTGATGCTGATTTAAAACTGATGAACAGAGTCCACAATGCCAGCCAAGCCGAAGCTTCTATAAAACGAGCGCAAGATACAGGTTTTGAGAATGTTAGTATTGATTTAATCTACGGCAGTCCTACTTCTGATATGGCTATTTGGCGAAAAAATTTAGAAATGGCGATCGCCTTGCAGGTGCCTCATATTTCATCTTATGCCCTCACGGTGGAAGCAAAAACAGCGCTCCAAAGTTGGATCGCCAAAGCCCAAGTGCCTGCACCAAAAGAAGACTTTCAGAATGAAGCGTTTCATTACCTCTCAGAGCGGTTAAAAGCGGCAGGTTTCATCCATTATGAAATTTCCAATTTCGCGCAACCTGATTTTTATTCTAAGCACAACACGGCGTATTGGCAGTATCAGCCTTATTTAGGAATAGGACCTTCGGCGCATTCTTATAATGGTGCGGAGCAACGCGCTTGGAATGTGGCAAATAACAGCTTATACCTCAAAAGTTTAGCCGAAAATCAACGCCCTTTGGAAACCGAAATATTATCCGAATACGAGCAATTTAACGAACGATTGATGATTGGGCTCAGAACCATTTGGGGCGTAGATATGAAGGCTTTAAGGCAATTTCTAATGATAGAAAATGCAGAATTTCAGAGAAACCTCAATGAAAAACTCAGCGCAGGCATTTTGGAAATAAAAGATGACCGATTGATCATTCCAGAGCGGCATTGGTTTATGGCAGATGGCATAGCGGCAGATTTATTTGTGTTACCTTAATTTTGATTGATATTATGATGGAAATAACAAAACTACAACAGCAAGTAGATGAGTGGATTAAGACCATTGGTGTCAGATATTTTAATGAGCTGACCAATATGGCGATTCTTACAGAAGAAGTAGGCGAGGTGGCGAGAATCATCGCTCGGAGATACGGAGAACAGAGCGAAAAGCCCTCTGACCAAGCCAAAAATTTAGGCGAAGAATTGGCAGATGTTCTCTTTGTTACGCTGTGTTTAGCCAACCAAACGGGTACCGATTTACAAGCGGCTTTTGACCAAAAAATGAAACTTAAAACCCAACGTGATGCCGAGCGCCACGCTCAAAATCTTAAACTTAAATGATGAAAACCAAAACCCTCAAACTTCGCCAGTGGACAGAGAACTCTTGCCCTAAAATCCAAATTTCAGGCTCTAAAAGTGAGACCAACCGCTTGCTGATTTTGCAAAAATTATATCCTCATTTTGAGATTAAAAACGCCTCTGATGCCCAAGATACACATCTATTAAAACAAGCTTTAGAAAACCATACCCCCGAGGTGGATATTCATCACGCAGGAACCGCTATGCGTTTTCTCACGGCTTATTTTGCAATACAAGAAGGCAAGGAAACCCTTCTCACAGGCTCTTCTCGGATGAAACAACGCCCCATAGCACCGCTGGTAGAAGCACTAAGAATGCTGGGCGCAGACATCACCTATTTGGAAAACGAAGGCTATCCACCATTAAAAATCAAAGGCAAAACGCTGATGAAGTCCGAAGTGACCATCTCCGCCTCTATTTCATCGCAGTTTATTAGCGCTTTATTGCTGATTGGTGGGCGCTTGCCGCAGGGGCTTCGTTTAAATCTACAAGGCGAAATCACCTCTCGCCCTTACTTAGAAATGACCCTCCAAATGCTCTCGGATTTGGGCATCAAAAACGAGTGGAGGGGTCAGAGCATTCAAGTGGAGCCGATGCCATCAGCACCGAAAATTTCGGTTGAAGAGGTGGAGAGCGATTGGAGCTCGGCATCGTATTTTTATTCATTGGCAGCGATTGGGCGCCACTCCGTTCGTTTAGGGAGTTTTAAAGCCCATTCTAAACAAGGCGATGCTGTTTTAGCCCAACTTTATCACACTTATTTTGGTATCAAAACCCAGTTTGAGCCCCATCACCAAATCCGATTAGAGCCACAGCCTGATTTTCAGTTTCCAGAGTTGATCCGCTTGGATATGAATGACTGTCCCGACATTGCGCAAACCCTTTGTGTAACGGCGGCAGCACTCAAAATTCCATTTGAAATTACGGGCTTAGCCACTTTAAAAGTGAAAGAAACTGACCGACTGGTGGCGCTTCAGAATGAACTTAGGAAAATCGGTGTGAAAACGGCAATTTCTGCCGATGCGATTAAAACGCTGGCTTTCACTACGCCAGAGCTTTGCCCTGAGATTAAAACCTACCACGACCATCGTATGGCGATGAGTTTTGCGCCTTATGCCTTGGTGGCACCGCTGAAAATAGAAGACCCCGAGGTGGTAGAAAAATCGTATCCTCGTTTTTGGCAAGATTTTGATGCCGTTTTAAAGGAAAAATAGGCTTAAGCGCGCATTAAAATTGTTCCAAAGCTTCGGAAAGGCTTTCCCATTCTGCCATAATGCCTTCTAACTCGGTTTGTAGGCTTTGGTATTTTTGCAATTCTTCTTCCTGAGGGTTGGTTTTGGCAAAAAGAGCTTCCAGCTCGGCAATTTCTTTCTCGTAATCGGCAATTTTCTCTTCTACTTTTTTGATTTTGTTTTGAAGATTTTTTTGCTCTTTGCTGATGAAATTTGACGAGGTTGAAGCTTGTTGAGGTGTCGCTTTTTCAGTAGGCTCAGGCTTAGGTGAAAGCTTGGATTTTTCAATGGAAACCTCTCGGATGCTTTCTTTTTCTCGGTACTCCAAATATTCATCTATGCTGCCTAAAAATTCTTTCATCTGCCCATCTCGGAACTCAAAAATTTTGTTGCAAAGCCCTTGTAGGAACTCTCTGTCGTGGGAGATGACAATCACGGTGCCTTCAAAATTCTGCAGTGCCAATTTGATGATTTCTTTAGACTGAATGTCCAAGTGGTTGGTGGGTTCGTCCATAATCAGGGTGTTGAATGGGCGAAGGAGTAACTTGCAGAGTGCCAAACGGTTCCGCTCTCCACCAGAGAGTACTTTTACTTTTTTATTTACGGCATCACCTTGGAAGAGGAAACTGCCTAACAAATCCCTTACCCTTGGGCGGGTTTCTTCGGTGGCGGCATCTTCGGCTTCTTCTAACACGGTTTTGTTGGAGGTCAGTACTTCTTCTTGATTTTGAGCAAAATAGCCGATGTTCACATTATGCCCCAAAGTCCAACTGCCTGTATAGTCTTTAATTTCGCCAGCTAAAATTTTAGCGAGGGTGGTTTTACCTTGTCCATTTTGCCCAAGGAGCGCTATTTTTTGTCCACGCTGTACAAAGAAATCCACGCCATCAAAAACTTGCTTGTTGCCATAGGTTTTTCCTAAATTTTCGGCTTCAAAAATAACTTTCCCAGGGATAATGGACTGCACAAACCGAATGTTAAATTTAGAAACATCTTCTTGGTCGATCTCTATGCGCTCTATTTTTTCCAATTTCTTCATCAGAGATTGAGCGAATGCCGCTTTGGAAGCCTTAGCACGGAAACGGTTGATGTTGTCTTCCAGTTGTTTAATCTCGGCATCTTGGTTTTTCTTGGCTTGTTCCAACTTCTCCTTTCGCTCCTTGCGAAGTTCCAAATATTGCGTGTAGTTGGCTTTATAGTCGTCTATTTTTTTATTGTTGATGTCAAAAGTACGGTTGCACACGGCAGTCATAAACTGTTTATCGTGGCTGACTAAGACGATGGCGCCAGAATAATCTTTCAAAAAGTTTTCTAACCAAATGATGGATTCCATATCCAAATGGTTGGTGGGCTCATCTAAAAGTAGGAGGTCATTTTTTTGTAATAAAAGTTTGGCGAGTTCTATGCGCATCCGCCAGCCGCCAGAAAATTCATCGGTAATTTTTTGAAAATCTTCGGCTTTAAAACCTAAACCTAAAAGGACTTTTTCGGTGTCGCCTTCCAGATTGTAGGCGTCGTGGTGGTGGAGCAAGTCGTTGAGCTCCGTCATCCTATGGATGAGCTGGTGGTAGGCATCGCTTTCGTAATCTGTGCGGGTGGCGAGCTGGTGGTTGACCTCTTCTAACTCTGCCTTCATCGCGTTGATTTGTTCAAAAGCTTGCATCGTTTCTTCCCAAACGGTTCTGCCTTTTACAAAATCTAAATCTTGCTTGAGAAATCCAATGCTGATGCTGCCTTCGGTGGTCACCTCGCCTTCGAAGAAGTTGATTTCGCCAGAGAGCATTTTGAGGAGGGTAGATTTTCCAGCGCCATTTTTCCCTACAAGCCCTATTTTGTCGTCTTTTTTTATTGTGAAATTAACATCGCGGAAGAGGTAGTTCCCCGAGTGATGCAAGCCTAAACCTTGAACTGAAAGCATTGATTTTGATTTTAAAAATGAAAAAAATAAGGTGAGAAAATGGCAAAATGCGGTATTTTCTCACCTTTTATTGTGGTGTTTAGTAATTTTTCACCAAGCCTTTAACAATGGTGATGACATTCGGCATCGCTTTGTTGGCAGCGGCTAACACTTCATCGTGAGAAACATTAAACGCGATTTCTGGTCCGCCCAAATCGGTAATGATGGAAATTCCGAAAACATCCATCCCTTGGTGCTTGGCAACGATAACTTCTGGTACGGTGCTCATCCCCACGGCATCTCCACCGATGGCTCTTACCATTCCGTATTCTGCAGGCGTTTCAAAGGTAGGGCCTTGCAAGCCAACATAAACGCCGCGGTGAACTGTAATTTGGTTTTCGGCAGCCACTTCTTCGGCAATGCTGAGCATTTTTTTGTTATAAGGCTCGCTCATATCCACAAAACGAGGTCCTAACTCATCGATGTTTTTGCCTCTTAGTGGGTGCTCAGGCATCATATTGATGTGGTCTTCTATCAGCATCACATCGGCAACTTTAAAGTTCGGATTAACGCCGCCAGAAGCATTGGAAACGATGAGATTTTTAATACCCATTAAATGAAATACACGGAACGGGAAGGTCACAGTTTCCATAGAATAGCCCTCGTAATAGTGGAATCTTCCACTCATCATAAGGACTTTTTTGCCTTCTAAAATGCCATAAATCAGCTTGCCGCCGTGCCCAGCCACTGTGGTCTGCGGGAAGTTGGGAATGTCCTTGTAGTCTAAGATGTGTATGGCTTCTACTTCATCTTTTAACTGCCCTAAGCCAGAGCCTAAAACAATGGCAAAATCTGGGGTATCACCAATAATATTTTTGATGAATGCTGCGGTTTCTTTAAATTTTTCTAACATAATTGATTATCATTTCGTTAAACTCTTGTATTTTATCTATTTCTACATGGATAGGCCAATAGAACAAATGGTCTTTGAGAGACTCAAAGGTTTTTAGCCTTGCGTAGTCTTTTTCTGTGGTTAAGATGAGCTTGTAATCGCCTAACTTTTTATATTCTTCTCTTATTTTTTTGATGTCGGCATCGGTAAAGTTGTGGTGGTCTTTAAACTTTAAATGCTTGACTTTCTTGCTAAAACGATGCAAATGTTTGGTGAAACTATCAGGATTGGCAATGCCTGTAATCACTAAAATATCGTAATAGGCTAAATTGTTATCAGGCAGAGATTTGGTTTGAGAAACCACCATTTCATCATAGTTGATGGTGGAGAAAAAGACCTTCTGATGTGGCTGCGGCTTAATCCGCGAGCGGTAATATTGTTTTTTCTCTTCGGTAATATCGGCTGGGCACTTGGAAACCATAATGATTTGTGCGCGCTTCATCCCACTGCGGCTTTCCCTTAAATCTCCTGCGGGGAGAAGGTGGTCTTTAAAATAAGGATCGTTATAATCCGTCATCAAGATGTTGAGCCCTGCTTTAATGCGGCGGTGCTGGTAGGCATCATCTAAAATAAGGACATCTAAATCCATATCGGTAATGATTTTCTTAGCGCCGAAGACCCTGTCCTCACAAACCCCAATAACAAAACGGTTTTTGAACCTTTGGAAAAGTTGCATTGCCTCGTCGCCCACGGTTTTGTAGTTGCTGTCATAGTTCACGATGCCATAGCCCTTTGTGGTTCGCCCATAGCCTCGTGAGAGTACGCCCGTGCGGAAGTATTTGGATAACAAATCGGCTAAATACATGACCATTGGAGATTTGCCGCTGCCGCCCACAGAGAGGTTGCCTACATTGATGATAGGCGTGCGGAATGGCGTGGAGCGGAATAAGCCCCAATCGTACATTAAGTTTCTAAAAGCACTTCCTATATAATATAGTAAAGAGAAAGGGTAGAGATACCATCTTTTCATAGAGTCCTGTTAGCGTTTTACGGCTGCAAAGATAGTGATTTTTGTAGCATAAAGGACTTTGATAAAGGGTAAAATTAAAGGAAAACGATGCCTTTTTTCAGGTTGATTTTAATCATAGTTGAGCCTAAACGACTGCCTGTGGTGTATGGTGGGACCATAGCGTTTGAGGGCTTCGCGGTGCTGGCGCGTGGCATAGCCAAAGTTTTTATTCCAGCCGTATTCTGGGAATTCTTCGTGGAGGTTGATCATCAGGCGGTCTCTGTAATTTTTAGCCAAAATGGAAGCGGCAGCAATGGAAAGCACTTTGGAATCTCCTTTGATAATGCACTGGTGGGGAATAAAAGGATAAGGCTTAAAGCGGTTGCCATCTACTAAAATGAGCTCTGGGCGGATCTTCAATTGGTCTAATGCCAAGTGCATTGCGTGGATGCTGGCGTTGAGGATATTATACTCATCAATAAAGGCTGGTGGGAGTTCAGCAATGGAATAGTCTAAAGCGTGTTCTTTAATGTATTGATCTAAAGCGTTTCGGGTTTTGAAGTTGAGTTTTTTAGAATCGTTGATGAGGTTTTGTTCAATATCGGCATCTAAAATAACGGCAGCGGCAACCACGGGACCACAGAGACAACCTCTGCCTACTTCATCACAACCAGCTTCTATATAATTTTCAGTCCATTTATTTATTAAATTCATAAAATTGCTTGGTTTATGTGCTTGTATATTATTATATCTGCAAATTTAGTATTTTTTAACATTTAATTTGCATATATTAATAAAATGTTATAAACTTGTCCCAATGAAAAATTTATTTTGATATGAAGAAATTGACAACAAGCGTTTTAGCGGTGGTTCTATCTTCTACTTTTGTGACTGTAGATGCACAAAAAACGAAGACAGATACTGTTAAAACTAAAGACATCGATAAGGTGGTAATTACTGCCTTAGGGATTAAGAGAGAGAAGAAATCTCTCGGTTATGCTTCTACAGAAGTGAAAGCGGAAGCGCTAACTTCAGGGACAACGAATACGGGAAATGTCGCTTCTTTACTATCTGGTAAAGTAGCTGGTTTACAGGTGAATACGAATAATAACTTTGGTGGATCTTCTAACCTTATGATTAGAGGTTTTAAATCTATTACAGGAAATAGTGCCCCACTTATTGTTATTGATGGTTCTCCAGTGAATAACTCAACTTATTCTGGACAATTTGACTATGGTAACTTCCTTTCGGATATCAATCAGGAGGATATTGAGTCTATGAATGTCTTGAAAGGTGCTGCCGCTTCTGCATTATACGGTGAGAGAGGGAGTAACGGGGTTATCGTGATTACGACTAAAAACGGTAGAGGTAAAGATGATAGCTGGGGCGTTACCCTTCAGTCTTCCATCAATATGGGCTTTATCGATAAGTCTACTTTCCCTAAATACCAAACGAGATACGGTGCAGGGTATGGACCTTATTATGGACCAGATCATAAACAATATTTTAATTACACAACTAATGGAGAGCTTGAGGTTCCTTTCACTGAAGATGCTTCTTATGGTAGAGAGTTTGATCCTAACTTATTGGTATGGCAGTGGGATTCTTATGATCCTAATTCCCCTAACTATGGTAAACCAACACCGTGGGTGGCGGCTAAAAATGGACCAATTACTTTCTTTGAAACTCCAATTACAACGGTAAACTCTATTGGTATAGATAAAGGAGACAAGAACAGCAACATTAGTTTGAACTATACCAATATGTTATCTAATGGACTGTTGCCGAACTCTACATTAAAGAAAAATTCATTATCGGCTAAGTTTAATTATGCATTAAATGATAAACTTACCGCTACGGTTTACTCTACCTTGACTTTACAAAATACAGTGGGTAGAAATGAAACGGGGTATTCTGATAATATTGTTACCAATTTTAGACAATGGTGGCAAACCAATGTGGATATAAAAGCACTCCAAGATGCTTATAATAAAAGCGATGGTAAGAACATCACATGGAATAGAAAATCTGCAGCAGATGGAAGACCAGAGTTCTGGAACAACCCTTATTTCCAGCGTTATCAAAGTTACCAGTCTGATGACAGAGTAAGAAGCTTTAGCTACGCACAGTTAAAATACGATGTGAGCAAAAACTTTGGAGTAACCGCTAAAGTGTCTCACGACTATTTAACAATGTTGTACGAAGAAAGATTGGCATTAGGTACTTTACCACAAAGCTTCGGTACTTCTGGGGCGAATGTAACTTCTGGATACGCAAGAGGAAATAGAAATTCATCAGAAACCAATATTGATGTATTTGCTAACTATAAATTCAATATTACTTCAGACCTTGGTGTTACAGGGGTATTCGGAGGTAATGTGAGAAGAAATAGTTATGATAATATTTACCAATCTACAGAAGGCGGCTTAGTAGCACCAGGTTTATATGCTATCTCTAACTCTGCAGGTCAAGTATTGCCAGCGGTAGAAAGCTCTGCAAAATATGTAACAGCAGGTGCTTACGCTACAGCATCATTTGATTTTAAGAAAACATTATTCGTAGATGCTACTTATAGAGTAGATAAGAGTTCTAACTTACCAAAAGGAAATAATGTTTATGGTTACCCATCTATTACAGGTACGGTAATCCTATCAGAATTAGTAAAACCATCTTGGTTAAGCTTCTGGAAAGTGAGAGCCAACTATGCAGAGGTAGGTTCTTCTACTACACCATATAAACTCCAAAACACATATAGCGTAAGAGGGGTGTTTAATGGAACAGGGTTATTCAACCAACCTTCTTTCTTAGCGAATGCGGACTTGAGACCAGAGCGTTCTAAAGAATTTGAAACAGGGATGGAAGTTCAGTTCTTTAAAAATAGATTAGGCTTTGATATCGCTTACTATAAAACCAGAACTTTTGACCAAATTATAGATGTATCAATAGCTTCAGGTTCAGGTTACAGAAGTATGTTGATTAATGCAGGTCAAATCAATAACGAAGGTATAGAAATCCAATTGAACGGAACACCAGTTAGAACCAAAGATTTCCGTTGGGATATTGATGTTAACTGGGCGAAGAATAAAAACCAAGTTGTAGATTTATACCCTGGAATAGACAACTATCTATTAGGTTCTTACCAAGGTGGGGTAAGCCTTAATGCCAGAGTGGGACAACCATTTGGGGTGTTAGAAGGAACAGATTATAAATACGATGCTAACGGTAATAAAATAATAGATCCTAAAAGTGGACGCTATTATAAAGAATCTAATAAAGTCATAGGTAACATCAACCCTGATTGGACAGGAGGTGTGAGAAACAGCTTTAAGTACAAAGGCTTATCTGTAAGCTTCCTTATTGATGTGAAAAAAGGCGGCGATGTGTTCTCTACCGATATGTACTATGGTTTAGCCACTGGACTTTATGAAGAAACCGCTGTTGGAGATTACAGAACCAAAGGTGTGGTTTGGGAAGGTGTAAACCCGAATGGACAAGTGAACACAACAGCAACTATAGGCGCTAATCAGTTTGGTAATGTGGATGGATATAGAAGAATGCCGAACAAGAGATTCGTTTATGACGCTTCGTATGTTAAGCTGAGAGAAGCCAGCATTGGTTACCAACTACCTAAATCTTTGTTGAGCAATACCTTTATCAATGATGCTAAAATCTCAATTGTAGGTAGAAACTTATGGATTATCCATAAAAACCTTCCTTATGCAGACCCAGAAGCTGGTACAGGAGGAGGTTTAAGATCTAAAGGTAATTCTGTAGGGGTACTCCCAACTACTAGAGATATCGGCGTAGATATAACATTAAAATTCTAAAAAATTAAAAATAGTACAATGAAAAATATAATAAAAATATCAAGTTTGTTGGGGATCGCTCTATTAGGGACCACTTTGTCTTCTACATTGGTATCTTGTGAGAGTGATATCACAGCGCTTAATGTAGACCCTAAGAAACCGACAGTAATTCCATCAGGTAATTTGGTGGCAAGTGCAGAGCAGTCATTGTTATCTCAGTTACTTACAACTAATGTTAATAGAAATATCTATCGTTTTTTCACACAACAATGGGCGCAGACCACTTATGTAGACGAGTCTAATTATGATATGGTAACAAGACCCATTCCAAGAAACCACTATAATTATTTAATGTCTTCGTCTTCTGGAGCGGTTAACTCTCCAGGGGTATTATCAGCATTAAGAGATGCAGAGGTTTTCTTAGCAGAGGAAAAATCGAAAGAGAGATTATCTGATGCCGAGGTTAATAATAGAAAAGCGATTATAGAATTGATCAGTGTTTATACTTGGGCTAACTTAGTAGATACTTATGGAGATATTCCTTATTCAGATGCTCTAAAACTATCAACTAAAGATAGAAATCCACAGTATATTTCGCCTAAGTATGATGATGCTGAAGAGATTTATAATGATTTATTCAAGAGAATAGATGCCGCAATTGCTAATATCAATAGTTCTGCAAGTTCTTACACAGAAGATATTATCTACGGTGGAGATATGGCCAAATGGAAAAAAATGGGCAACTCTCTTAAGTTCAAATTAGCATTGAATATTGCAGACAAAAACCCTGCGCTATCTAAGCAAAAAGCAGAAGAAGCTTTCCAAGCGGGACTTTTTGAAGGTAAAGATGATAACTTTGGTTTATCGGCATTCCCTTCAGGTATATTTGCTAACCCAGTTTACTTAGATGTAGTAGCATCAGGTAGAAATGACTTTATCCCATCTGATGTTTTAGTAGATGTAATGAATGGTAAGGATGATCCAAGAAGAGCCGTTTGGTTTACCACAGTAGGTGGAGATTATAAAGGAGGTAAATATGGCGCTAACAACTCATTTGCTAACTTTTCCCACTTCACATCCGCCATCTCTGGCGAAAATGAACCAGGGTACCTATTGGATTTCACAGAAATTAGCTTCCTTAAAGCTGAAGCAGCAGCAAGAGGTTACTCTGTGGGAGGAACAAAAGAAGATTTATTCGCAAAAGCCATTAAAGCCTCTATGGAAGAATATGGTGTAGATGCTGGTTCTGCGGATAATTATGTAGCCAATAACCCATTGGGAGCAGATTGGAAAAAATCAATTGGAGAGCAAGCATGGATTGCAATGTTCAATAGAGGATACCAATCTTGGAATTTTTCGAGAAGATTGGATTATCCACAATTTAAAAATCCAGCTAACTCTGCAGTAGAATCAGTTCCTGTGAGAATGAAGTATTCAGACCAAGAATATCTTTTGAATAAAGCCAATGTAACTGCCGCAGCCAATAAACTGTCTGGTGGTGATAAAGTATCTTCAAAAATATTCTGGGATATTTACTAAATAAGTTTTTTATACATTCATATTACGCCACCCTTCGGGGTGGTTTTTTATTTTCCGTATATTTGCATTTTAAAAATTTAGACTATGGACATTAAGGCACAGTTGCAGCAACATATTTCAGAACTCATCGAGAAAAATTACCAATTGCCAGAGGTTAAATTGGAAGTACAAGAAAACAAAACCCCATTTGAAGGCGATTTTACAGTGGTTATTTTCCCTTTGGTTAAACAACTTAAAAAAAGCCCAGATGCCTTAGGGCAAGAAATAGGCGCGCAACTACAAGCCGAGAATGATGCCGTATCCAATTTTAATGTCGTTAAAGGGTTTTTGAATTTAAGCATCAAGCCAGAATATTTTGTGAAAATGCTACAAGGCGTGGAGCAAAATTTTGACACGCTAAGCCCTAAAAATGAAACCATTATGGTGGAATATTCCTCGCCGAATACCAATAAACCATTGCATTTGGGGCATATTAGAAATATATTGTTGGGGTATGCCGTGGCACAGATTTTAAAAGAAGACGGCTATCGGGTGATAAAAACCCAAATTGTGAACGACCGAGGCATTCACATCTGTAAGTCAATGCTGGCGTGGGAGAAATTTGGAAATGGCGAAACCCCAGAAACCGCCCATACCAAAGGTGACAAATTGGTGGGAAATTACTATGTGAAATTCGATCAAGAGTATAAAAAAGAAATCAAAACACTCACAGACAGCGGACTTTCTGAAGAAGAAGCCAAAAAGCAAGCGCCTATTTTTGTGGAAGCGCAGAAAATGCTTTTAGACTGGGAGCAAGAGAATGCCGATGTAAGAGCGCTTTGGCAGATGATGAACCAATGGGTTTATGCTGGTTTCGGCGAAACTTACCGCAGATTGGGCGTAGATTTTGACCAAATCCAGTACGAGAGCAACACCTATATTTTGGGTAAAGATGTCATCCAAGAAGGGCTGGACAAGGGCGTATTTTACAAAAAAGAAGACGGTTCTGTGTGGTGCGACCTCACCGAGGAAGGCTTAGACCAAAAGCTTTTGCTCCGTGCAGATGGCACTTCGGTTTATATGACCCAAGATTTGGGCACCGCCGTGGAGCGCTTTAAAAATAATGATATTCAGCAACTCATTTATACCGTGGGCAATGAGCAAGATTACCACTTTCAAGTTTTATTCAAAATTTTGAAAAAATTAGGCTATCCGTGGGCAGAGCATTTGTACCACCTCTCTTATGGAATGGTGGAGTTGCCGCACGGCAAAATGAAATCTCGTGAAGGCACCGTGGTAGATGCCGATGATTTAATGCAGGAAATGTACCTCACAGCCAAAGAGAAAGCCCAAGAATTAGGCAAAATGGAATCTCTAAGCGAGGAGGAAAAAGAGCAATCTTATGAAACGGTAGGCTTAGGCGCCTTAAAATACTTTATGCTAAAAGTAGATCCTAAGAAAAAAATGCTCTTCAATCCAGCCGAAAGCATTGATTTTAATGGCAATACAGGACCTTTCATCCAATACACCTACGCCAGAATACAATCGCTGTTGGAGAAAGCCAACTTCCAACCACAGGAAATTGCCAACACAGTGGAAATGAACGCCTTTGAGAAAGAGCTCGTGCTGCAATTGGCGAACTTTAAACCCGTAATTACGAAAGCAGCAGAAGCCCTTAGCCCTGCCCATTTAGCCAATTACATTTATGATTTGGTGAAAGCCTACAATGCCTTCTATCAGAATAATCCTATTCTCATTCAAGAGGATCAGGCACTGAAACAATTCCGTTTGCAATTATCGGCGCTCACGGGAAAAACCATTAAAAAAGGCTTGTCTCTATTAGGTATCGGCGTGGTGAATAGAATGTAAGGCTATAAATTTTTCTTGTTGAACTGAATGAGGCTGTATAAAAATGGTGCCAATGCCCACAGGCTCAAAATAAGTAAAGAAATGCCCATTCCACCGCCGCTACCAAAGATTTGTTTGAAAATGGCACCCGTGTAGCCCAGCATAGCCGAAACATCTAATTGCAATAACACAAAAATGCGAGATAACCCTATGGGGTTCAGGGCTGCCAAGGTCGCCATAATGCCTTCAATAGGGTAGTCGGCAAATTGGAACATCAAGACCAATAAAAAGCCATCATAAAGGAGGCCAAAGAATAGCCATAAGAAAATAGCGAGTCCTACACCTTTCGCTCGATCTTTGGTGGAAATAGCAGCCAACATCGCTAATGAAGTGAAAATCACCGAAAGAAAACAGCCACTAAGCACCAAAGATAAACCTGTACTCAGCGAGGCATACAGGAAAATAGGCAACGCACAACCGATCAGAAACGCCATAACAAGGGCAGAAGAAAGCCCCACAAAAATTCCAATCCAAATTCTACTCCTTGGCACAGGCTGGCTGAGGAGCAGTTCTATAAACTGGCTACTGTTATAAACATAAATGGTGGAAAACATTAAACTGACCAAAGGCACCACCAAGAGCATCACATTGAGTAGGCTCAGTGTCGCTTTGGAAGGGTTAGTCTCTAAACCGAGGACCACCCAAGAGATTAAAAATAAGACCAAAGCATAGGCGATGATCACTTTGTTTTTTAGAATATCTAAGACGATGAATTTCGCGGTTTTATGCATACTTCATTTTTTTTAAGATGGTGGTAATAGCTTCGGAGATGGTGGCTTGCCCAGTTTCTACTTTCAGTTGTTCCACGGACTGGTGCACCATCACTTGCCCTTCATTCATAAATACAATTTGGGTAATGATGTCCTCTAACTCACTGAGGAGGTGCGAGGTAATGATGATCAACTTCCCGTTATTTTTTTCTTTGATGATTTTTTGTTTCAGAATTTCTGCCGCCAGAGGGTCTAAGCCTGCCGTAGGTTCATCTAAAATCACAATATTGGGGTTGAACATAAACGCCAGCACGGCGCTCACTTTTTGTGTGGTACCGCCAGAGAGCGTGCTCATTTTCTTGTCAAAAAGTTGTTCTAGCTCATAGGCATCCATCAGTTCGGTATCCAGTTGCGCTTTGGGCACATTCCGTATAGACTGGATCATTTGTATGGTCTGCCCAATGCTCATATTTTCAGGATAGCGCCCAATCTGAGGCATATACCCAATTTGCTCACGGTAGTGATAGTCCTCCATCACGCTTTTTCCATTAACGGAGATGCTGCCTTGCTCCACCACATTAAGCCCCAGAATAGACTTGATGAGCGTGGTTTTGCCACAACCATTAGGACCGATGAGCGCTATGGATTCTCCCTTTTTAAAATCAAGGTTGATGTCCTTTAAGGCAGTAAAACGATGAAACTTTTTGGTTAAATTTTGAATATGAATCATAGAACATTATAAAATTACACTTTTAAGCGCTGTTTTTCATTTTTAGGGTATTTTTTCGCATCATTGGCGCTTCATCAACGAAGTTTTCTGGCGTTAAGCTGGGGATGAATTTTTCAATTTTGTTGAGAAGCTCCACGAAAAAAGTACGATAGAGCAACATCACCGATGGATTTTTTTCCGTTAGTACCGCATACCAACTGAGCGGATGATAAGGCACATCGCCAATGCGGTTTTTGTCCAAATCATAACCCTCATATTTGTCCCAATAGTTGTGTTTAAAGGTGTTCATCACCATCGTGCCATTGGTGCCAACATCAAAGGTGTTGTTGATGAAATTATTGGTAAAAATCCTGTTTTCCATACAGTTGGCATTAATTTTTAAGCCCCAACCATTGTTTTCAAATGCATTATTTTGAAGGTCTATTTTGGTGGCGCCATCCATCAGCACAGCGGTGGTATTGCTTCGGAAAGTGTTGTGTTTGATTTTACTGAACGAAATATCTTTGAGGAGGAGCCCATAGGCGGCATCGCCCCAATTATCGCTGAAGAGGTTGTACGCCATTCCCACATTTTTGCTGTACATGACCGCCACGCCTGCGTTATTATTGCGAAATACATTGCGAACATACACATTGTTATCAGAGAACATAAAATGCAGTCCGTAGCGTAGATTTTTGTAAGATACATTATGATAAATGTAAGAATTGATGACTTTTTCTAAATAAATGCCATCTTTGTAGCCAGAGACATAGTTGTCTTTAATCCAAAGCTCAGCGCTTACCCACGCGTGGATGCCATCGCCGCTGCGTTCTTGGGAGGTAGCTCGGGTAGAGGTAAAGCGGTTGTGCTGGATAAGGCAACGGTAGCCGCGCTGGATGTAGATACCGAAATAATTGTTCTCAAAAATATTATCTACAATGCTGGAATAATGGCTATCGTAGAGCCTAATCGCACCGATGTTTTCTACCTCGTCTTCTCCAGAATTGATGATTTTAAACCCTTTTAAATGAATCCGATTGGCTCTAAAAGATAGAATTTCGTACTTCATTTCGCCATCTAATATAGGGCGGTTTTCGCCGATGAGCGTTAAGGGTTTATCAATGCTGATGTTGCCCTCTTTATAAACCCCTTGGGTCACCCAAATGGTATCTCCACTATGGGCTTGGGCAATGGCTTCCTTGATGCTGGTATAAGCCTCGCCAGCACCTACACGCCGAATTTTGGCATCAAAAAAAGTAACGCAGAGCAAACACCAAACGAGCAAATATTTCATAGGGGCGTGGCAAGATTAAGGGAGAAGTTGAGCATTAAGTTTTTGGGCGTATTCTTCGGCTTTTTGAGAGTCTGAGAAAGCGGCAGTGTTCCCATTCATTGGGCTTTTAATCTCGCCACCAGAGATGAGCGTTGCCGTTTCCAGCGGAATCAGTTTTTTATCTAAAAAGTCAGAAACATAGAGGTGGGCTTTCTCGGCGTGTTCAGGGTGCTCTTTCTCATAAGCCTCCATACAACTTAAATCGTCAAATTTATAAACGCGCCCTTTGTCTGTTACCAATTCCGTAGCGAAGCTGTCTTCTGTAATCGTCATTTTACAGTGGTCGCAATCATCTTTTCCAAATTGGATAGGCTGTGGACCTTCTTGGGTGCAAGCGGTTAAACTTAAAGCGAATAGAGAGGCTATGGATAGGATTGTGTGTCGTTTCATTTTTGATAAGATTTTAAAAATTTATTGTGTTTTTTATTTTCTTCGCCATTCGTAAATGGTTAGGAGCATTAAAATGCCTGCCGCAGCAATCATCATCCAACCGCCAAGGTCAGGGTAAGAATAAGCTCCAAAATTAAGCAATTGTTTAAAGCCAAATAAAGGAGGTTGGTACGCCATTCCTGGAACTACAATGGCAGCATTAGGGTCTAAATTATGCCCATAATCATACTCCCAAAGCCAAAAATCAACCATAAAAGCGACCCCAAAAATAAGAAATAAAATGCAAGTGAGGGTCAGTAGGCTTTTTTTATTAACAAAAGCGGCAATAAAGCAAAGGAGGCTAAAGAAGCCTAAGGCATAAGGCATAATTTTAAACTCCCAGAAATCATCTTGATGGATTTTCCGCATCCCGATGTAGTGGTTAAGCCCATTGATGATGTCTACATCTCCCGTGATTTTATTGGCGTGCAGGAACATAGACAGCCCTTCTGGGTACTGTGGTGCTTCTAAGTAAATAGCCCAAATTGGTACAAAGATAGAAGCGAGGAGCGCTACACCGCACACCGCGAGGAGAACTCGGCTTATAGGTTTTAGAACAATAGGTTTCATAAGCGACTTAAATTTATAAAGGGCAGTGGTTAAACTGCCCTTTTTGATGGATTAGTTAGAACTTCCTGTTTTTACAGGGCCAGTTGCATTGTCATTTTTGTTGTTTAAGCTGTAGATGAGCGGCGTGTTGCTACCCGCAGGGGATACTCGCACATAGCCTTGCATCTCTTGGTGTAGTGCAGAACAGAAGTCGGTGCAGTACATTGGATACATTCCAGCTTTTTTAGGCACCCATTTGAGCGTGCAGGTTTCACCTGGCATAATCAATAGCTCGGCATTTTCAGCCCCTTTGATAGCGAAACCGTGTGGCACATCCCAGTCTTGTTCTAAGTTGGTAATGTGGAAGTAAACTTCATCACCTACGCGGATACCTTCAATATTATCTGGTGCAAAGTGAGAACGGATAGAAGTCGCATAAACATGAACTTTGTTGCCTTCTCTCACCACTTTACTTTCAGCCTCGCCTTTGGTAGCGTAAGGGTTTTTATTGTCAGCAATGTTGTAGAATTTCAACTGATTTTTGCTAATCAATTCTCCTGGTGCTGCCTGTGCGTAGTGCGGCTCTCCAAAGGTTGGGAAGTCTAAAAGTAACTTCATCTTATCACCGCTGATGTCATAGAGCTGCGCTGATTGGGTGAGCTCTGGACCTGTTGGTAAATATCTATCCTTAGTAATTTTGTTATAAGCCACTAAGTATTTGCCATAAGGTTTTGCAGTGTCCCCGCCAGGGATCATCAAGTGTCCTACAGAGTAGAAAGTAGGCTGTCTGTCTAAAACTTTACACTCTTTGATGTTCCATTTTACCACTTCGGAAGACACGAACATAGAGGTGTAAGCATTACCTTTACCATCAAACTCGGTGTGTAATGGACCTAAACCTGGTTTCTGAACTTCGCCGTGTAGTGCAGATTCATATTTAATAACAGGCACGCCATCATACTCGCCAGAGAAATCTTTATTGGCAATGGCTTTTTGGATTTTATCAAAGCTAAACACTGGGATGAGTGCTGCCAATTTTCCAGAACCGATGATGTATTCTCCCGTTGGGTCTACATCACAACCGTGTGGAGATTTCGGGCAAGGGATCATATAGCAAAGGTCCTTCAATTCTTTGGCAGAAAGTACGGTTACCTCTTGCTCCATAGTAGAAGTGGCAGTTTGTGTAGATTCATTGAATTTATTGTGTGCAAACTGTGTTTTCACTTTTCTACCTTTGCCCGCTTTTAGGTACTCCTCGGCTTTTTTCCAATTGACTGCCATAATGAAGTCTTTATCATTCTGAGAGGCGTTTACTTCTAATAAAGTGTTGGCTTGCTCAGAGTTATAGCAAGAGAAGAAGAACCAGCCGTGTGATTTTCCTTTTCCAGCGTGGGATAAGTCAAAGTTAACCCCTGGCGCTTCTATTTGGAATGAAAGGTCCATATCTCCAGATTCAGGATTAACCCCAATGAAGGAAATCACGCCTTTAAAGTTTTGTTTGAAAGAGTTGATTGGCACATCGCCATTAGCATCATCCGTTGGCACCGCAAAACGCGTTCCCGCTACCACATACTCTGTATTTTCTGTAATAAATGGTGATGAGTGGTTACCCGCAGAGTTCGGAAGTTCCAAAATTTCTACCGTGCGGAAGGTTTTTAAGTCTATTCTTGCCACACGCGGCGTGTTGTTGGCGTTAGCAAAAATCCATCTGCCATCTACCTCGCCTTTGGTTTGGGAGAGTTCTAAGTGGTGCTGGTCATCCCAAGGGATAAAACCGTGCGAAGTTTGGAGCATTGGCTTGGTTTCCTCGCTGTAGCCATAACCATTTTCTGGATTTTGGGAGAAAATAGGAACAACTTTGAGCAATCTTCCAGAAGGCAAGCCATAAACGCCCATTTGTCCGTTAAAACCACCACTCACGAAGTTATAAAACTCGTCATACTTACCGGGAGCCACATAGACTTTCTCGGCAGCATCGCCACTTACGGCGCTTTCGGTTCCTTTTGGCTTACAGCCTGTAAGCGCTAAGGAAGAGGCTAAAACAGCCACACCTAAATGTTTATATATATTTTTCATAAGACATAAAATTTTTCAGGATATATTATTTAACACCATCAATTTCTCTCATATACTCCAAAATGCTGCGGGCTTCTTTCTCATCTAAGCCTTGGTTTGGCATTCTTACCAAACAGATTTCCAATTGTTTTTGTACCTCTGGATCTTGGTCAATCATCGGATCTGGATTGGTGATGAAGTTCATAATCCAATACGGTGTATGTCTTTCAGTAACGCCTTTCCAGCCTGGTCCTACTAACTTTTCGGTAGTGGTTTTGTGGCAAGAGGCGCATTTAACATCAGAGATGCTTTTGCCCTCAGCTGCCATATTAGCGTTAAAAGTACTAACATCTACATTAGAGGCGTCATATTTTCCTAAACCTCTTTTAGGGTCGTAGGCGCCATCTGTAGTGGCGGTATTTTCAGTGCTCTCGGTGGCTTCTGTTGTGGTTTCAGAAGAAGTGGTGTCTTCTGTTTTTTTATCACCACCGCAAGAGATCATCATTGCTGTGAAAGCAAAAATTGCGAATAATTTTAAGTGTTTCATTTTTGTTCAATTTTATTTTGATACAAAATTAGAAAGATAGAAACCCAAAGGTTTATGACTGCAATCATAAACGGTATAGAATGTTTTTCCGAACTTTGCTATCACGAAAAATAAATAAAATTTAAGATGAAAAAAATAATGCTTGCAAGCTGTTTAGGGTTGAGCCTAATCGCTTGTTCCGAGAAAAAAGGAGAACCTGCACAAGAGGCAGAAACCAATGTGATGTTAGAAGAGCCCAAAGCCACCGCTCAGAATGATGAGGCGGCAAGTGGTAAAGATGAGGGACTTAAACTGATAGAAGGCGCCGACTGTTTGGGTTGCCATAAGACAGACACGAAACTTGTGGGACCGTCTTATGAAGAGGTTGCCAATAAATACACTGAGGCAGATGTGGATATGTTGGCAGACAAAATCATCAATGGTGGACAAGGCAACTGGGGCGAGGTGCCAATGAGTCCACACGCTGGATTGAGCAAAGAGAACGCAAAGAAAATGGTGGAATACATCTTATCTTTGAAGAAAAAGTAGAGACCAATATATGATGAATTAAATTATAAACCGAAGGCGCGGCATCTGAGATGTGGCGCTTTTTTTCGTTCTGAAAAAAAAGAAACTGACATTTTGGCATAAAAATAAATGTGGCATATTCTTGGTGAATTTGCAAGCGTAAAACATTAAAAATAATATTAACAAATAAAAATAAATTATAACAGATATGAGTAAAATTATTGGAATAGACCTTGGAACCACCAACTCTTGTGTGGCTGTGATGGAAGGGAAAGACCCTGTAGTAATCCCTAACGCAGAAGGTAAAAGAACAACGCCATCTATCGTAGCATTTACAGAAGATGGTGAAAGAAAAGTAGGTGACCCTGCGAAAAGACAAGCGGTTACCAACCCTAAAAATACAGTATATTCTATCAAAAGATTTATAGGAACTCACTTTAAAAACGACGCTGCCGAGGTAGCCAGAGTGCCTTATCAAGTGGTAGAAGGACCTAACGATTCTGTAAAGGTAAAAATTAACGATAGAGAATATACCCCGCAAGAAATCTCCGCAATGATTCTTCAAAAAATGAAGAAAACAGCAGAAGATTACCTCGGGCAAGAAGTAACAAGAGCGGTAATTACCGTGCCAGCTTACTTTAACGATGAACAAAGACAAGCCACCAAAGATGCTGGAGAGATTGCAGGTCTTAAAGTGGAAAGAATCATCAATGAGCCTACCGCTGCAGCTTTGGCTTACGGTTTAGATAAATCTCACAAAGACCAAAAAATTGCAGTTTATGACTTAGGTGGTGGTACTTTTGACATCTCAATCTTAGAGTTAGGAGATGGCGTATTTGAAGTATTATCAACCAACGGAGATACCCACTTAGGGGGTGATGATTTTGATGATGTGATCATCGATTGGTTGGCTTCTGAATTTAAAAACGAAGAAGGGGTAGACTTAAAAGCCGATCCTATCGCATTACAAAGATTAAAAGAAGCCGCAGAAAAAGCCAAAATAGAATTATCATCTTCGGCACAGACAGAAATCAACTTGCCATACATCACGGCTACAGCTTCTGGACCTAAGCACTTAGTGAAAACATTAACTAGAGCTAAATTTGAACAACTCTCTGCCGACTTAGTGAAGCGTTCGATGGAGCCTTGTAAAAAAGCCCTCCAAGATGCAGGATTATCCACTTCGGATATTGATGAGGTGATTTTAGTAGGTGGTTCTACCAGAATTCCAATCATCCAAGAAGAAGTAGAAAAATTCTTCGGCAAAAAACCTTCTAAAGGTGTTAACCCAGATGAGGTAGTGGCTATAGGTGCTGCCATCCAAGGTGGGGTATTAACAGGAGATGTAAAAGATGTATTGCTTCTTGATGTTACGCCATTATCATTAGGTATTGAAACAATGGGTAGCGTATTCACCAAATTGATTGAGGCCAATACCACCATTCCAACTAAAAAATCCGAAGTTTTCTCTACCGCAGCAGACAACCAACCTGCCGTAAGTATCCGCGTAGGACAAGGGGAGAGACCAATGTTTAACGATAACAAAGAGATTGGTAGATTTGAACTTACCGACATTCCACCAGCGCCAAGAGGTGTGCCTCAGATTGAAGTAACCTTTGATATTGATGCCAACGGAATCCTCAGCGTATCTGCAAAAGATAAAGGAACAGGTAAGGAACAATCCATCAAAATCCAAGCTTCTTCAGGACTTTCTGATGAGGAGATTGAAAGAATGAAGAAAGAAGCACAGGAAAACTCTGCAGCAGATGCTAAGAGAAAAGAAGAAGCCGATTTAATCAACAAAGCAGATGGACAAATCTTCCAAACTGAAAAGCAATTGAAAGAATTTGGAGATAAAATTTCTGCCGATAAAAAATCAGCGATTGAAACTGCAGTGGCAGAGCTTAAAACCGCATTTGAAGCCAAAGATATGGAAGCTATAAAAACCAAATCTGAAGCCTTAGATGCTGCATGGATGGCAGCGTCTGAAGAGATGTACAAAGCTCAAGCTGATGCTCAAGGAGCTGCTGATATGGGTGGCAACGCAGGAGCAGGCAACGCTAACGATGCAGATGATGTACAAGACGCCGATTTTGAAGAAGTAAAATAATTTTGCTTTCATTATAATTGAATGGCCGCCTCAGGAAACTGGGGCGGCTGTTTTTTGTATTTTTTCATAGGAAAACAAAAAATTACCAAAAAGAGGTTATCTTTGTCGTTGTAAAAAGAAAATAACGATGTTAGAAAAAATAGTAGACAGTTTTGAAAAGTTATGCATTCGCATTATTATCGATGTAATTTTAATCCCGATAACGATTTATAAAATTTTCACAAAATCCTCATTCTGTTATGACTACACACATCAAGAAATGGACAAAGAGGAAGACGAACAGTTTACGCATTACCTGTCGCCCATCAAGCTTTCCGTTTATACATCGGTGTTTGTATCGTTTATTTTAATGGATTTAAACAAAAATCAAGGCATCTTTGGGAAACTCAGCCAGCTGACGATTACGGAGAAAATTCTCGTTATTTTCTTGCTCAATAATTTCACTTCTGTGGTATTTAGTTTGTTGGTAAACAAGATGTTAAAATAGTAAGTGAACACAATGGCGTATAAAAAGCTGTTATTTTCTTTCATCTATGCCTCTATTTATTCGGTGACGCCATTTTTCCTTTTGATTATTTCGATGATGTTTATCGGTGGTTCTGTGGATATTACAGACCTTTTAAAGGCAACTCAAAGTGTTACAGGAAATGAAAATCAGCAAATTGCATTGGGTATTTGTGTGTTTATCGTCGGTTTTATTTCCCTCATTGTTTTTTTCAAACACCTCAAAGCCTACCTTCATATTCTCCACGAAAGCCTTACCATCAGCCCTTGGAAGGAAACTTTGATCGCGATAGTTTTCTTTATTTTTCAGGTGCTTTATACTTGGTCGGTGCTTAGTTTTTAAGTTGAGAGCATAAAAAAGACCACCGTTCAGTAGTGGTCTTAGCTTCATTGTTTTGGATTATTTTTGAGGCGGATAATGGCTCAATATTTCCGAAATAAGTTGAGGGATTTGCTTTTGCTTAGATTTAGGGTTATCCACTTGGATGCCACTGCCGATGCCTTGCCAAACCAATTTTTGCGTTTTAGCATCAATAAAATCAATGGTCAGCCCGCCCACATTATAGTTAGAAACCCAAGTCCGCTGGACACCTACGCCCCAGCCCCACGGTGAGCCCCAACCCCAAACGCCATAAGGATTGGTGCTGTTCACATCTTCTATTTTTTTATGAGAAGCTTTAAGGTTGATAATTAAATCTGGCGAGGTACTAACGCTCAACCCTTTCTGAGAAAGCTGTTTTGAGATTTCACTCGTTACGCGGTCTTTGTCTAAATCGTTGAGTTTTAAATCATCGGTGCGAAGAGCATAAGTTTTATACTGCGCAAAAGCTGCCGTTTCGGAATAGTCAGTTTTGACATTAAAAGAGCTACAAGAACTGATGCTCAGCGTGCTGGCAGCCAAAGCTAAAAACAATAATTTTTTCATAATTTTTTATTTTAAGGGTTTTGTTTTAAAAGTGTCTGTCTTTTTATCATAGCCGTAGGGACAGTGTTTGCAGCCGTTTTTGCAACAGTAGCCACGCTTCAGGTGGAACTTTTCCGTAAACACCTTATAGCCCTGTTCGTTATAATAAAAATCTTCATTTTCTTTGATGTCTTTCATTGGTATAAGTTAAATTTTTATCTTTGTCAAAACATTAGACGAGAGATGATCATAGTATGCCAAAGTTGGCTTAAAAATACAAAAATTAACGGAATTACACTATTCCCCTTTATTTTTTTGAGAAATACTGCGGATAGAGGGAATAAAGTGCTCATCAACCATGAGAAAATCCACCTGAGGCAGCAGTTAGAATTGGGCATTGTGTTCTTTTATTTATGGTATGTGGTGGAGTTTTATGTGCTGTGGTTCAGGTATAAAAATCCGTATAAAGCTTATAGGAATATCCGTTTTGAGCGTGAAGCCTACGCCAATGAACACCGAATGAATTACCTTAAACAAAGAAAATTTTGGGCGTTTTGGAACTATTAAACCTTGCAAATTTACCCGACCGACCTCTCATTTCTATCCCATTAGAACATTCATCGGTGGCGCTTTATATTAAACGGGAAGATAGGGTGCATCCAGAAATTTCAGGGAACAAATTTTGGAAATTGTGGCATAATATCCATTATTATCTTCACCAAAAGCCTAAGCATCCTTTGCTCATCACTTTTGGTGGGGCTTTTTCTAACCATATTGCGGCTACGGCGGCGCTCGGGCGCTTGCTCAAGATTCCGACTATTGGTATTATTAGAGGCGAGGAATGGGCAACCCAGTGGCAGGATAACCCCACATTAGCTAAGGCGTATGCAGATGGTATGCGCTTCCAATGCGTGAGTAGAACCACCTACCGAGATAAGGCGGCTTATACAGAGCTCCTAAAAAAAGACTTCCCCGAAGCGCTCATCATCCCCGAAGGAGGCTCTAATGCGTTGGGAGTGCAGGGCATTCAGCATATGCTCAATGAAGAAACCAAAACTTTTGATTATCTTTGCACAGCGGTAGGCACGGGCGGCACGGTGGCAGGCTTGTCAAAATATGCAGCACCGCATCAGCAAGTTTTGGGGTTTAAGGTGGTTAATGATACCTCTTTAGAGGCGCAAGTGAAAACTTGGAGTGGGCGAGAGAACACCACGCTCATTGATGCTTTTGGCGCTGGCTATGGGAAAATATCGGTGGCGTTGGTGGATTTTATCAATGGATTTTATCAAGACTATCAACAGCCTTTGGATCCGATATACACAGGAAAAATGATGATGCAGCTACTCCAGATGATTGCGCAAAATAAATTTCCAGAAGGGAGCCGTATTTTGGCGTTTCATACTGGTGGCTTGCAAGGGATTATCGGTGCCAATAAGATGCTGAAGAAACAAAATAGAAACTTAATCAATATTCAATTATAAGGTAAAAATCTACACCGTAGAACTTTATTAAATCATTATTATGAAGAAATTTTTGGTAGCGTGTGCCCTTGTAGCACTTTCAAAAATACCAGCTCAAACTTGGGCTACAGATGACCAATACATCCAGCGTTTTGCCGCTTATGCCGTGGAGGAGATGGAGAAATATAAAATCCCTGCGAGCATCACTTTGGCACAAGGACTTTTAGAAACGGGTGGCGGACAATCGCGCTTGGCACAAGAGGGCAACAACCATTTTGGGATTAAATGTAAAGAAGACTGGACAGGCAGAACTATGCGCCACACAGATGATGCGCCCAACGAGTGTTTCCGTGTGTATGATGACCCTAAACAATCGTATGAAGACCACTCTAAATTTTTGGCTTTCAGAAAGTATTATGTCAATTTATTTAAACTCAACCCCAAAGATTATCGCGCTTGGGCACATGGTTTGAAGAAAGCAGGCTATGCCACCAACCCTCGCTATGCTTATATTTTAATCGATAGGATAGAAAAATATAGACTCTACGAGTTTGATAATACCAACTCTAACGAGGTGCTGTATACCGTGCTGAAACTCTATCCAGAACTCAATAACGATACTGAGTTTATGGCGAAATTATCAGGCAACCGCACCAACCCAACTTCTACCAAAACTCCAAAAGATCCTGTAACGGTTATTGTGCCGTACAAGCAAACCTCCTACGCAGAGCAACAAAAAACAGCGGAACAATTACGGAAAGAGAAATTGGCATTGCTCAATAACATTACGGTGAAAAGGCATCCTAACGGCGGACTTAAATACATCATCATCCCTACAGATACCGATTTGGCGTACATCGCTAAAAAGTTTGATGTGAGAGAAGGACGCCTGACCAAGTGGAATGAACTCACCAATAACCGACTAAAAACCAATGATATTCTATTTTTAGAATCCAAAAATTCATCAGGAAATGTAGCGACTTATAGAGCTGCGGCAGGCGATACCATGCATCTTATTGCTCAAAAATTTGGCATCAAACTGAATAAGTTATACCGCAAAAACAGAATGGAAGTCGGCGAAGAGCCACAGCAAGGGCAAGTGATTTATCTGCAATCTAAAAAACCGAGAAACTAATTTCATCAAAATAGAAAATCCTGACGGTGGCATCTATTTTCGCTGAGGATTTTCACATTTTTTAAAACAAAAAATTATGCTATACCAAAGAAGTAGCGCTTTGTTCCAAGAAGCCAAACAATACATTCCAGGGGGCGTTAATTCCCCTGTGCGCGCGTTTAAATCGGTGGGTGGCACGCCTATTTTTATGAAATCTGCCCAAGGCGCCTACCTTACCGATGCAGATGACAGAACTTATATTGACTACATCAACTCGTGGGGGCCAGCCATTTTGGGGCACACGCATCCTGTGGTGTTGGAGGAAGTAAAAAAGCAAGCCGACAAAGGTTTTTCCTTTGGTACCCCTACCGAATTGGAAACCGAAATTGCAAAATTCATCACCGAAAATGTCCCGAATATCGACCAAATTAGAATGGTTTCTTCAGGAACTGAGGCTTGTATGAGTGCTATCCGCTTGGCACGAGGCTATACAGGACGAGATAAAATCATCAAGTTTGAAGGCTGTTACCATGGGCATTCGGATTCGTTTTTGATTAAAGCGGGCAGTGGTGCGGCGACTTTTGGCAACCCTAATTCGCCAGGCGTTACGCAGGGCACGGCGCAAGATACCCTATTGGCGCGGTATAACGATTGGGAGCAAGTGCAAGACCTCTTCCGCCTTAA